>CAMCBZ010000042.1 GCA_945873145.1 uncultured Prevotella sp.
CGGAGCTGCTGGTTCATGAGATGATAGGATGCGCAGCCGTCGGACGGTGTCTCGAAGTTGTGTGTCAGCTCGGTGATGTGCTCCCACATCTCGCCCGTGGCATCGTGCTCAAGCATCATCTGTCGGATAGGGTTGGCGATGGTTCCGCAATGGCAGGGTGCTGCGGGACGACCCTCTTCCTGAGCGCGATAGATTTCGTAGAGCTGTGGGAAGAGAATGTTCTCCTCCTTAGCGAAGTGACTGTCGAGTTCCTCAAACGAAGCGGCTACAGCATCTCTCACGTCTAAGAGCTCGGGGTGACGGACACCATGTACGCTGGCTACCTTACTGACGAGTTGCATGAGTGCTTCGTGGTGAAGGTGGAAGTTGCGGTGATGTTTCTTCAGCACATAGTCGAGGAGCAGGTCCAGTGGCCAGTTGGCGAAGTCGGGAGCACCCCCAGCGGCAACCTCTTCTCCGTCGAGCTTTGCCAGCACGTCGTCAGCGTTGAGTCCTTTCTTCTCGCAGGCTGTCTGCAGCGTGTCCGAGCCGTGGCAGCAGTAGTCGATGCCCATCTGCTCAAGTGTCTGTGCACGATTGAAATCCTCGGCTACAATGGAGCCGACCGTCATGTCTTTTGTCAGTTTACTGTTCATAATCGTATATCTTTAATTGTTATTTGTTTACTTGTCTTTTCGACTTCACTGACATAATTGCAAAAGTGATACCATTGTGGCACGATGTCGAAAATACAACTGGTGTTGGTAACAAATGTGATCTTTGCTCTTCCATGCGGTTAACATAGGTGACCGTGCGGTAACAATTGTGACCACATTATTAATAATAAGAAGACGGCACGGCTTTTGTGGCAATTAAGTTAGAAGTGATACCAATAATATGCTGACAAAAATGGCAAACAATGAAATGAATGACTGAGGAGTGAGACGATGAGAGCGAGCATTCGAAAAGGAGAACGTACAAGAGTGGTCATCGTGGGATGTGGATTGGGCGGTAAGGCTGCCGTGGCGGAGATTAGCTGATGGAAGTTCGGCGGACTCACGGCCTGGCTATTGTGGTTTGTCATGCACCTGCGGTCGATTCTCGGTGTAAAGAACAAGTTCTTCGTGCTACTCAACTGGCTTTGGAACTATGTCAACTACAAGCAGAGCCTACGATTGATACTAAGAGCGGGGAAATGACATATTAGTGAGACCCTCCTCGAATGTGTACAAAAGAATATGGGAAAGCAGATTTCGGCAGTATAGAGTATTGCATATAACATAAAATAGTCTTACTTTTGCAGTTGATAAATAGAAGATGCGATTTTCAATTAATAATAATGGAAACAGCTAAAAGAAAGCACTATTGGGGCAGAACAATGGCCTCGTTCTTCTTGGTACTCTTCACCATGCCCCTTGGCCATGCTATGATGATGATCATGGATCGCGTGATGACTCCCACAGCCGTACATTATGCCGGCTTCATGATGGGCTTCGTGGGACTTTTTATCGTCGTTGCGGGTGTCTTTGCCAAGGGTGACACACGGCAAACACTTTGTGGACTTTTCGGTGGACTACTTTTTTGGACCGGTTGGGTGGAGTTTCTATTTCAATACTATGCCAACCGTTATGGCACCCAACCAGAAGTGGTCGATGGCGTGGTGGTTACGCGTCCGGAATATCTCATTCTACCGGCAACCTTTGGATTGTGGGCAATGGTAATGACTCTTTATATTTTCTGCACACGTACGGGTTGCAACTTCATCAACTGGTGGCAGCGGCTGTTCTTTGGTAAGCATAAGGCCGAGATCGTGGTGCGCCCCATGACTCGCCATGTGAGCATTGTCACGTTCATGGAACTGAACATGATACTGTGGACAAGCTATTTGGCACTTATGTTTTGCTATGACCCACACTTCATCGGTGATCATAGTCCTGTTACGTTCTTGGTAGGTTTCGGTTGCTTTGTCGGATCGATATTTATGTTTCGCAAGGAGTTGAGGCTTGCCTCTTGGGGGGCTAACATTCGCATGGCCATTGCAACGGTTATCGTCTTTTGGACCCCTGTAGAGATTCTTGGACGAGTCAATTTCTTCACAGAGATATGGATACAACCCGAACGCTACAAGGGTCCGATGATAGCTATTCTTGTAGCCTTCCTTGTGCTATTAGCCAGTCTTACAGTAGTGGCTGTACGAAATAGAAAGGTTAAGCAATAGTTTGCCGCCAATCAGAGTATCTTATACTTCCTCAGTCTTATGCTTTTGCCAAGTATGTTACTTCCTTTTCCTCCTCAGTGGGTTAAACTCTTGATGAACTCCACCTCTTTGGGTAGGTAAGGCGATCCGTCGGGTCGCAGGATGTCGTGGAACCACACGTCAGGCTCGCTGCCGTCGGGATGTGGATCGCCCCAGGCATAGCGCGTGTTGGTCTTTCCGGTGACCAGTCCCCAGTTGATGGCAATCACGTGGTGGCGTTTGAGCAGGGGCATGATGGTGCGGAAGAAACTGCCCTGTGTGCGCGCCATATATTCTGTGCAAGCCAAGGGGCGACCGAGTGCCTGGAGCTTCTTGATCTCCTGCTCGTGGTGGATGGAGTCATGGTAGTCGTGATAAGAGATGATGTCGGAGTTGCTCAACTGAAAGTCGTTGAGTGGTTTGAAATCATCGGTCTCGCGCCAAATGCCGGCTGTCAGCGGCTGCGTGGGTTGGCATTGGCGAGCCCAAATAAACACATTGCGCAGCAGGGGCAGTGACGTGGTGCCATGATGGCTGTTGCCCGGCTCATTATAGAGGTCCCACATGAGTACACGGCTGTCGTGGCCGAAGGTCGTGAGAATATCCTGAACATAGCGCATCAGTTGCGGATAGAGCTTTGTGGTGTCTAACCGTAGATCGCAGGAGGGATCCTGTACCCACTGGCTGTTGTGAACACCCGTGAGAGGCTGAGGCTGTGGGCCGTATGCAGACACCGCATTCCAACAGTCGTCAAAGAAGACAAACATCGGCTTGATACCATGTGAAGCGCAGATGGAGAGAAAGTCATCCATCCGTGTCTTTAATCCTTGAGGATCGTGGGCATAGACGATGCTGCTGAGAAACACGCGCAGGGTCTTGAATCCCAACTGCTCGGCCCATCCCAGTTCCTTGTCGATAGTGGCATGGTCGTAGGTAGTCTCGCTCCACATCTCTATCTGATTGTCGGCGTTGGCAGGGATATAATCGCAACCAGCCATCCAAGGGTATTGCGTATACCACTTGTTGGCTTTTTCTACCGTCCATCGTCCGGCAATCGTCTCAGCGAACATAGTTGGGAAACTAAAAAACAAACAAACGATTATCAGTAATAAACGTAGTCTTTTCATAATGTAGTGAGCCTTTGCTTTATTTGTTTTACCCTTCTGTACTATTTTACCTCTATTCTTTCTTTATTCCATCTCAATCTCACCCGAGCCGAAACAGCGGTGGTGCTGCTCGTCGTAGACCACGCAGAACTGTCCGGGAGCCACACCATGGATCTTCTTGTCGGCATGGATGATGTAGCGTCCTTCTCCGGCGTGCTCCACCGAGCCGGTGAGATATTCCGGTGTATGGCGGATCTTAAACGTCACGCGGGGCTGATCCACTTCGGTGGTAAGGAAATGGAAGTCGTGGATTGTGAAGTCCTGCTTGTAGGCTGTCTGTGGATCATAGCCGTGGCTGACATAGAGGATATTCTTTGCCACGTCTTTCTTGATGACGAACCACGGTCCGCCACCGAGCCCGAGTCCTTTGCGCTGTCCGATGGTGTGGAACCACAGTCCGCGGTGCTCGCCGATGCGCTTTCCCGTCTCCCATTCGATGATGTCGCCGGGCTGCTCGCCGAGATAACGGCGGACATATTCGTTGTAGTCGATATTACCGAGGAAGCAGATGCCCTGAGAGTCCTTGCGCTTGGCATTGATGAGATGCTCACGCTCAGCAATCTCGCGCACCTCGTCCTTGACGAAGTGACCGATGGGGAAGATAGCCTTTTGCAGTTGCCAGTTGTAGATCTGTGCCAGGAAATCGGTTTGGTCCTTCACTGGGTCGGGACTGGTGGTGAGCCACTTGCGCCCGTCGATCCACTCGGTCTGGGCGTAGTGTCCCGTGGCGATGAGGTCGTAGTCGTGGCCCATCTTCTCGTCGAAGGCACCGAACTTGATGAGTCTATTGCACATCACGTCGGGGTTGGGGGTGAAGCCCGCCTTCACCTTTTCCATGGTGTAGCGTGTCACTTGGCTCCAGTATTCCTTATGGCAGTCCACCACTTGCAGACGACAGTGGAAACGGGCAGCCACGGCGGTAGCCATCTCCAAGTCCTCCTCGGAGTTGCAGTCCCACTCCTCCTTCTCTTCGGGACCAATCTTGATGTAGAAGCAGTCGGGGTGCAGGCCCATCCGGGCGAGCTCGTAGACGACAACAGAGCTGTCTACGCCCCCGGAGAGCAGCACGGCGATGCGCTTATCACGAATATCTTCTATTTTCAGCATGATGGTTGTTGACGGTTATTTCGTCTCGCACTCGCAGAGATCGACGAACTTACCCTTGGCCTTGCGCTCCTCGATGAGTTGGTGGAGCTTGCGCTTGCGGTTGGGTGCGATCCACTTGCGGGCGAAGATGTTGGGAATGGCTACGCCCATGGCGATGACGATGATGACGAGTGAGCCGTTGATGGCGTTGTGAGTGGCAAAGGTGACCTCACCCACGATACCCTGCATGTCGATAAGTCCATAGAGTCCACGATACATCAGCACACCGGGAATCATCGGGATGACAGCGGGGATGGTGATGACCTGATGAGGCGTATGGAGCTTGTGCACCATCTTGATGTTGATGACCGAGATGAGTGCTGAGCCAACGAGCGAACCAATCATCAGGCCCTGGCCCAATCCGATGTTGTGGTTAGCAGGGCCGAGGTTGACAAAGTTGCGCGAGCACACGGCAATGACGGCGCCGCAAGCTATCCACGGCATCAGGCGCTTGGGTGTGTTGTAGATAGTGGCGAAACCCATACCCGAGATGGCGGCGGCAATGGCGTAGGAGATGAAGCTGTTGTGCGGGATCATGCTCAGGTTCTTGACAAAGTTGTCCTGACCACAGACCTTTATAGCCAAAGCAATACCGAAGCTCATCGCCATGACCATAAGCATGGTGTTGGTGGCACGAATGAGTCCATTCTCAATATGGTTGTCGAGCATGTCGTTGACAAAGTTGATCAGCGGCACTCCCGGCACGATATACAGCGCGCAGGCCATAAAAGGATGGTAAGGGGTGTCGGAGTGGAGCACTGTAGCGAGCCACTCAGGCAGATGCGCGGCAACGGCCGGGGTGGAGAGGAATGTGGTGAGCCAGGCGATGAGCGTGGAGACAAAGGCGGCTACACCAATATTGAAATAGCTGTTGGAGCCTTTCTTGTTGAGCCACATACGCAGGCGGTTGCCAAGAATGGCAGCAAGGGAAGCGTAGAAGAAAGCGGTCCAGTCGCAACCGAACTGCACGCAGAAGCCGCCGCAGGCAAAACCGGCACAGATAGCGATTATCCACTCGCTGTAGTAGTGGGGACCATGCGCAATCTTCTCCAGTTCCTCGCTGTACTTGTCGAGCGAGTAGTCTTCTTTAATGGCGCGCCACGAGAGCTTGCTGATCTCCTGAATGGCGTAGAAGTTGATGGCGTGTTTGTCGCACCGGCGCATTTTGGAGTAGGAGTGTGTCTCATCGCTGAGGTTCACCTGCAGCATGTAGTAGTCCATCTCAACATGCAGGTTTTCTTTTGGCAATCCGAGAAAAGCCGCCGTGCGCTCCATGTTGCGCTTGACACGGCTGGTGTCGGCACTGCTGTTCATCAAAATCTCACCGGTACGCAACAGCAAGTCGAGCTTGCGGGTTAACTCCTTTGTCGACGTACTGTTTTCTGTAGTGTTCCCTTCCATGAATACTGTCTTAATAAATGATTGGTAACCTATTGACTAAACAAAAAATGTAATATCGAGTGCAAAGTTACTCAATTTTTATGAGATATTATCATTTTCTCTTGTTCATCAACGTACTTTTTCATAACTTTGCTATGAAGTAAACCAATCATTGAGAATAATGGAGCAGATTAAGAATTCACAACTCACTGTGGAAATCGCTGATCACGGCGCAGAACTGGTCAGCGTGAAGGATGCGCAAGGTAAGGAATATCTGTGGCAGGCCGATCCCAAATACTGGGGTCGTCATTCGCCGATACTCTTCCCCATTGTGGGCAGCTTGTGGAATGGTGTCTATCATGTGGGTGGCAAAGATTATCCTTTGTCGCGCCACGGCTTTGCGCGTGACATGGATTTCCATCTGATTGCCAAAGGCGATGAGCAGGTGGTCTTTGCCCTGCATGACTCGGCAGAGACGCTGGAGAAGTATCCTTTCCATTTCAATCTTGCCGTGAGCTACCGGCTGAAGGACAATCAGCTGCATGTGGTGTGGCATGTGGAGAATACCGACGACAAGACCATTTGGTTCCAAGTGGGAGGACATCCGGCCTTCAATGTGCCTGACATGAAGCAGGGAGAGGCGCTTCACGGTCGTCTACGCTTCGACAATGTGGAGCCCATCCGTCGCTTCCTGGCAGGGCAAGGCTGCTTGGACCGCGCGCGCCACGAGGAGGTGAAGACCGAAAACGGTGTGTGGGCCTTTGACACGCAAAGCTTCGACAGCGACGCCCTGGTGTTTGATCACAGTCAGATCAGAAAGATAGAACTGTTGGATGCTGAGGGTAAGGCTGTGGTGACTGTTCAGACCAAGGCTCCGGCACTCGGCATTTGGAGTCCGGGGGGGAAAGACGCGCCCTTCATCTGTATTGAGCCGTGGTATGGCGTGACCGATGTCGACGGCTTCGATGGAGAGTTGCGCGACAAGTATCTCGTCAACCAGCTGCTGCCGGGATCGAGCTTTATGAGCGAATATGTGATTACAATCGGATAGTCGCGTCAGCAGACTGACTATCTATAATCAGGTGGGTTACATCAGTGGGCTGACAACACGGAGAATGCTTTCCCAAAGCCGGCTGAAAAAGCTCTGATGTTCCACCTCTCTCACCTCATCGATCAGCAGACTGTTGGCTTGGTCGTTGAGAAATACCTCTTTCATGCGCAGTGCCATCCCGCGGTCATAGAAGAAGATGTTTGACTCGAAGTCGTGTTCAAAGCTTCGGAAGTCCACGTTGGTGCTGCCGCATGTGCAGAGGCTATCGTCGCAGATCATGAGCTTGGAGTGGTTGAATCCGGCTTTGTAGAGATAGACTTTCACGCCGGCTTCCAGTGTCTCCATGACATATGAGATGGAGGATCGGTCGACAATGCGCGAGTCGCTCTTCAGGGGGATCATCAGTCTGACGTCGACGCCGGCCAGTGCTGCCGTGCGCATGGCAAAGAGAATGGGCTCGGTAGGGAGGAAGTATGGACTCTCCATATAGACGTAGTGCTTGGCCTCAAGCAGCACGCGTACATAGCCCTGCATGATGTCGGGCCAAGGAGAGATAGGGCTGCTGGTGACTACCTGCGCGAGGCAGTCGTTGGAGATGCGCATGTCGAGTTCTGGATAGTATTTCCGGTCGGTGACCAGCGTGCGGTCGACGAAATACCAGTCGACGAGGAAAGCACGCTGAATGGCATAGACGGCTCCGCCTCTCACCTTGAGATGGGTGTCGCGCCAAGCGAGCTTTCCGGTGCCTTTGACATAGCGCGTGGCGAAGTTCATGCCACCGATGAATCCCACCTTGCCGTCGATGATCACCAGTTTGCGGTGGTTGCGGTAGTTGACTTTGGAGGTGAAGGCCGGGAACTTCACGGGCATGAAAGCGTGGACATCGATGCCGGCATCGCGCATGCGCTCATAGAAGCTGCCACGTACCTTCCAGCAGGCCACGTCGTCGTAGATGACGCGCACCTCCACTCCTTCCTTGGCTTTGTCGATGAGGGCGTCGGCGATGAGGTTGCCCAAAGCATCGTCGGCAAAGATGAAGATGTCGATATGTATATGGTCGCGGGCCTTACTGATCTCGTGGAGCAGGGAAGGGAAGAACTCATAACCGCTGGTATAGATCTCCACCTCATTGTCTTTAAATGGCAGAGCCATGCTCTGGTTTTTAAAGAGCGACATCAGCGGACGATAGGTTTCGGGGATGCGCAGGTCGCGCTGCTCAGCAAACTCCAGCATAGCGCGCTTGGTCAGTTGGTCAAGCGACCGCTGGCTGATCATCCTTTCCTTGCGCGTGTTTTGCCCAAAGAAGAAATAGAGGATGATGCCCAGCAGAGGGATGAACCATAGCACCAACAGCCACGCCATGGTCTTGGACGGCTGCCGGTTGTCCATCAACACCTTGAGCATGACGATCAACACGATCAAGGTGTAACCTACTACTCCTAACCAGTGAAGAATGAGCATTTATGAATGTTGAGTGTTGAATGTTGAGTGATGAATTGTCTAATGATGAATTATCTAATGTTGAATTGTCTAATATGAGTGTTGAATGATGAATGTTGAATTATCTAATGTAGAACTCCCGATTTCCTCCTTCGCGTCTAAATACTTCTTGAAGCATATTACTCCCCTCTCCTTTGGAGAGGGGTTAGGGGGTGAGGCTGCTGAGGCTACTCAATCCCTACCATCTTATGTGTTTGCAGTGATAGTTGCCAGCGAGGGTGCTGCTTGATATATTCAATGCACTGATGCACGATGCGCTGATTCTGCTCACGGTCTCCGGTATCGCAGGGCTGTAGATAATAGTACTGCGCCTTGATGCCGAAGTCGCTGGGCTGCTCCTTGCCGTCAAAGATCACCTTCAGCTCACTGCATTGTTCCACTATCGGTTGGATCTTGGGGGAGACGGTCAGCCAGTCCAAACCTGTGGGAGGCTGGTGGGTGCCATTGCTCTCCATAGCCACTCGATAGCCGAGTTGGTGGAGTCGGCCGACAAGCTCGTCGTCGGCTTGCAGTGAAGGCTCTCCACCCGTGAGGATGCACCACAAAGCCACGCCCGTGGACTTTGGAGAAGGAAAGTCGGCTAAATGCCGCACGATGTCGTCGAGCGTCATCAAGGTATACTCCGTGAAATCGGTGTCACAAAACGAGCAGTGGAGGTTGCAGCCGCTGAAACGGATGAAAACCGCCGCCTGCCCCGTGTTGCGTCCTTCGCCTTGCAGACTATAGAAGATCTCGTTGATTCGATACTCCTTCATATGATAGCTTTCTTAATCTTTTTCTCCTTATTATATTTATCTTTCTTCCTCATCTTTCTCGTACCACGCGATGTTGTTGTCGCTTTCCTGGACCACAGCTTTATAGCAGTTGGGCACTTCGTCGACAATCCATCGTGCGATGTTCTCGGCGGTGGGGTTGAAGGGCAGCACCTTGTTGATGTCCTGATGGTCGAGGCGCCCGTGGATGAGTTGCTTGATTTGTCCAAAATCAGCTACCATGCCATTCTCGTTGAGCTCCCGTGCTTTACAGTAGACGGTGACATGCCAGTTGTGGCCATGTGGCTGTGTGCATTTGCTGCTGTAAGTCAGTGTGAGATGGTGGCTGGCTGAGATTTCAAAGCTCTTTTGTATATAGTACATATTGTCTTAATGATGTTGTGAGTCAGCAGGGTAGCCCTTGCTGTGTGTTGTCGTATGTTGTTTATTTACCTTTGTTTTTCTGTATGTAAGCCAACTCTTGCAGTGCGAAGTCGCTGCTGTCGGGCTCGTCGAGCATTTGCTTGAGGAGCTTTTCTGCGGCATCATAGTTTTTCATCTCCACGAGGAGATAAGCTTTACGGCGTTTGAGGAAGCTGATGAAAGTTTCTTCGGCTTGCTGTTCATCGGGATAGTCCTCTTCGTCATCGCCATCTCTATTCACCATGGGGGGAACGATTTCCGAGAGCAATCTGTCGATGAATCTCATTGCGTGGCCGTCGTGCGAGTTGACCAGGCAGTTGATATACATCTCTGTGTAGCTGATGCGACGCGTGCTGATCAAAGGCTGCAAGTAGTATATTCCTTCTTTGTATCGTCCCAGGCATGTATAGCAAGTACCAAGATAATAGCTGACCTCGAAATAGTTGTCGAGCTCTTGAGGTGCCATGTCTCCGCTAGCTTTTGCCAATTTCTGATATACCGGCTCCAGCCTTCTAATGGCCTCGTAGTATCGTTTCTCGTTGATGAGATCCTTGCTTTCGAAGAAGAGCTGTTTGAGCTCTGGCGACTGCAAGTACAGGAGTAGTTTCTCGTCTTTGTCGAGTTGGTCCGTGCTTCCTTTCTGCTGTTTGGCCATTGCCTCTTTCCAGATGTAGTTGAATTTCTCCTGTATGTTTTTCTTACCCTTGAGGTCATAGCCGAGCAGGAGGCTTGTGGTCACTTTCTGGTGGTCGTTGCTTTCCACGGGGAGATCCGGCGTTAATGGGGTGGGGATGAGGCACAGCGTGACCCGATAGTAAATGGTGTCGGTCGATTGTCCTTCATCCTCTACGTCAATGATCAGCTGCTGACGGATAGAGGGTTCGGCAGGATTGACGAAGCTGAGCCGCAGCATGGCAGAGGTGTTGCTGACTTTTTCGTCTTTGATGATTGCCTGATGAATGGGATAGGAGAGAATCTCATCGGCGCTGTCGTGATGCTCGACTTGATCGCCCCGGCAAATATCCAGACTGACGGGTTGCAGGGAGGAGAGTCCCAAAGCGGCCGAGAGAAGGTGGCCGAGGCTAAACTCTGAGCCTTCCTGCTCATGCCAGTTGGGTCCTTCTTCTTGGTGCATCATCTCCTGCTCGCGTATGAGGAAGAGTTCGTGTTGCCACTCAGCGCCCAACTTCTCCACGTCGTGGTTGCTGGTATGTTCGGTGGATGGTTTCAACTCGCTGTATTGCTGGACAAACAGTGCCTGCCAATAGAAGATACTGCTGAGCTCTTTGCGCAGGTTGTCGGTGGCATCGTCGTCGTGGAGAGTGAGCGTGTCGACGATATGCAAGTCCACTTTTCCCGTTTTCTCATTGATGGTGTAGACGATGCGGCAACTCTCGGCATTGAGGTTGCATTGGTTGCAGAGGCTGCGCACGGGTTCGAGATAGCTGACCGGCGTGTCGAAGAAGTAGAAAAAGAAAAGTCGGACATAGGCAGAATCTTTCTCCAGTCTCACGCGGAAGTGCCCGCTCTGATAGTCAAAGCGAGCCACCAGGTCGTCGTGGTCTTTCTCCCAAAGCGCTTGTGTGTTAAGCGCTTTGAGTGCTTTGTCGAGACGCTTCTTGTTGAGCTCTTGCGCATGGTCGGGCTTCAACCTAGTCTTCTCACCTCTATGTTCCAAGAAGTTGATGAGCAGGGTGACTCCCGCAGTGATGGTGCATACTGCAAGAAACTCCATAAGATATACAAGCCACGTCATTCATTTACTTTTTAGGTTTACAAATATAAGCATTATTTGTGAAACCCAAAAGAAAACGGTCATCTTTTTTATTTCCACATGCTGTTTTCCTAATGATTTCGGCCGTTCAATGGTCTGTGATTAGTACCTGCGATGCCATTTTCTTTGCTGCTATTTCTTCGCAGCCTTCACGGTGGGCTGATACTCCTCGATTCTCGACACGAGCGTGTCTTTGCCCTTTGTCCACAGGGCAATGCGCACGATATTTCCTACGTCCGTCGAGCCGGATCTCTTGATGTGTCTTGTGCGGCCCATCGTGAGGGTGTCGCGTCGGCTGGGATAGCTGATGAGTTGCAGGCTTTTCTGATCAGTGGCCGGTCCCACATAGAAGATGTCGGTGCTGTCTTTGATATTTTTCATCTTGGCGGCCTGCTTGCGGTGCAGGGCTGCGGTGTCGATGGGCTCGAAGACCTTGGCGGCTACGGTGTCGCCGAGCTCTTCCTTGGGAGCCATACGGCAGGAGGTGGTCATCAGCGAGAAGGCGATGACGGGTATGCAGAGGTAAAGAATCTTTCTCATAGGGCTTTGTCAGCGTTGTTGTTGATACTGAGTTTTGCCAGTCCGCCTTCAGAAGTCTCTTTATAGAGCGAGGGCAGGTCGTGGCCGGTTTGTCGCATGGCCTCGACGACCTTGTCGAAGCTGACGCGGTGCTTGCCGTCGCTGAACGAGGCGTAGAGGTTGGCGTCGAGGGCGCGTGTGGCGGCGAAGGCGTTGCGCTCGATGCAGGGAATCTGCACCAGTCCGCATACGGGATCGCAGGTCATGCCCAGGTGATGTTCCAATCCCATCTCGGCGGCATACTCTATCTGTGCGGGACTGCCGCCAAAGAGCTGGCAGGCAGCTGCCGAGGCCATGGCGCAGGCCACGCCGACCTCACCCTGACAGCCCACGTCGGCACCGGAGATGCTGGCGTTTTCCTTGACGATGTTTCCTACCAGTCCGGCTGTGGCGAGGGCGTGGAGGATGCGGTTCTCGGAAAAGTCGTGGCCCTGCCACAGATGGTAGAGCACGCCGGGGATGACGCCGCAGGCTCCGCAAGTGGGGGCTGTGACAATGGTGCCGCCGCTGGCGTTTTCCTCGCTGGCGGCCAGTGCGTAGGCGTAGACCAGCGCCCGCGTCTGCAAGCTCTGCTTATAGCCCTGCGCCTTGACGTAATAGGTGGGAGCCTTGCGTTGAAGGTTCAGCGGGCCGGGCAGTCGTCCGTCGTGTTTGATGCCGCGCTCCACGGCTGCTTTCATGGCCTCCCATACTTCATGGAGATAGTCCCAGATGCTGTCATCTTCCCACTCCTTGACATATTCCCAATAGGCGCGCCCTGAGTCGTCGCACCAGTGCTGGATATCGACCAGATGGGTGAGTGGATAGATATTCGGTGAGTCGGGAAGGATGCCGGTGGGGTAGTCGCCCTCTGACAGAGCTCCGCCGCCGATGGAATATACGATCCAGGGCGATGAGGCGCGGCCGTCGTCGGATGACTTTCGCGGCTCCTGGGTGTCGAGCACCTCAAACTTCATGGCATTGGGATGAAAGGGGAGGAAGACGTCGGGCTTCCAGATAATCTCCACCACGCCCTGCGGTTCGAGTACCTCTTTGATGGCTACGTCGGTCATGTGGCCTTTGCCTGTGGCTGCGAGCGAGCCGAAGAGTGTCACTCGGAAGGCCTCGGCCTCAGGGTGCTGTTTCAGATAGAGTTGTGCTGCTTTCTGTGGACCCATGGTGTGGCTCGAAGAGGGTCCTTTGCCAATGCGGTATATCTCTCGTAATGATTTCATAAGCTCATAAATATGCCGCAAAGTTACACATAATATTTGAAAGAGAGCGATTTTTCGATGTTTTATCAGATAAAAGTAGTATCATGTTTGGGTAAAAGGCTGGCAAAGTTATCTGTGAATCCACAAAAACAAAACCGCCGCATGGCTGTGCACTGGATGCAGCGGCCATGCGGCGGACATTATTATGTAGATTCGTGGTCGGGCCAATGACTCAACCTTATAGTTGCTCAAGTCATACGAAAAGGCTCAACCACGAAGCTGCTTGGTTCATGCTGATTACTCAGCCACGAAGTTGCTCAGGTCATCGGCCTTGAAATTCATGATGTAGGCATGACTGCCCACGCACTCCTCCTCGGCCATGCGCACGAAGACGTTGGCGCTCTTGGCAAACTCCTCGGGCACGTTGGTGGCGTCGCGCAGGAGCAGCAGCGAGAGGATGATGTCGCCGGTCATGTTGTACAAGCGGCGTGCGAGGAAGTCGTGCTCATCCTGGTTCTCGTCGGCCTTGACCTTCTCGACAGCCTCCTCGTAGAGGTCCACGAGCTTGGCCACGCGGTCACGGAGCGGTTTCATGCAGTCGCAGACATCCTCGGCGAGCATCTCGCGCATGATGCCGAGATAGGTGCCGTTGGTGATGTAGCGCACGGCAGCGACCACCTGCAGCTGAGTAGTACCCTCGTAGATGGAGAAGATGCGGGCGTCGCGCAGCAGGCGCTGGGCCTTGTACTCCATAATGAATCCGGAACCACCGTGGACGCTGACGCAGTCGTAGGCGTTTTGGTTGGCATATTCCGAGGTCATACCCTTGCCCAGCGGTGTGAAGGCATCGGCCAGGCGGCTGTATTTCTTCATCTCCTTGCGCTCGTCGGGTGTGAGCTTACGCTCACGCGAGATGTCCTCAAGCGTCTTGTAGATGTCGACGTAGCGTGCTGTCTGATAGAGCACGCCGCGTGATGCGTCGATCTTGGCCTTCATGCGAGAGAGCATGTCGTAGACAGCGGGGAAGGTGATGATCTTCTTGCCGAACTGCGCGCGCTCCTTGGCGTAGGCCAGTGCCTGGTCGTAGGCTTCCTGCTCGAGGCCGACGCTCTGTGCGGCAATACCCAGACGGGCGCCGTTCATCAGGCTCATCACATATTTGATCAGACCCAGCTTGCGGTCGCCGCAGAGCTCAGCCTTGGCATTCTTGTAGACGAGCTCGCAGGTAGGAGAACCGTGGATACCGAGCTTGTTCTCGATGTGGCGCACGTCCACGCCGCCGTCGCGCTTGTCGTAGATAAACATCGACAGACCGCGTCCGTCGTGTGTGCCTTCCTCAGAGCGGGCCAGCACCAGGTGGATGTCGGAGTCGCCGTTGGTGATGAAGCGCTTCACACCGTTGAGTCGCCATGTGCCGTCAGCGTCCTGAGTGGCCTTGAGCATGACACGCTGCAGGTCGGAGCCGGCGTCGGGCTCGGTGAGATCCATGGACATGGTCTCGCCCTGGCAGATGCGGGGGATATACTTAGCCTGCTGCTCGGGAGTGCCAAACTCATAGAGCGTGTCGATACAGCTCTGCAGGCTCCACACGTTCTGGAAGCCGGAGTCAGCGGCAGACACCATCTCAGAGAGCATGGAGAAGACCGTGATGGGCAGGTTCAGACCACCGAAGCGTCGTGGCATGGAGATGCCCCACAGACCAGCCTTGCGGGTGGCGTCGAGGTTCTCGTAAGTCTTGCTGGCATAGACCATGCGGTTGTTTTCGAGGTGTGGTCCTTCCTGGTCCACGCTTTCCGAGTTGGGCTCGATGATGGTCTTGGCCACGTCGTCGGTGATGGCCAGGATGCGCTTATAGTTCTCGATGGCGTCGTCGTAGTTGACGGGAGCATCCTCGAACTGGTCTTTGTCGGCGAAGTTTCTTTCTTTCAGCTCAACGATTCTCTTCATAAGAGGACTGTTGAGATAATATTCTAATTTCTTTACGTCTACCATGATTACTTGGTGTTCTGCTTGTAATACTTAATGAGTTTAGGAACCACCTCTTCCACCGTGCCGGTGATGACATAGTCAGCGATGGCGTTGATGGGGGCGTCGGGATCGCTGTTGACCGAGATGATGATGCCGGCATCCTGCATGCCGGCGATGTGCTGGATCTGTCCGGAGATGCCGCAGGCGATGTATACCTTTGGATGCACGGTGACACCGGTCTGACCGATCTGGCGGTCGTGGTCTACCCATCCGGCGTCGACGGCGGCGCGGCTGGCGCCTACCTCTCCGTGGAGTTCCTTGGCGAGTTCAAAGAGCATGTCGAAGCCTTCCTTCGAGCCCATGCCGTAGCCGCCGGCCACGACGATTGGGGCGCTTTTGAGGTTGTTCTTGGCAGCCTCCACATGGCGGTCGATGACCTGCACGGCGTAGGAGGTAGGAGAGACATAGTCCTTGGGATCAGGATAGACCACCTCACCCTTGGCTTTGCCCTCGTAGAGTGCCTTCTGCATCACGCCGGAGCGCACGGTGGCCATCTGCGGACGATGGTCGGGGTTGACGATGGTTGCCACGATGTTTCCGCCGAAAGCGGGTCGGATAGCGTGGAGCATGCCGGTATAGTGCTTGCCGCTTTTCTTGTCGTCGTAGTCGCCGATCTCCAGCTGAGTGCAGTCAGCGGTCAGTCCGGATGTCAGGGCTGCTGACACACGGGGACCGAGGTCACGGCCGATGACGGTAGCGCCCATGAGGGCGATCTGCGGCTTCTGCTCCTGGAAGAGCTTCACCACGATATCGGTATGGGGAGCCGAGGTGTAGGGGAAGAGGCCCTCACCGTCGAACACATAGAGCTTGTCCACGCCATAGGGCAGTAGCTGGTCCTCGACCTTGCCCTTGATGCCGGTGCCGGCCACGACAGCCTCGAGGTCTACGCCCAGTTGATTGGCCAATTTACGACCTTTGGTAAGAAGTTCCTGAGAGACCTCCTGCACGGTGGTGCCCTCTACTTCGCAATATACAAATACGTTGTTCATATCCTGATTAGCCAATAATGTTTTTGTCCAACAATTCTTTCACGAGTCCCTCGATGTCAGCGTCGGAGCTGGTGAGGGTCTTGCTCTCCTTAGCCTGGAAGACGATGCTCTTCACGGCGCTCACCTTGGTGGGTGATCCGGCGAGTCCGCACTGCTCGTAGTCGGCACCGCAGTCGGCGATGCTCCACTGTCCGAGAGTGAGGTAGGGGCGTGTCTCATAGAGGTCGCTCCAGGGCTCGTCGCCCTTGCGCTCCATGGGGCAGGTAGCGTATTTGTATTTCATCACGCGCTTGGCGTTGCAGGGGCGTGCGGGGGCGGCAGAACCGTTGACGGTGATCACCACGGGCAGAGGAGCCACTACAGTCTCCACGCCACCGTCGATATGGCGGCGGATTGTAGCCTTGCCGTCCTCGATCTTGAGCACTTCCTCGGCGTAGGTCACCTGGTTGAGGCCGAGCTTCTGAGCCACCTGAGGACCCACCTGGGCTGTGTCGCCGTCGATGGCCTGGCGACCGCCAAGCACGATGTCGACGTGGCCGACTTCCTTGTCGATCTTCTCAATGGCCTTGGACAGGAAATAAGAGGTGGCGAGGGTGTCAGCGCCCGCACTCTTGCGGTCGGTGAGCAACCAGCCGCAGTCGGCGCCACGGTAGAGTCCCTGACGGATGATCTCTCCGGCACGCGGAGGACCCATGGTGACGACGCCCACCTTGACGTTCACCGGGTCGAGATCCTTGATGCGGAGAGCCTGCTCCAGGGCGTTCAAGTCTTCAGGATTGAAGATGGCGGGCAGGGCGGCGCGGTTGACCGTTCCTTCGGCGGTCATGGCATCCTTGCCCACGTTTCTTGTGTCTGGCACTTGCTTGGCAAGTACTACAATGTTCAATTTCATATGTATAACTAAGTTTGTAATGTTTCCGAAACAACGGGGCAAAATTACTAATATTTTACTTCTTGACCAAACAAAATACATAAAAACAGCCTGCATCCTGCACATTTTGTAGGTCTTTGTGCATCTTGTTACCTCTTTCATCCCTTCAATCTCGTAATTTTACAAGCCAAGATTATATATTTTACAAAGACGAAGTCCCACTCTCCTGCCTCCTTAATATATAGTGGTTTTGGAGAACGCATTGCTGACTACTGTCGTGCCTGGACGTTTTCGAGCAATGATTTCAAAAATAATTCGCCACAGTGGCATTAATAAAAAGGAAAAATAGTATATTTGCAGCAAACTTTTTGGACAAGCCGAAAGCAAAGGCGATAAATAACGGCCTTATCGGTCTTGTTATATAGAAGAACTTACACAAACGCATCTGACCGATGAGAATAAAGTGTGAGTGCATCAAAACATTTCAAGCAATGAGATATAAAGACTTGTTCATAGACTTTGACGACACGTTGTACGACACTCACGGCAACAGCATGATTGCGCTGAGGAAACTCTTCGACGAACGGCATTGGGAGAAGATTATGCCGTCCTACGAGGCGTTCAGAGACGCGTACTTTGCAACAAACGTTGATGTGTGGGCGAAGTATGCCCATGGCGAGATAGACCGTGACACGCTGATTGTGGAGCGCTTTCGCCGACCGGTTACGGAGATGGTGGAGGCATGTGGCGGCGACACGTCGTGGATAACGCCAGAGTGGTGCGTTGCCGCCAGCGATCGTTATGGCGATATCATATCGCAGGAACCTGGTACCGTGCCAGGAGCGAAAGAGCTCTTGGACTATCTTAGGGATAAAGGCTATCGGCTGCATATCTGCAGCAACGGCTTCCATGAAGTGCAGTACCGAAAATTGAAGTCGGCTGGATTAGAGGACTATTTCTCCACCGTTATTCTCAGTGAGGATGCCGGTGCCAACAAGCCGCGCAAGGAGTTCTTTGATTATGCTTTCGCCAAGACGGGAGCTCTGCGCGAGACAACTATCATGATTGGAGACCACTATGACACGGACATTGCCGGGGCCATCAACGCAGGACTGGACACTATCTTCTTCAACCGCTGGAATGTGGACCCCAAGACTTTGGAACGGCAACCAAACTACATCGTTGACAAACTGGTGGAGATAGAAAAAATATTATAAGGATAACCCAACGACATTACTGGTCTTGCTATGATACTGAACACAGGTGGAAGAACTGATACGGTGAATTTTGATATTCTCTTTTATATGTTATTAGCCAATCAAATATAGGTAAAATGACAAAAAAAAGTCAATGAAAAAATTTTCAATTAATAAACTTTGTCTATCTCATATATTTAAATTACCTTTGCAGAGGCTGAATTGCTGTTTGTACGCTCGGTTGGAGATATGTTCTCCTATAGAGCTAATGGACAGCATCCATGTTGTGCTGAACGGGCAATTCTTAAACGACATCACCTTGAGGCACATGAAAGTGCCAGTAATGGTGTTTCGTTGGAACTTTCAGTCTGACATGTGGGAAAGCGTTTATCGACACTGTATCTGTTCTATCACAATAGGTATTTGCTAAAGCCAGGCTCTTCGATTGTAAGGTAAAGCCGTTCGACCTCTTCTGCCTTGAAATCTTTCACTCCTCTCATGGGGTTAATGGGGATTATACGCTCCTCGTAAGCATGGTTGATGCAAGCACGCAGTTTGTTGAAATACGATACCTTTGAATTCTGAGACAAGCCACGGAAGAGCCCGTTATCCTTGTTTCGAGTTCTCTTGTATGATGCACGCTCCACCACGTCCAAGTAATTCTTGAAGCCCTCAATCCACTCCTTGGTGATGTCCTTGAAGGTAGTAGTCTCGTCACAATAGTTCTCCAGGTACTTGAGACAACTGTGCCAGTTACCCCAGTTACCTTTCGAGTCAGCGTTCTTGAATCTCTCCTCGCACATCTTCCGGTAGTAGGCGAGGAAAGGAGTATCTTCCTCATGCTGTTTTGTGAAAGAGTACTCACCGTTCTGGAGCTCTATTTGTCTCTTTTCCTTGATGCCCTGTGCTGTTGCCAACGTCTGAATGTTGAGTTCCTTGTCCTTCTTGGTCTTCTCCGGTATAAGATACTCAACTTTCGCAAGTGAATAAATCCGAGACATATAGGTGCATAAAAATAGCTAAAGGTTTCCGTAAGTCACGGAAAATCAGTATCTTTGTGGTGTCAACAAACAAAGTACCAAATACCTTTAGCTATGCGCAAAGATACATCAATTTTCTCAGAACTACAAGAAATTTTCCTGCAAAATGACAGCCACAAGGCAATAAACAGGATTATCTACTTCATGAATTCAATAAAAATACGTGAAAGTCAGATTGGAATATGCAAGAAAGAGAACTGCAAATTCACCGTACTGCAGGTTTTTCGTCTTCTATTGCTATTTCCGTTCTTCAGCGTCAAGGATGCCTTCCATTATAGTACATCCGCCCTTGGTAGAGTCTTCGCCTGCGAGAGAGACATGTTTTATCGTTTCATGGAGGATGACGGCATAGACTGGCGCAACATACTCTATGGCATCAACACCCAGCTGGTGAACCGTCTTTCCATCCGTTCAGACTCGAAGAAGAGCGAACTCCCCGTTTGCCTAATCGCCGATGACACGGATATGCCAAAGACTGGCACTCGTATAGAATTGATGGGCAGGATCCACTCCCACGTGCTTGGCAAGAGCATTCTCGGCTTCAAGGGGTTGTTTCTAGCCCGTACGGACGGCAAGACACAAACACTGCTTGACTGCGCCGTAGTTGGCGAAGATGGCGACAATCCAGATCGGCCTCACGGTATGTCAAAAGAACAGATTGACAAACAGTACTCCAAGGATCGCAACAGTGACAGCCACGGGCAGACGCGCGTGAATGAATACAGCATGGACAAACAGACCAAATTGCGTGAGATGGTGGCGTATGCCATCAAGAAAGGACAGAGGTTCGATTACCTTCTTGTTGACAGTTGGTTTACATGCAAGGAACTCGTACACTTTATCAAGCGGAGGCATTTCAACTGCCATCTCCTTGGAATGATAAAGATGGGGAATACCAAGTACCGTTCCGACAAATATGGTGACTTGACTGCCAAAGGGTGCATCGACAAACTACGGCGCATAAAGAAGGGCATACGGTATAGCCGGAGGCTGAACTGCTATTATGGCGAGATGGAAGGTAACCATTCAGTTTAGGCCGTCTTTCCTATAAGCTGTAAATTCCCGACCTTTGCCGGAAATTTACAGCTTTATGTTTAATCTCAACGAGAGCAATCAGTTTTTCATCTCCAATACCCCTACTGATATGAGGGTTGGTGTCAACGCAATGTGCGGCAAGGTTCGACAAGCCGGGTTTGAACCTACAAATGGTCGGGTCTACGTCTTTGTGGGCAAGACACGTAAAGTTATGAAACTCCTTCATTGGGAACGTGAAGGTTATGTGATGTATTATAAGCGTCTTGAGACGGGCAGGCTTTCTCCTCGACTGTTTCCATCATGCCAGCAAGTCGGATTCAGGCAGATCCGGTGGGATGAGCTGGTTCTTTTCATAGAGGGAATCTCTCCAGGCGCCAGACGAAGAAAGCGCTTTCAAGTTATCGAAAACGTGGTAAAGATAATGAAAAAAACAAGGGGAAAAGCGTCTCAAAAGTTTGGCTAACTCGCTAAAATTCAGTACCTTTGTAGTATGAAAAAGCAACCGACATACGAGGAACTCCAACAGGAAAACGAAGAGCTGCGGACCGAGAACCGACGCAAAGACGAGCGTATCGCTTATCTTGAGCGTATGCTTTTTGGTTCTAAAAGGGACAAAGCTCCGAAAGTTGATTCTTCCAACGGCCCCACGTTGTTCGATGACTTTTTCAAGAAAGCGTGTGACGAGAAGGATAAGGCTATTGAAGAAGCCAGGGAGCAAATTAACGAAGAAGCCCGAATCCGTCGCAGCCGCAAGTCAGCCAAGTCCCAAAGGCCCTCAGCGTACAAATATGCAGGTCTTGAGGAGCGGTGGCATACGGAAATGCCAAAAGATATCAATCCTGATGATTATGACGTAATCGGCAAAGATGTAACCCGTACGCTGCACTGTGATCCCGCAAAGTTTTGGGTGGAATGTACCGAGCGTCCGATCCTTCGCCTCAAGGCTGACAAGAACGCAGCCCACCCGAAGATAGTCCAGGCTCCCGTCCCCGTTTCCGTCATAGGCGGCAATCACGTTGGAGCGGATGTTCTTGCCAAGATCATCATAGGCAAGTACGAGCACCATCTGCCGGAATACCGTCAGGTCAAGATGCTTAAGGAAACAGGAGTTACCCTGTCGGTGTCAACGGTCAACAATTGGGTTCACGCAGTGGCCGACAAGCTTTACCCTTTGTACGAGAGCTTGGGAGAGGACATCAGAAATAGCGACTATCTCCAAATAGACGAGGTGCCGTGGAGGATAGCTGACAGGAAAGGCAAATGCAGGCATGGCTATGCATGGCAGTTCAGGGATGCCCGCCCGGATTCCCACGGTCTCTATTTCTACTACTTGAAAGGCTCCCGGGGAGGAGAGATACCAAGGGCCCAGCTGAAGGACTATCAGGGGGCCATACAGACAGACGGCTACAAAGTCTATGATTATTTTGAGAAACAGGACGGTGTAACCCTGTTGGGGTGCATGTCCCACATTCTTCGCAAGTTCGTAGAGGCCGAGCGGTCGTGCCCCGGCGTGGCATCAAAAGCCATTGAATACATTGAACTGCTCTATACTCAGGAGGAGAACCTTCGAGAGCGTAAGGCTTCGTACGAAGAAGTGGCAACAGCCCGCAGAGAAAAGGGCTTACCAATCAAGGATGCCATGGAGGCATGGATGAAGGTCGCCAGCACAACCACCACACCATCAGACTTATTGGGAAAAGCCCTGGACTACGCCTACAAGCTCTGGCCCAGGATGCGAAACTATACACTTGACGGAAGGTATCACTTGGACAACAATGATGTAGAACGTGGACAACGGCCATCGGTCTTGGGTAGGAAGAATTATCTCTTCAGCCATGATGACAGAGGTGCAGAGGACAATGCCGTGTTCTATTCGCTGCTTGAATCCTGTGATGTCGTACAGTTGAACCCTCTTGAATGGTTGACCGATGTCCTTGGAAAGATAAAAGACGACATGGATGAAGAACAGATTAGAACACTTCTACCGTACCAATACAAAAAATCCCGAGAATAACCTCGGGATTTTTTGTTTGATTACGGGACGGCCTCAATTGAATGGTTACGATGGAAGTCTTGTTTGACGGCGTGCGCGTGAAATTGTTCTTCTGCCGAATGGGAAAGCATGGCAAGTGGCACGGGTTGCTAACCACAAATACAGCCTTGGATTTCTTCAGCGCATATCGTATATATGCCATGCGCTGGGCTATAGAAGTCTGCTTTGAGGAGATGAAGGGATATCTCAGATTGGGGAAATGCCAGGCTCGTAACTTCACGGCGCAAATTGCCAGCATCTCACTGACAATGTTGCAATACAACATTCTATGCTTCATGAAACGGTTTGATTCTTATGAGACCATTGGCGGATTGTTCGGCGAGATAACAATCGGAACAGCCGAAATGACTATTGTAGACAGAGTTTGGCTGCTTGTTGTTGAAGTTGTGACTGAGATCGCTGGGATAATATCAGCTGACTACAATGAGCTGATGCGGGAGGCCATCTGTGGAAACTCACATCTGCACGCTATGTTTGTGCATGAATATGCAGAATTAGAACGGGGAAAATTCACTTGCGAAAGCTGAGTAAGATACAGCTTCAGATACTCTTTCTTTCGCTTGCCATTGCGATAGACATCCAAGTACAGGCTGATGTTGCCATTGGCAAGCACTTTCTCGCGTAAGCGGACAGGCTCCTTGTTGATGCCACTGGCAGTCTTGGTCTTAGTGGTTCTTTTTGTTGCCATAATCAGTCTTCTTTATTTGATGAGTTACACAAATGTAACCAAAGCTTAAATTGGGGTGATTTTTTGTCCCTCGCCCCAATTTTGTCCCACGGGGGACAAACTGGGGACAAAAATAGGGATTTCTTTTTGATAACAAGAGATAAAACGAAAAAATAAAGCTAACCGTTATGGATTTTTAAGAACCTATTAATCAGTGATTTATGGCATTATTTTATCTTTTCCTTGTATTTTCTTAGCATTCAATCACTTTCCTATGCAGTCTACTGATGTACATGATAACCAACACTTTAACCTTCAAAAGATTGTCA
>CAMCBZ010000043.1 GCA_945873145.1 uncultured Prevotella sp.
CGCATGGCCATGTCGATGGCGTGGCGTGAGATGCGGCCATAGAGGTCGTCGGTGAAGAGAGTGTCGAACTGCAATCCGAGCATACGTCCCTTGGCGAGCAGGGCTCCGTGGCGCTTGATAGTAGTGAAGAAACCGCGTGGCGGCCGCTGCTGCGAGAAGACCACGGCCTCGCCGAACATAGCGCCCACCTTTGTGCCTCCAATGTAGAAAGCGTCGCAGTGGTGAGCCAGGAAGGGCAGCGTCATGTCGGTGCCCTCGGCTGCCAGGCCGTAGCCCAGACGGGCACCATCGACATACAGAGCAAGGTGGTAGCGGCGGGCCATATCATAGAGTGCGCCAAGCTCCTCCTGAGAGTAGATGAGTCCCATCTCGGTGGGCAGCGTGATGTAGATCATCCCCGGCTGCACTTCATGCTCATGGCTGGGATCGGCAAGGAAACGTTCCATATAGTCAGCCACCTGCTGCGCCGTGAGTTTCGTGTCGGCCGAGGGCAGGGCGAGAACCTTATGCCCGAAAGCCTCCACGGCGCCGGCCTCGTGCACGTTGATGTGTGCCATGTCGGTGGCAATGACACCCTCGCCCGGAGCGAGCAGCGCGTCGATCATCGTGGCGTTGGTCTGTGTACCACCGATGAGGAAGTAGATGTCCGCGTTGCCCATCTGACAGGCGTGACGGATCTTTTCTTTGGCCTGGTCGCAGTAGGGGTCGTTGCCGTAGCCACTGGTTTGCTCGTCGTTGGTGTCGAAGAGGCGGTGCAGGATTTCGGGTTGCACGCCATTGTTATAATCGCTTTCAAAAGAAACCATATTGCTTACTGATTATTATTGCATTTTTGTTATGAACTTACAAAGATAAGACTTTTAAATTGATTGAGCAAGAAAAGCACGACTCATCATTTCTTATGATACTTTTTATTTGTGTATCTCGTGGAAATTGACTACCTTTGCAAGCCTAATCAACGGGGCGTGTGCGCAAACACCACTCCACATTATTTATTTATCCTCAAAAATACAACCACGCTTATGAGCAACGCATGGCGCAACTTCCGCGGTACCCTTTGGACGGAAGAGATCAACATCAGAGATTTTATTCAGCATAACTACACCCAGTACGACGGTGGCGAGAGCTTCCTCGTCGGTCCTACTGACGCTACCAACACCCTTTGGGGCGAACTGCAAAAGTTGCAAAAGGAGGAACGTGCCAAAGGTGGCGTCCTCGACATGGAGACAGAGGTGGTCTCCGGACTCACTGCCTATGGTCCCGGCTACATCAACGAGAAGACCAAAGACCTCGAACGTGTCGTAGGTCTTCAGACCGACAAGCCGCTGAAGCGTGCCTTCATGCCCTATGGTGGCATCAAGATGGCTGAACAGGCTTGCACTACTTATGGCTATCAGCCTTCAGAGGAGATTCACAACATCTTCCACAAATATGTGAAGACCCACAACGACGGTGTCTTTGACGCTTACACGCCGGAGATGAAGCACGTGCGCCACAACCATATCCTCACCGGTCTGCCCGACACCTATGGTCGTGGCCGCATCGTGGGTGACTACCGTCGTGTAGCCCTCTACGGTATCGACCGCCTCATCGAGGAGAAGCAGAAAGACCTCGCCAACATGGGCGAGCGCGAGATGATCGACGAGGTCATCCGTCTGCGCGAGGAGGTGGCCATGCAGATCAAGGCCCTCAAGGGATTGAAGGAGATGGCTGCTCAGTATGGCTTCGACATCTCCCAGCCCGCCACCAATGCCCGTGAGGCAGTACAGTGGCTCTACTTCGGTTACTTAGGAGCCGTGAAGACACAGAACGGTGCTGCCATGTCAGTGGGCCGCGTGTCTACCTTCCTCGACATCTACATCACACGTGACCTCAACGAGGGCACGCTGACCGAAGAGGATGCCCAGGAGCTCATCGACCACCTGGTGATGAAGTTCCGCATGGTGAAGTTCGCTCGCATCCCTTCTTACAACGAGCTCTTCTCCGGCGACCCTGTGTGGGCTACCCTTGAGGTGGCAGGTATCGGACAGGACGGCCGTCACATGGTGACGAAAAACGACTTCCGCTTCCTCCATACCCTGGAGAACATGGGTCCTTCGCCTGAGCCCAACCTCACCGTGCTCTACAGCAGCCGCCTGCCGAAGGCCTTCAAGCGCTACGCTGCCTTCATCTCGGTGAAGACCAGCTCTATCCAGTACGAGAACGACGACGTCATGCGTCCTGTCTGGGGCGATGACTACAGCATCTGCTGCTGCGTGAGCGCTACACAGACGGGTAAGGAAATGCAGTTCTTCGGTGCCCGTGCCAACCTGGCCAAGTGCCTCACCTATGCCATCAGCGGTGGTGTGGACAGCAAGACACGTGAGCAGGTGGGTCCCGCCTACCGTCCCATCGAGGGCGACGTGGTGACCTATGACGAGTTCATGCCGCGCTTCATGGATATGATGGAGTGGCTGGCCGCCGTCTATGTCAAGACGCTGAACCTCATCCACTACATGCACGACAAATACTTCTACGAGGCTGAGGAGATGGCTCTCATCGACACCGATGTGCGCCGCACCTTCGCCACAGGTATCGCCGGCTTCTCTCATGTCGTTG
Organism: uncultured Prevotella sp.; assembly: GCA_945873145.1. GTDB lineage: Bacteria > Bacteroidota > Bacteroidia > Bacteroidales > Bacteroidaceae > Prevotella. The sequence goes on from CAMCBZ010000043.1 coordinate 2,599, forward strand.
ACTCTATCTCGGCTATCAAATACGCCAAGGTCAACATCATCCGTGACGAGACAGGCTTCCCCCTGGAGTTCAAGACTGAGGACGACTTCCCACGCTATGGCAATGACGACGACCGTGCTGACAGCATCGCTGTATGGTTGCTCAAGACTTTCATCGGCATGGTGAAGAAACATCACACTTATCGCAACTCCGAGCCGACAACATCCATCCTCACCATCACCTCTAACGTGGTCTACGGAAAATATACGAGCAATATGCCCGATGGCCGTAAGGCCGGTGCTCCGCTCTCTCCTGGTGCCAACCCCTCGTATGGTGCTGAGAAGAACGGCTTGCTGGCTTCGCTCAACTCACTGGCTAAGTTGCCATACAAGTATGCGCTTGACGGTATCTCCAACACGCAGACGATCAGCCCGAGTGCCCTTGGTCACGACGATGACCAGCGTGCCGAGACTTTGGTGAGCGTCATGGACGGATACTTCGACAAGGGTGCCCACCACCTCAATGTCAACGTCTTTGGTGTGGACAAGCTCAAGGATGCCATGGAGCATCCCGAGAAGCCCGAGTATGCCAACTTCACCATCCGTGTGAGTGGCTACGCCGTGAAGTTCATCGACCTGACCCGTGAGCAGCAGCTCGACGTTATCGCACGACAGGCCCATGAAAGACTCTAATCATCCCAACGGCCTCACCTCCCCACAAGGGGGTGGGGCTTTTTTATATGTCCACTCCACTGAGTCGTTCGGCTCGGTCGACGGCCCCGGCATCCGCTTCATCATCTTTCTCAAGGGCTGCCACATGCGCTGCCGTTATTGCCATAACCCCGACACGTGGCGCATGGCTGGAAAAGACGACAAGCCCACGACTGTCAGTGAGCTGCTCGACCAGGCTGAGCGCTACCGTGCTTACTGGGGCGACAAGGGAGGTGTCACCGTCAGCGGCGGCGAGGCCCTGTTGCAGATCGACGGGCTCATCAGACTCTTTGAGGAAGCTCATCGGCGCGGCATCAACACGTGTCTCGACACGGCAGGGCAGCCCTTCACACGGCGCGAACCCTTCTATGGCAAGTTCCTCAGGCTGATGAAGAGCACCGACACGGTGTTGTTTGACTTGAAGCATATCGACTCCGAGGCGCACCGCCAGCTCACCGGCCACGGCAATGAGCTGATCCTCGACTGTGCCCGCTGCCTCTCTGAATTGGGCGTACCAGTGTGGATCCGCCATGTGCTTGTCCCGGGCATCACCGACGATGAGGACCAGCTGCGTCGACTGCGTGCCTTTATAGACACGCTCGGCAATGTGGAGCGCGTCGAGGTGCTGCCCTATCATACCCTCGGTGTGTATAAGTGGGAAGAGCTCGGTATCCCCTATACCCTCAAAGATGTGCCCACACCCACTAAGGAGCAGGTGGCCAGGGCGGAGGAGATACTTTGCGGAAAATAAGAAAAGCATGAACGAAGACGGAGCATCAGCGCATTTTTTGCGCGGGTGCTCCGTGTTTGTTTGTGTGGCTTACTCAAGTTTTTTTCCGTGTTTGTTGATGTGGCTTACTCAAGTTTTTTTCCGTGTTTGTTGATGTGGCTTACTCAAGTTAGTTTTTTATGGTTTTAGGCTGGCCACCTCCCACTCGTCCACCGAATGCTTGTCGGTATCGAAGCGGATGCCGACCTTCACTATCTTGCGGCCGTCGGTGAGGTAAGGCTTGGCATAGCCGCGGGAATCGATCTGCTCCAGCGCATGGCGTGCCGTGTCGCCCACCTTCAGTTCCATGACATAGATGGCGTCGGGCATAAAGATGACCATGTCGGTGCGGCCGCCCGCCACCTTCACCTGTGTACGCACATAGACGTTGAGCATAGAGAAAATCAGATAGAAGGTGTATTCGTAGAAGCCCTCTTTCGTCTTAGCTTCGGCGAGCTTCTGCTTGAAGCCTTCCACGTAGGGGATGCCGGCGAGATAGGATTGCATGTGCTGCATGGCCAGGTCGATGTCGCCCTGCTTGAGAGCCTTCCAGAACTTTGCTGCAAAACCTATCTGAACGTCACCGCTGTTCAAGCCTGTGTAGGTTGGCAGCAAGCCATAGATATACCCAACGCGTACCTCCTGGTTGGGGATGGAGAGCATGTAGGCCTCTGTGTCAGGGTCATAGTCCTTGATGGTGAGGTAGCCGCTCTGATAGAGCAGCGGCAGCGCGTCTTTCATGTTCTCCGTGGGCTGGTCAAAGGCCGACTCGGGCACGTCGAGCGAATCGAGGGACGTGATGTCGGTATGGAAGTGCTGCATCTGCTTGATGAGGAACGTCGGTGTGCCGGAAGCGAACCAATAGTTCGACACCTTGCGGCGCACAAAACAATTCAGCAGACTGAACGGATTATAGACCTCTGGAGCTCCCGCCGCAAAATGGTAGCCGTCATATTGCAGCTTGAGCTTGTCGTGCATCTGTTCGGGAGTCAGTTTCAGGGCAGAGGCCAGTCGCTCCACATCGGGCCACAGGGTCGTGCACAGCTCCTCTTCGGTAAACCCACAAATAGTTGCGAAGGTCTCGTCCAAAGAGACGTTCAACAGGTTGTTGATGGTGGAGAAGATGCTCAACTGCGAGAATTTCGTGATGCCGGTGATGAAGCAGAACTTCAGATAAGCTTCGTTGGCCTTGAGCGGCACATAGAACTCCTGCATGACCTTGCGCATAGCATCGAGCGTAGCCTGGCTATGGAGCACGTCGAGCAGGGGCGCATCGTATTCATCAATGATGACAGCTACCTGCTTGCCCGTCTTCTCATAAAGCCGTCTGATCATCCCGTCGAGCTTCTCTCCAGGTGTTACCTCCTCTGGATTATCCTCATAAACAGTTAAACGCTTCAGCAACAAAATCAGCGACCGTTGGAGCTCTTGAGCCGATGACTTCCCTTTGGCGATACTTAAGTCGAGATGGATGACAGGATATTGTGTCCACTCCTTTTCAAGCGACATAATCTTCAACCCCTCAAACAACTCACGGTCCCCTTTGAAATATGATTCCAAGGTCGACGTGAGCAGCGACTTGCCAAAGCGTCGGGGCCGGCTCATGAAAATGAACTTGGCGTAGTGCGCCATCTGCCATACAAGGTCGGTCTTGTCTACATACAGATAACCTTCACGGATAATTTCGGAGAAGGTCTGTATACCTACCGGATATTTTCTCATCGTCTGCTCCATAGTGCACTGTTCTTATTTCTTTTGCAAACTTACGCAATTATTTTTTAATGTGCAACTTTGGGTGAAAGATTCTATGCCTAAGAATGACATTATCAGATACCAACTATCTTCCTCTTTTTAATCCATGCGAGAACTTTTTTTCGTACCTTTGCAATCTCATCTTAATATCCACGAAGCAGTATGGAAATAGAGAAGATAGCAACGTTTCATTCGCCCTTTGGCAGTAAGTTTGGCATTCCCAAGCAGAGCGGCCTCGTGCCGGAACTGCGAGGAGAGATTGTTTTGGAAAAGACCTACCGCAATCCCGATGCCCTGCGTGGCATCGAAGACTTTGACTATCTGTGGTTGGTGTGGGGCTTCTCGGCCAACCGCCATGCCCCTACCAGTCTTACCGTGCGGCCTCCACGCCTTGGCGGCAACATGCGGGTGGGCGTCTTTGCCAGTCGCAGTCCTTTCCGGCCCAATGGCCTCGGGCTGTCGTCGGTACGCCTTGACCATGTCGAGTGGGACACACCGCGCGGTCCGGTGCTCCATGTGCTCGGCGCGGATCTGATGGACGGTACGCCCGTCTACGACATCAAGCCCTACGTGACCTATGCCGACAGCCATCCCGAAGCACGCAGTGGCTTCGTCGATAGGAAGAAGTGGCAGAAGGTAGAGGTGGAGATACCGGCGGATGTCCTCGCCCAGCTACGGGCGGCAGGACTCACGGAGGAAGATATTACGGCCCTGCGTGCTGTGCTTGAGGAGGATCCCCGTCCGCAGATACAGCGTGACGAGGACAAGGTCTATGGCATGCCCTTCGCCGGACTCGACATCAAGTTCCAAGCTGTGGGAGGGAAACTGGTGGTAAGGCGGCCTCACCCCCCTCGCCCCCTCTCCCAAGGAGAGGGGGAGTGAAATGCTGCAAGGGGTCAACAAGGGTTAGAGAGCTTTCCTCTGAGTACTCCAAAAGGCGAAGACTTCTTTGTGGCTCTGTGTCTCTGTGTGAGAAAAATGTACTTTGTTAGTGATAAGTTAAATGGTAAGGAATTGATAATTGTGGAATTATTCCGACAAAAACACTCCCGCGAGAACTTGCAATCTAGAGAATGAGAACTCGAAAAAATAAGGAGCAGAATGTCAGAAACGGACTTTGAGGGTGAGAAAACGGCGTGCTGATGCTGTCATCTCGGCTTTGTGACCTTGTCAGAAAGCCTTTCTGACCACATCAGAAAGGCTTCCTGATCAGAAATTCTCTAGAGAATTTCGCAAGAAAACGGCACTTTGAGACTCAAATTCAAGTGATTTGAGCCTTAAATTGTGCGAGTATGATTATAATATTTTGGTAATCAGAAACTTACAAAAACGCTCGTGAAATTCGAAAAAATACGAGCAACATGCCCTCTCGTTCAGAAAATCGTCTGTATTTGGGCGGAAAAATGTCACTTTATCCAACAAATAGCCTTAGACAGATCGCACTTGGAGCTGTAAGAGGCGACGCGTCTCGCGTTGCGGTGATCTTCGCCAAGATTGTATGAGCTCGTGACGCGGGACGCGTCACCTCCTACCATAGGGCCTTCTCCAGACCCCGTGTTTGATCCGTTGTGCCCACTGGGGGATATGAGTCTATCAGCGGCTTTGCCTTTCGATCTGATGCTTGCGAGTATCTTCTCAGCAGTTTTGGGTGCATCACTTGACGACGCTCCACTTCACCTTTGTCGGTCCCTTTACGGTCATCTTCCCTTGTTTATCATTCCACACGAGGCGGGTGAGCTGATAGCGTCCCTGCTTGTAGTCGTAGGAGATGCCGTCGTCGTGATAGAGGATAAACGAGGCATCGGCGCCGGGGAAGACCAGAGCGGTGACAGGTTTGCCCTGCTGTGCCTCGGTGTACTCGACGACGTCGGACACAGGAATGATCGTTCCGGCCTTGACGAAGAGCGGCAGACGGTCGATGGTCACTGGCAGGTTGAGCCACTGTCCGCCCTCGTAGCGGCGGTGCGTCCAATAGTCATACCATTGACAACCACGGGGCAGATAGACTCTCCGCGTCGTCGTCTCGGTCATCGGATGCGTCACGGGACAGACGAGAATGGAGCCGAAGAGATACTCATCCTTCAAGTCGAGTACCGTGGTGTCGTTGGGAAAGTCAAAGGCCAGGGGGCGTGCCATGGTGTAGCTGCCCCGTGTCTGAGCCGCTGCCATGCTGTAGATATAGGGCAGCAGGCGGTAGCGCAGCCTGATCATCCGCAGAATGGCATCGTAGTAAGGCGTACCGGGCTCACCAAAGCGCCAGATCTCGCGTGGCGTGTCGCTGCCATGGGAGCGGAGCATCGGCAGGAAGGTGGCCCACTGAAACATGCGCACATAGTATTCGCGATAGGCCTTGTCGTTTACTCCGCTCGGAAACTCACCTTTGTAGAACCATCGGTGGCCGTCGTCGCGTGTGAAGAACGAGCCCACGTCGACCGTCCAGTAAGGATTGCCGGTGGCCATATAGTTCAGTCCGGATGGTATTTGCTGGCGGAAAGAAGCCCATGAAGCATGGGTGTCACCATTCCACACCACGGTAGCATAGCGTTGCTGTCCGGCCCAACTGCTACGCGTGAGGTTGAGCACGCGCTTGCGGTCGGTGGTAGCCCGCTGGTTGTCGTAGAGGCCACGGGCGTGGTTGAGTGAGTAGAGCTGGCTGCGCTCAGCACCGAGCGTCTCGCTGAGGATATCTTTGTTGAGCTGCCATCGTCGTTGCTGGTCATCCCATCCATAGGGATGTCCGTCCACGGGCTGCGGTATCTGATTCCAGTCGCCGTCGAGCGGTTCACTGCTGTCGCACCACCAGGCATCGAAGCCATTGCGGAAGAACTCCCGGTCGGCATACTGCCAATAGAGTTTGCGGGCATTCGTGTCAAAGGCATTGTAGACCGAGTGCTCGAGCATATAGCCCCTTTGTCGGAAGTCGTCGGCTTCGGGACAGTACTGCGGGTTGGGCCAGATGCTTACCATCAGCTTGGCGTGAAGGCTGTGGATGGTATCGGCGAGCGCCTTGGGACTGGGATAGAAACGAGGGTCCATCTTCATGTATCCCCAGCCCTGTGGCCAGTAGTTCCAGTCCTGCACGATCATGTCGAGCGGCACGTGACGCCGGCGGTATTCGCGCACCGTGGCGATGAGCTCAGCCGAAGAGGTGTAGCGCTCTTTCGACTGGATATAGCCAAAGGCGTAGCGGGGCAGCATCTCTACGTGGCCCGTGAGGTATCGGTAGCCGCCCACCACATTGTCGAGGCGCTTGCCAGCAATGAAGTAATAGTCGAGTTGCCGGGCCGCCTCCATCTGCATGGAAAATGTGTGGGCACTGGATGTGTATTTCATCGCACAGCCTACGTCGAAGAGCAGGCCATAGCCTTGTGGCGAGACGAGCACGGGAATCGTGATTTTCAGGTTGTGCTGCGTGAGCCACAGCGTCTTGCCAAGCAGATTCATATAGTCCTCCATGTGTGAGCCAAGCCCATAGAGAGCCTTTGTGCCCGGACAGTTGAAAGTTGAGATGAAGCGAGTGGAGCGTCCGATGGTGTCGGTGCGGACTGCCTGCTTCACGGTCACCTGACCGTTGGCCGTCTGCTCGGCGTGTGCCGTGCGGTCGTCGTAGACGGTACGGGTCTGCACGATGGGTTCAGCTTCGCGCCGTGTCTCTTCCAGTAACACGCGTCCTGTCTTCCGGTCCACAAAGGTGATGGCTTCCGTCTTGAGGTCGATGCTGACCTTCAACATAGAAGAGAGCAGCGTGCGGCATCCGCCTGCTGTCGTTTCCTGAACCGCCACTTTGTGTGGAGAATAGACGCACACACCGGTAGCGTTGCCGGGCAGCCGGCCGTCGGGCGACCACTGCACTCTGACGATCGACGGTGTGATGAAGGTGACCTTCACCTCTGCGGCACCAAGTGCAGAGGTGAATAGAGTGAGAAAAAGTGAAAGAATCGTTGTTCTGATCATTGCATCTGCCACCAGTCAAAGTTAAACAAGTTGTGCTTCTGCCGTTCTCCGCCACGGAAGACCAGGTAGAGGTCGTGGACACCCTTGGCACCGGTCAGAGAGCACGTGAACTTTTGATATTGAAACTTTGTGTTTGGTACATTTACAACCCCTGCCAAAGCACCATTCACGGAGTCGAGTCTCACCTCGATGCGGCCGCCATAGAGCTGAGCGGAACAGGAGGCCGTGAACTCATGTGCTCCTTTCTTAAAGTCCACACCTTTGACGAGGATATACTCGCCGTCGTCGATGTCGGTGACAAAGGGCGTGTCGTTCCACGGTCCCGAGGGATTCTCACGTGTGGTCTTCAGCCCATAGCCCCATGCCATCGTCTCTGCCTCTACGCGTCGGAAAGGATCGAAGGTGCCCACCTGGCGGAGTGTGCAGTCTTGGAAATAGGGCAGCTCCACGATGGTGCCGTCGGGACGGTAGGTCATCTCTGCCGCGGAGACCGAGCGTCGTTCGGCATGACGGCTGGTTTCGAGTCGCAACAGGTCGTAGTTGAGACCGAAGCAATAGGAGTGCCCCTTGAAGTCGATGATGCCGGGATGGTTGCCGCGGGTGCGTGGCGTGTGGTCCATGATGTGACCATTATAGGTCCATGGGCCGGTGGGCGAGTCGCTCATGGCATAGCCGATGCCCTCGGGACAGCAGGTTGAGGCAAAGGCCATGTAGTAATGACCTTTGCGCTTATAGAACCACGGCCCTTCCTGATAGTCTTGGATATGAGCCATCTGCATGATCTCGCCACTGGTGGAGATCATGTCCTCGTTGAGCTTGATGCAATAGAGATTGGGGTTGCCCCAGTACATATAGGCCTGTCCGTCATCATCAATAAACACGGTCGGGTCGATGTCGTACCAGTTCTCTTTCTGCCAGACGAGCGGTTTGCCCAACGGATCGACAAAGGGCCCGTCGGGCGAGTCGGCCACCAGCACGCCGATGCCGTGGCCGTGGATGGGACAATACATATACCATTTGCCGTTGCGCTCCACCACGCATTCGGCCCATGCACCATTGTCGCCCTTGTACCACTTGAAGTCGCGCAGCGAGGCCACTGCGCCGTGATCCTGCCAGTTGACCATGTCGGTGGACGTGTAGAGCAGCCAGTCGCGCATCTTGAAGCCCTCGGCGTCGTCTTCATCGTGGGTGGTATAGAGATAGACGGTGTCGCCGTGGACATAGGGGGCCGGGTCGGCGGTGTACTTGGTTTGGATGATCGGCATGTTCAAGTCATGCTGTGCCCATGCCATCATGCTGATAGCACTGGTGAGGAACAGTAATAATGTAGATTTAGTTTGCATTGTGATGAAGATTGTATCTGATGCAAAGATAGTCTTTTCTTCTGTGAATGAAGAAATGAAAAATATCAAATACTTGTCTTGATGTATCTGTTATAGGTAGAATGTCTCAAGCGCATCATACTTTTGTATAACCAACAAAAGAACGGTCAGAGACAGCGGTTATAGGAAAGATAGATCGTGTTAGAAATTAAAGAATTTGATGGTCGCTCAATACTTTCAGCAGCCTTCTGCAACATCACCCCTTGAAGCATCTCACTCCCCTCTCCCTTTGGAGAGGGGTTAGGGGGTGAGGCTGTAGGTTAGGGGGTGAGGCTGTAGGTTAGGGGGTGAGGCTACTATTGCTGTCCCACTCCTTTCATCGTCAGCGCGATGCGATGACGGCGCTTGTCAACTTCGAGTACCTTCACTCTGACGTGCTGATGGAGCTTGATCACATCGTTGGGATCCTTGACATAGCGGTTGGCGAGCTGGGAGATATGAACCAGTCCGTCCTGGTGTACGCCGACGTCGACAAAGGCACCGAAGTTGGTGATGTTGGTCACAATGCCGGGCAACTCCATGCCGGGAACCAAGTCGTCGGGTGTTTTCACGCGCGGGTCGAACTCAAAAGTCTCTATCTTGTCACGCGGATCAAGGCCCGGCTTCTCCAACTCCTTCATGATGTCGCGCAGCGTGGGCAGTCCCACGGTGGCCGTCTTATAGCGGTTGAGGTCGATCTTCTTGCGCTCCTCGGGATCCTTCATCAGGTCGATGACACGGCAACCGCAGTCTTTGGCCATCTGCTCCACGATGGGATAGCTCTCGGGATGCACGGCACTGGCGTCGAGCGGATTCTTTGCCCCCGGGATGCGCAGGAAGCCCGCGCACTGCTGAAAAGCAGCAGGACCGAGACGTGGAACTTTCTTTAGTTGGGCACGCGAGGTGAAGGCACCATGCTCCTTGCGGTAGTCTACAATGTTCTGAGCCAACGCCGGACCGAGTCCGCTGACATAGGTCAGTAGGTTTTTGCTCGCCGTGTTGAGGTTCACGCCCACCGAGTTGACACAGAGCTCGACGGTCTGGTCAAGGCTGTGCTTGAGTTTGGTCTGGTCCACATCGTGCTGGTATTGTCCCACGCCGATGCTCTTCGGGTCGATCTTCACCAGTTCAGCCAATGGATCCATGAGTCTTCTGCCGATGCTCACGGCGCCGCGCACCGTGACATCCTCGTTGGGGAACTCCTCACGGGCTGTCGCTGAGGCAGAGTAGATGCTGGCACCGTCCTCGCTGACCACGTAGACGGGGATGTCGGGAATCTGCCGCAGGATGTCGGCTGTCTCGCGCGATGCCGTGCCGTTGCCCACGGCGATGGCCTCGGCGCCGTAGCGGTGGGCGATGTCGGCAAAGCGGCGGAGTGCAGCCTCACTGCCTCCATGACTGTCAGCGATATGTCCGGTGGCAAAGACCACATCGTGATAGAGCAGGTTGCCCTGCGCGTCGAGCATCACCACCTTGCAGCCAGTGCGGATGCCAGGGTCCACGCCCATGACACGCTTCTGCCCGAGTGGCGCGGCAAGCAACAGCTGGCGCAGGTTCTCACGAAACACCTTGATGGCCTCGTCGTCGGCTTTCTCCTTGCTCAGTGCGGCGAACTCCGTCTCCATCTGCGGGCCGAGGAGACGTTTGAAAGCGTCGTCGATGGCCTCGCCGACGATGGTCTGGCAAGGACCCGTACCGTGAACATAGTGGCGCTTGAGCTTGTCGGTGCATTCCTCGTCGTCGGCCGTGATGGTCACGCGCAGCACTCCCTCGGCCTCGCCACGGCGCATGGCCAGCAGGCGGTGGGAAGAGCAGCGGCGCAACTCCTCGCTGAAGAAGAAGTAATCGGAATATTTCTGTGCCTCGTCCTCGTCGCGCATCTTCGGCACCACACGTGAGGCGATGGTAGCCTCGCGGCGGAAGATGCCGCGGACGGCCTGGCGCGAGCCCTCATCCTCGCTGACACGCTCGGCGATAATGTCCTGCGCTCCTTTGATGGCCTCGGCCGTGTCCTTCACCTCACCTTTGACAAAGCGCTTGGCCGCGTCCTCGGGATGACGCTCAAACTGCATCATCAGCGTGTTGGCCAACGGCTCCAGTCCGCGCTCGCGGGCCACCTGCGCCCGTGTACGCCGCTTCGGTTTGAAGGGCAGATAAAGGTCTTCGAGCTCTGTGACATTCCAACTGACCGTGATGCGGTCGCGTAGTTCGTCGGTGAGCTTGCCCTGTTCCTCGATGGTCTTGAGGATGGTGTCCTTGCGCTTCTGCATCTCTTTGAGCTTGTCGTTGAGATCGCTGATGGCAGCCACCTGCACCTCGTTGAGGTTACCGGTAGCCTCTTTGCGGTAGCGGCTTATGAAAGGTATGGTACAGCCCGCGTCGAGAAGGTCGAGTGTAGCGTCGACCTGCTCGGCACGGATATGAAGATGTTCGGAAATAAACGGAGTGAAAATGTTCATCGTGTGGTGTTTTTAGTTATAGGAAAATCGTGGTACGGCCTGACCGCCGCGTCAGTTTCTGCACAGAATGTTGCAGACCTTGTCCTGGAAACGGCGGCCGTTGATGCCGTGGAGCAGTCCTTGGTTGATGATGGAGAAACAGATGTGGTGGCCGTTGGCAGCGGTGAGATAACCGCAGAGCGAGCTGATGCCCGTCACGGTACCCGTCTTGGCATGGACGTTTCCGCGGGTGAAGGATCCCTGCATGCGGTTGCGGAGCGTGCCGTCGCGCCCGGCGATGGGCAATGCCTGATAGAGATGGTTGTAGATGATGGCGTTGCCATAGGCATAGCGCAGGAAGCGTACCTCCAGCTCTGGGCTGACATAGTTGTAGAGCGAGAGCCCCGAGCCGTCGGCAAACTGATAGTTGGCGGGGTTGAGTCCCACCTTGCTGACGAGCTGGCGGATGACCGATCGGGCGTCACGAGCCGTCGCCGGTCGGTTGCCTGTGGAGGCAGCGATCTGATAGAACATCGACTCGGCATAGAGGTTATCGCTCTGTTTGAGCATGCGCATGAGCACCTGGTCGATGGTGTGGAAGCGGCTGACGATGCAGTAGGCGTCCTGAGGCTTGGGAGCCTCACCGAAGACACCCGTCACAACGATGCCCGCCTTACGCAACTCAGCGCTGAAGCGGTCCATGAACAGATCCTTGCGGCCGATGAGCAGAGGCGAGAGCGTCGGGTTGTCATCGTCCCAGCACCATCCCTCACCGAGGCTGTCGCGGTCCTTCATCGTCCTGTCGGCATAGACATTGCCACGGATGGTGTCCACGCCCATCTTGCGCAGTGCCTCGACAAGGGCCCGCAGGTCATCGCTGTTGAACCGAGGGTCGAAGCCGCCTACACAGTAGACATCCCCACGCAGCACGCAGGAGTCGACTTTGCCCGTGTAGCACAGTTCAGTCTTAAACTGGTAACTGCCGCCGAGACGGTCCAAGGCCGTGATGGCGGTGATGACCTTCAGCGTGGAAGCCGGACGCATGAGCTGCCGCTCGTTGTGGCGGTAGATGGCAGAGTCGGCGTCGAGGTCATAGATCATCAGTCCCACTTGCGAAGTCTGGAACATGTCGCTCCGAAGCAGTTCGTCGATGGCCCGCTGCACATTCTGCGGCCAGGGCAGCGTGTCGTTTTTCACCACGGCCGTGTCGCTCCACAGCGAGTCCACGGCCGTGCTGTCGTTTTCTTTCTCTATCTCAGAGTTGGCTACCTGTGCCTTGGCGGGCAGGGCGAGCGTCAGCGCGAAGAGCCATGCAAGGAGCAGGCCCAGGTATTTTGTTGTTGTCTTGCTGTTTGTCTTCAATACTCTCATGTCGTTTAGTCAAAATCCTCCTTTTCTTTTTGGTCATCTTGGTGCTCGTCGTGGATGCGCTTGCGCAGGCATTTGAGGAAAGAATCCTCGTCGTGGGGCTCCGCGCTGGTCAGTTTGCCGTCGCCATATTCGATGAGCAGATAGTGCACCAGTCCCCATGTCGTCGTCATAGGACGGATGGCGCGGATGTCACTCAGCGGTATCTGTATGTCGTGGAGAAAACGTCCGCGATGGATGACCAGGTCATGGTCGCGCACGATATAGCACGAGTGGAGCACCCGCTCAATGACAGCCACCAGGGCCACGACGACAATCAGTGCCGCAAGGATACCTTTTGTCCAAAACAGATAAAAGGCAAGCAGCGACAAGATGATGATGCCACTCTTGGCGCCCAGGGTGAAACGGTGTTGAAAAGTACGGTCCATAATCTTGAGGAAAAAGTATGCTTTCGCCTTATAAAATCTTTCAAAATGCAAAATTACAAAGATTATTATAATGCGATTGCATCCATTTAGATAATATTTAGTAATTTTGCACCAATTAATAGTTGCAAGACTATCACAGTCAAATCATTACGCGTCATGACTTACAAATATGACTTTCTGATTATCGGTGCCGGTATTGCCGGCATGAGTTATGCCCTGAAAGTGGCGAAAGCAAAGAAAGGAAAAGTGTGTATCATCTGCAAGACCACACTCGACGAGGCCAACACCCGGTTTGCACAAGGCGGTGTGGCCTCGGTTACTAATTTAGAGCTTGACAATTTCGACAAGCATATCCACGACACCATCGTCGCCGGCGACTACGTCAATGATGTGGAGGCAGTCAAGCAAGTGGTTACCAAGGCACCCGAGCAGATCAAGGCTTTGGTGGAGTGGGGAACCAACTTCGACAAGAAGAGCAATGGCGACTATGACCTCCACCGTGAGGGCGGCCACTCGGAGTTCCGTATCCTCCACCATGCCGACGACACCGGCGCGGAGATACAGCGTGCGCTGATGGCTGCCGTAAGAGCCAACCCCGATATTGAGATCAAGGAGAACCACTTCGCTGTGGAGATCATCACCCAGCACCATCTCGGCGCGCGTGTCACCCGCCGCTCTCCTTATATATATTGCTACGGAGCCTATGTGCTCAACCCGGAGAATAAGGTCGACACCTATCTGAGCCGTGTCACGGTGATGTGCACCGGCGGTTGCGGTGCTGTCTATCAGACGACCACCAACCCCGTGATCGCTACCGGCGACGGCGAGGCTATGGTTTATCGTGCCAAGGGTACGGTGAAAGATATGGAGTTTGTACAGTTCCATCCTACCTCACTCTATCATCCGGGCGAGACACATCCTGCCTATCTCATCACTGAGGCCATGCGTGGCTACGGTGGCATACTGAAGTTGCCAAACGGTGAGGCCTTTATGAAGAAGTATGACGAGCGCGGTTCTCTGGCTCCCCGCGACATCGTGGCACGTGCCATCGACAAGGAGATGAAGAAAAACGGTATCGATCATGTCTATCTCGACGTGACGCACAAAGACGCGGAGGAGACCAAGCACCACTTCCCCAATATCTACAAGAAGTGTCTGTCCATCGGCATCGACATCACCAAGGAGATGATTCCGGTGCGCCCTGCCGCCCATTATATGTGCGGTGGCATCAAAGTCGATCTCAACGGTTGTTCGAGCATCGAACGCCTCTATGCCATCGGTGAGTGTTCATGCACGGGACTGCATGGTGGCAACCGACTGGCCAGCAACTCGCTCATCGAGGCCGTCGTCTATGCCGACGCTGCCGCCAAACACAGTATTGAGCATGTCGACGACTATGACTTCAACGACAAGGTGCCGGCATGGAACGATGAAGGCACTCTTACCAACGAGGAGCACGTGCTCATCACGCAGGCCAACAAAGAGGTGGGTGAGATCATGTCGAACTATGTGGGCATCGTACGCTCAGACCTGCGACTGAAACGTGCGTGGGATCGTCTCGACTTGCTCTATGAGGAGACGGAGTCGCTCTTCAAGCGTGTGAAGATTTCACGTGATCTCTGCGAGTTGCGCAACATGATCAACGTGGGGTATCTCATCACCCGCATGGCCATCGAGCGCAAGGAGTGCCGCGGTCTGCACTATACCATCGACTATCCGCTGCACGCGTACGATAAGAAATGATTATTAGCGCGTGACGGAAGATACTTCTTTCTCAGACTTCATTGAAGGGAGCTTCACAGTTCCCTCCAGTGACTATACCGGCTTTGAAAAAATCGCCGACGGGGCTATCTGTACCCTGTGGCGGGCTAACAAGAACGGACAGCGGTATGTTGTCAAGTCTTTGCAAGCCGAATACCGGGATCAGACACAATATATTGCAAGGCTGAGAAAGGAGTATGATATTCTTTCAATGTTCGACAGCCCTTACGTCGTGAAGGCTGTGGACTATTGTCGTATTCCCCTTTATGGCATGTGCCTCGTGATGGAGTGGGTCGACGGTGTGACGCTCAAGCGATGGCTCTATGGCCCCAGCTCTTCTGATTTCCCCCGGCTGCCAAACTTGGTAGAGCGGCGACGGGTGGCGATAGAGATCGTCAAGGCTGTGGACTATGTCCATTCGCTGCAAGTCGTGCATCGTGACTTGAAGCCTTCCAACATCATGGTCACACGGACCGGACGACAGGTGAAGCTGATCGACTTCGGACTTGCTGACACCGACAGTTTCACCATCTTTAAGGAGCCGGGTGGCACGAAGGGGTATATAGCACCCGAACAGCGGAAGATCTCGGTGACGGACGAGCGAAACGATGTCTATAGTCTTGGCATCATCTTGCAGGAGATGAGGCTGGGATGGATGTGGCAGGGTATCTTACACAAGATGCTTGAGCCCATTGACCGGCGCCTTGGTCATGTCAGTGATGTCATCGTTTTGCTGCATCGTCGTACATGTTTCGTCAGTGTCTTGGCGGGATTGTGCTTGGCAGTGGCACTCTTCGGAGGTGGCTTCTGGACTTGGGACCGCATTGTCAATCCGCGCCCGCATTTCGAGGTGGTGGCTCGTTTTCAGTACTCCAACATGATCTTTGAGTCGTGGGGTGGGGGCAAGGTTACGATTCGTCCGGCCATCCAGACGGAGGAAGTCGTGGAGATACCCGGAAGGATGTCTTACGATGGATTTAGTTATCAAGTAGACGAGATTACCTTCGATGCTTTTAAAGGTGATAGCAAACTGCATTCTATCATCATTCCTGGTCGTGTCCACTTGATGAAAGGGGCCTTCAAGCAGTGTCCTAACCTCAAGGATATCTATGTTCGCGGCAACCAGCCGCCCCGTATCGGCAACCAATATTGGCCGACAGATATCCATGATGTCTTTGACGCGTCGCACTTCTCTGCTGTGCGCATTCATATTCCCAAGCATAGCCGTGCTGCCTATACCGGCTATCCTTGGAATCTTTTCAAGCACTATGTGCTGTATTAAACAGCAATCTCTTCTTTTCTTTTTCAATAGTTACAACCTTCCTTCCCCCTCTTCTACAAGGAAGGTTGAGGGGGCTTTTTCCCTCCCTTTTGGGGAGGACCAGGGAAGGGTTTCGGTTGTTACTTTTCTCCTCCCTTTTAGGGAGGGTTAGGGAGGGCCTTCTTTTTATCTTGTCAAACTGAACTTGACACTGAGTCCGAAGTCTTGTGTCGTTGTCGGGTAACTGTTTGACGAGAGCAACGGCGTGTTGGTCTGCCGGTCGAGATAGAAGCTCATGGTGAGCAGTTTCGACAGCGTGTAGTCTGCCATGAGCGAGAACTTAAAGGCCGTGTTGCCGCTGCTGGCCGTGGAACTGACCGTGGCAATGTCGCGGAGGATGCTCGCCTGCTTGCGATAGGAGAGGTCGAGACGTATGTTCAGGTCGTGGTTGGCACGTCCGCGGGCGTTGCTGCGGCTCTCCTGCTTGTTGTTGCGGCTGTTGTTGCCTTTTCCCTTGCTCTTCACGCTGCGGTTAGTGCCACCGCCACCGAAGAGATTGAAGTTGTTGATGCGGTAGCCCAAGCCAAAGGTCCAGTCTTTGCTCACTGCCTCGTTGATCTGTGCACTTGTCATCGAAAGGGCGAGGACTCGGGTCTGACTGTACTCCAGTTTGGCTGTGAGGTTGTTTTGCAGCGTCACGTCGACACCGAGCAACGGAGCAAAGGCTTCGTTGATGCTCACCGTAGAGATGTTGTACATCGAGCTGGGGATAGGATTGCCTGTCGTAGCGTCGGTGATGAAGCCCATGCCTGCTCCCATGAGCGACTGGAATGTGGAGTAGCTCTGGTAAGAGCCGATGGCGAAGATGCTCTTATAGCTATGGTTCAGATTCACGCTCTTGAAGATGTCCCGTAGCCATGGCAACTTGCCCAGTCCACTGTAGCGCAGTGTCCAGTTGGGCAGCATGTGGGCCAGTGACGGGAAGAGGTCGAGTCCGCTGTTCATGCTCGTGTAGGCTTTGAGGAAAGCCGGGATCATCACGTCGGCACTGTAACCGTTTACTCCGCCGTTGGCTGCGTCGAAAGTCTTGCCCGCAAGCGTCGTCCCCTCGGGATAGACGGTACCCGCATAGCGGCTCTCCACACGCTGGCGGAAACCGTCGAGCGAGGCGCAGAACTTCTCAAAGGTCTTGCTGCGGAAGCCATTGTTGGCGTTGCCCATGCCCTCGAAGGCTGAACCTAATGAGAGCGTAGTCATCGTGAAGGTACCAGTCTGTGTAGTGGGATTGCCCACATACATATATTGTATACTCTTCGCCGTGGTGTTGGTGCGGCTGGCATTGAGGTCGATCTTCAAGTTCTTGATCGGTTCAAGCGTCATTCTCAACTGCAAGTCCTCGGTCTTGTTGGTGGTGGCCGGTGTCGCCACACTGTCAGCCATCAGCAGCCAACCGCGGTTCTTTGCCTTGTCGATGTAACTGTCGCCCATCAAGCCAAAGGCAAAGTCCAGACCTGGCGAGAGCACGCCTGCATTGGTGTTCTTGGTCTGTCCAAAGACGTCACCGATGTTCGGCATGAAGCCGGGCAGCGCCATGGAGTATTGATTGCGGTAAGACACGCTGATGTTGCGCACCATCATGGCCACACGGGCCAGCACTTGTGCCGTTTTGTACCATCCCTTTTCGTCGAGTGCCGGCTTGGCCATCACCGAGAGCTTCAGTTTGGTGACGGAGTCCACCTTATTAATAATACGTATGCGGTTGTCGTCGAGCTTGCGGAAGCGCAGCTTCACCTTATGTCCCTTCTCGTCTTTTGCTGCGACGATCAGCCGCTTGGTGTGCTTGCCGTGGCTGACGATGAGCGTTGTGTCAGGGCGCAACGTGATTTCCTTCTCGTAGGTATTGCGATTGCGGGGCAGTTGCTTCTTCTTTTCTTCTTCAGCTTTGTTTTTGGCGCGCAACTCTTTTACCGCCTGATCGGGATCCTTTCCCTCGGCGAGAGCTTTCTTGCGTGCTTCCTCCTCAGCCTTCTGCTGTTTCTGTCTGTTTGCCTTGGCCTGCTCTTTCTGCTTCTTCTGCTGGTTGATCTGATACTGGCTTGTCTCCCGATTGAAACGCTCATTGGCTTTCTTGAGGAACGGAATATGGTTATAGAGCTTCACGAGGTCGAAGCTGCCCGTGACGTTGAGCTGACGGTTGTTCTGAATCGTATTGCCCAGCGACGTGCTGTCTTCAAGCAACGTACCGCGCACCCAACTGTAGTTGGAGTTGTAGGTAGCATTGGAGGTCACCCAGTCGAAGATGGGAATGAGATTGAGTGGCAACTGATACGACAGGTTGAAGTTTTGCTGATAGTCGAGCGGTGTGCCGAAGTGTCTGATGCTCTGCCATACGCTGTCCTTCCACGCCTGATACTGCGTGGGGTAGAGGTCTTTGTTGATCGCTGTGTACGGTTCCTCTATCTCGGCGTGGGTGGCGCTTTGGAAGCTCATGTGGATGTTCTTGGTGAAGTCCCAGCGGAGTTGGAACTCACGGTTCCAGAGGAACTGCTCGGAGAACGTCAGTGGCAGCTGATTGTTTTCCGTAGCCTCCATGTCACGCTCCTGGAACTCATAGTACGAGCGCGTCATCTCAGAGTTGAAGCTGACGCTTTGTGGCAGGTAGTTCAGTCCCAGTCGCTTGGGCAGATCGAGCCACTTGCTCTTGCTCTTCATCTTGCGGAATGGCTCCCAAGTCTTGTACACAGGAGTCCAGGCATAGTCCAATGCGCCGCGCCAGTTGTCCTCATTCTCGTAGACCGTCGTCTCGCCCTGCTTGTGAGAGTGGGAGTGGCTATAAGAGAAAGAGAAGTTGGCAGGATCAACGGGCGTCGGATGCCGTTGGTTCTGAATGCCGATGCGGGCGTTGGAAATCGAGAAATTGGTGGTGATAGCTTTCGTCACAGCAATGTTCTCGATGGAGTCGTGCTCCTGCTTGTTGGCCGTGCTCTCAAGCGCATCCTTGAGGAGCATGTCTGTGTCGAGCGGATTGTATTTCGGTCGTGTGACCTGCTTGGTGACACTATAGTAGAGCGGTGCCGACACCTTCGCCTTGTCGGGGAAGAACTTTCCAAGTTCAAGGCTGGTGGTAAAAGCCACATTGCTTTGGTCGTCGGTGGTGCGTTCGCTGACACCACTCTCCAGTCCGCCAAAGCCCTGCGAGACATATCTGCCTTGCATGTTCATGGTTCCGAGGTCAGAGAGCTGCACGTTGAGGTTGCCATTAGCCGCCCATCCGCCAGTGTTGTTGTATTCTCTCAGCCTTAACTCATTGACCCATACCTCACCGCTCTTCTGTTCGGCACTGAGGTTGCGCACGCCGATGATCATCGTCTTCACCTCGCCGAGTGTCGGGTTACCCATCACAGTGACCTTGTTTTGCGGATGGTCACAGTCATAACCGGTATAGGGACGTGCAAACGAAGCCAGTCCCTGCGCCTTCTGTAGGTTGCGCTCTTTCTTGATCTTCGTGAAAAGCGAGAGCGGAATGTCGAGCATGTTGTCCTCAGGCCACACCGCACGTGCTCCTTCTGCTGAGAAACGGCTGTACGAGCCCGGGGCTGTGAGCTTCAGAGGAATCTCGTATTCATAGTAGTTGCTCTTATAGTCAGAGCCCAGTCGGATGAATACGGCGAGTTGATTGTCCTGCAGGTTGGTGACGTTCTGCTCGTTGGCATTGGCATGCACAAACATCTGCAACCGCTTATACTGGCGCAGGTCGAGTGTCGTATTCTTATAAACGCACTTCGACTCGCCCGGTGAGAGCTGGTTGACATTGATGTCGAGCGCCTGCTCGTTGTCCTGTACAAGTTGGGTGTTGTTGGGATCCTGTCCGCGTTTGATGCCCGGCGGCAGCACATAGTTGACTGGTTTCTTATCGCTGTTCTCCTCGATGTTGACAGACGCAGTCGTCATCGAACCAGTCTGTGCTCCGCTGTTGTCGAGGTTCTGCTCATAGACGCGCCAGGTGCCTCGCACGAGGTCGAGGCTGCCGAAACGCAGGATGATGGGATGCTTGAAGCCTGTGAGGAACATGCGCATGAAGCGGATGCTCGTGAAGTCATTGATGCTTCCTACGCGCTGCTCAAACTCTTTGAGAGGGATGCGGAAAAGGTACCAGTCGATCTCTGTATCGTTCTTACCATTGCGCAGCGTGGGCTTGGTCTCACGCTTGTCGACGATGTAGTTCTTGCCAATCTCCAAATCTTCGGGACGGATGGAGACGTGGTACTGGAAGTATTTCTCGTATTCGTTGAGCGTGTAGTCCTGGTTGATATCCTC
>CAMCBZ010000044.1 GCA_945873145.1 uncultured Prevotella sp.
TTGCTGGCTCTGCTGCGAGATTTGCTGATCCTGCTGTGAGATTTGCTGATCCTGCTGTGATATTCGTTGTTCTTTCTCTTTGATTGTTTTATCACGCTGCATGATGGCAGTGTCGCGATCCTCTATCGCCTTGAAATACTCGTCCTCGACATTCATATCCTGACGAAGCTGGGCATTACTGGAGGCTAAATACAGCCGATGGAGTATATATTGCATGTCAGGATCGTCTTGGTATTTGGCTTCATCAAGTTCTACTATGTGCTGGTCATCCTTCTCCTTGTAGGTTTGGTCAAACACGCTAAGAACCTTTTCCAGCCTATTGTTGATCTGTCCGTGGAGAAGAGGAATCTGTACAATGATACTGTCATGGGTGAGACTGTCGACAAAGGGGTCGGGAAGTCCATGGGTTACCACGTTGCCATCATAGTCGTAGGATTTGTGGTTGACATAGAGCACGGGGACATCTATATTCCCGACTCTGTGTCCGAGAATATAAACAGCAACCATCGGAATACCATAGGGCGGGCGCATCTCTTCGTGAACCATGTTTTCCGGGTTGGCATATTGAGCGCCGAGATACTGACGGAATCGCAATGTCTCCGTCTCCAACCATGTTTTTTGCAGTTCAATGAGAATCAGACGCAGTGAGCCATCGTCCTCGCGGATGCGTGCTCCGAAGTCGATGCGGAACATGGAGATGTTGTTGCGAGTGCCATTGGAGTATTCGTTACGGCGTATTTGTATGTCCACCACCTCTTTCTTTAGGAGTGCCGAGAGAATGGTGCGGGCGATGCGCTCGTCCTCCATCAAATATTTAAAGACGGAGTCATAGATGGGATTTGCTACTCGGATAATCATAATGTGGTACGGTCTTTACTCTTATGTAGCAAAGATATGAAGAAACTTTGAATTTAGCAAGTAAACGCATGGATTTTTCTTTCCGGTGCGTTATGATTCTATTTTTAATACGCCTATACCTATAACCTGTTCATGCGTGTGGCTGACGATCAAAGGAAAACGTAGCTGGTGTAAAGCCATGGCGGTTGTACGGACAAACATATGGAAAGCTGTGAACAGCCTTAGCGGATGTGTTTACCGAACAGCGTTAATCATGCTAATTAGCTTATATCGTAGAATTGACAAGCCGAGATAACATTTTTAGGTAAATAATGTTCATGTTACAGAAAGATTTAGTAACTTTGCAAGCACTTAAGCGAATATTCAAAAATAACGTTATCATCTTTTTATGAACTTCATTTTATTCATCACCGTTTTGCTGACGGCTGTCACGTTGGTGCTTGGCGCTTATGTCATTGCCAAGCTCATCGGTCCCCGTTCCTACAATCCGGTCAAGGGTGAGCCCTTTGAGTGCGGTATCCCCACGCGCGGCAGCAGCTGGTTGCCTTTGCATGCGGGCTACTATCTCTTTGCCATCCTTTTCCTGATGTTCGACATTGAGACCGTGTTGCTCTACCCCTGGGCCGTTGTCGTGAAGCAGTTCGGCTCACTGGCTTTGGTGAGCATCGGCTTCTTCCTGGTGGTTTTGGTTTTAGGCTTGGCTTATGCCTGGCGGAAAGGAGCATTGGAATGGAAATAAGAAAACCACACATCAAGAGCATTCCCTACGAGGAATTCAAGGACAACGAGACCTTGGAGAACATCGCTGCCGAGCTCAACGACGGTGGCGTGAACGTGGTGCTGGGAAGCCTCGACCAGATGATCAACTGGGGACGCAGCAACTCGCTGTGGTCGCTGACCTTCGGTACCTCCTGCTGCGGTATTGAGTTCATGGCTGTGGGTTGTGCCCGTTACGACTTCTCTCGCTTTGGCTTCGAGGTGACACGTAACTCAGCGCGCCAGGCCGATTTGATCATGTGCGCCGGTACGATCACCAACAAGATGGCTCCGGTGTTCAAGCGTTTGTATGATGAAATGGCCGAGCCAAAGTATGTTGTTGCCGTCGGAGGCTGTACCATCAGTGGTGGCCCTTTCAAGAAGAGCTACAGCGTCGTGCGCGGTATCGATCAGATCGTACCTGTCGATGTCTACATCCCTGGCTGCCCTCCGCGCCCGGAGGCTATCCTCTATGGTATGATGCAATTGCAGCGTAAGGTGAAGGTCGAGAAGTTCTTCGGCGGTGCCAACCACAAGATGACCCGCGAGGAGAAAGCTGAGAGTATGGGTCTCGGCGGTCTGCACGGTATCAGCAATGAGAACCTCAGTGCTGCCAAGATTGGCGAGAAGACGCCGATCATGGTTACTGCCTCTCCCAACAAGGAAGATCTCGAAGTCCTCGGACGTGAGCTCGACGCTCTTGAAGAGGAGGGAAAGGAATTTGAAGTGCACAAGCAACCCGCTGCCGACACCGAGAAGGCTGCGGCAAGTGATAACAATCAACAATAAGGTAAGCGAACTGTCATGAAGTTAGAAAACAAAGAATTCGGGTTTGACAACTTTGCCGCTGAGATGGCAAAGCTGAAGAATGATAAGCATTTCGATTACCTGGTCACCATCATCGGTGAGGATTTCGGTCCCGAGGAAGGACTGGGATGTATCTATATCCTGGAGAATACCGACAGCCACGAGCGCGTTTCGGTCAAGCAGATCGCCAAGAAGGTCGGAGAGACTGACTATGTCATTCCCTCTGTGCTGAAACTCTGGCACGACGCCGACCTGCTCGAGCGTGAGGTCTATGACTTCTTCGGCATCAAGTTCCTCGGTCATCCCGACATGCGCCGCCTGTTTATGCGCAGCGACTTCCAGGGCTGGCCGCTTCGCAAGGACTTTGATATGAGTCCTGAGAAGAACCAGTTCCCCATGACCGATGAGCCTGAGAGCGACTGGACATCAGAGTGGAACCTCAACGACTGCGGTGATCTCGTGGAGACCAAACACCGTCTGCTCGATGACGATGACTTCGTCATCAACTTCGGTCCTAACCACCCGAGTACCCACGGCGTGCTTCGTCTGAGAACTGTTGTTGACGGTGAGACCATCAAGCACATCTATCCTCACCTCGGATATATCCACCGTGGTATGGAGAAGATGATGGAGAGCATGACCTATCCTCAGACGCTCGCCCTCACTGACCGACTGAATTATCTCTGCGCCATGCACCACCGTCACGCCCTCGTCGGCGTCATCGAGGAGGCTATGGGCATAGAGCTCAGCGACCGCATCCGCTACATCCGCACCATCATGGACGAGTTGCAGCGTATCGACAACCACCTGCTCTTCCTCGGAACATGCGCACAGGACCTCAGCGCCCTGACAGCATTCCTCTACTGTATGCGTGACCGTGAGCATGTGCTCAACGTCATGGAGGAGACTACGGGCGGACGACTCATCCAAAACTATTATAGAATAGGTGGTCTGCAGGCCGACATCGACCCGCACTTCGTGGAGAACACCAAGACACTCTGCAAATATCTCCGTCCTTTCGTACAGGAGTATCTCGATGTCTTCGGTGACAACGTCATCACTCACCAGCGTCTTGAAGGTGTGGGCTACATGAATCTTGAGGACTGTATCAACTACGGCGTCACCGGTCCTGCCGGACGTGCCGCAGGATGGAAGAACGATGTCCGCAAGAACCATCCTTACGATCTCTACGACAAAGTCAACTTCGAGCAGGTCCTTGGTACGAACTGCGACTCTATGGACCGCTATATGATCCACATCAACGAGATCTATCAGAGCTTGAACATCATCGAGCAGCTCATCGACAACATCCCAGAGGGTGACTTCTATATCAAGCAGAAGCCGATCATCAAGGTGCCCGAGGGCCAGTGGTGGTTCTCTGTTGAGGGCGGCGCCGGTGAGTTTGGTGTCTACCTCGACAGCCGTGGTGACAAGAGTCCTTATCGTGTGAAGATGCGTCCGATGGGCTTGACACTTGCCGGAGCTTTCGACAAGATGCTGCGTGGCGAGAAGATCGCTGATCTGATTGCTACCGGTGCTTCCATCGACTTCGTGATCCCGGATCTGGATAGATAAAAAAGCGAAGACCCTCCCCAGCCCTCCCTAAAAGAGAGGGAGACGCAGTCTCCGAAAGGACTTGCGTAACGATGGGAAGGAATGCAACGCTATTATCCTGAAGGATAATGATATAAGGCTATAAAAATAACGACTGCTCTCTCCTCCCTTTAGGGAGGGCGGGGAGGGTCTACAATTATTAAATTTATGTTTGATTTCACAGTAGTAACACAGTGGTTTGACAATCTCCTCCGACAGACATGCGGGTTGGGGGACTTTTGGACAATCCTCATTGAATGTGTCGTGGTGGGCCTGATCGTGCTGACGCTCTATGCTCTCATCGCCATGTTCATGATATATTTCGAGCGTAAGGTCTGTGCCTTCTTCCAGTGCCGTCTCGGCCCTATGCGTGTGGGTCCCTGGGGTTCTGTACAGGTTGTGGCCGACGTGCTGAAGATGCTCATCAAAGAGATCTTTGGCGTGGACCGCTCAGACAAGCTCTTGTATGCGCTGGCTCCGTTCCTGACCATCATCGCCTCAGTGGGCACCTTCTCTTTCCTCCCTTGGAACAAAGGTGCTGCCGTGCTCGACTTCAACGTCGGCGTGTTTATGGTCACCGCCATCAGCAGCATCGGCATCCTGGGCATCATCCTTTCGGGATGGGGCTCCAACAACAAGTATTCTGTCATCTCTGCCATGCGTGGCGCCGTACAGATGATTTCTTATGAGATGAGTCTCGGTCTGTGCATGGTCACGGCAGTAGTTCTTTGCGGTACGATGCAGCTCAGCGGCATCATCGAGGCACAGACAGGTCCTTGGAAATGGCTGATCATTCAGGGTCATATCCCTGCCATCGTTGCTTTCATCGTCTTCCTGATCGCCGGTAACGCAGAGGCCAATCGTGGTCCGTTTGACTTGGCTGAGGCTGAAAGTGAGTTGACAGCCGGTTACCACACCGAGTACTCCGGTATGGGCTTCGGCTACTTCTATCTGGCTGAGTACCTCAATCTCGTGGTCATCGCCGGACTCGCTACCACCGTCTTCCTGGGTGGCTGGGCACCGCTGAACATCGGTGTTGCCGGTTTCGACAACGTGATGAACTATATCCCCGGCTTTGTGTGGTTCGGTGGTAAGATGCTTGTGGTCATCTGGGTGCTCATGTGGGCCCGCTGGACTTTCCCCCGTCTGCGCATCGATCACATCCTGCAGCTCGAGTGGAAATATCTCATGCCGCTGATGCTCCTCACTCTCGTGGTGATGACCGCATGTGTGGCTCTTGGACTTACTCTTTAATTAATATACAGAAATGTCAAATCAATCATATTTCGGCGGCATTAAGAATGCTGTGAAGACATTGACGACGGGATTGAAGGTGACCATGAAAGAGTACTTCACCCCGAAGTCTACGGAGCAGTATCCCGAGAACCGCAAGACCACGCTCCACGTCTCTGCCCGTCACCGCGGACGTCTCGTGTTTAAACGCGTGGAGGATCCTGAGGATCCGCAGGCCGTGAAGCGCGGTCTGAAAGTAGGCGACTACAAGTGCACGGCATGTACCATGTGCGAGAAAGCATGCCCCAACGACACCATCAAGATCACTTCCCACATGGAGACGGATCCTGAGACGGGAAGGAAACATAAGGTGCTCGATGACTATCAGTACGACTTAGGCGACTGCATGTTCTGCGAGCTCTGTGTCAACGCCTGCAACTTCGATGCCATCCACTTCACCAATGACTTCGAAAACGCAGTCTTTGACCGTAGCAAACTCGTCATGCACCTCGACAAGGAGGTTTATAAAGGAGGCAGCCTGCCCAACCTTATCGATGGCGGCGCACCTTTGAAGATTGGAGAGTTTAACACCAAAACCAAGTAAAGACAATGGCTAATATCGTAATGTTTTGCATCTTGGCTGTAGTCATCCTTGGCTCAGCCGTGCTGTCGGTGTTTACCCGCAGCATCATGCGTGCCGCCACGTACTTGTTGTTCGTGCTGTTCGGCATTGCCGGCATTTACTTCCTGCTTGACTACACCTATCTGGGTGCAGCGCAGATCTCCATCTATGCCGGTGGCATCACCATCCTGTACATCTTCGCCATCTCGCTTGTCAGCAAGCGCACACTGCAGAACCTCACCAGCCGCTTCAAGGGCGTGCGGGTCGTGCAGGGCGCTCTCATCTCGCTCGTGGGACTGGCTACCGTGGGTGTGGTGCTTCTGAAGAATAAGTTTATTGACGCTGCATGCAGTGTCGCCGACGTTGAGGTGCCTATGGCCCAAGTGGGTAAGGCACTTGTCGGTTCTGGTAAATATGAATATGTGTTGCCGTTTGAGTTCATCTCCCTCTTCTTGTTGGCATGTATCATCGGTGGCATTATGATCGCAAGAAAGGAGGACAAGAAATGATTCCTGTTGAATGTTATCTCGCGCTGAGCACACTGCTGTTCTTCATCGGCGTGTTTGGCTTCGTCACTCACCGCAACCTGATTGCCATGCTCATCTCTATTGAGTTGGTACTCAACTCGGCTGACCTGAACTTTGCAGTGTTCAACCGCATTCTGTTCCCCGGACAGTTCGAGGGCGTCTTCTTCACGCTGTTCTCCATGGGCATCAGTGCTGCCGAGACCGCTGTGGCATTGGCCATCATCATCAATGTTTACCGCAACTATCACAGTGACCAGGTGAACAGTATTGAAAACATGAAATTCTAAACGAACCATGCAATACAGTTATTCATTCTTGATACTGCTTCTGCCTTTCCTGAGCTTTCTCTTGCTCGGACTCCTTGGCATGAAGATGAAAAAACCGGTTGCGGGCATGATCGGTACGGCTGTTCTGGCTGTGCTGTGGTGCATGAGCCTGTACACCGCTTACGAATATTTCTTCGCCGTGGGACGTGACGCCGCCACGGGACTCTATCCGACCGTGACCGTGTTTAACTTCACATGGCTGAAGTTTACCGAGGCGCTGACGTTCAACATTGGTTTCCGTCTGACACCTATCAGCGTGATGATGCTCATCGTCATCACTACGGTGAGTATGATGGTTCACATCTACAGCTTCGGCTACATGGCTGAGCGCGACGAGAACTACAAGAAGGAAGGTTACGAGAAAGGTTTCCAGCGCTTCTATGCTTTTCTGTCGCTCTTCACCATGAGTATGCTTGGACTGGTTGTGGCCACCAACATCTTCCAGATGTATCTCTTCTGGGAGCTCGTGGGTGTGTGCTCTTACCTGCTCATCGGCTTCTATTATCCCAAGCACGCTGCCGTGCACGCTTCCAAGAAAGCGTTTATCGTCACGCGTTTCGCCGACTTGTTCTTCCTCATTGGTATCCTGTTCTTCAGCTACTATGTGGGAACGTTCAACTACGATCTTAACGCTGACCCGACCTTGGCAGGCCGTCTGCCTCATGCAGCCTGGATCATGCCGACCGCACTGTTCCTGATGTTCATCGGTGGTGCCGGTAAGAGTGCTATGTTCCCATTGCACATCTGGTTGCCCGATGCTATGGAGGGCCCGACACCTGTCAGTGCTTTGATCCACGCCGCTACGATGGTTGTCGCCGGTGTTTACCAGGTTGCCAGTCTGTTCCCCATCTGGATTCAGTACGCTCCGAACACACTTCATTATGTTGCCTACATTGCAGCCTTCACTGCTTTCTATGCAGCCGCTGTAGCTTGCTGCCAGCGTGACATCAAGCGTGGCCTGGCCTTCTCGACCATCTCACAGATTGCTTACATGCTCGTGGCTCTCGGTGTTTGCACATCCATGGAGGGCGAGGGAAGTGTCGGCTATATGGCCAGCATGTTCCACCTCTTCACCCACGCCATGTTCAAGGCTCTGCTCTTCCTCTGCTCCGGTGCTATCATTGTCATCATCGGCAGCAATTTCAAGGAATACATGGGTGGACTGCACAAATACATGCCTATCACCAACATCTGCTTCCTCATCGGAACGATTGCCATCAGCGGTTTCTGGCCGTTGGCAGGTTTCTTCTCTAAGGATGAGATCGTGGATGCTTGCTTCCACTTCTCTCCATACATGGGTTGGTTCATGACGTTGGTATCAGGTATGACCGCCTTCTACATGTTCCGTCTCTATTATGTCATCTTCTGGGGCAACTCCTACTACGAGGCTGATCCCGAGCACCGCCGTCGTCCGGCCGAGGTTCCCTTCATCATGTGGGGTCCGCTGGTGTTCCTGGCAATCATCAGCTGCGTGGCAGGATGGATTCCTTTCGGTCACTTCGTATCAGCCAATGGCTTGAGCGAGGATATTCCATTGCAGAGCTTCCACTTCGGCATGACAGCCTGGTGCTCTCTGGCTGTCGCAACGATCGGCTTTGCCCTTGCTACCTGGATGTACGCCAGCGGCAAGAACCCTGTGCCAGATATGCTTCAGCGCCGTATGCCGAAACTCCACAAGGCTGCCCTCAACCGCTTCTACATCGACGATGCTTGGCAGTTCTTCACTCATAAGATTGTCTTCGGTTGCTTCTCTATTCCTATCGCCTGGTTCGACCGTCACGTCATCGACGGTATGTTCAACTTCTCGGCATGGGCAACACAAGAGGCCGGCGAGACCATCCGTCCGTGGCAGAGTGGCGATGTCCGTCAGTATGCTATCTGGTTCCTCACCGGCAGTGTGGCACTGACGCTGATTCTGCTTTGCATTTAACAACATCGAAACATTCACTTAGACTGAAATAAGAAAATGACATTTTTAACGTTTTTCGTCGTTATACCTATTCTGATGTTGCTTGCCCTGTGGCTGGCTCGCAACGACAGTCAGGTGCGTGGCGTCATGGTCGTAGGCTCTACGGCTCTTCTCGCCCTTGCCATCTATTTGGTATTCGCCTTCCTGGAGGCGCGCGAGACCATGCCGGCAGAGAAGTTCCCCTTCCTCTTCGGCGACGCCATACCTTGGTTCAAGCCTTTGCATATCTTCTATCGCACGGGCGTGGACGGCATCTCGGTGGTGATGATCCTGCTTTCTGCCATCATCGTCTTCACCGGTACCTTTGCCTCCTGGCAGCAGCACCCCATGCAGAAGGAGTATTTCCTCTGGTTCACCTTGCTGTCTACCGGTGTGTTTGGCTTCTTCATCTCTGAGGACCTCTTCACCATGTTCATGTTCTACGAGGTCGCTCTGATTCCTATGTACCTGCTCATTGGCGTTTGGGGTACTGGTCCTAAGGAGTACAGTGCCATGAAGCTGACGTTGATGCTCATGGGCGGATCCGCTCTGCTCATCATCGGCATCCTCGGCATCTACTTCTTCAACGGTCAGTACAGCGGCACCTATACCATGTCGGTTGTGGAGATCGCTGCTTCCAATGCCATTCCGGCATTCATTCAGAAGATCTTCTTCCCGTTCATCTTCATCGGTTTTGGTGTCCTCGGCGCTCTGTTCCCGTTCCACACATGGTCTCCCGACGGTCATGCTTCAGCCCCGACGGCAGTGTCTATGCTCCACGCCGGTGTGCTGATGAAGCTCGGAGGTTATGGCTGCTTCCGCATTGCCATGTATCTCTTGCCGCAGGCTGCTCACCAGCTCTCCTGGATCTTCCTGATCCTTACCACCATCTCAGTGGTCTACGGCGCGCTCTCCGCTTGTGTGCAGACCGACTTGAAGTATATCAACGCCTACTCTTCCGTGTCTCACTGCGGTATGGTGCTTTTCGCTCTGCTGATGATGACCCAGACTGCTTGCACGGGTGCCATTCTGCAGATGCTCTCTCACGGTCTGATGACAGCCTTGTTCTTTGCTGTCATCGGTATGATCTACCACCGTTGCGGCACACGTGACGTGCGTCGCTTGGGCGGCTTGATGAAGATCATGCCTTTCCTGGCCGTTGCTTATGTAGTAGCCGGTTTGGCCAACCTCGGTCTTCCAGGCTTCTCTGGCTTCGTCGCAGAGATGAACATCTTCGTCGGTTCTTTCGAGAATCCTGATCTGTTCCACCGTACTTGCACCATCATCGCTTGTACCTCTATCGTCATCACCGCTGTGTATATCCTGCGTGTCGTCGGTAAGATTTTGTATCAGCAGGTTCCCGACCAGGCTTATTACAAACTCTCTGATGCTTCTTGGGACGAGCGCATCGCTGTGGGTGGTCTGATCTTCTGCGTGGCTGGCTTGGGTCTGGCTCCACTGTGGGCACAGAATATCATCAACGACGCCATGGCTCCTATGTTGCATCATATCCTTAGCGCAGGTGTTGTCGCTGGCATGTAATACGATTGAAAAGAGAATAAAGTTATGAATATAGATTATAGTCAATTTCTTAATATGATTCCGGAGGCCACGCTGACGGCTATCCTGTTGATCGTATTCCTTGCTGATCTGTTCACCGCTCCCCGCTCCGGCGAGAGCAAGGTGCGCAGCTGGTTCAATCCTTTGGTGTGTGTGCTGATGCTGGCTCATGTCTTCATCAACATCTTCCCGACAGCTTCTGCTACCGCCTTCGGTGGTATGTATATGACCAATCCGAGCGTGGGCGTCATCAAGACGATTCTCGCCTTTGGTACGCTCATCGTCCTCATCCAGTCGCGTGAGTGGCTGCAGCGTCCAGATACTAATTTCAAGGAGGGTGAGTTCTACGAGCTCGTCATCTCCACGCTTCTCGGTATGAACATGATGGTAAGTGCCAACCACTTCCTGCTGTTCTTCATCGGTCTTGAGATGGCTTCTGTGCCTATGGCCTGCCTCGTTGCTTTCGACAAATATCGTCATCACAGTGCAGAGGCCGGTGCTAAGTTCATCCTCACCGCTACTTTCTCCAGCGGTGTGATGATCTATGGTATCAGCTTCCTCTATGGCGCTACGGGCACACTCTACTTCGATGATGTCGTGAAAAACATCAGCGCTACACCGTTGACTATCATGGGCATGGTATTTTTCTTCAGTGGTCTGGGCTTCAAGATTTCTTTGGTACCTTTCCACTTCTGGACGGCAGACACCTATCAGGGTGCTCCGACCAATGTCAGTGGTTATCTGAGTGTCATCTCTAAGGGCGCTGCTGCCTTTGCGCTGTGCTCCATCCTGATGAAGGTCTTCGCTCCGATGGTAGAGTACTGGCAGTATATGCTGATGATCGTCATCGTGCTGTCCATCACCATTGCCAACCTCTTCGCCATCCATCAGAAGGATCTGAAGCGCTTCATGGCCTTCAGTTCCATCTCTCAGGCCGGTTACATCATGTTAGCTGTGTTAGGTGATTCTGCTATGGGCGTGACAGCATTGTCTTACTATGTACTCATCTACGTCGTCGCCAACCTCGCCGTCTTCTCCATCATCTCTTCTGTAGAGGAGCATAACAATGGTGTGGTGAGCATGGATGCTTACAATGGTTTCTACAAGACCAATCCGCGTCTGGCTTTCCTCATGACGCTGGCACTGTTCTCCCTGGGTGGTATTCCTCCGTTCGCCGGAATGTTCTCGAAGTTCTTCGTGTTCATGGCCGCCGCCAACGGCGCACAGGTCACCACGACCATCGGTGCTACCATCTATGCAGTCGTCTTTATCGCTTTGGTCAACACGGTAGTGAGCTTGTACTACTATCTGCTCATCGTCAAGGCAATGTTTATCAAGCACAACGAGAATCCACTGCCGACCTTCAGTGCTCATGTCAACACGAAACTGGCACTGGCTCTCTGTACACTTGGCATCATAGCTTTCGGTGTTTGCAGCTATGTCTACGACTGGATTCAGGCTGCGTCGGTGATGCAGTAATTTGGGCT
The DNA here is from genome assembly GCA_945873145.1 of uncultured Prevotella sp. Classification (GTDB taxonomy): domain Bacteria; phylum Bacteroidota; class Bacteroidia; order Bacteroidales; family Bacteroidaceae; genus Prevotella. The sequence goes on from CAMCBZ010000044.1 coordinate 11,718, forward strand.
GAAAAGTTACATGTAAAATAGAAAAGGCTGTGGGAAGAAACTTCCCACAGCCTTTTTTCATGCTCATTCTATAATAAATGGTGGACGACTCCGTTATAAGTATATTCGTATTACAATTAATTATGTCCGCCTATGAAGTATTCTACTCCCAAAGAATGTGTACCTTCAGAGTTGTCGTTGTATATCATTCGACAGATTGCTCACACCTTTCGTATCGACAGGCGTACTTCGGAAGTGGCTGCTCATTGTATGAACTGATGACGGATCAAAACCGATAAAGCAAAATGAAAACACTTGTTTCTCCCTCTTTGCTTGCAGCTGACTTCACCAATCTGCAAGCAGATATAGATATGATCAACCGCAGTGAGGCCGATTGGCTACACTGCGATGTGATGGACGGCGTCTTTGTTCCTAACATCTCTTTTGGCTTCCCGGTGTTGGAGGCGGTGAAACGTATCTGCACAAAGCCGCTTGACGTTCACCTGATGATCGTGAAGCCTGAACGTTATATCACGCGTACTGCAAAGCTCGGTGCTATGATGATGAATGTTCACTACGAAGCATGTACACATCTCAACCGCATCATCCACGAGATTCATGAGGAAGGGATGAAGGCGGGCGTGACCCTGAACCCGTCTACACCTGTCTGCATGTTGGAGGATTGCATCCAAGATGTAGATATGGTGCTGCTGATGAGTGTCAATCCTGGTTTTGGCGGTCAGAAATTTATAGAGAACACTTACGCAAAGATTGGCAGATTGAAGCAGCTGATCAAGGACAGCGGCTCGCATGCGCTCATCGAAGTGGATGGTGGCGTGAATGCAGAGACAGCGCCGAAGCTCAAGCGCGCCGGAGTGGATGTGCTTGTCAGTGGCAGCCATGTGTTCAAGGCTAAGGAGCCGGAGCAAGTGATCTCTGCCTTGGCAAGCTCGTTATAGCTCTCTTCCGTCTGTGGTTGGTGGGGGCTTTGCAGGGGGAAGCGTCACGATATATCGTGACGAACAGAACTCAAGGCGGAATACGCGCTGAAAATTGGCTTGCCCTCCTTGGGAATTAGGGCGGAGATTTGTGGTTGTGCTCCGTTGTGTTCGTCACGTTACAACGTGACGCGCATACTCTAATTATGCCACAGAGCATCTTTGCTGGCTGCACTTACTTTCATGTCTCTTGCCGCATGCGGCAAGAGACTTGATGGGCGGGGGCTACTCTATCTCCAGCACAATTCCGTTTTTCTTCGCCATCTTCCTCATGTTCAGTACTGCGTAGCGCATGCGGCCGAGAGCCGTATTGATGCTTACTTGTGTAGCATCAGCAATCTCCTTGAAGGACATCTGTTGGTAGAAACGCATGAAGACTACCTCGCGCTGAGGGTCAGGGAGCTTGTCCATGAGCGTCTTTACGTCCCTGAGTACCTGCTCATTGACGTATCTTCCCTCTCTGTTGCCTTCCCATACCTGTCTGTGGCGCAGTTTTCCGAGATCGTTGTCCTCGTTGGGCTCCACGATATGACGTGCCTTCTGTCGGCGGAATGTGTCCATGATCACATTGTGAGCAATGCGCATACACCATGCCGCGAACTGTCCTGAAGGCTCGTAGAGTCCGTTTTGCAATTTCACGATGATCTTGACAAAAGTCTCCTGAAAGACGTCGTTTGCCAACCCTTCGTCGTGGACAACAAAAAGGATGTAGGCAAACAACTTGTTCTGATTGCGCGACAACAAAATGTCGAAAGCCTGATTATTGCCCTCCATGTATTTGATGGCCAACTGTTCGTCGGTCATTGTCTTGAGCTGTTCCATTTTCTTAATGCTTTTTATTAAGTAAATGTATTATCGATAGGCTTTCTTTGTTTAATGTTATTGTTCTTACGCAAAGGTAGCAAAAATCTATCAGAGTGCCAAATTTTTAACACTCCATCTACAATATTTCTAAAGAAACGACGTTGAAAAGAACTTTCGTTCTTCCCAACGTCGCCGTTCCTTGTGGCTGCTTCTCACTTTTCAGAAGCGCCTGTTATCCATAAAACAACTTTGTATCTTAGTCCTTGAAGATATTCTCTTTCAAGAACTTCGTGAGTTCCGCCGCCATCTTCTGGTGCTGAGCCTTGCTGGGATGATAGTCTGCGCCATAGCCGAGGCTACCATCCTGCGGTGTGAAGTCGAAGCGACAGATGCGCTTGTCGCCTTTCTTGGAGAGTGCCTTCTTGATGTTGTCGAGTGTTTTCTTGACGATAGCATTGGCCTCTGTGGGCAGCATAGGTCCGCTCATCAGCACGATGAATGCCTGTGGATAGCAGTTTCTGACGTGACGCACGAGTCCGAGATAGGCTTTCTCGTAAAGGGCAGCGTCGTAGCCCGGCGTAGAGAAGTCGTTTGTTCCGAGATTGATGCAGACCACGTCGGGCGTCCAGCGCTTGAAGTCCCACTGTTGTGTGCTGTCGTGATAGAGTGTGAGATCATACATCTGCGGCATGGCATCGGGCGAGCCTGCGGTTGGTCCGCTGTAGTTGCGATAAGCGCCAATGCCGCTGCGAGAGGTGGAGAAGTGCTGAGCACCTAATGCCTCGGAGGTCAGTGTAGCGTAGCTGAGCCAATGGTTTTCTGTCTCGTCGAGATAGTGGTCAGATCCGGAAGTGTCTTCCACGCCATAGCCACAAGTGATGGAGTTGCCGATGAACTCTATCTTGCGCTTCGGCAGTGGGGCAGGAGTAACGAGCTTGCAGCCCTTGTCGAGGACAAAGCCACGGAAGATGGCATGGCGGTCGAGGCCTTCGATGGCATACATCAGTCTGACGCTGTGCTCACCCTGCGGGAGTGCGGTGGCGAGCTGAACGACAGAGTCACGCTCACTGTTGAAGGCTACCTTGAACGGTGTGGCGTTGTCTATGGTACACATGAAGTAACCGCTCTTAGGCTTAGCCACCATGCGCAGTGACGTGCCTTGGAAGCGTGCGCGAATTTCAATGCCCGGCCAGTTGAATGTAGGCTGGTCGGGATTGCTGTCATTGATGCGTCCGATATATTGAATCAACGGGTTGGACGGTTTCACCCATTCTCCCTCGACGGGCAGTGTACTTACTGCCCGGCAAGCTGAAGAGAAGGTCAGCATGGCAAAGATTGCGAATAGTATTTTCTTCATAGATGTTTGGTATTATTAGTCGATCAGTATGTGCTATATTTAATAAGGTGTACCCTATTTAGATAAGGTGCCCTATATATATAATAAGGTGTAGTCCCTTAGAACGTCAACCTCATCATCAGTCTTACGCCATTCTTGTGCGCTGTCGGCAACTCGTTGTAGTTGCAGCGATGGACAAACTCCACGTGCAGGAGTTTGAAGATGTTGTGCACACCAGCGATGAGCTCCACGTAAGGTTTATGCGGGTCCATGACGTAGCAGCCCTCGGGGAACTGCATGAGTACGGAAGAGTTTTCGTTCTGCGCCAGATAAGGATTGTTCTTGTCGGTGAGCTTACCCCATAGTGCTTTCACGCCGAGATACTCGCGCCACTTGAGCTTCTTTAGCAATGGTATGCGGTTGAAGATCTTACCGTTGAGGTCCCAACTGGCATCGAGACTGGCGTAGCGGTCGTTGAGGAACTCCATGTTGTTGATCAAGTTAAACGTCTCGTCCTCGATGATATAGCTCAGGTTGGCAGCCGGCATGATCAGCAACGGATAGGGCACACGGTTCCACTGTGCGCCAGCCTTGACGTTGACATCGATCTTTCCCCAGCTGTTCATCCAGAAGCGCTTGTAGATACCGGCTTCCGTGAAGTTGTATTTATAGTCGCCACCAAGCACGTTCTTCAGTCCCATCGTATGTCCGAGTGTGAACACGGGAGCGTCGAGGTTGATAGGCAGACGGCGCTGTTTAGTGTTGATATACGTGCGACCGGGAGCCAACTGGAACTGCAGGCTGAGCTCGGTAGTGCGAATCTTACCATTGTGGATGAGGTCTCCGACGGGCGTACCTTCCGGTGCCGTGTAGTTGAAACCACTATTGAGCGGATTGAAGAAAAGCGCGCCGGCAGCCTCGTTCTCCTCAGTCTTCAGTCCGAATGTGGTCTTCAGTCCCCATTCCTGCTCGTATTCAAATTTCAGTTGCTGGCAGTTGTAGAACATCATCTTGTCCACCTTCGCCCATTTGAAAGCCGTGAACACATTGTCCTTATCAGTCATCACGAACTTATCCGACGGTGACATGATGTCGTAGGTCGATTCGAAGGAGATTGTGCGCTTGGGGAACTCGCGTGGCAGATAGTCTTTCTTGTTCAGCGAATAGGTCAGCATCGCGTCATAGTAGTTCTTCTTCGAGTGGAAGCCGTGAGCATAGTAGCCCTGGAAGAACCAGTGCTTGTTGAGGTTGGCAGTGGTCTGTCCACTGACACGTGTGCGGTATCCGTCGATAAAGTTCTTGGTGATGAGCGTGTTCACCGGTCCGAAGTCAAACTTACTTGGATGGTTCTCGTCGCCGGTCTCCACGAAGTTCTCGATGAACGCCTTGGCGCCGAAGATGATATACTTAAAGCCTTTGATCTGTTCGATGCGGTGCACGAAAGCACTCATGGAACTCTCGCTCTTGGTGAGTTCCACCGTTCGGTATTTGTTCCAGAAGGCCTCGTCGCGCATCTGCGAGTCCGCTTCCCGTTTTATCTTCGCCTTACCCTTGAAGAGCTGCTTGGCCAGTGGCTGGAAATCGTAATCGCTCAGTCGTGTCGTGCGCGTGATGAGCACCTTGCTCAGGAACTTTGCCACCTTCATCTCCACGATCATGTCGTCGACGCTCAGTGCCCACTCTCCGTTGGGCAGCTTGCGGTATTCCTGTTGAATCTGCAGGTTCTCCACAAAGTTGACGTCGCTACGCTTCGGGATGGTAAGGTTGCATCGCTTGACGTGAAGCGATGAGTCAGCGAGGATATACAGTTCACCGCGGAAGCCAAAGTCCTGCTGGTTGTTGGGGATGAACTGCAGGTGATAGCAAAGATCGTGGTCAACATACACCGTATCCTCGATGTAGAAGCGGTAGAAGGCAATAGCATCCTTGCCGATCGGCGAGGTGAACGGATATTGCAACAGACGTACCTGGTCGTCGTAGATGTCCACATCGGTAAACACATCCTTCATGGCCACCGTCATGATATCACCTGTCTGTATGAGCTGGTTGACGCCCGACGAACTCTGACCCATGACGATGTCCTTCGTATCCTTCGGTTCTTTGCGGTAGAGATGTTGCGTGACGGTCTCGTCGACGGTGAGCGGCAGGATCAGCTTGCCGTTGTAGGGGCTTGTCTCCACCTGGTCAAGCAGCCACTTATGCTTACCGATGAATCCCGAGTCGATGTCGGCCGGCGTGATGTCGTTGATAGCCATGGTGAGCTTCTGGTATTTGGTATAGCTCAGATAGTCGTGGTTCTCGAGATTGGTGCGCTTCTTGGCGGCGATGACCCGCTTCATCAGTTCCACGGCAGGGTTGTTCTTTCTCGAGTAATGGGCACGCTTCGACTTCACGACGACCTCAGCGAGCTGTCGTGTGTCGGGTTTCAGCTTCACGTTGAGCACCCCGGGCGTAGAAGCGTTGATGGTGATCGTCTTCGGCTTATAACCCACGGCGGTGAAGGTAAGCTGCCAGCCATTGTGGCGCTCGATGGAGTATTCACCCATGGCGTTACCGCTCACAGCTATGTGATGCCCGCGGTAAGTGGCGCTGGGGTAGAGGATGGTGTCGCCCTTCTCTGTGTCGATGACTACGCCATGGAGCTGAGCGCTTGTGGTGAGGGAGAAGAAGAGGAGAAGCAGTAAAGAAATAAAAGCCTCACCCCCTCGCCCCTCTCCGAGGGAGAGGGGAGTGAAATGTCTGCTCCATCCGATGGCGTTTCGCCAAGCGTGTATGATGTTGCTATGTCGTTTCATGGTCTTCTTGTCTGTTAATACCTATATGTTCTTAATTGTTATCCTTGCAATCTTCAAGTATCCGTCATGCGCATCGCAGTTCTTTGCGCATGTTTTTCGTTGTACACTGTGCAGTATGTCTTATCTATGTATATTATTATATGTGTGCCAATTATTTATTATTATTTATACATTCTACACTATACATTATTCATTAATCAGTTCTTCCAAGTCCGTGATGACCTTGTCGGGGATGCTTTCGTCGTATTCTTTCTTTGTCCATCCTTCTCCTTTCATCCAGATGGCGTGGCAACCGGCGGCCAGTGCGGGCTCGATGTCCTTGTAGAAGCTGTCGCCTACAACAACGACCTCCTCAGGCTTCAGGCCCAGTCGCTCCACGCCTATCGTGAAGATACGTGGGTTGGGTTTGCGGATGCCCACCTCTGCCGACTCCACGATGCTCTTGAAGAAGATGTCGAGACCAAACTCCTTGAGCACCGTGGCGATGTTGCCATAGAAGTTGCTCACGAGCACCATCGGATAGCGTTTGTGGAGCACGGTGAGCACCTCACGGCTATGTGCAGTGATCGTTTTCACCTTGCCATAGACATCTTCCAACACGGCGTCGTGCTTCTCGCGGAACATCTCCTCGTCGGCATCCCAGGCGCCGGACGTGCAGAGCTGTTCCATCTCCAGGCGTATCTTCACTTGCAGCGTCTTGTAGAATGTATAGTCGGGCTTAATGATCGGGTTGTTGCCCAGTGTGCGCTCGCCATAGACATAAGCGTCGCGAAACTGCTGTTCGGTCACAGGCACCTGCTGCCGCTGGTAGGCGTGCCAGAGCATTTGGCCCCAGTGGCAACCGGCGGTGTCGAGGGTCGCGCCGTAGTCGAAGATATATCCTTTAATCATTGTCGTTGTTCTTAATACCTATTGTTTGAATACGTAGCTTGCTTATAGCTTTTCTGTCAGTTGCTCGCAAAGCGTCTCGTGGCGTTTGTGCATGTGGATATAGAGCATGTTGAGCGGAATGATCTCCACCAAGAGATAGATCCACGGCATGTTGACCAGACAACATATATATAAGGTGATGGCGCGCACGTTGAACGTCAGCGCGTTGGTCATCGGCATGAGTGGGCGACTGCCGTTGAGGAACTCCGTCTTCAGTGCGTCACGCTGCTGTGGGTCGATGGTGGCCTGAGCCTCTTTCCATTTCTTAAAGAATCGCTGGAACTTCGGTGTACGCTGCTCTTGGCTCTTACAGTAGTTGGCGTAGGTGCGATAGAACATGCGGGCGAAGAGCTTGTTCTTCGGTGTGCTCTCATAGACGGCACGCTGCTGGGCATAGTTGTCGAGCTCCGATCCTTCCTTGCCTTTGAGGAAGAAGAGGTGGATCTGACGGTAGTAGTCTGCCAGGGAGCTCTGTGGCGAGTGGCTCATGAAACCGGCGATGATTGCCATCGCCCAGATCCAGATGCCCCAATGCAGATGTGTGCCGGGGATATACTGTCCCATCATGCGGAAGCAGAGGGCAAAGTAGATAAAGAGAAACCACACGTCGCCCGATGCACCGTCGAGCACACGTCCCACGAGCGTCTTCTTTCCCGTCAGGCGTGCCATCTGCCCATCGGTGGAGTCGCAGAAGTTGGCCAGCATCAACAGTACTACGCCAAGAATGTTGTGCGGAAGGTCGGTGTAGTAGAACATACATCCGGCGGCAGCGCCGAGGAAGATGCTCAGGATGGTGATGGCGTTGGGGTGCACGCCGAGCTTATTCCAGAAGAGTGCGAACACCAGTCCGACGGGACGTGTGAAGTGCACATCGAGCCATTCTTCTGTATCATTGGATTTAAAAGATGCTTGTAATAGTTCCTTAAATGTAGACATGTATCGTGATTTCTTTATGATTCTTAATGGTGTGAATATCTTATGTTTGCTTATCGTTTGCCTTGTGCGATGATCTCCTCGGCAATAGCTCTTGCCGCCTCTTCCCTGCAGCGTGAGAAGCTCGGCCAGTCATTGAAGTCGATGAAGAAGTACTGCCCCCGCTCGTCGACGATCGCGTCACCGCCGTAGGCTGTCACTCCCGTGATCTCGGCCAATCGGAAAGCATCCTTGCGCAGGGCATCCTCGTCGAAGGGATAGTGCTGTGCCGTGCCGTTGCGCTGCTCGTCGCCGAACTTGCTGAAGCCGTCGTCAGTGGGGTAGTAGTAGCGGAAGAAGCGACGGCCTACTCCGTAGAACTTCACGAGGTCGCCCTCGACATGGGCGCTGGTCACGTATTCATTGATGCCACGCTTCGTGAAACCGATAATCGCTTTCAAAAGAGCTTCATGGTCAGGGCAGAACACCACGTCGCCTTTGCTCTGTGCGGCAGCGTCGCCACGTTTCAGCCAAGTGCCGTTCTTGCCTTCTTCGGCCGGCATGGGGATGTGGTGATAGCGCATGAGTTCCGTCAGCAGCACACGCTGACATTGGCGTACGCCCATTGCGCTATTGATGCACAGCGCTCCCGCCTCAGTCTTTCGTGTTAGAGCTTGCAGGGCAGCCTCAGACCGTGCCATGGTCACATAGACCTTTGCCTTAGCCGGAGCCTTCGCAAAGTCGTCCTCGTCGATGACGGGAATGGGAGCCGTGAGTGACAGCCTCTGTTTCAACTCATCGCAGACAGCGTGCAAGATGGCGTCGTCGCGGTCCACCGAGTTGGGCGAGAAGCGTGGTGCCCGCCTCACGGCGATGATTTCTTCTTGCTCACTCATGTTTGCCGCTGATGAAGTCTTCTGCTTTTTTGATGTCCGTGGCGTGGTCGATGTCGAGCACCTTCGAGAAGGCAAAAGCCTTCAGCTGCCGTCCGTCACGGATGAGTCCCCGTTGGAAGTTGCGCATACGGCTTTCGCCGAGATCCATGCAACGGTGGAGCGTGTCGATGGCGTTGGGTGCCAGGCCATAGATGCCGCCGCTGATATAGGTGCAGTGCTGGCTGTTGTCGTCGTAGAATCCGGTGACGCGCATCTTTGCGTCGGTGCCGACATAGAGCGGCTTCTCGTCGTCGATGTAGCTTGTGACGCCCATCAGTCCGTCGCCGCCCTGCTGGAGATAGGCCTGAAACTGCCGGATGTATTCACCGAACTCCTCTTCGCGGAAGATCGTGTCCACCGTCGTCAGCACGAAAGGCTGGTCGGCGAGCATCGGACTCAACTCGAAGAAGGAGTGCATACTGCTCGGTGTACTCTTCACCTTCAACCGCAGGGGGATGGCACGTCCTTCCAAGCCATTGTCGATGATCCCGTGCAGATGTTGCTGTACGGCGGTCATCTGCTCGTTGCAGATCACGCAGATCTCTTCCGCGTCGTGCTCCATGAAGATGCGCAGCAGACGGTCGATGAGGCGCTCACCATGGATGCGTACCAAAGGCTTCGGGTCTTTGACGCCCTCGGCTGCCAGTCGTGAGCCTTCGCCGGCTGCTATAATTGCATATCTCATAACAAATACTATTCTTGTCTCTAAGTTAAGCGTCAATGTCTCTCTCAGTAACAAACATAGCAAAGAACAACAAGACGCTTGTTATCTAATTTATCTACAAAGGTATAGACTTCTTTGGAGACATAGAAAACTTTTTAGCTTTATTTTGGTTTTCTGCGAGTTTTTGGTTATATTTGCAGCAAAAATAGACGATTACACACTTATGAACAGACTCTTTTCGCTCTTGCTTTTCCTCCTGGCAGCCAGTGGACAACTGCTTGCGTCGCCGTCGCTTCCTTCTCGCACTGTCAGCGTTGCGGACACGTTCCCTCAAGTGGCGTCGCGTCAACGGCCCCGCGTGGCAGTGGTGCTCTCCGGTGGCGGCGCGAAGGGCATGGCGCACATTGGTGTGCTGAAAGTGTTGGAGCGGGCGGGCATTCCGGTCGATATTGTCACGGGAACGTCGATGGGCAGCATTGTCGGCGGACTCTATTCCGTGGGACTGTCCGCTAAACAGCTCGACTCTCTGGTGCGCTGTCAGGACTGGCCTTTCCTCTTGAGCGACCGTGCCGTCTATTCTTCCGAGGACTTGGAGGGCCGCCGCGTGCAGTCGACCTATTTCTTTTCCAAGACCTTGCGGTTGCATAAGGGCCATCTCTCCGGTGCTACGGGTGTCATCGAGGGCAAGAACCTGATGCGCCTCTTCCGCCATCTCACTACCGGCTACACCGACTCGATGAGCTTCGACAGCTTGCCGCGGCGCTTCGCCTGCGTGGCAACCAATATCGTCGACAATACGGAGTACGACTTCCATAGCGGCGTGCTGGCTGAGGCGATGCGCACGAGCATGTCAATCCCCGGTGTGTTCACGCCCGTGAGAAAGGGCGACTGCTTGCTAGTCGACGGCGGACTGCGCAACAACTACCCGGCCGACCTGGCCCGTGCGATGGGTGCAGACTATGTTATCGGTGCCACGGTGCAGGGACCGCCCAAGACCGCTGACGACTTGGCTAAAGGCTCTGCGGTCTTGGGGCAGATCGTCGACGTGAACTGTAAGAACAAATACGATGACAACCTCAAACTGACCGACATCGCCATCCGCGTGGATACACGGGGCTACAATGCGGCTTCGTTCACGCCTGCTGCCATCGACACGCTCATCCGGCGCGGTGAGGAGGAGGCTATGCGCCACTGGGACGAGATCATCGCTTTGAAGCATCGCCTGGGGATGACCGACGGCGAACAGGCACCTCGCCTCTGTCCTCATGCTGAGGCTCTGACGCCCCTGAATTTCTCAGAGCCGGAAGTCCGGCCGACCGACCCGTCCGATGAGTTGCAGGGAAGCCTCGGCGTGCGCTTCGACACTGAGGAAAAGGTGGCCATGCAGATTGCAGGTACGTGGAACTCGGGTCAGAAGCCATTCCGACTGGCTGCTGTCGTCCGGCTCGGGCGCAACTACAAAGGTTCGCTCTACGGCGGTTGGCGTCTGCCACGCGGTACGGAGCTCGGCGTGGGCTACACTTATGC
>CAMCBZ010000045.1 GCA_945873145.1 uncultured Prevotella sp.
TATGTCCTTATGTTACTATGTCTTTAAAATATGTCCTTATGTTACTATGTCTTTATAATCTGTTATTATGTCTTACGCAACAAATTCCAAGAAAAATGATACGTTTGACAAACCGACATTGAGACAAAATTCGTAACTTTGCGGAAAGAAACAAGCAGAAACGTATGACTGCACGCTGATTCACAAAGAACAAATAACTGAAAACAATCATGACACAAGAGCAATCTCATTCTCTCCTTTATCGACTTAGGTTAAGTGGAGGGCTGATGCTGATACTGTGTTCACTCCTGCTCATCAATTTACCGAGCTGGGGTAGAAACGCTATGAGCCACGACAGGCTGTGCCTGGAATATCAGCAACCTGCCCGCAACTGGTGGGAAGCTCTGCCTTTAGGCAACGGCTTCATCGGAGCAATGGTCTATGGCGGTACCACGCACGAGCGCATCGACCTCAATGAGACGACATTTTGGTCGGGATCACCTTACAATAATGACGCACCACGTGCTAAAGACTCCCTGCAATGGGTGCGTGAACTCATTCGTCACGGCAAAGAGGATCAGGCCGAGGGTGTCATCAACCGCAACTTCTTCACCGGAAAAAACGGCATGCGCTTCCTGCCATTGGGCTCGTTGCTCATCGACATGCCTTCGGTCGGACAGACTGCAGAGCGCCGGCAAGCAAAGTCGGCGAAGCAAACTGGGCGCAGCAACTACCATCGTTCGCTGTCTCTGAACGAGGCCGTCAACACCACCACTTTCTATCAGAATGGCATAAAGATCGAGCGCAAAGCCTTTACTTCCTTCGCCGGACGCTTCATGGCGGTGCATCTTCAGGCTTCCCGCAAAGGCGCGTTGCAGTTCAGCGTTGCGCTTTCTTCGATTCTCAACCATGAGGTGAAAGCACAAGACCAGCAAATCACGATGGTTTGTCAAGGCGAAAACCAGGAAGGCGTGAAGGCCGGACTGCATGCTGTGACCAAGGTGGCGGTAAAGAGCGACGGCAAAATCGTCTGCAAAGACAACCGGTTATGCATCTCCGGCGCTACCTCCGCAACGATCTATCTCACCGCTGCCACGAATTTCGTCAACTATCACGACATCAGTGGCGACGCGGACGGCAAAGCGCAGCAGGCGTTGGAGCAGGCTATTGCCGGCAACTATGATCAGCAACTTAGGGCGCACATTGCAGCCTATCAGCCACTTTTCAACAAGGTGGACTTAAGCATCAATTCCGCAAAATCGCAAGAAAAGGTTCTTCCGACAGACGTTTTGCTCCAGCAATATCCTCAGCAGCAAAATCCCCGTCTTGTGACGCTGATGTTTCAATATGGCCGCTATCTCCTGCTCTCCTCATCACGCTCTGGCGGTCAGGCTGCCAATCTGCAAGGCATCTGGAACAAAGAGCGCAATGCGCCGTGGGACAGCAAGTACACGATCAACATCAACACTGAGATGAACTACTGGCCGGCAGAGGTGACCAATCTCACTTCTACCCTACCCCCACTCTTCTCTTTGATCAGCGATCTCAGCCAGACTGGTGCCCGTACTGCACAGACGATGTATGGCTGCCGTGGCTTCGTGGCTCATCACAACACCGACATCTGGCGTGTTGCCGGACCGATCGATGGTGCTTACTGGGGCATGTTTCCCTGTGGAGGCGCGTGGCTGACCACGCATCTGTGGCAGCACTATCTCTTCACGGGCGACAAGACCTTCCTGCGTCAGTGGTATCCTGTCCTCCACTCCGCCGCCCGTTTCCTGATGGACTATGGTCAGACCGTGCCCATAGATTCGCTCTATCAGTTCAACCCTCAACTCTCAACATTCAACTCTGGTAGAGCTTCTCGCGACCCTTGCAGCGCATCATTCAACAATCATCATTCATCATTCAACATTAATAATTCATCATTCAACACTCAACATTCAACATTTGTATTGTCTCCCTCCGTCAGCCCTGAGCACGGCCCAATGGGTAAACGCACGTCCGTAACAGCGGGTTGCACGATGGACAACCAGATTGCTTTCGACGCACTGTCCTCGGCTATCAGGGCTTCAGAAATTCTCGGTATCGACACAACATTCCGTCGCGAGGCCCAGCAGAAGCTCGCTTTGTTGCCACCAATGCAGGTCGGTCGTTACGGCCAACTACAAGAATGGCTGCAAGACGGCGACAACCCGAAAGATGACCACCGCCATATCTCACATCTCTATGGACTGTATCCAAGCAATCAGATCTCGCCTTTCACTCATCCCGAGCTCTTTAGTGCAGCTCACACCACCCTGCTCCAGCGTGGCGACATGGCTACTGGATGGAGCTTAGGATGGAAGATCAACTTCTGGGCACGCATGCTCGACGGCAATCACGCCCTGCATATCATCAACAACATGCTGCATCTGCTGCCTTGCGACTCACTGCAACGACAGTATCCCAACGGACGTATCTATCCCAATCTCTTCGATGCGCATCCACCCTTCCAGATTGACGGTAACTTTGGTTTCACGGCTGGCATTGCAGAGATGCTTGTTCAAAGTCACGACGGCGCCGTGCATCTGCTGCCTGCCCTCCCCGCTGCCTGGCATGAGGGAAGCGTGAAAGGACTGCGCGCCCGTGGCGGTTTCGTCGTCAATGAGCAATGGAGTGACAACAAGTTAAAACAAGCCACGATCACCTCCACCATCGGCGGTGTGCTGCGTCTGCGCTCCTATCAGCCTCTAAAAGGCCAGGGACTGCGGGCAGCCAAAGGTGCTTGTCCCAATACATTGTTGGCTCCGGCTGTAGTCAGACAACCGCTCCTCCACACACAGAAACTTGCAGAGGTAGCCATCCCGAAAGTCTATGAATATGACCTCGACACCCAACCGGGGAAGTCGTACACGGTCTTTAGTATGAAATAAACAAAGAAAAATAAGATGAACAAAATTTTCCTATTCTTATTACTACTGTTACCCTTATGGGCCAATGCCACAGATTTTGACATCGCCAAAACCGGTCAGCAGCCTGCCACCATCGTCGTGGACACCACAGACTGGACCGGGGTAAGGCTCGCGGCCCGCGATCTCAGCGCTGACATCCGTCGTGTCTGCGGCAAGGCAGCGCCCGTTCTTGTCACCACGGCAGCCAATCAGTCGGGACAAGGACACATCATCGCCGGTACACTCGGCAAGAGTAAGATCATCGACAACATCGTCAAAGCCCAAAAGATCGACGTCAGAAAACTGCGCGGACAATGGGAGAGCTATCTCATCGACGTTGTCGACGGCAACCTTGTCGTCGTCGGCTCAGACAAGCGTGGCACGATCTACGGCATCTATGAGCTCAGCCGTGAGATGGGCGTGTCGCCGTGGTACTGGTGGGCTGACGTTCCCGTGAAGCACCAAGACCATATTATATATAGCAACGGCCGGCAGTATCAACCGTCTCCAAGAGTAAAATACCGCGGTATCTTCCTCAACGACGAGGCACCCTGCCTGACGACATGGGTGAAAAACACCTATGGCACGAACTATGGCGACCATCGCTTCTACGACCGCGTCTTTGAGTTGCTGCTGAGACTAAAGGCTAATTTCATGTGGCCTGCCATGTGGGGCTGGGCTTTCTACGCCGACGATCCACTGAACAGCAAGACAGCTGACGACCGCGGCATCATCATCGGCACCTCACACCACGAGCCGATGTGCCGCTCGCAAAAGGAATGGCACGGCCACACCGACGACCCGAACGTGGAAGCTCAGGACCGTGCCTCACGTGAGGCTGCGGGCGGACAATGGAACTACGCCACGAACCAAAAAGCGTTGGATAACTTTTGGGCCGGTGGCGTCCGACGCAACAAAGGCACAGAGGACATCGTCACCATCGGCATGCGTGGCGACGGCGACATGGCCATGAGCGAGAACACGAACATACAACTCATGGAAAAGATCATCCGCAACCAGCGTCGCATCATCGAGAAAGAGCGTGGCAAGAAGGCCAGCGAAGTGCCGCAGGTATGGGCACTCTACAAAGAGGTGATGGACTACTACGACGCCGGACTGCGTGTGCCCGATGATGTGACGCTGCTACTCTGCGATGACAACTGGGGTGACGTACGCCGTGTGCCCACGCCAAAGGAGCGCAATCGAAAAGGCGGATGGGGACTCTACTATCATGTCGACTATGTTGGTGCTCCGAGAAACTCGAAGTGGATCAACATCACGCCTATTCAGAACATGTGGGAACAGTTGACATTGGCTGCCGAAAACGGCATCGACCGACTGTGGATCCTCAATGTCGGCGACCTCAAGCCGATGGAATATCCCATCCAACTCTTCATCGACATGGCATGGAATCCGACGGCCTACACCACAGAGAACCTGCTCGACCACACCCGACGCTTCTGCGCTGCTGCCTTCGGCGAGGATCAGGCTACCGAGGCGGTGCGTATTCTCAACCTGCAATGCAAGTACGCCGGACGCTGCACGGCCGAGATGCTCGACGCCAAGACCTACAATTTGAAGGACGGCGAATGGCAGAAGGTGGTCAGCGACTACGCTGCGCTGGAGCGTGACGCCCTGCGCCAATACACGTCTCTGCCCGAGAACTGCCGCGACGCTTACCAGGAGCTCATCCTCTTCCCCGTGCAGGCGATGGCCAATCTCTACGACATGTACTATGCACAGGCCATGAACCATCAGCTCTATGAGCAGGGCAATCCCGATGCCAACACGTGGGCAGAGCGCTGTCGAAAGGACTTCCGTCGCGACTCTCTGCTCTGCGCTGCCTATAACCACGACATCGCGGGAGGAAAATGGAACGGCATGATGATCCAGAAACATATCGGATACACGACATGGAACGACAACTTCCCACACGACATGCTGCCGAAGCTCTACACCGTCAAGCCGCGTACCGACGGTTGGGTCATCGACGAGAAGGATGGCAAAGTGGTGTTGGAGGCCGAGCACTACTTTAGCAAGCGCGACGGCGAAGGTGCCCGCTGGATCGACATCCCGTTCATGGGACCGTCGCTCGGTGCAATGACACTGCGGCCAACAACGGCTTCGGTCAAGGGCGCACAACTGGAGTATCGCTTCCGTGGTATGAATCCCGCCGACAGCGTGACCGTCACTGTGACAACGAAATGCACGCTCGACTTCCTCAACCAGGGTGGACTGCGCTACCGCGTGAGTCTCGATGGTAAGGGCGAGACGGTGAACTTCAATGCCAACCTCAACGAGAAGCCGGAGAATATCTACAGCATCTACTACCCCACGGTGGCCCGCCGCATCGTAGAAAAGCAGGTCTCGCTACCGATGCAAAAGGTGTCCGACGGCATCCACAAGCTCGTCTTTGAGCCACTCGGCCCGGGAGTCGTACTGGAGAAGATTACGATAAAGACTAAATAAATGAGCCTAAATGATTCATGGATATGGTTGAACATGAATGTTCATGAATTGCCCATGAATTATTCAAAAAAGAATAATTGATAAATAATTCGTGGTTAATTCATGGCTATTCAATGTTCAATAAAAAAAAACTAAATGTTCATGAACCATGCAGGTTAGAAACAAACAAATTAAAATGAAAGCAAAAACAATCTCAGCTCTCGTGCTCCTCGCCGGTCTGTCGCTGCCTGTGATGGCGGTTGCAACGGTGAAGAAGCCCGTGGGCAAAGCCGTGAAGCAACAAGCAGCGCAGACTGCCATGTTCACCAATCCCGTCATCTGGTCGGACGTTCCCGACATGGATCTTATCCGTGTGGGCAACGACTATTACATGGTCTCGACGACGATGCATCTCATGCCGGGCGGACCCATCATGCACTCGCGCGACCTTGTCAACTGGCAAACGGTGGGTTATATCTTCGACAAGCTCACCGACTCGCCTAAATATAATATGGAGCAGGGCACCGTCTACGGACGCGGACAATGGGCAACTTCACTGAAGTATCACAAAGGACGGTTCTATGCGCTCTTCGCTCCGAATGATCATCCCGGTGGCGAGACGTATATCATGACAGCCCAAAAGGCTGAAGGTCCGTGGACACTCGTCAGCCGGTTGCCCCATTTCCATGATGCCACACTGTTCTTCGACGATGACGACCGTGCGTATGTCTTTTATGGTACAGGCGAGATGGTGGAACTCAGCAGCGATCTCAAGTCGGTCGTAGACGGCTCTCACCGTCAGCTCTTCCAGCGCGACAGTGAAGAAAAGGGACTTCTCGAAGGTTCACGTGTCATCAAACACGACGGACGTTACTACCTTCAGATGATTTCCTGGACCAACGGCCATCCGCGTCGCGAAGTCGTATACCGCGCGGACAACATCCAAGGCCCATACACAAAGCATGTACTCCTCGAGACAGAGTTCGGTGGCTTCGGCGGTGTCGGTCAGGGCACGATTGTCGACACGCCCGACGGCCGTTGGTTCGCGCTGATCTTCCAGGACCGTGGTGGCGTGGGTCGCGTGCCGACGCTCTCTCCTGTCCGTTGGACCGACGGCTGGCCGAAGGTGGACTATGTGCCCGCAACGATGGAGGTACCCTTTGCGGGCAATAAGAAGACGAGCATCGTCAACAGCGATGAGTTTAACAAATCTACACTGAGCCTCGACTGGCAGTGGAACCACAACCCCGTCGACAACGCCTGGTCGCTCACCGAGCGCCGTGGCTGGCTGCGCCTGCACACGGCTGCTGTGGCTCCCAACATCTTTCTGGCTCGCAACACGCTGACCACCCGCATGATGGGACCTCAGAATGAGGGCATCATCCGCATGGACGTCAGCAAGATGCAGGACGGCGACGTGGCCGGCTTCTGCGCCTTTCAGAATGATGCCGCCCTGCTCTCCGTGGTGAAAGAAGGCAACCGCAAATATATCGTGGTATCCACAGACTCGATGGAGATAGAGGCCAAGGACCACAAAGTGCTGGCTGATCATCGCCACGAGGTCTACCGCAAGCCTCTGTCTCAGAACATTGTTTACTTAAAGGTGACTGCCGATTTCCGCCTCCACAAAGATGTGGCCTCGCTGGCCTACAGTCTCGACGGCAAGCACTGGACAGAAGTACTTCGCGACTTCAAACTGATCTTTGACTACCGCCGCTTCTTCATGGGCACCCGCTTCGGCATCTACAACTACGCTACCAAGCAGTTGGGCGGCTCAGTCGATGTCGACTGGTTCCACTTTAAAGTGAAGGAGTAATATGTAAACAGACAGATCATCGTATAGAAACAATAAGGGGGGACTTGCCAATCAGCAAGTCCCCCCTGTTTGTTCCTTCTGCAGATGGGTCAGTCACCACCCCAGTTGTTGCTATCGTCGTACCAACTGTCATTTTTATTGCCACCTGGATTAGTGCCATCATCATAAACATTACCAATGTCTATCTGCTCATAGTTGTCCGTAGGTTTCGATCCGTCATTGTTGCCTCTGATAACAGAATACGAGTTGAAGGTGCAGATCTCGGGTAGCACAATACGATCGGTATGTGGTTGGTAATAGTACTTTTTCATTTTTTTGTCCACCTCTACTTTATTTTACGACCACTTTCTTTCCATTCACGATATACAGTCCGGCAGGCAATCCTTGCAACGAATTTCCCACGCGTTGCCCGCTGATGCTGTATACGTCAGCCTTGGCTTCATTGCTGTGGTCGGTAAAGACAGAGGAGATCGCCGTAGTTTCTGCTGCATCCATCATGATGTCGTCAAGGTACAGTTCCACTCGTTTTGCTGTTGCCGACTTCGCAGGCTTGAACCAGCAACGGAAGGCCTTCAAGCCATAAGACTTTCCGGAAGGCACCTGATAGATGTTGTTTTCCTTCATATAGTAGGATCCGGACAGATGGTCGCGGCCATCAATGATACCACGATTATTATAGGTCTTGGCCAATGTGCCGTAGGCGTTCATCGTGTTGTTGCCTCCAACGGCTTGATCTGTCAACGTAGAGACCCAATTCTTATCCATCCGTTTCGTTTTATCATTCGTTGGCAATGTAGAGCGATCGAGCGTAACCATAGAAATCTCGTAGTGATTAGCCGGTATGGAGATACTGCCGTCCGAAACAGAGTTGCCTTGATAGCTTCCTCTCCACGGACTGGTTGTTCCCGAATTGACAACGTGGAGTTCCTCCTTATCCTCAGCGTTGGTTCCCGGTTTCTTTGTCGGCTTAATAATATAAGGAGTATAGGCCTCAAGCATCACGTCATCATCTGATGCCGGTTCCACGGTGACAAAGCGGATAGAACTGTCGGTGAGGTAGTTTAAGCGAGCCAGACGCACATCGTCGCCAAACGTACGCTTCATCTGACCATAGGTGAGGTTCACCGGAAGAATGAATGTATTCCACTTGTTAAGCGAGAAACTGCGTCTGAGGAAAAGCACTGCGCTCTTATATTCATCAGTTGTCTCCGTCAAATAGTTCATATCGAAATTATCCTCATCCAAGATCAAGTCGGGAGCACCAGTGCTGGTAGCATACAGCATACGGAAAGAATCGAAGATGGTCTGACCGGTTGTCTTGTTTGTGGATGGAACTGATATGCCAAAACGCAGATGGTAGGTACTTACACCAGCTTTCGGCTCTATGTAGATCATCACCTGATTCTCATATTTACCAGCGGCGAAATCCTTTCCAGCCTGGAGCATGCGGTTAGTGGTACTCTGCGTAGAAGTAAACACATTGAGTGCCGTAGTTACGCGGCTACCATTTTCAGCATACGTGGTGCCACCATTAGAACTACTTTCTGTGGTCTCAACAACAAAGAGTTGAGCACCTTCATTGGAAAATCCTTTGCAGCGAATGATAAACCAGCCACCACGGTTCACCGTGACATCTTGATAGAAATCACCAGATGCGCTGGTAATCGCACCACAGAAGAAGCGTCCATTGAGGAGCTGGTAATTACTTCTTTTCACATCATCTCCCTTGTAGGTATTGTCTGTACCCGAAGTCTTAAAGTAAGTATCAGTGCCTAACTTAATTGTAGTTCCGTCGCTGACCTTCCAATACTGAGCATATTTGTTATTAATACTCAGATCCGGATCCTTTATCAAGAAAGAAGCATCTGTGGGTGCTGAAAGAGAAGCTGGAGAAACATTAAAAAGCTTGCTATATTGCTCCAAAGTGATAAACTTCCACTCCTGATTGGCTGTCCCATCCTTTGCTATAGCTTCACAGTTGTTGCCATTTTTACCATTCGGCACCGCAGACAGGTAAAGTTCCTGGTTATTCACCGTTTGGTAGATGAGATAAGCATTTGTATGATTGGCATCATCCTCTGACTGTATAGTCCATCCGTAAGAGCCAGTAGATTTGCCATTAACTCTGTTGTTCCATGAACGGTCTGTATAAACGCCAGCATAATTCTTGTCAGCGGTAACATAATCTATGAAGTCTGTAGATTTGTCAGGTGTGTTACCGGTTTCTAACAGCGTCGACTGCTTGGTACGTAAGTTGAGTTTTGTTGCGGTTGTAGATGTCGAGATACTGCCATTCTCTGTATTGTTATAAATGAAAATGTATTTTGGAGTATCTGATAACGTGACGTGCGTACCATAGACACCTCCCATGTTGAGGAACTGCCCTGTTCCGACATTATATAAAAAGAACGTCTTAGCCGGAGTATCCTTTGTGTAATCGTTTTCGTCAGTGATCCAGTTGTTTGAATTGGTTGGGTCTGCACCTGTCAAGTCCTTCACGCCCGTCAAGGCACCTGAAGTCTGTGCGAAGGCCGCACTACCCCCCCCGACTACACTTTGTAGGAAAGTGGTACAGAACAATACAATTGCATAAAATAAACTTCTCTTCATGATATACAAAATATGTGTTGTTAATTTGTGTTGTAAAAGTGAGTGTACTAATACCTAATCAATAATGTCCTATTTTCTATTGAAACATTACAATATAGTGATGACCAGACACCATCTGTCTGTCATTTTATGTGTGATCTCGCTTACCGACAGCAAAGTTAAGCAGAATCCCAAGAACTTGCAAAAACGAGACAGGAAATCAGCATCGTTTTTGCAAGTTTTAACTATATCATATTTGTCAAATCTCAGGCTAAAGATCATCAATGAAAGAGTTCTATGACACATATTATTTCAATTATGAAGCAAAGGGGGTGAGGTTAATCTTACTTAATTTTTTAATGAATATAAAGAATAGTAAGGATATAATACGTACTTTTGTAAAGTCAATATAACAAAACAAACTTTTAATCATCAACAACCGATCACTACACACATCGTAACAACATGAAGAAAGAGCAAATCGACTATAGCACACCGCAGCCCCTGACGATGCAGGAAGCTATCAAGGAGGCCAAGCGCTGTCTGCACTGCAAGGTGCCGCTCTGCCGTAAAGGCTGCCCCATCGGCAACGACATTCCCTCGTTCATCCATCAGCTCTCCAAGGGCAACCTCGGAGACGCCATGGCCATCATCAACGAGACATCGAACTTGCCTGCTATCTGCGGACGCGTCTGCCCACACGAGAAGCAATGCCAGGGCCACTGCGTGCTCAACAAGAAAGGCAACCCCATAAAGATAGGAAGTCTGGAGGCCTTCATCGCTGACTTCGACACACAAATGCGCCTGCAACGCGAGAAGTTGCCACAGAAGACGCGCGGCAACATCGCCGTCATCGGATCGGGACCAGCCGGACTCACCGTGGCCGGTAACCTGGCCCGCAAGGGTTTTGCCGTGACGATCTACGAAGGCCTTGAAGAGCCCGGCGGCGTGCTGATGTTTGGTATTCCCGAATACCGCCTGCCCAAGACGGTGGTCAGAGCCGAAATCGAAAAGATTGCGGAGCTCGGTGTCAACTTCATCACCAACACCATGGTGGGCGAGAACGGCATCACCGTCGACTATCTCTTCCAGCATGGCTTCGACGCTATCTTCATGGGTACGGGTACGGCTGTGCCACAGAACATGGACGACGTGCCGGGCGCCAAGCTCCACGGCGTGAGCCAGTCGACCTACTTGCTCCATCAGTTCAACGCTTACCAGGAAGGTGCCATCGCCCGTAACATGGTGCCACTGCGCGCCGGAGAGCGTGTCGGCGTCATCGGCGGCGGCAACGTAGCCATGGATGCAGCCCGCACAGCCATTCGCTTAGGTGCCGACGTGACGGTGATCTACCGACGTACACAAGAGGAGATGCCTGCCATCAAGAGTGAATATGACGAAGCCGTCAAAGAGGGCGTGAAGTTCTGGTGGAAGTCCAGCGTCACGGAGTTTATTGCCGGTGAGCCCGGCAGACTGGGCAGCGTGACCGTACACACCGACGATGGTGACCGCGAAGAGCCCTTTGACCGCATCTTCTTAGCCATCGGCTCACGACCCGCCAACCGTATCGTGTCCACGACGGAAGGTATCGAGGTCGACGAGAAAGGCTATGTCAAGATCCTGGAACGTCCCTTTGGCATGACCACACGCCGTGGCGTCTTTGCCGGTGGTGACGTGGTGCACCGTCCACAAACCGTCGTCCTCGCCATGAAAGCCGCGCAAGAGGTGGCCCAGGGCATCGAGCAGTATGTCGACGCCGTGAAGTTGATGCAGGACATCGAGAGCCGCGAAGAGGCGTAAGTTCCAATCACCCTTCCACAAAAGACCAAAGAAGGTCGCATAAAAAAAACTCCATACGTTGCAGGGCATACCCACAGCGTATGGAGTTTCTATATATAATAATGTGTAGGAACGATTATTCCTTGTTGGCACGCTTACGCTCCAGGTGATCAAGGATGATCTTACGCATACGCATGGACTTCGGAGTCACCTCTACATATTCATCACCTTTGATGTACTCAAGGCACTCCTCAAGACTCATCACCGTCTTCGGAATCACATGGGCCTTCTCGTCGGAACCGGAGGCACGCACATTGGTGAGCTGCTTGGCCTTCGTAACGTTCACAACCAAGTCATTCTCATGGACATGCTCGCCAATCACCTCACCGGCATAGACCTCCTCACCCGGATCAATGAAGAACTTACCGCGATCCTGCAGCTTGTCGATGGAATAAGCATAGGCAGTACCCGTCTCCATAGCAATCATAGAACCGTTGGTACGACGGACGATCTCACCCTTATAAGGCTGATACTCCTTGAAGCGGTGAGCCATGATAGCCTCGCCCTGAGAAGCGGTCAGCACATTGGTACGCAGACCGATGATACCACGTGAAGGAATGTCGAACGTGATGTTAACACGGTCGCCCTCGGTGTCCATACCTGTCAGATCGCCCTTGCGGCGTGTGACCATATCCACCATCTTGCTGGCATAGTCCTGAGGTACATTGATGTCGAGTTCCTCAACCGGCTCACACTTCTGACCGTTGATCTCCTTATAGATCACCTGCGGCTGACCCACCTGCAACTCAAAGCCCTCGCGACGCATGGTCTCGATGAGCACAGAAAGGTGGAGCACACCACGGCCACTGACAATCCAGCTATCGGTAGAACCCTCGACATTGCGAACGCGGAGAGCCAGGTTCTTCTCAAGCTCTTTCTGCAAGCGGTCGCCGATCTGACGGGAAGTGCAGAACTTACCTTCCTTACCGAAGAAAGGAGAGTCGTTGATGGTGAAGAGCATACTCATCGTCGGCTCATCGACAGCGATTGGCGGAAGAGCCTCGGGGTTCTCGAAGTCAGCGATGGTGTCACCAATCTCGAAGTGCTGCAGACCGACAACAGCGCAGATGTCGCCACTGTCGACATGGTCGCAACGCTTGTGCGTGATACCCTCGAAGGTATGCAGCTCCTTGATCTTATCCTTCTCAAAGGTACCGTCGCGGTGGCAGACAGTGATGTTCATACCATCCTTGAGCGTACCTCTGTGCACGCGTCCGACAGCGATACGACCCGTGTAGGAACTATAGTCGAGAGAAGTGATGAGCATCTGAGGTGTACCATCCAGGCGCTTAGGTGCCGGGATGACCTCAAGGATCTTATCGAGCAGATAATCGATATTGTCAGTGGGCTTGTTGAAGTCCGGTCCCATCCAGCCGTTCTTGGCAGAGCCATAGACGACGGGGAAGTCGAGCTGATCCTCTGTAGCGTTGAGGTCGCACATCAGGTCGAACACCATCTCATAGACCTGCTCAGGACGACAGTTAGGTTTGTCGACCTTGTTCACCACGACGATAGGCTTGAGGCCGAGTTTCAGTGCCTTTTGCAGAACGAAGCGCGTCTGTGGCATAGGACCTTCGAAGGCATCGACGAGCAGCAGACAGCCGTCGGCCATGTTGAGCACACGCTCCACCTCACCACCAAAGTCAGAGTGACCCGGGGTGTCGAGAATATTGATCTTCACTCCTTTCCAAGTGATGGACACGTTTTTGGAAAGGATAGTTATCCCTCGTTCGCGCTCCAAATCATTGGAGTCCAATACTTCGCCGCTGTTGTCCTGGCCGTCACGGAACAGTTTACCAGCGAGCATCATCTTGTCAACCAGCGTAGTTTTGCCATGGTCGACATGCGCAATAACTGCGATGTTACGAATGTCTTGCATTACTTTACCTTAATAGAGCTAATAATTTGCTTGCAAAATTACAAAAAAAACTGGTAAAAGTGGCTGATTCTGAGAACTTTTTTGTAACTTTGCAGCGCATTTTCGGAGATACCGATGCATTTAAGGCCGCTTGTGCTCTGATGAAGGTGCTTGCGGACGAAGGATGTAATGATGCAACAACAATTAATCATCAACACAATGTATTTAAACAAAGAGAAGAAGGAGGAAATCTTCGGCCAGTATGGCAAGAGCAATGCAGACACCGGTTCTGCTGAGAGCCAGATCGCACTGTTCACTTATCGCATCGCACACCTGACAGAGCACGTCAAGACTCATCACAAGGACTTTGTGACAACACGTTCTCTGACTCGTCTGGTAGGTAAGCGTCGTGCTCTGCTGGACTACCTGAAGGATCGTGACATTGAGCGTTACCGTGCTATTGTGAAGGCTCTCGGCCTCCGTAAGTAATCGCAGACAGCGCTTCTTTCATACGAGAAGAAAATTAGGCAAGAAGAAAGCCCGTGCTACAGTGGTAGCGCGGGCTTTTTTAATGTATAATGTATAATGTATAATGTATAATGTATAATGTATAGTGTATAAAGTATAATGTAGAATGTATAGTGTATAATGTAGAAATAATAGATAACAGTGGGGAGCTATTCATAACGACTCAGCAAATGAAGTTGTAGCCTTACTACTCGCTATTGTCATTTTATCAAGAATTTGAGAATTATAGAATATCTCGTGCGCCATTTCGAATTAATAAGAATTGGAGAATATAAGCAACTCAACTACTTTCGACGGAAAATCCTTTTTGATTCCTATCAATAGAGGAATTCTTCCATTCTCTCATGCTCTCATTCTCTAATTCTTGAGATAAAATAGCCACAGGAATTTTTCACCGAACAGCTATACATTATACTTTATACATTATACACTATACATTATACATTATACATTACATATCTCCTTGAGCGGCACCATGACGAAGTCGCGCTCATGCATTAGCGGATGAGGAATCTTCAGATCAGGCTCATCCACTTTCCAGTCGTCATAAAGCAGGATGTCGATGTCGATGACACGGTCGTGATAGACACCATCCACCGATTTACCCGTACGGCCAAGGTCCCGCTCGATGCGCTGCGTGGCCAAGAGCACCTGACGCGGTGCCAGTGTCGTCACACAACAGCAACATGCGTTAAGGAACTTATTAGGCGACTCAAAGCCCCATGGCTCTGTTTCATGAAGAGATGACAGGGCAGAGACGTGCCCTACCCTACTCTCCAATAACTCCACAGCCTGACGTATCAGTCCCCGCCGGTTGCCAATATTGGAACCTAAGCTGAGGTAGACATGATGCAAGGCTGGATTGTGTGTATCTGTCATCGTTTGTTTCTACTACATTGACACTGCTGTCGATCAGTCTACGATCAGCAGGCTGTCGCCATAGCAGCCAAACTTGTAGCCGTGCTTCACCGCGAGAGCGTAACAAGCCATCACGTTCTCGTAGCCGCCAAAGGCTGCTGTAGACATCAGCAGCGTAGACTCGGGATGATAGAAGTTTGCAATCATCGTGTCAGCAAGACCGAACTCGTAAGGCGGGAAGATGAACTTTGATGTCCAGCCGTCAAACTCCTTGAGGAAGCCGTCAGTACCTACTGCCGTCTCGGTAGCCTTGGCCACACTCGTTCCTACGGCACAGATATGATGTCCCTCTTTCTTTGCTGTGTTGACCATGTCGCAAGCCTCCTTGTTGACAAACATCTGCTCGGAGTCCATCTTATGCTTAGTGAGATCCTCCACCTCGATCGGCGAGAAGTTGCCCAGGCCACAATGCAGCGTGATAAAAGCCGTGTTGATGCCTTTGATCTCCATGCGTTTCAACAGTTCACGACTGAAATGAAGACCGGTAGCTGGCACGGTGACAGCACCTTCGTTGCGGGCAAAGAGTGTCTGGAAGTCTTCCAGATCTTCCTTTGTCGCATGGGAGTGTACGTGCATACCCTTCATATCGGGATCTTCTGGGCGACCGTTGAGTACATACTCCGGCAGAGGAGCCTCGCCAAGAGCGAAGAGGTCGTGCTTGAACTGGTCGTGAGGACAGTCATAGAGGAAGCGCAAGGAACGTCCACGGCTGGTCGTGTTGTCATAGACCTCGGCTACCATGGTGCCCACCTCATCGAAGAAGAGTTTGTTGCCGATACGGATCTTACGGGCAGGCTCCACGAGCACGTCCCACAGGTGCGTCTCCTCGTTGAGCTCACGAAGAACGAAGACCTCGATCTTTGCGTCGGTCTTTTCCTTCGTACCATACAGGCGGGCGGGGAATACCTTTGTATCATTGAGGATGAACACGTCGCCATCATCAAAATAGTCGATGACATTGCGGAAGTCAAGGTACTCGCCTTTGATCGGCTGTCCCTTGTCATCCTTCTTATAGAGTTCTATCTCGCCCGTCGTCCGGTGCAGCACCATCAGACGGGACTCGTCACGACGGGTAATCCGAAAAGAACCCTTCGTACCATCGTCGTTCGTATACTCCCTCACAATGCTGTGAGGATAAAGAGCCACAGACTCGGGTGGCAACTTAAATTTGAACTGCGATAACTTCATAATGTATATTTCCTTTCTATTCTGTCTGACAATAATCCCGGTTGGGACTTGCTTTGTTTATTTCTTAGAGCTGTCGGCCGCCTTGGGAGTGATCTGTGGTTTTGCTTCGGCTGGGCGCTGGAGTGCCGCGGCACTCACTTCGTTGGGAATCTCACTGTCGAGCCATTCGCCAAAACGATTGAACTCGATGCAGTCGTTCTCGCTGATGTCGCCCACACGTGTCCGACGCAAACTCGTGAGATAAGCACCGCTATTCAGAGCGCGGCCAATGTCCCGTGCCAACGCACGGATGTAGGTACCTTTGCCGCAGACGACACGAATGGCCATCGTCTTCTTCTCGTCGTCATAATCGGTGAGTTCCACCTTATCTATATGTATAGCCTTGGGCTTCAGTTCCACGGCCTCACCATTGCGGCGCAGCTGATACGACCGTGTCCCATCAACCTTACAAGCACTGTAGGTAGGAGGCACCTGCTGGATGTCACCCTCGAACTGCTTCAACGCATCGAGAATCAGCTCCCGCGTAATATGCTCCACAGGATAGGTAGCGTTTACCTCATGCTCACGGTCATAGCTGGCAGTGGTAGCACCCAACTGCAGCGTTGCCGTGTATTCCTTGGTATGGCTTTGCAGTGTTTCTATCTGTTTGGTACAACGGCCGGTGCAGAGGATCAGCACACCAGTAGCCAACGGATCTAACGTACCGGCATGTCCTACCTTCACCTTCTGACCTAACTTTTGTGATAGCAGGAAGCGGATGTGGGCCAGTGCACCAAAGCTCGTCATGCCATAGGGCTTGTCGATAGCTAAGATTTCACCTTTGATAAAATCCATCTCTTAGTCAAACATTACCATGCTGTGGCCAGTGAGCATCCAAATGAGGATAAACGCACCCACGAGAATGCGATAGATGCCAAACCACTTGAAACCATACTTAGACAAAAAGTCAACAAACCACTTCATAGCGAACAATGCCACAAAGAAAGCCACGACACTGCCTACAGCAAGCATGATGAGATTGTCAGTGGTAGCCCATGACGTGCCCACAGCCTTGTCACCGATGAACAGTTCCAGCAGGTCCAGACCCGTGGCGGCGGCCATCGTCGGCACAGCTAAGAAGAATGAAAACTCAGCAGCACGACGACGTGTGAGCTTCTGCGACATACCGCCGACAATGGTAGCCATGCTTCGGCTGGTACCTGGAATCATCGAGAAGCACTGGATGAGTCCTATCCAGAATGCACGACGCTCGGTAAGCGCATTGTTCTCACTGCCTTTGTTAAAGATCCGGTCGCAGAAAAGCATAAACACGCCGCCCACGACCAGCATGATGGGTACTATCCAGATGGCATTAGCCGGATCGAGCATGAAATCGATCATACCACTCTTCTTCACGGCGAAGCCAATCACTCCCGTGGGGATGAATGCCACGATGAGGAGCCAGTAGAAGTTCCACTTATGCTTGATTCGCTGCCATGATGTACTGCCGGCTGGTGCCGGGGTATGGTCAAGACGGAAGAAACGATTCCAATAGAGTACAACCACTGAAAGGATGGCTCCAAACTGGATGATCACAGTAAACGCCCGCACAAAGTCAGAGTTCTCCACGCCGAGCAAGTTCTCTGCAATAAGCATATGTCCGGTTGACGACACGGGCAGAAACTCAGTGAGTCCCTCCACGATAGCGATGATAATAGTCTGTATCAGTGTCATCAGGCCTCCTTGTCATTAGATGGTGTATCGGCAGGAGCATTCTCTGCACCATTGTCCTTCGGCTTACGGATGATCGCATAGATCATAGAGATGAAGCCAACAAAGCACACCACAGGAGCTACCTTGATACGGCGGAAGCTGAAGATGTCGGGATTGAAAGCCTGTTCCGTAGAACTACTGCCACTCATCAGTATGAAACCGATGACCACGATGGCGAAACCGATAGCCAACAACGTGAAGTTGGTACGGTCGAATGCATAATTTCTTTTATCCATAATTTGTTTATTCATTATTCTAAGTTCAATGTTCCTATATTCGTTCACCCTCAACAGGCCATTGAGGCTGCCGAAAGGATAGAATCGACTTGACTGCAGACCAAACTGCCTGTGCCTCCTTAAATCTTATACAGATCTCCGGCCTTCATCTTCAGGAAGCGGTTCACCGAGATGGAAGCGCAGATAGCCGTGATGATGATACCAAAAGCAACGACCGACACAGCCGTGATGGTCATCTCACGCCAAGTCACAATATTCAGTATCTCTGGCTCATAGCGATAGAGCGCATACATACATCCACCAAGAACGATGATCGCCAACAGTGCGGCAAGCAGTCCTGTCAACACGGCACGACGGATGAAAGGCCCTCGGATAAAGCCCCAGGAGGCTCCGACGAGCTTCATTGTGTGGATGGAGAAACGGCGGGCATAGATGCCGAGCTTCACCGTGTTGTTGATCAAGGAGAAGGACACAAAGGTGAGCAAAGCCGCAATGACGAGCAGGATGATACCGATCTTCGTCAGGTTACGGTTGACAGCATCGACCAAATCCTTCTGATAGTTGATCTCCGACACCTTAGGATAGTGCTTCAGCTGTGCCGAGATCCATTTCAGCGAGTCGTTGTTGGCATAGTCGCTCTTCAGCGTCAGCTCGACAGATGAGGGGAAAGGATTGATGCCATCGGTAAACTCAGAGGGATCGGCACCCATCTGACGGGTAGCATCAGCCAAAGCAGCACGCTTGCTGATGAAGTGCACTTGCTTGATATAAGGTTGTTGCTTCAGATGAGAGCACATCGTGATAGCTTCGTTGTCACTCATATCCTGTTCCAGCATCATGGTGACGACAAGGTTCTCTTTTACATACGACGAAAGATTGCGGCCGGTCAGCGTAGAAAACACGACAAGCCCCAACAGCACGAGCACCATGGCCGTGCTGATACACAAAGTAACAGCTTGCAGACGCCCAGTGTGCCTGCTTACCTTATTTCTTTTCTTTCCCATTGCAGTGGTCAATAATCTTGCATTTGGATACAAAGTTAATCAAAATATTAGAGAGAAAGAGATGATTAACTTGCATTAACCAAATAATCAACAAGAAAAGCGTCAGTAATGATATATTTTTATTAACTTTGCTCAAGACAAATATAAATATGAAGTTATGAGTACTGTTATTTATCCCAGTCCCATTTACGGACCGGTTCACAGCCGCCGTTTAGGACTGAGCTTAGGCGTGAACCTGATGCCGGCAGACGGGAAGATATGCACCTTCGATTGCCTGTATTGTGAATGTGGCTTTAACAAGGACCGCCGCACACATTCACCCCATCCTACGCGGCAGCAGGTGGCGGAAGCTTTGGAAAAGCAGCTCATCAAGATGCACAACGACCAGGAGCATCCCGACGTGCTTACCTTCGCGGGAAATGGTGAGCCCACCAGCCATCCCGAATTCCCCGGTATCATCGACGACACGATCCGACTGCGTGACAAGTGGTGCCCGAAGGCAAAGATAAGTGTGCTGAGCAATGCCACCTTCTCCGGACATGACGACATCCGACAGGCTCTGCTGAAAGTGGACAACAACATTCTGAAACTTGATACGGTCAGCATGGACTATATCCGTAAGGTGGATCGTCCAACGCAGCCCTCCTACGATGTCAAGGACATCATTGAGAACATGCGATGGTTCAAGGGACACGTGATCATCCAGACCATGTTCATGAAAGGCGACGGCACGGACAACACGGGTGAAGAATATGTGGCTCCGTGGCTCGACGCTGTCAAATACATTCAGCCGCAAGAAGTGATGGTCTATACCATCGACCGCGAGACGCCAGACCAAAAACTGCGCAAGGCTTCACATGAGGAACTGGATGCTATCCGCGACCGCGTCATTGCATTGGGCATTCCCTGCACGGCTTCGTATTAAAGCAAAAGACCTGCTCGCAAGCAAAGCACGGTCTCATCTCCAGGCAAAGAAAAACTTTCACACGATCAACACTTGACTTTCGTCGGGCTATCAAATATAGATTATATTTATGAAAATCGTTCCAGCATCCATCGAACAAGCTGAGTCTATCGCCTCTCTCATCATGTTGGCGATGAACCACGAGTGTTGTCAGAACTTCGCAGGGCCAAGCCACACTTTAGAGGACTTCCATCGCATGATGACAACACTGGTCAGAAGAGACGACAGCCAATACAGCTATCGCAACGCGATGGTAGCACTTGATGACAACACAACCGACGGTCATCCGGTGGTAGCCGGTGTCATCGTAGGCTACGATGGAGCTGATCTACATCGATTGCGCGAAACTTTCCTGCAAGCAGCCAAGGAGTTCCTGGGACAGGACTTCCGTGGCATGGCCGACGAGACGCAGGCCGGAGAGTACTATATCGACTCGCTTGCTGTCAACGAAAGCTACCGTCATCAAGGACTCGCTACGCTGTTGCTAAAAAAGCTCATCGATCAGAAGGGGCAGAGACAGCCTGTCGGACTGCTCGTAGACAAAGGCAATCCCGGGGCAGAGCGCCTCTATCGAAGTCTGGGCTTTGAATTTGTCAACGACGCAACATGGGGCGGACATGAAATGCGGCATTTGCAGACCATAAAAAAGTAAGCCTCTATTCATTAAGACACTTTTGCTGTTTGAAAAATCCGACACCGACAGACAACTGCCATATCCGTGTAAAAGCCTAATTGTTAGTGTGGATTCAAAAACACGAACGATTGTTAAAAAACTCTCGAAGTGCTTTGAGTTTTCAACAAGAATGGCTAATTTTGCAATAAGAAAGGGGATGTTTTAAATGACTTCAAGGACTTTCGATAAGTTTACTAAGAAATTAAACATTATATATAACAGGTATGAAAATTAAGAATTGTATGTTCGTAGCTTTGGCTGCGCTTTCGCTCGTTTCTTGTGGAAAGAAGAGTGGCGGTGGCCTGGCTGACCTTCAAGACAATGAGTTTGCCGTGCGTACTGTTGGCGAGTCAAGTGCCGACATGCAAACTACTTATCCGGCAACCATCAAAGGTATTCAGGATGTGGAGGTACATCCCAAACTTTCGGGATATATCACTAATGTGTATGTTCATGAAGGACAATACGTGCGTGCAGGTCAGGTGATGTTCACCATCGACAGCGAGACCTATCGCGCCGCTGTGAGTCAGGCTTTGGCTGCTGTGAACACAGCCATCGCGCAGGCCAACACTACCAGACTAACCTACTTGAACAACAAGAAGCTTTTTGCACAGCACATCATCGGTCAGTATGAGTTGGAGACTGCGCTGAACAGCTACAAGACCGCTGAGGCTCAAGTAGCCCAGGCCCGTGCCAGCCTCGCTTCCGCCCGTGAGACACTGGCTTGGTGCACAGTGACAGCTCCGGCATCTGGCGTTGTCGGCACTCTGCCGTTTAAGAAGGGTGCGCTCGTCTCTGCCCAGAGCACACTGACCACTGTCAGTGACGTTTCCACCGTGGAGGTGTTCTTCTCTATGAGTGAGGCCGACATCCTCGGCATGTCCAAGACCGCAGGCAGCGTGGCCGGTGTCATCCATGAGATGCCGACCGTGAAACTACAGTTGGCCGATGGTACGGTTTATAACCAGCCGGGCCGCGTCGTGAAGATGAGCGGTGTCATTGATGCTACAACAGGTGCTTATACGCTGATCGCTCACTTCCCCAATCCACAAGGACTGCTGAAGAGTGGCGGTGCAGGCCAGATCATCGTGCCGCACGTGAGCAATAACATCATCAGCATCCCGCAGGAAGCTACTTCTCAGGTACAGGACAAGTACTTCGTATATAAGGTTGACAAGAACAATAAGGTGAAATACAGCGAGATCACCGTTAATCCACAGAACGACGGACTGAACTATATCGTCACCTCCGGACTGAATGTCGGCGACCGCTATGTCTCTAAGGGCATCAGCAAACTGACCGACGGTGAGCAGATCAAGCCGCTCACCGAAGAGCAATATCAAAAGAAGATCGACGACGCAGCCAATCTCGCCAAAGAGCAGGGAACGGCAAAGGGCTTCGTCAAGGCAATGACAGGAAAATAAAATAAAGAAATGATGAATGTTGATTGTTGAATGTTGACGGTGTTCAGCGACGAGTGGCCGTGGCGCCATTAAGTCATCATTGAACATTCATCATTCAACATTCCTCATCATTTATCATTCATCATTCAACATTTAGAAGAATATGACATTTACTAATTTTATCAAGCGTCCGGTGCTCTCCACCGTGGTGTCTATCCTGCTTGTGCTGTTAGGTACCATCGGATTGGTGTCACTGCCTATCGAGCAATACCCGGACATAGCCCCACCAACCATCATGGTGCAGGCCTCCTATCAGG
>CAMCBZ010000046.1 GCA_945873145.1 uncultured Prevotella sp.
TGCCCATGCTCGCCGGCCAGCAGGTGACGCTGCTCACCAATGGCAAGAACCGCGAGGCCGTGGAGAAGACCGTGAAAGTCAGCAAGGACGGCAAGTTCAAAGTGTCATTCCAGCCCATGGGCGGAATCGTCATAAGACAGAAATAAAGAAAAACCCCTCCCAGGCCCTCCCTAAAAGGGAGGGAAATGAACCTTCCTTACCCCTCCCTAAGAGGGAGGCAAGAATACTGTCGGAAACGAATAGTGCCTGTACGCTTGTGCAATGCGTATAGGCACTATTTGTTTATAAGCGGCGTGCGCATCAGCGTACAAGTTCAGTACCAAAGTACTGTCCCTTTCTGACTGCCGGAACGCCACGACTCATCCATGCTGGCTCAGGGGCTCCCTTGAGGTAATGGTCGAAGAACTGCTGAAGACGAACCGAAAGGTCCTTGCAGTTGCGGCGCTCCACCAAGTTGTGAGCTTCCTTGTTGTATTCCAACAACCACACAGGCTTGCCTAAGCGCCGAAGTGCCACAAAATATTCGATACCTTGATACCATGGCACAGCGCCGTCGGCATCGTTGTGCATGATCAGCAAGGGTGTCTTCACCTTGTCAGCCTTGAACAGAGGAGAGTTTTCAAGATACAGGTCGAGTCCGCCTTTCTCCCATAAAGACTTTCCTACACGGCTCTGTCCATGCTCATACTGCATCTGACGGCAGACACCGGAAGCCCAGCGGATGCCACCATAAGCTGAGGTCATATTGCTCACGGGCGCACCAGCTCCTGCGGCAGCAAAGATTGGCGTGCGGGTGACAAGATAGGCGGTCTGGTATCCGCCCCAGCTCTGACCCTGTATGGCCAGGCGCGTGGAGTCGATGAAAGAATGCTGTGCACACATCGCCTTCACACCCGAGACGATACAGTTGTAGGCACTCTCACCGGGATGTCCAACCTGATAGCGGATATCCGGAACAAAGACCACATAGCCACGAGAGCAGTAGAAAGCCAGATTGACAGTGCTGCGACTGGGACGAGGCTCAATGAAGTCATAGAGCGACTCTGACCTGCGCTCATAGAAATAACTGATCATCGGATACTTCTTTGTCGTGTCCACTCCATCTGGAATATATAGGATACCATCCAAAGGTGTACCGTCAAAAGCTTTCCAATGCACGAGATGAGCCGTACCCCAGGTAAAGGGGGCCAGTTGACCATTGAGCTGAGTCAAAGACTGCTGATGAGCGAAGTCGTCTTTTGTCAGATAGAGGTCATAGGCATTGCGGAAGTTTCCCTTGCAATAAACAAAGGTCGGAGCATGCTGACTCTTGCGGATACTTACGAAACTCACAGTGTCCGGTTCTACGATATGGAGGGAAGAAGGACGCGACGGCACCACAGAGGCAAGTCCATTCTTCTTGCTAACCTCGTCAAAAACCGTCATATAGACACGGGCACCCTGCGCCACGACATTCTTCTCGCACCAATATTTATTGTCGTACAGAGGCCGATAGTCGACAGACTGATGACGTAACTGCCATCGGTGTGCCCGTCCTTTGCCCGATGTGAGACTGAGGCATGCACCATTCTTCGGGTTGAACTGCCAAAGATCATAACGGTCAGAGATGATCACTCCCCGATCCTTGGCCAGCCATTGTGGCCGCATGTCGTAAGGAGGTGGAAAATTGGGATGGTCGTCCTCTTCATCATAGAAAGCAAAGGGCACCTTGCGCGTGAGACAACGTGTTGATGCAGACTTAATATCGTAGGCATACCAGGCAGAGTCGTTCATCTGATACCACAAGAGATAGTTACCGTCGGGCGATGCCATCACACGAGTGTTGAGCTTCTTGGCCACCACCCGACGACTGCCATCTCTGGTATTAACAAGATAAACATCCGCGTCGTCGTTGTCTTCCCATTGTGAGAATATATAATAAGGTGTACGGTCTTGTGATAAAGCCCAGTCGCCGTCTCCCTCATTCATCAGCGTAATGTCATCCCACCGGTTATTGGCCAAGAGAATGATCTCATTGGGATGATCGAGATGGATGACAGCGGGATAGACATACTTCTTGTTTCGCTCCAACTCCACCTTTTGCTGTGGCTGCAACTGATCATCGCGCCAGTTCCAAATATCCACTTGTGCGGTCTCTGAAGCAAAAATCGTTGTATCACGGGGTGGGAGGATAGGAGCCACACCGAGAAGAATACGAAGTCCGGAACGAGAGAACTCGGGTGCACTGTTCTGGTTGAGTGTCCATCCTTCGGGCAAATGCTGGTGATATCCTTGTGAAATGATCTCTTTTGCTCCATGTCCGTTGTCCCAGAACAGGGAGCAATGCTTGTCGCCCGTCGACGCCGTGTCGGTGGACGCGAGAAAGACAAGTTGCTTGCCGTCTACGCTGAACTTAGGACTCCCGTACCATGCTTTCTTCTGTGAAAGGACTGTCGCCTTGAAACCATGCTTGAGGTCATAGAGAGTCGCACTTCCTTCCACGGGTTGCTTTTTGGCTATAGTGTCCTTCTTGTTCTTGATCGTCTCCGCCGATTTCTTCTTTTCCGGATTGACCAGCACTGCCAAACGACTGGCATCAGGAGAAAAAGCGTATTCAGCAACATGCATGAGTGTGTCGCACTGCCCCGTGGCTGTGTTGACAACGATCAGCAACTTGCCATCATCATCGGGCTTACCGGATTTCTTAGGAGTACTTTTATCCTTGTATACTTTCTTTGCCGTCGTGACGGAATCTTTCTTAGTTGTATCACCCATGACATAAGCTAGAAATGGTTGGGATGTCAGTCCGGTCTTATAACCCTTGACAGTTCCCCATTTGGAAAGTTTCATATCAGGAAGGCGGATGAATGCCACGGAGTCTTGCGGCATCTTGTCTTTTTTGACATTCTTCTTTCTGGCTGCAAGGATCTTACTGAAGGGAGACTTAATGAGTGCCGTCACCGACAACCCGTCGGCAGCAATGGACGCTTTATAGCCGCGCGGTATGGTCAACTCGCTACCGTCGGCATTGCGATGGATCACAAGTTTGCCATCTCCTTCCTGCGGATTGACTTCGAAAACAGAGAATTTTCCGTCGGGAGTCAACTGAGGTGATGACACACTTTTCCAACCGTCATAGACCGAATGGTCAAGCGGACGTTTCTGTCCCATCATCGATAATGAGACAAAAAGCAGGATAAGGGAAAGATAAATTCGCATAGTAGGTTCTTTCGTATTAAAAAATAGTTTGGTGGCCAGCCAAGAGCCTGCCACCAAACATTACACTTTATTCTTTAAAAAAGTATCTTCTATTCCTCCGTTATTGCTGAGTTGTAATCCACCTCACGGTTGGGAATCGCCCATATCCATCGTGTATCATCGACGGCAGGTATGGTGATAGCAAAATTGCTACTAAAACTGCCCGGAGAAGCCAAGCCTGCACTTACCTTCAATGGCTTACGCACGATATCCTTCTTCCAGCGTTTGCAGTCGGTCCAGTCGAAGCCTTCGCCAAAAAGGTCGAAACGACGATAGAGCTTTACTTCGTCGAGCAGGTCACTTCCCGTCTTGGTGCTCAGGGTATAAGCAGCATCATAAGGATGCACGACATCGTAGAGCAGCTGGCGGGCCTCGGCCTCCTTGCCCAAGTGACAGTCAGCCTCAGCCTCGGTATAATACATTTCCGCAGCACGGAACAGGTTGAAGGAACCACCGCCCGGCATGAAAGAAGCACGCAACTTAAACTGCATATAGCCATAGACACGGCTGGTAGAATAGAGATAGCCACTTTTGACAGCACGATTGTACAAGTCGCCTTTGGTAATACGTCCGGCAGTACCTCCCGAAGCAGCCATGGTCTTGAATTCAGCATCGGATTGAGGTACGAGATAGAGGTCTCGACGCACATCGGTTGCCGGGATCTGATCGATCAGCTCCTTGCTGATGGCTACAGGATAGGTGCGGGCAGCACTACCTGAGGCGTTAGAACCGATATAAGCATAGTAGCTGTAATAGTAGAGCGTCTGATCCTCAGCCTCATAGACGCCCCATATCCACTCATCGTTCGGAGTGTTGAACCCATTCTTGTAAGCCGACTGCCCCATGAGAGTGTGTCCGGCGCGAGCTTTGGCAGCACAATCTGCAGCCGTCTGCCAGTCTTCGCGATACAGCGCAGCACGCGCTTTGACCGCATAAGCCACGCTAAGGTCGGGCAAATAGAACTCCTTTGACGTGCGTTTCTCAGAACTTGAAGAGAACAGGGAGATGGCTTGGTCGAGATCGGCATAGATCTGTTGATAAGTCTCTGCCAAAGTAGCTTGCGCCTGACTTTGGTCTGCAGCAGGATCCGTAGCCTTCAGACGCAGCACAATGCCGTTTGAGGCTCCGTTGTTGCTGTCGCTCCAACGCTTGCAGTAGAAAGTCGACAGTCGATAGAAGCTATAGGCACGGAAGACCAAAGCCTGTGCCTTGATGAAAGCCTTCTCTGACTCGGTGCCATCGGCGTTGTCTACGGCATCGATGATGGCATTGGCGTTGCCGATGAGCTTATAGTAGTAATACCATGGATAATAACTATATATCGAGGTCTTGCTTGTCTTGTAGGAAGCAAGATTGTTCCACAGACTCGACCATCCTGTCTGTGCACACTTCTGGTGGTCGTTACCGTTGAAGTTGTTGTACCAGTTGAGGATGGTGCCCTCACCGTTAAGACCTTGGGAACCCAGATACTGATTGGTCATCTGCTTGGAAAGGCCATTCACAGCCAAGGCACATTTTTCTGTTGTAGAGAATGCTGTTGACCGCGAGACGGAACCGTTGGGAGTCGTATCAAGGTAGTCGCTGCCACAAGAAGTAAGGCCAAGAGCAGTGGCAGCTGCCAGAATCATAATATATTTCTTCATATCGCTATTCAATTAAATTAGAACTTAACATTGAGGCCAACAGAGAACACACGTGGTGTGACAAGGTAGTTGTATTGTGTACCATCATAGGTCTGCTGTGGGTTCATACCTTTACGTGCTGTCTTGGTGAAGAGGTTCTCACAGGTCAGAGAGAGGCCTACATCTTCCAGATCCAACTTCTTGACCAGGAACTTCGGCAGCTTATAGGACAAATTGATATTCTTCAGACAAAGATACCCTGCCGAGGTCAGGAAGCGGGAAGAGGTCGCATTATAATAGTTATTGACATCGTAGTTGACCAAAGGCACCGTGCCACTCCAGATGGCACTCTCTGCCGTGGCATCGTTTACTGTCCAGGCACCGAGGATATCCTTATGGAAGCTGCTGGGCGAAGAACCTGCCGACATCAGAGAACTGTAGTTATAGTCGAGCACCTTGCCACCGATCTGATAGGTGAAGAGTGTGCTCAGCGTGAGGTCCCTCCAAGCTACATTGATGTTGAAACTGCCATAGAACTTAGGGATAGCAGAGCCGTGGAACTCACGTTTTGCGTAATTAGTCGAATAGCTATAGGGCTTGCCATCAATGATGGTAACGAACTCATTGACCTGCGCGTCGGTCAGGAGTGTTGCCTTGTACTTGCCGCTGGCATCCTGCGACCAATCACCATATTGCACACCGTCTTTTTCGAAGCGATAACTATTGCCCTGCGCGTCACCATCATTGAACTTATAGAGAGAGTATCCATTCTTGGAATCAACACCTTCCCAAGTGTAGGTGTAGAACTCATAACGCGACTTGCCCTCTACAATATATTTCGAGCCGGAGATAATGCCATCCTTGTTCTGCTCCGGCAACTTCGTCACTTTGTTCTTGACATGAGTGATATTTGCACCGACATTGATCTTCCAGTCTTTATTTCTGAAGACATCCACATCAAAGGAAGCCTCAAAGCCTCGGTTGGAAATCGTTCCGATATTTTGTGTCACCACTGACTCTGGATTATCTGAAGTCGTAGCACCTGAGGACAAAGGAAGATAGACATCAAAGAGAAGGTCCTTGTTACGCTTATCAAAATACTCGATATTGAAGTTCAGACGATTGAAGAGGCGGCTTTCAATGCCGATGCCCCAAGACTGGCCCGTTTCCCACTTCAGATTACTGTTTGGGAACTGGGTAAGATAAATAGCACCCTTGTTTTGGTTTTGGTTCAGCGTGTAGAGAGCCTGGGAAGCATAGTAGCCAGCACCGGCATCATTACCCACCTCGCCATAGTCGGCACGAAGCTTGAGGTAGTTGACCCACTTCACGT
Organism: uncultured Prevotella sp.; assembly: GCA_945873145.1. GTDB lineage: Bacteria > Bacteroidota > Bacteroidia > Bacteroidales > Bacteroidaceae > Prevotella. The sequence continues at coordinate 6,193 of CAMCBZ010000046.1, forward strand.
CCTTCATAAACTTCTCGTTAAAGATATTCCAGTTGGCACCAACAGACCAGAAGTTACCCCAGCGAGATTCTTTGGCGAAGCGTGAAGAACCATCACGACGGAAGCTGGCCTCTACATTGTAGCGATCATCATAGCCATAGCGCACGCGACCCAGATAGGATTCTGTGCGATAGTAGTTATCATAACTGTCTAAGCTGGTGATAGAGGTGAAGTTGGAGAAGTTTCCCCAACCGGCTACGATTTCATTGGTCTTGTAGCCATAGAGATAGTTGTATTTATAGGCATAGTTCTCATGGCCCACCAAGGCATCGATGGAGTGCAGTCCATACTCATGTCTCCACGCAAGTTGCTGCTGGAAAGTATAGTTCTTATAATTATACTCTTCACGCTTGGCACGACCGTCAGAGCCTTTTCCGTCGCCGATGATGGCACTGTTATAAGTCTCGTTACGGCTGTTGCGTAAATTGAGGTTGCCCTTGACGGTGAATGTAAAGCCATAAGGCAAGTAGATATCTATATAGGCTGTGCTGTTGACAGTATTGCGAGTGGTCTTGTCGGAATTAAGCTCGTTCTCCCACATCACATGGCGGTCGACATACTGGTTTCTCGTATCCACCTGTACACCGTCGGCATTGGTGTAGTATCCCGGGTCATATTGTTTATTGCCATTATTGTCGAGAATATAGTCGCCGGTAGTCACATCATGAAGGTGAACAGGATAGATCGGTGCTATGTTGCGACAATACATAAACACATTGGTATAGGAAGCATCTCCGCTACCGTTTGTATTGTTGAACTTCTGATGAGAAGCGTTGACAGACAGTCCTGTCTTGAACCATTTCGTCGGCTTAACGTTCACAGCCAGCGCCCCCGTCAGCCGTTCGAATCCAGAATCCTTCAAATAGCCGTTCTCATCAAGGTAGCCCACAGAGAAGCGATAGTCCGACTTTTCATTAGAGCCATTTGCTGAGAGGTTATACTCTTGACGATAGCCATTGCGGACAGCCTGGTCATACCAGTCGAGGTCATCGGAATAGCCAGAAAGGATAGAGGCATCGCTGACCATCTTGCCGTTGGCGTCGAAGAGGGCATCGTCAGCCTTATTAAAGATGTTCAGGAGTGCAATGTCGCTGACAACATGAGCTGCGGCATAAGCACCCGCCGTGGCGGCATCCTCTTTATTCGTATACATGCGGTGGTTCATCAGGTTCTGATACTCTACCTCCATCCATTGTTTGGCATTCACACGGTCGTATTCGGGAATACCACGACTGTAAGTACCCTGTTTGATGTCAAGGTTAACATTGAGCTTGCCCATCTTGCCTTTCTTGGTGGTGATCATTATCACGCCATTGGAAGCACGGTTACCATACAAAGCAGCGGAAGCAGCATCTTTCAGCACAGAAATAGACTCGATATCTGCCGGGTTAAGGTCAGATACGTTTCCTCCATAAGGCACACCATCAAGGATATACAATGGTGCAGTACTGCCATTGACCGTACCAATACCACGAATGCGTATGCTGGGGTCGGAACCTGGAGCGCCGTATGTGGAATTGACCTGCACACCAGACACCTTACCTTCAAGAGCACTGGCCACACTGGAGGTTGGCCGAAGATCTATATCTTCACTCTTGACAGATTCGATGGCGCCCGTCAGTGAGGTCTTCTTCTGAGTACCATAAGCGACCACTACGACATCTTGAAGGCCGGACTCGTCCGGATCAAGGGCGGTTCTGACGTTTCGCCCTGCCTTAATGGTCTTTGACACCATACTGATATAAGAAATTTCAAGTCTTGTGGCACCAGCGGGTAAAGTCACTGAGTATTTACCATCCGTATCTGTGATGGCTCCGGTCTTCGTGCCGACAACACGGACGGTAGCACCCACAAGAGGCTCATTGCTCTCACTGGAGACAACAACACCTGAGGCCGTGGTTTGCGCATATACACTACCCCCCCCAAAAAAAAAGACAAAGAAGGCTGACCAATATCAGCAAGATTCTTTCTTTCATAAGCTGCTTTCTTTAAGATTAATATAAGTGAGATTTATAATTGCAAAGATAAGCATTATTTTCTTAATTTTCGATATTTACTTAAATATTATACCATTTAGCGCTTAATATTCTCATTTTTAAGAGCAAACAGACCATTATTTTATCTTTTTTCAACATATTAATTAGTAAGAACAAGTAACAAAGTGAATGTAGGATCGAGGGAGGAAAATAGATCGCTTTATTCTACACCTCGTCTCAGTTAATACCAAAATTGAATTTAACAACGATAAAACTAAAAAAGGCGTTGTCCCATTATTTGAGACAACGCCTTTGTTATGATGATATCCTCTCTATGCTGATAACCCTCTCCTTATTTACTTTCGGAGTCTTTGGTTACGCAGTTCCCTCCCTTTTAGGGAGGGCCAGGGAGAGTCTTTTTAGTCCACTTCTTCGTCCGCCTCGTATCCGCCCATCTCGCGGATGGCGTTCTTGAGCATAGTGTACTGCTCAAAGAGGTTGTTGACAGCTTCCTCGCCCTGGGTATAGTCGTGCATAGGACTCTTAAGGAAGAAACTCAGGAAGCGTTGGATGCCATAGCGCCCAGCACGATGAGCCAGGTCGGAGAGTAAAGTGAGATCGAGAAGCAATGGAGCGGCCAGGATGGAGTCACGACAAAGGAAGTTGATCTTGATCTGCATGGGATAGCCCATCCAACCGAAGATGTCGAGGTTGTCCCAACCTTCCTTGTTGTCGTTGCGCGGGGGATAATAGTTGATGCGTACTTTGTGATAGATATTGCCGTAGAGATCGGGCTGATCGTCTTTGCGCAGGATGGTCTCAAGGGTAGAGAGTTTGCTGACCTCCTTGGTATGGAAGTTAGCGGGCTCATCGAGCACGAGTCCGTCGCGGTTGCCAAGGATGTTGGTCGAGAACCATCCGCTCAGTCCAAGGTTGCGCACCTTCAGTATCGGAGCGAAACCACTCTTGACGAGCGTCTGTCCCGTCTTGAAGTCCTTACCGGCGATCGGCAACTTCTTTTCCTCGGCCAACTGCCACATCGCCGGAATGTCGACGGTGGTGTTAGGAGCACCCATGATAAACGGCGCATCCTCCTGCAGGGCAGCATAGGCATAGCACATCGAAGGTGCGATATGCTCACGGTCGTCGGCCTTCATGGCAGCCACCAAGGTATCGAGCTTGCCGTGGATCGGCTCGTAATAAGGAACATAAATCTCTGTGGAAGCGGCCCAGATCACCACAATGCGGGCGCAGTCGTTCTTGGCTTTGAAATCGCGGATATCCTGACGGATCTGCTCTACCATATCCCAACGGGTGGCGCAGTCCTTGACATTGTCGCCGTCGAGACGCTTGGCGTAGTTCTTGTCAAAAGCAGCCTTCATCGGCTTGATCTGCTCCAGCTCATCACGCACCGGGTCGATGTCCTTCTGCTTGAGCACCTCAGCGTAGACGGCAGCCTGATAGGCATTCTGAGGATAGACGTCCCAGCAGCCGAAGACGATGTCATCGAGTTTGGCCAAAGAGACGATGTCGCCATAATGAAGATATTTCTTATCCTTGCCACGACCCACACGAATCTTGTCGTATTGTGTCATAGAGCCGATCGGCTTAGCCAATCCTTTGCGCGTCATCAGCACGCCAGTCATGAACGTAGTGGCTACGGCACCGCAGCCGACAACAAGAATGCCCAGTCTGCCCTCAGCAGGCTTCACGATTTCCTTTTCCATTTCTTTCTTAAAAAGGTTATTTGCTTTGCAGCGGATTGTTTCAACATTTCAATAGCAGGCCACAAGCAAATGGTGAACCTGTATCCGTATCCCTTCTTTGACCAAGGCGCTGCAATTGAACAAGGTCAAGACGAGAGTCGAATGTTGCAAATATACAAATAAATAACAATAAAAGCAACAATAATATTCTATTTCAATCCCATTCCCGACATTTTCAACATAAAAAGAGAGATTTTAACTGCTTTTACTACTCTTTATGCGCTTTTCATACATGATTGTAGCGAGAAGACAGACAAGCACGAAATAATAGAGCCATACCTGCGTCTGACTGAATGCGATGTCATTGACAGCCGCACCAGGAAGCGCAGACATCCAGCGCAAACCATGATTGAGCAAAAGCGTAGCCGACGACAACAGCCAGGAAAGCAGTTGGGAGATGCAGGCAAGATGAGCCCACTGCAAAGGTAAGGACAGAAAGAAGAAAAACGACAGAAGCAACAGAGGTATCGACAACAGCGACACGAGCAAGTTAGCAGGAAGGAAGTAGACCGACAGATTACCGAAGTAATAAACCACTAAAGGTGCTGTGCCCAACTGGGCGATCACCGACGTGCGCGTCGTGGACCATAACCAGGCGACAATGCGGAAACGGGGATACCAAAGTCCCTCTACCATTGGTTCCATGACGACTAAGGACAGTACGGCCATAAAAGACAACTGAAAAGAGACGTCCCACAGGCTCTCCGGATTCATCACCAGCACGACGACTGCCGCCAAGGACAGTGCACTCAGCGAGGCTGACCGGCGATGCAACAACAAGGCAATGCTGCCCACCGACAGCATGATGGCTGCACGAACGACACTCACCGGCATGCCCACCAGCACGACAAAACACCACAGCACCAACAGTGTCAGCCAATAGCTGACCCAACGGTTGATACGGAACAAACCAAACGTGAGCAATAAGATATTGAAGAAGATGGACAAATGAAGACCGGACAGTGCCAAGACGTGGCTGGTACCGGTTTGGGAATAGACTTTACGTAAGCTCTTGGTCAGACAACTCTTGTCGCCCAAGGTCATAGCGGCCAGCACCGCATACTCTTCTCCCAAAATACCCATACGGCGGTATTGGCTCAACAGTTGCTCACGCCATTTCCCTACGCTTAGCCTCACACGGTCCGTCCTTCTCAAGCTGCGGAGTGGCAATATCACGCGATGCCAGACATAGGGACTGATCAGCGTCTGCACACGATAGCCTTGCGAGAGCAGCCAACGGCGGGAGTCGAAATGACTGTCTACACTGGCACGATAGCCGTCGCCGGGACGTTGCAGACGTGAGGAAAACGCGATGCCGTCGCCAAGAGCAGGGACGGGAGCAGCAACGTCGGACAGAGTATCACGAAGGAAGGAAAGACGCGCCTTGAGAGTGGAACTCAGCTGTCGGCCATTCAAACTCACGATCTGCGCGTCGGCCTGAATCACCTTGTCGTGCTGCTGCGGCATTCCGACGACGATAGCCTGACAAGCGACGCGTCCCTTAGGCAAAGCTATCCTCTGCTCTTCAATCTGTCTGCTTTCAAGAAACGCACCAAATACCACGGCAGACAGCATCAGACTGATGTCGCACAGCCATCGGTTCCGGCAATAGGCCACGCCGGTAAAAGCTAACAGCACACAGAAGGCGACTGCATACGCTTTCACGCCCACAGACATCCCCACGCCATTGCCCACCATGATACCGACGATGAGGGCAACGGCCACGTAGATCATCGGCTGATTGTAGTCTGTCTGTGGCTTCATGATTGATTAAAAAGCTCCTTTCACTCGTCAAGAACGCTTTGGATGAACTTTCTAACCTGCATAATTCATGAACATTCTGCTATTGCATTTTGAACATTGAATCATCACAAATTAACCACAAATTGTTCACGAAATATTAAATTTACGAGAAATTCATGGTCAATTCATGGACATTCATGTGAAATATAATATTCATGAATCATGCAGTATAGGAAGAGAAGAGGGCGCAGACCTTAGCACCCTTTTCCGTCGAGGCTGCAAGCAGGACCGCCCACATTGGGGTCATACTCCTTGAGTCCCACATCCTCGGGCTTGAGTGTTACGGTGCCGTCCTCCAAGACGAAGGCCGGAATGCCGATGTCACCAATCTCCTTGGAATGGTCAAAAGCCGCACTCTTATCGCGCAGGTGCATAAACGCGCTCATGTATCTGACATTCTCGCCAATGTCGATCACCTTGAATCGCTTGTCGCCCTTGACCTGCTCGTCTACATAAGCGCAGTAGGGGCAGGTGGGCATACCATAAATCTTAATCATAGTTATTGTCCTTTTGTTGAAATGTGCTGCAAATATACGCATTTCCCTTTAAACAAGCAAAGGACTTGCAGCTTTATTTTCGTGAGAACATCTTGTCCACGGCAAGCGCGATAGCACCGTCGCCCGTGACGTTGCAGGCTGTGCCAAAGCTGTCCATGGCGATATAGAGTGCAATCATCAGCGCCTGAGCATTGGCGTTGAAACCGAGGATGCTCGCCAATGGTGCCAACGCAGCCATGATGGCACCACCGGGCACACCGGGCGCAGCTACCATGACGATGGAAAGCATAAGGATGAAATAGAAGAAGAGACCAAAATCGTGAGCGCGCCCTGTGAGCAGACAGATGGTCAGGGCACAAGCCGTAATCTTCATCGCACTGCCACTGAGATGGATGGTAGCACAGAGAGGAATGACAAAACCGGCGATGGCATTGCTCACGCCATTCTTCAACGTGCGTGCCAGCGTCACGGGAATGGTAGCTGCCGACGAACTCGTACCTAAAGCCGTGAGATAGGCAGGCAACATGGTGAGCAACAGACGGAAGGGATTGCGGCGAACGATGGCACCAGCGATACAGTACTGATAGACGAGAATGAGGACATGAAGCACGAGGATGACGATAATGATCTGGGCAAAGACAAGCATGATCTTACCAGCCTGACCATTATACGTCATATTGAGGAACACACCGAAGATATACAGCGGCAAGAAAGGAATGATGCCCTTGGCGATGGCCTTGTCAACGACATAGCGCAGGTCGTCGAAGAGCCGCTTCGATGTTTTCAAGTCGCCATAGGCAATGCCGAGACCGAAGAGAAACGAGAAGACAAGTCCACTCATCACGTCGACCATCGGTGGAATGGAGATCGTGAAATAAGGTGTCAGCTCCATGCTCTTGGCGATATGCGGCAGTCCGCCCGTGGTGGCAATCATCGAGGGAAAGAGACACGAGCCGGTGCCGTAAGCCAGGAGTGCCGCCAACACGGTGTCGGCATAGGCAATGACGACGGTGACAGCCAACAGCTTACCCGCTCCGCGCCCGATGTCGGCAATAGCAGGAGTGACCAATCCAATGATGATCAGCGGTATCATAAAGCCAAGGAACTGGCTGAACAGACTGTTGAATGTGACAAAGACTCTCACTACTGACGAGGGGAGGAAAAGGCCAAAGACCACGCCCAAGGCAATGGCGATGATCACCCGTGGCAACAAACCGATTTTCTTAAATGCTTTCACTTGACGAATACTTTCTATATATAAAATCTCTCCTACTGCAAAGTTACGTCAAATATTCCGTTTGTGCAAGTCAACTACTCATTATTATATATAGGTCACATACATTATCATGTAGAGCGCACACCTTATTAATAAGCTCACACCTTATTTATATATAGCACATGCTTTTCTGCCCATGACAAAAAAAACGGAGGCCTTCCCCTTTGTTCATCAGGAAAGACCTCCTAAAGAGAGAGATTATGGATTTGCGACAATATGTCCGTCGAAGAGATGGATGACACGGTGGGCCAGCTCAGCGTCGTGGGCATTGTGGGTGACCATGACGATAGTGGCGCCGTCCTGGTTGAGTTCGGTGAGCAGTTGCATCACCTCGGCACCATTCTTCGAGTCGAGGTTGCCGGTAGGCTCGTCGGCGAGGATGAGCTTGGGACCGAAGACCACGGCGCGGGCGATGGCCACGCGCTGCTGCTGACCGCCGGAGAGCTGGTGAGGGAAGTGCTTGGCACGGTGGCTGATGTTCATGCGCTTCATCACCTCCTGCACCTTCTGCTTGCGCTCGCTCTTCGGCATGCCGAGATAGGTAAGCGGCAGCTCGATGTTCTCCTCTACGTTGAGCTCGTCGATGAGGTTGAAGCTCTGGAAGACGAAGCCTATCTGTCCCTTGCGGATGGCCGTGCGCTCGTTCTCATGCAATCCGGACACCTCTTTGTCACCGAGCCAATACTGGCCGGAGGTGGGGTTGTCGAGGAGTCCGAGGATGTTGAGCAGCGTGGACTTGCCACAGCCGGAGGGACCCATGATGGCGACGAACTCGCCGTCCTTTACTTCAAACGATACCTTGTCGAGCGCAATGGTCTCGACTTCTTCCGTGCGGAAGGTCTTGCTTAAATCTTGTACTTTTATCATAGTTTCTTTCTTTTAATTATTCGTCTTTAAGGAATAGCACGGGGTTGCCGTTGACGACCTTGCGGGCTGAAAGCAGCAGAATGGCGACGATGATGATGAGTACCACCACGCCAACAGCCACGAAGAGCAGAGGCGAGAGCGTGATGCGGTCGGCAAAGAGTTGCAGCCATTTTCCGGCGATGACCCAGGACAGGACGAGGCCTATGAGGACGGCAGGAACCGAAAGTTTCAGCACGTCGGTCACGAGCATGTGGAAGATGTCGCGGGCCGTGGCACCGTTGACCTTGCGGATAGCAATCTCCTTGCGGCGGCGGTTCACCTCGTCGGTGGTGTAGCCGATAAGTCCCATCAGGGCGATGACCAGCGCAGTGATACCCGTAACGAGCGTTCCCATGCGGAAGCCGTCGGTGCTCTGATACTGATTGACGACAAGGTCAGAGTAAGGCATTACCTTCACGTCGCGGTCGGGCAATAGTTGCTTCAACTGCTGGCGGGCACGGGCGAGGTTGTCGGGCGTGAGGTCGGTGAACTTCGCAAGGATGTATTGAGCGTTGTTGTTGTCGTGGAAGAGCACGCTCGGACGGAGCTCACGCTCAAGCGATGAGCCGAGGCTGACATCCTTATACACCCCACAAATCGTAAAGAAAGGATGCAGGCTGTCGGTGTGCTCCGATACGCAGATGTGTTGTCCGACGACGCTACCCTGCTTGTGCGTGGTCGTATGGAAGCGCTTCACAAACGACTCGCTCACCATCACCTCGCTCAGGTCGCTGTCGGCAGGCTCAGTAAAATTGCGGCCCTCCACCACCTTGATGCCCATGAGCTTCAGATAGCCGTCGCCCACACTGTACTGGTCTGCAATGTTGAAGTATTCCGTGTCGTCGCCCGGCAGATAGATATTGTTTCCACTATGCCACCCAATCGGCAACGTGTAGGCTGTTGTCACCTGCTCAATGAAGGGCAACGAGCGCAGCGACGTCACGGCCTGCTGCATCTGGTTGACAGGTGCTTTGTCCAAGGTGACGACGGCAAGACGGCTGTAGTCGTAGCCCATATCCTCGTGCGTCACCTCGCGGTACTGCTGTTGCACGACGGCAAGCAGGCTGAGCATGACGGTGACGACGAGAAACTCCACCGACAACATGATGAGTTTCCAACGGCGGCGTGCCTCGTGCACACCACGGAAAGCAGCTGTCACAGGCACCTTATTATATATATAGCCCGGCACAAAACCACCGATGAAGATGATGAGCAGGCAGATGAGACCGAGTATCCATGAGCCACGGCTGAGCAACATCGTGCTGACGGGAGCGGAGATATAGCCCTCTATCGTTCCCTTGCAGGCAAAGATAAGGACTGCGGCAAGTAGGATACCGATGGCCACATGCACCAGCGACTCGCTGACCATGATGCCATAGATGGTGCGCCGCCCGCCGCCGAAGCACTTGCGTACGGCCATCTCACGGAAGCGGCTGACCACGTTGCCCATGACGATGAGCAAATAGTTGACCACCGTGGAGACCAGGAGGATGATGGCGAGCAGCGTCATGATCCAGCACATCGTCTTGATTTGTGGATTGGAGGTGTAGTCTTCGGTGACCTGTGTGAAAGAATAGTTGAACTTCACGCCAGCTTTCTCAGCCTCGGCATAGTCGCTGTGCTGTGCCATCATCTTACTGACGTTAGGTTTCAGGTAGTCTATCGTAGCACCCTTCTTCAGTCTAATATAAGAAGAGAAGCGGTCGCCACCCACCCAACGGTCTGTGATTTCGAAATCTAAATACTTGTTGATAGTAGGCAGTGATGTAATGACATCGATGCCGTGCAGTTTAGAGTTGTACGGGAAGTCCTCATAGACACCGCCAATGATGAGCTTAAAATCGTAGTCGCGCAGCTCGAACGCTTTGCCCACTACATTGCCACCGATGCGATCAGCCATGGATCGGCTTATCACACAGTTATAAGGGCGACTGAGGCTCTCCTTGAGGTTGCCCTGCACGGTTGCCCGTGGAAAAACGTCGAAGAGACAGCTGTCAGCAGCGTCTACCTCGTCGATCGTGAACGGCCGTCCGTCGACGGTCGTCTTCACATCGCTGAGCATGAACGAGTAGCGCGTGGCGGCCTCCACCTGTGGCGACATGTCTTTGATGCCCGGCGCAACGGCTCCCGAGGTAGAGGACCACTCATTGTACTGTCCGTTCTGCACGACATCCTCATTGATGGTGTAGGTGCGCTCGTGCCCGGGGAACCACGTTTCGAAGGTCTGCTCGAAATAGACTTCGCCGATCAGCACCGCCGACACAGCGAGACCAAAGCCCAAGCAGACAATCTTGGCCAGGTTGTGCTGGCCACGCCGTGGAAGGTTCTTGATGGCATTGATAAAATTATTCATAGCGATGATTCTGTTATTATTCTTGCTTAATATTGTTCACTGGGTTCTCATTGCCGGCTTTCCAGCTCTGCACGAGTACCGCGAGCCAACTGATGATGAAGACTACGGCACCTGCCACGAGTATCCACGGCCACCAGACGGTGCGATAACTGAACTGCGACATCCAGTGCTCCATGAGCCAAACCGTCAGTGCACTGCCAATGACAAAGGCGATGGCGACATACTGCATGAACGTGCGGACGAGGCGGTGGCGTACCTGTGCGCCCGTGGAACCGAACACCTTGCGGATGGCTATTTCCTTGGCTCGTTGCCCAATGTAATAGGTGGCCATGGCTATAAGGCCGAGCAGGGAGATGAGGATGGCCATAAAGGCGAAGAGGGTGACGAGGTGCGAGATCTGCTGCTCACTGTGGAAGTTGTCCTGAATGATGCGGTCGGCAAACTTTGCGTCGTCGTCGGTCATCTCTTTGTGGAAGGCCGTGTGGTAAATGTCGCCAATCGTATTGTAGGCTTCATGCAGGTCGCCCTTCACCTTGACGGAGATGGCCCAGGGATTGTCTACATGCGGCTGAACATCGATGAACATCGGGTGATGCTCGCGCTGTATGTTGTCGATGAGGAACTCGTTCATGCGTCCGCCGTAGGTATCGAGCGTGTCGGTGCAATAAAACTGTTGCTTTCGCAGTAGCTCTTCGGGTCGCATGTTCATGATGTTCTTGATGGCCGTCTCGGCCTCTTGGTTGATATAGAAGTGTCGCGGCTGCGGCTTGCTGCCGTCTTTCAGCGTGAGCCCATAGACATCCATGAAATACGGATCGGCGACGAAGAACTGCATAGAGACACTCTTACCATTGAAAGTCAGTGTATTGTTGTTGCCGCCGTCCAAGGGCGTACCCATCGAGGCCGACATGGCACTGACGCACGACTCCCGCCGGAGCAGGTCCATGAACGTGTGGACGGCGTCGGGATGACCGCTGTCGAAAGTCGTTATCACAAGCACATTGTCCTTGTTGAAGCCCAACGGTGCATTGACGAGGTGGCGTAACTGTGCCAGCATGACCAAGGCACAGCCAAGCATTGTAATAGTGATGATGTTCTGGAAGACGATGAAGATGCGTCCCAGCACCATCTTTGTCTGATGGACAAAGGTGCCCTTGATGATCTCGATGGGTTTCACGCGCGAAATGATAAGGCCGGGGATGATGCCCGACAGCGTGCCGATGACGGCGATGAGCAACAAGGACAGACCGATATAAGCAGGGCTGAACAGCCGATAGACTTGCAGCGTAGTGTCAAGCTGATGGTCCATGACCGGCGCAAAGACCATAGCCAACAACAAGGCCACAAGCCATGCCACGAAGCACAGCAACGTGCTCTCGGCCACAAGCTTGGCAAAGACGCGGCTCCGTGTGGCACCGAAGAGTTGTCGGGTAGCCATCTCACGGGCACGGCGACCGGATAGAGCCACAGTGAGGTTGATGTAATTGGTCACGGCAAAAAGCAGGATGGCCAGCGTAGCCAACATCAAGATATTGATAAGCGTGGGATTGCCGCGGCGCGTGACATCGTTGCTGGAGTCTATGCCGGAAAGGTATAGATGAGAGAAAGGCGTGGTAAAGACCTCGCATTTCCAACTTCCTGTATTAAAGTTTGGCCAGAATGTGCCGATGAACTTGGTCAGTTCACGCGACCTGCCGATGAAAGAATGCCCGGGGCGCATAAGCAGGAAGACGCTGCTCCCCATGAAATTGATGGCTCCCTTAACAAAGGCCTCGTCGGTGTTGGCCATATTGTACAGTTTGGCCCGAGAGAAATTGGTCAGCATATCGGTATGACAGAACACGGTATTGTCCAAGTCCTGCATGATGCCGGTCACACGGAAGCGTATGGTATCATCTATCGTCACGGTCTGCCCCATGGGGTTGGCTGCGCCAAACAGCTTTCGGGCAAAGCTCTCGGTGAGCACGGCACTGTTGTCGGCTGTCAGACAAGTATTGCGGTCGCCTTCGAGCAACTTGTAGTCAAAGACGTGGAAGAACGTGGTGTCGACACTCAGCAAGGATGCTGACAAGTAATCACCGCCACAACTGACCCAACTGTTGTTCTGGCATACGCCACAGGCACTCTCTATTTCCGGATAGTGTCTGCGCAACTGGGTGCCCACGTAGTGGTGAATCCCCTCACATTCGTTGGTGCCATTAAACGACATGCACAGCGCCTCTATCCGGTCAGCATGGGCCACCTGCCTGTCAATGCTCTTCTCCTGCCACGTGTAGAGGCCGATGAGCATGACAAACATCAGCGATACGCTCAGCCCGAAGAAATTGATAAGGGTATAGCCCTTGTTACGCGAAAGGAAAACGAAAAAGCTCTTCATCATTTTATCCTTAGTTCTTTATAGTCCTTGTAACTCTCGTAGCCGCTGACGATGACACGCTCGCCGGGCTCCAAGCCTTCTAAGACTTCATAGTACTGCGGGTTCTGCCGTCCGATGCGGATGTTGCGGCGGTAGGCTTTGTGACCGGAAGCGTCGAGCACGAAGATCCACGAGCCGCCGGTGGTGCTGTAGAAGGTGCCCTTGGGGATGAGGATAGCTTTCTTCGACTCACCGAGCTGCAGGTCGATGTAGTAAGTCTGGCCTGTGCGGATGTTCTGCGGCCGCTGCCCACGGAAGACGAAGTCTATCTTGAAGCGGCCGTCGTGAACCTCGGGATAGACCTTGCGCACCTCTAAGCGGTAGGTCCGGCCGTTCTGCGTGAACGTGGCAGCGAGTCCGGCGTGCACGCGGTCGATGTAGTGCTCATCGACCTGCGCCTCCACCTTGTAGTCGCTCAGGTCGTTGATGACACCAATCTTCTGTCCCGGCGTGATGCTCTGACCGAGTTCTACGTCGAGTGCGCCCACCTCGCCGTCGATGGTGGATCGCACATTGAGCTTGGCCTTACGCTGGCGCACGAGCTCGACGTTGCGCTGCATGGACGCGAGGTTGTCGCTCATCTGGTCCATCTGTGCCCGTCGCATCTGCGCACTCTTGCTGAGCCGCTGCCGGACGAGGCGGTTCTTCTCCTGGGCCAGTTGGTAGTCTTCCTTGGCTCTGAGGTAGTCCTCACGCGAGTTGAGCTGCTCACGCTGCAAGGCGGTCTGATGGCTCAATGCCCGTTTCTTGGTCTGTACGTCCATGGCATACTGTGCGGCCTCGGTGCGGTTGTTGAGCTGGTCCTGCTCCATCGACAGTTGCGTGTTGCGCAGCATGTCCTGCTTCTCGGCGAGCTCGCTCTCGGCGTTGAGGATTTCGAGGTCGAGGTTGGAGTTGCTCAACTTGACGATGACATCACCCTTGTGTACCTTCGAACCCTCATCGACAACCTTCTCTACGACCACACCACCCTCTTCGGGCGAGATCTGCACCACCTGAATGGGCACCACATTGCCGTCGAGGCTGACGTAGTCGTCGAACTGCGCGTCGGTGACCGTAGCGATACTCAGTCCGCGCGTGTCGACTTGCAGCGTTGAGGTGAAATTGCCCAAGGCCAGCCATACCAGCAGAGCAATGACCAGCACGCCCCCACCTATCCACGGCCAGTACTTCCGTGGCACACGGTATTTCTTCTGTTTGATTTCTATATCCATAGTCTTTTATAATTTTCCGTTGACATAATAGTTGACGAGCCTTGCCTTCAGTGCCAGCATCATCTCGCTTTGCAGCAGGAGCAGGCGGCTTTGCAGCAAAGTCTGTGAAGCAGTGTGCAGGTCGAAGACGCTGAGCATGCCTTCCTCGTATTTGCGGCTGGAGAGATGATGGGCCAGCGAGTCAGAAGCCGCCTTGCGCTGCAGCTGTTCCACCTCACGGGCGTAGCCACGGTAGTCAAGCACGGCCTGCAATGCATCGTCGTGCTGCTTGCGGCGTGCGTCGGCCACATCGAGCTGTGCTTCCTGCCAGTCGGTCTTGGCCCGCCGGGCCTTGTTCCACGACGAGGCATTGAAGATAGGGATAGAGAGCGTCATGTAGATGTACTCACCCATGTTGTTACGGAACTGTGAGCCGAAACCCTCAGCCTGTCCGCCCGCCGTGAGGTTCTTGTAGTAGTTGGTAGCCACGCCGCCGCTCAGCGTGAGTTTGGGCAGGAGCGCAGCACGCTGTATCTTCCACGCCAGCCGGGCTCGCTCGGCGGCAGCCTCGGCCACAGCGACGGCCGGACGGTCGGCAAGGAAGTAGCCACTCTGCATCAGGCTGTCGCAGGCCCGGCGGTTGGCGGGCAGCATGGCAGCGGCAGCGACATCGACGGGCAGACCGGCTACCAAGAGCGTGTCGCCGGTGGGATAGTTCATCACTGTCTTCAGGTCGGCCATGGCCTTGTCGGCGAGGTTGCGCTGGTGCAGGAGGTTGTACTCGTCCTCGGCCACCTGGCTCTCCACCTGCACTACGTCGGGCCGGCTCTTCTCGCCGAGGTCGAACATGCGCTGGGTCTTTACCAACAGTGCCTTTGAGTCACGCAGCTTCTCCTCGGCGAGGGCGATGGTGCGGCTGGTGTAGACGGCATCGACATATTTCTCCATCACGCTCATGGCCTTGTCGTCGCTGGCCTTGTCAATGGCGCTCTGTGCCGAAGCCCTGTCGAGACGAGCCTGCCGGAAGGCGTTCCAGGTGGCACCGCCGTCGAAGAGCGTCACCGAGGCTCCGAGTGCATAGTAGTTGTTGAACGTGGTGACATTATTATAGGTATTGGTCTCCGGGTCGATGTTGCGGCCCCAGCTGTATTGTCCGTTGACCTCCGCCGACACAGAGGGCAGGAAGTCGAGCAGCGACGTGCGGTAGTCGGCGCGCTTCTGCTCCTGTTCCAGCGTCTGCCGTCTCACCTCGGTGGCGTGCTCGCGGGCGTAGGCGATGCAGCGGTCCAGCGTCCACGCCTCCTGGCCGTGGGCACTCAGGCTCAGCAACAAGCCTAACATTGGGATATAATATTTCGTTTTCATACACAGAATACAGTGCCAAAGGCGTGCCAAAAATGTAAGTCGCTGTTTATTAAGCTTCTAAGAGATATTACCACAAATACCAGTGTACAATAATTGGACAGTGAGTGTATAAGGATTAGACACTGATTCGCAACAAGACAAAGGAAAAGCATACGATAATTGATAAAAAGTCTCAAAAGAATTTGTTTGTGCAACTAATATTAGTTACTTTTGTAAATGTAAGTGATTGAAGACCATGAAATACAAAGGCTATACGGGAAACGTTAATTACAGTGTAGAAGACAACTGCTTCTATGGCGAAGTACTTGGCTTGACACATGACGCTATTACTTACGAAGGAGAAACCATGGATGAACTCCGAAAAGACTTCGAGGGAGCAGTGAATGACTACATCGCAAATTGCAAAATGGAAAAGGAGATAAGGACACCAAGAACTCAAAAACAACAAATATAGCACAATGAAACACGGCACCCTTCTTGTCGTCGACGACAACCGTAACATCCTCACCACGGTGAAGATGGTGACCGAGC
>CAMCBZ010000047.1 GCA_945873145.1 uncultured Prevotella sp.
AAAGCGGTGCCCACCTTGGCCTCGTTGACATACACCTTGACGAGTCCGGTGGTCGCGATGGTGAGATGAGCCTCACGATGGCGTGCGTCGGAGAGCAGGGTTGTGCGAAACCACATGTGGGCGAAGCTGTCGGTGTCGGGAGCAGCCACCCAATGGGTGTTGAACTGCTGGGCGTTTGCCCACATCGCCGCTGTCCACAAAACGATTGTCAACAGCCAGCCTCTCATTCTATAATTGTGTTTTTGTCCTTTTTCACTTTGATTGTCTTTTTCATACCGTTGTAGACGAGCGTTACCTTACCGCTGCGTACGCCAGAGAGTTCGCACCGGGTGACGCGGCCATTCTTCCATGTCATCGACACCGTGTAGCCGCCGCGTGCCTTCAGTCCGCTGATGGAGCCGTCGGCCCATTGCTGTGGCAGTGCCGGCAAAAGTTCTATCGTGCCGTCGTGGCTTTGCATGAGCATCTCGCAGACACCGGCTACGCCACCGAAGTTGCCGTCGATCTGAAAGGGCGGATGCGCGTCGAAGAGATTGGGAAACGTGCCTCCGTGTTGCGACCGCGTGTGCTCCGGATCGACATAAGCCAAAAGCTTCTGATAGATGTGATAGGCCATCGGTCCGTTGTGGAGACGTGCCCATAGGTTGATGCGCCAGCCGGTGCTCCAGCCCGTGGTCTGTTCTCCTTTTTGTCGCAGTGTCGCCGCGGCGGCCTCGGCGAGCCGTGGTGTGCCACTGACAGTGATCTGATGTCCGGGATAGAGGCCGATGAGATGGCTCTGATGACGGTGGTGGAAGTCCTCGTCGTCCCAGTCGTAATACCACTCGTTGAGGTCGCCGCTGTGTCCGACGACATAGGGATGTAGCTTACCAATGGCGTTTTGCAGCGAGTCGCGCAGGCTCTTGTCGGTGCCAAGCGTGCGTGCTGCCTGCAAAGTATTGGTGAACAGCTCGCGGATGATAGCCAAGTCGGCCGTACCACCATACATCGTTGCGCCCTTATATCCTTTGGCGTTGATGTAGAAAGCCTCGGGCGATGTGCTCGGCGCGGTGATGAGCTCTTTGGGATTTTTCGGGTTGGGGATGAGCCAGTGAAGCATGAAACGGCTTGCGCCACGCATGAGCGGATAGGCCGTAGAGCGGAGATAGTGCTCGTCCTGTGTGTAGAGATAGTGGTCGTAGACGTTCTGCATGAGCCAGGCACCGCCCATGTTCCAGTTGCTCCATGTCGGACTTTCGTTTTTCTCACCTACGGGGTTGGTCATCGCCCAGATGTCGCTGTTGTGTCCGCAGCTCCATCCCTCGCTGATGCCGTAGTAGTTCCATGCGTTGCGATGCCCGGTCTTGGCGAGATTCTCGCAGAAGGTGGCCAGCGGCTCAAACATCTCCGGCATGGCGGCGACGTCGCAGGGCCAGTAGTTCTCCTCCAGGTTGATGTTGATCGTGTAGTTGCCCCGCCAGGGTGCCCACAGCTTGTCGTTCCATAATCCTTGCAGTTCGGCGGGTGCTCCGGGCGTGCGTGAGCTGGAGATGAGCATATAGCGGCCGTATTGGAAATAGAGCGTCTCGAGATATTTGTCCAGTGCGTTGTTTTGTCCGTAGGCCCGTATCATGCTGTCCGTGGGCTCTACCAAGTTGGGTTGCGCACCGTTGAGGCTGAGTCTCAACCGTTGGTAGATCGGCTGATAGTCAGCGAGATGGCGATTGCGCAGGCTGTCGTAGGTGAAGTTGACCAGATGCCAGGCATCGTCCATGGCGTTTTCGAGATAGGGTGCGCCCTGTTTGACGGGATGGCGGTCGTATCCGTTGAAGCTCGTCTCGTTGACGAGGTATAGCGTCAACTCGCTGGCCTGACGGACAAAGAGCGTGCTGTCGTCGTGCTCAATGGTGCCGTCGGGCGAGGCGGCGCGCAGCACGGTGCAGAAGTGGATGCTCTCATTGGGGTCGCCGACGGCGTTGCCCGTCATCGTCAGTTGTTTGTTGGCGGCTTTTGTGCCGTGGGGCACGAGTGAGCCGAGGGCCAGTCTGACGTTGATGGCCTTTGGTGCGGAACTCGTGATGCGCACGGCGATGACCTTGTCGGGATGCGAGGCGAAGTATTCGCGGCGGTAGGTGATGCCGCCACGCGTGTAGCGGTCGCGGCACAGCGCGCTGTCGAGGTCGAGCTCGCGGCGGTAGTCCGTCGTCGCTCCCTCGTTGAGATCATAGATGCGCAGGGTGCCCAACGGCTCGTAATATTGTGAGTTATGTCCCTGAACATGGTGCTGCAGCGAGTCGGCGAGGGGATAGTTCTCATTGAAAAGAGCCTGGCGGATCGCCGGAATCCACTGGTGAGCCGTGCTGTCGACGCTGAGGTCTACAGGCTTTCCGGTCCAGAAGGTGATGTCGTTGAGGTGGATGATGTCGCAGTTGGGGGCTCCGTAGATGAGTGCTCCCAGCTTGCCGTTGCCGATGGGCAGCGACTGCTCGAAGAGACGGGCCGGTCGGTCGTACCACAGGCGCATGGGCTGTTGCTGTGCGTGGGTGGCGAGCGTCAGGGCAGCCAGGGCAAGGGTGGTGATGAGTCGGTGCATAGATGATGAGGTTTGAGGGGGGGGGGCGATGAGACCTGCGGACAGGCTGTCGGCTGTTGAAAAAAGAAGGGGACGGTCTGCAACGGCCGCCCCCCACGTATTGATAGTTGTGTGATTTGTCTTTGCGAAAAGACGCTGGTGAGCGTGTGCCGCGACTACGCGTCGATGTTGGCGTAGGTAGCGTTTTGCTCGATGAACTCGCGTCGGGGCTCCACATCGTCGCCCATGAGCATGGAGAAGATCTCGTCGGCCTCGGCAGCGTTCTCGATGGTCACCTGTTTGAGCAAGCGTGTCTTAGGATCCATAGTGGTTTCCCAGAGCTGGTCGGGGTTCATCTCACCCAAACCTTTGTATCGCTGTGTGTGGATGCTCTTGCCGTCCTCTACGCCATTGCCGTATTTGTCGAGGAAGGCCTGACGCTGCTGGTCGTTGTAGCAATACTCGCTGACCTTGCCTTTGTAAGTACATTTGTAGAGTGGTGGCGTGGCGATATAGAGGTGTCCGTCTTCGATGACTTTCGGCATGAAGCGGTAGAAAAGTGTCATGATCAGAGTGTCGATGTGTGAGCCATCGACATCGGCATCGGTCATGATGATGATCTTGTCGTAGCGGAGCTTGTCGATGTTGGCCTCGCGGTCGTCCTCGCCGTCGACACCGAAGCGCACGCCGATGCTCTGGATGATGTTCATCACGGACTCAGCCTCGAAGACGCGGTGCCACTGTACTTTCTCGACGTTGAGGATCTTTCCGCGCAATGGCAGGATGGCCTGGGTGTAGCGGTCGCGACCCTGCTTGGCGGAGCCACCTGCGGAGTCACCCTCGACGAGGAAGATCTCGCACTTCTTCGGGTCTTTGTTCGAGCAGTCGGCCAGCTTGCCGGGCAGTCCGCCACCGCTCATCACGCTCTTGCGCTGCACACTCTCGCGTGCCTTGCGGGCAGCCACACGGGCTGTAGCGGCGAGGATCACCTTTTCGCAGATCTTCTTGGCCTCTGCGGGATGCTCCTCAAGATAGTTGGTCAGCGCCTCGCCGACGGCTTGGTTGACGGCACCGGTGACCTCGCTGTTGCCGAGCTTGGTCTTGGTCTGACCCTCAAACTGCGGTTCTGCGACCTTGATGGAGATGACGGCAGTGAGTCCCTCGCGGAAGTCCTCACCGGCCACTTCTATCTTGGCTTTCTCGATCTGCTTGGAGATGGCAGGGTCGTTGTCGGCATAGTTCTTCAGCACACGTGTCAACGCCTGACGGAAGCCGGTGACGTGGGTACCGCCCTCGATGGTGTTGATGTTGTTGACGTATGAGTGGAGGTTCTCGGAGTAGTCGGTGTTGTACATGATGGCCACTTCGATGGGCACGCCCTGTTTCTCGGTCTTCAGATAGATGACGTCGTCGAAGAGATGCTGACGGTGACGGTCGATGTAGCGCACCATCTCCTTGAGTCCGTCCTTGGCGTGGAAGACTTCCTGACGTGTCTTGCCGTCGTCGTCGGGACGCAGGTCGGTCAGCGTGATCTTGATGCCTGCGTTGAGGTAGGCCAGCTCACGCATACGGCGCGCCACGATGTCCCACTGGAAGGTGGTGGTGGTGAAGATGGTGGGGTCCGGCCAGAACTGCTGGCGTGTACCGCGCTTGTCGGTGTCGCCGATGACGCGTACGGGATAGAGGGGCTTTCCCTTTTCATATTCCTGCTGGTAGATCTTACCATCACGGAAGACTTGCGATTTCATGTGAGTGGAGAGTGCGTTGACACAGCTCACGCCGACGCCGTGGAGACCACCGCTGACCTTGTAGGAGCCTTTGTCGAACTTACCACCGGCGTGGAGCACGGTCATGACGACTTCCAAGGCGCTCTTGTGCAGCTTCTTATGCTCGTCGACGGGGATGCCTCGTCCATCGTCCTCTACGGTACAGGAGCCGTCCTCGTTGATGGTCACCTCGATGTTGTGGCAGAAGCCTGCCATAGCCTCGTCGATAGAGTTGTCCACGGTCTCGTTGATGAGGTGGTGCAGACCCTTCTCACTGATGTCGCCAATATACATAGCCGGACGCTTGCGCACGGCTTCCAAGCCCTCCAGCACCTGGATGTTGGAGGCGGAATAATTATCCTCTGGATGTTGAATTTCTGCCATTTCTGTTTAGTTCGTATTTATCTGCAAAGGTACTAAAAAAGCGTGACATAGCGAAAAGTTATCATGTGAAAAATAGCATCAGCTCTGTCGTCCAATTCCAATTCTTGGTTTCTCCGCGTCTCTGGGTCTTTGTGTGAGATTGAAACGTTTGTGCCCTCGCAGTGTTGGCGACTTCAGAATCTGTTGAATAAACTGACAATTTTCCGCCCAAATACAGACGATTTTCTGAGCGAAGACCCTCCTTGGTCCAAAAGAAGCGAATTTTGGCGCCTTTTTGTAAGGTTTTGAAAAACAATGAGTTATAAAAATAAGCCAATTTTGACAAACACAAAAAGGTACTTTGAGCGAAAATTCTCTAGAGAATTTCTCGTCAAAAACCGTTTCTGATAGGGTCATCAACCGTTTCTGACCACATCATCTTCGGTTTTTTACCAAGTGAAAAAGCCAAGATGAGACCATCAACTCACCTTTTTCATCATCCCAACTCACTTTTTTGAGATTTTCACGCTTCTTTTTGCTTATTTTCTCTCTTCCGCTTTCTCTAGATTGAAAGTTCGGAGAGAGGTACTTTTGTCAATAACATTTCATAAGAAACACTCGCGTGGGTGAATTGTCTCACACAGAGTCTCGGAGAACACGAAGGGGCTCTTGGCTGTGGAGGACACAGAAGGATTAGGGTTGAATGAGTAATATGGGAGGAAGAAATCTATGGTTCTTTGCATGATGGCCATGAATTAACCACGAATTACCCATTAATAATTAGTGAGTAATTCGTGGGCAATTAACGAGAATTCGTGTTTAAGATAACATGAAAAGAGCTTCATGTTCGTGGATCATGCGCGTTAACTCATTGACATTCTCCAAAATTCTCTGTATCTCACTGCCTCTGTGTCTCCGTGGGAAGGGATTATTGTCCCGGTGCGATGACGCGGTATTTGCCGCTGAGGTGCATGAAGGCAAAGAGACGGAGCAGGCCGTCGTAGTAAGCATCGAAGTATCCGTCGGCAAAGGGCACGTTGGTGGAATGCCACAAACGCTCGACAAAGTCGTGAGCTTTGGCGTGGTCAGCGGCCAGCGACGCGGCGGCGAGCGTGGCGACGAGACCTACGGAATGGCGCAGTCCCGGTTTGCCGCCTCCCTCGTAAGGCCTTTCGGCCGGCATGCCGTCGATGCGGTACTGGTCGATGTAGGCGTCGATGCCCTTGTTGAAGAAGAAGTCCTGCACGGTGTTGGCGTAACGGCGCTGCCATGCCGTGTCGGCGCAGGCCCAACTATAGTCCAACGCGATGTTCATCGGCATGCGCCAAGAGTCGTAACGGAAATCCTTCATTCCCTTCATAGGTCTGTTGCCCGGCGGCGTGAGCGGCTTGCCGTCGTAGGCGGTGACGTCGGGACAGAGTGCCGTGCGCGGGTCGATGCAGCGGTGGAGATAGCGGCGTGACGCAGCGGCGCAAGCCTTGTAGTAGTCGGCGTGACCGTCGTCAGCCCATCGCGCCCATACCTCATAGAAGGCAGGAAGGTGATAGCTGGGGTCGGTGAAGCGTGCGCCGAAGCCACTCGGCGTGAAGGTGATAAGGCGGTGCTGCGGGTTGATGAGTGCGTTGACGCTGTCCCGACCGTTGCCTTCCCTTGCGAGACGCAGCAGACGCTGGGCTTCGGCAAGGTAGTCGATACCCGACTGGTTGCCCCAGCGGTTGGAGGCGAAGATGAGGGAAGTGATCATATACAGCTCGCCGTCGCTGGCCGGACCCTCAGCATTGTGCGTGCCGTCGGTCTTGCAACTCCAGGCGTAGTAACCCGCCAACGGCCCTTGGCGCATGAGCATGTAGCGCTGAGCCCAACGCAGCAGGCGGTCGAAGATGTCCTTGCGGTTCATCTCCACGGCGATCATCATGCCGTAGGACATGCCCTCCGTGCGCACGTCGTGGTTCTTCAAGTCAGAGATGTAGCCCAACGAGTCGCCCACTTCGAAGTAGACGCGGTTGGGACCGAAGAACACCTCCTGGAAGACATCGTTGACACGGCGGTCGATGTCCTCAGAAGCGTAGCCCATCTCAGCGAAATAGTTGCGGTAGCGTCCGGTCTGCATGCCGCCTTGGGTGTAGGGCGCAATCGGTTTGCCTTCGAAGGCGAGCCAGTCCACATCGATGTTGTCGCCCTTTTCCACTTGCACCTTGATGTCGGAGGTACAGGCAGCGACGGGCGCGATGGTGACAGTTTGCTCGGTGAAAGTCACGCCGGGAGCTATGCTGAGGTGAGCGACGCACTGCTTGCCAACGGTCACGGCAAGGGTGGATGGCTTTTGCGCACGGGCGCGGAGCGTCAGACGACAGAGGTCCGGTCGGAAGGCTACGCGGTTGTATCGTGCCCAGCCCTGGCGGTTGAGGCGCAATGCCCAGCCATGAAAAGGTTGCAGACTATCGAGGAGAAGAACTTGTGCGCCGGTGGGCGATATGCTGCTGTAGCGGTCGATCTCGATGTGGCGACGGGCATCGGTGACGCCGACACCGCGTAATGTCGGACAGACCTTCACGATCGTACCGTCGGGACGGAAGTTCAGCGAATCGATACGTACGGAGCGGCACTTGTCAAACGACGGAGAATAGTCGTTGTGATGATAGAAGAGATACCATTGTCCGCGGTACTGCACGATGGAATGGTGGTTGGTCCAGCACTTGTCGGGCCATTCGTCCATGATGATTCCCTTGAAGGTGTAGGGTCCTTCGGGGCTTTTGCTCATGGCATAGGCCAGCGTCTCGGTGCCATTTTTCTGCCGCACCCAGGGAAAGGTAAGGTAGAAAAGTCCGTCGCGCTCAAAGGCGAAGGGCCCTTCCTTGAAGCCCTCGGGTAGTCCCGAAATTGTCTTCGGTGTCTCGGCAAGCGACAGATAGTCGTCGCTCATGCGCGCTACGGTGATGCCGCCGTTGCCTGCCCAGAAGAGATAACTTTCGCCCCGGGAGGTCTGAAGCATGCACGGGTCGATGCCCCTCGCGCCGTCGATTGGCTTGGCGGCTGGCGTGAAGGGGCCGATGGGACTGGGTGCGGTGGCGACGCCGATGCTGAAGCCGCGCTCCGAAGACAGTCCGGATGGGAAGAACAGATAGTATCGGCCGTGGTGCTCCACGCAGTCGGGTGCCCACATGGCGTAGCCTTCGTGGTTGGCCCAAGGCACTTGCTTCTGGTCGAGGATGACGCCGTGGTCGGTCCAGTCGGTGAGATCGGTGGATGAAAAGACATGGTAGTCGGCCATGGCAAACCACCGTCGCTCGGGTGCCACGGGGCTGATGATGTCGTGGGAAGGATAGAGATAGACGCAGTCACCGAAGACGCGGGCCGTCGGGTCGGCTGAATATTGGTCACGGATCACCGGGTTCTGGGCCGTGGAGGTCGACGGTGGTAGTAGCAACGTGGCTGTCAATGCGCACAAGAGCGCATGGGAGTGTCTTTTCAGAAAGAAAGTCATGTGTGTCGTGGTATTGTTTAGTGATAGGTGAGGCAAAGATACGAAAAATAGGAAAGAGGCTGTTTGGATGGGGTAACAAAATGTTTGTCGCTTGTTACGAATGTCGAAGGGAGTAGGAGAAACAAGGGAAAAGAGAGATTGGACTTTGTTTCGGCTTGACGAAAAACGCGAGATTGTGTGCGGAAACAAATAGGGATGACAGAATTTTTTTGTAATTTTGCAGGCAATGACATTACGTAGTTTGTTTTTCATCATGTTTTCGTGTCTGCAAGCATTGCCTTTGGCAGCGGCAGAGAACTTCTTCACGACGACCGGTTACAGCTTCGTACGGCGGAGTGGGGGACAGTCGTATGCGGTGAAAGTGGATTTCCCCGTTGACGGAGAGGCCCATGCGCTGGACAGCGTGAAGGCTTGGATATGCGACATCCTCGACGTGGATGAACCTAAAGAACTGGATGAGGCGAACTTCGAAAACGTGATGCAGCAGAGCTACGAGACCTTTCTCAAAGAAGACAGCGGGCTGTCACGGCGTGTGGAAATCGTGCGCAGCTATGAGGACGAGGAAATCGTGACCTATCAGTCGCAGATCGTGGACCGTGACACGGCGACATGGCATGACGAGGACTGTGCGTCGTTCAGCAAGAAAGACGGCCACCGGTTAGGTATCAGAGAAATCTTCAAATGTCCGGAAAGAAAGATCAAGCAACTGATGTGGCAGTTCCGCGGCGATCTGCCCGTGGGTGTGTCGGGTCCTGACGAGCTCGTCGTTGGTGATGCTGCATATATCGATGGCTGGGTGGTGGTCATTGGGCCTGCGCAAGGCTACACGGGTGCTTCTTACCGCATCCGCTATCAGGTGGCAGAGCCCTATCTGCAAGGAAAGCGCACGGGCGGCTACTACGATGGCGAGGAAGACGACGAATGAGTGAAAAAACGGGTGAAAGGGGAAGAGACGGAAACGTAGGGGCACAAAAAAAAGCCGCTCTTTGGGAGCGGCTGAATATCTTACATCAACAATGTCTGAAGCACGGATTAGCCGAGCTTGTTGATATGCTGTGCCAAACCAGACTTCAAGTTGGCAGCTTTGTTAGCGTGGATGATGTTGGTCTTTGCCAACTTGTCCAGCATCTTCTGTACCACGGGGAACTGCTTAGCAGCCTCGTCCTTGTCAGTGGTAGCGCGGAGCTTGCGAACAGCGTTACGCATCGTCTTTGCATAGTACTTGTTATGCAAAGTCTTCACCTTGGTCTGGCGAATTCTCTTTACTGATGATTTGTGATTTGCCATCTTTAAATTTCTACTTTTTATTTCTGTTTGTAGTCCCTAGCAGAGTCGAACTGCTCTTTAGAGAATGAAAATCTCTCGTCCTAACCGATAGACGAAGGGACCATATTATTTTCGTGGGTGCAAAGTTACTGCTTTTTCTTTGAGTCACCAAATTTTCTCTCATTAATTTTTTCTAAATGCTTGATTTTTCGTATTTTTGCGGTTGTATGGAAACAAAAACGCGCGCTATCGTGCTCAGATCAGTGCGATATGGTGATTCTCAGATCATTGTCGACGTATTCTCACGAGAGAAGGGGAGGGCGTCGTTTATCTGTCATGTCTCGAAAAACGGACGGGGAAAGATCAAGCAACAGCTGTTTCAGCCCCTGACGATCTTGGAGATTGTCTATGACGACAGACCCACGCGCACCCTGCAACGCTTCCGTGACATACGTCTGGCACAGCCGTTCTTCTCGATACCGTTTCAGCCCGAGAAACTGGCAATAGGCCTTTTCATTGCGGAGTTTCTGTCCTATGCGTTGCGCGACGAGCAATGCAACGTGCCAATGTATGACTATGTGGAGAACAGTGTGACGTGGCTGGACAATGTGGTGGGGCAGTTTGCCAACTTCCATCTCGTGTTTATGCTGCGTCTGTCGCGGTTCATCGGTTTCTTCCCCAACCTGGAAGAAATGGCTGAGGGCGACTGGTTTGATCTGCGCAACGGCGTGTTCACACCTGCAAAGCCCTTGCACCCGGACTATCTACGCCCTGAGGATGCGGCGAAGATCGATACGCTGATGAGGATGAACTACGACAATATGAGGTTCTTCCGCATGAGCAGTGCTGAACGCAACGAGTGTGTCGACACGATACTGACCTACTATCGGTTGCATATCCCTGGCTTCCCGGAGATGAAATCGCTGCCGGTGCTCAGGGAACTATTCTGACAAGACTGACAAAAAACAGCAATTTCAAAACAGCAGAAAGGCAACTAAGCGACCGACGTCTCATGTTTTTTTACATAAATGTCCATGAATTAACCACGAATTTCTCTTCAATTATTAATGAGTAATTCGTGGTTAATTCATGGGTATTCGTGTTTATGATAACATGAATGTCCACTAATCTCCATGAATCACTCTTGGAATGAATCATTCATAAATTATCTTTTTGGGGCACATGATGATTTACTGTTCGATAAAGCAGAGCCTGATATCCATGAATGATGCGGTATAGACAAAAAGAAGTCTCCCATGCGGCACGAGCCACATGGGAGACTTCGAAGTTGAAATTTTGCTATGTCATCCGGTCAGAAGGCCGGGAGGTTATGCCAGAAGCTGGCGGACGATGGTGGAGATGACCTTACCGTCGGCCTTGCCGGCCATTTGCTTGGTGGCCAGTCCCATCACCTTGCCCATGTCCTTCATGCCTTGTGCACCTGTCTGGGCGATGATGTCCTTGACCTGGGCGGTGATTTCCTCCTCGGTGAGCGGCTTGGGCAGGTATTCCTTGATGACGGCGACCTGCGCCAACTCAGCGTCGGCGAGATCCTGACGCTTGGCTTTTGCATAGGTGTCGGCGCTTTCCTCGCCCTGCTTGGCGAGCTTTTGCAGGATCTTCAGAGCGGCTGCGTCCTCCAAGGTGTCGTTGGCACCGGGAGCCGTCTTGGCCTCGATGAAGTATTTCTTAATGTTGCGCAGTGCTTCCAAACGCACCTTGTCGCGCGCCTTCATGGCTGTGCGGATGTCACTGCTGACCTGATCAAATAGATTTGCCATATCTCTTTGTTGTTGTTAAATTCTTGTCGTTGGCGGCATAGGCCGCCGCTGTATTAAGCGAAGCTGATGATGCCGGGCACCGTATCGGTCTGTTCGTCGGTATTGGGCTTGTCGTCCTTTTGGCCGGAACCCGTGTTGCGGATGTCGTCGAGCATCTGCCTTGTACGCTTGTAGGTAGGCGTATTCTCCACAGCGAGAATGACATCCTCGTTGTCGAGCGTGTCGGGTGTGAAGATGTAGACGTGAGGACGGTGCTTCATCATCGGGTTCTTGCCGTCCTTGCCATAGTAGCGGTTGCGGCGGTCGGCCTTTTCGGCTGCGATCTCCTCTTCCTGTGCGATGCGGTTGGCTTCCTCTTGCGTACGGCGCTCGCGGCGGTCCTTGGGCTCTACATCCTCCACACCGAAGCCGGTAGCCAGGATGGTGACCTTGACCTTCTTGCCGAGTTCGGGGTCTGTAGCCAGTCCCCATTTGATCTCGAAGTCGTCGCCGAACTTCGCCATGAAGTCGTTGACATCGTTCATCTCCTCCATCATCAGACCCTGATTGTCGTTTTTCTCGTTGGAGAAAGCGATGGAGAGCAGGATCTTCTTGGAGTTGAAGACATCGTTGTCGTTGAGCAACGGCGAGTTGAGCGCGTCGTCGATAGCCTTTTTCACACGTCCGTCGCCCTCGCCGTAGCCGGTACTCATGATGGCGACGCCACCGTCCTTGAGGACCGTCTTCACGTCGTTGAAGTCGAGGTTGATGAGTCCGTGTATGGTGATGATCTCGGCAATGCTCTTAGCGGCAACGCTCAGCGTATCGTCGGCTTTGCCGAAAGCGTCGAGGACTGTCAGCTCGGGATAGATCTCACGCAGGCGCTCGTTGTTGATCACGAGCAGGGCGTCGACATGCTTAGCCATCTCTTCGACACCGTCGAGAGCCTGGTCGATCTTTTTAGGACCTTCGAAACGGAAGGGAATGGTGACGATGCCCACGGTGAGGATGCCCATCTCTTTGCTCACCTGCGCGATGACAGGAGCGGCACCGGTGCCTGTTCCACCACCCATACCGGCCGTGATGAATGCCATCTTCGTACCGTCGTTGAGCATAGCCCTGATCTGGTCGATGCTCTCCATAGCGGCCTGACGGGCACGCTCGGGACGGTTGCCGGCTCCAAGGCCTTCAGCACCCAACTGCAGGTGCTCAGGGACGGGAGAGTCGTTTAAGGCTTGCGCGTCGGTGTTGCAAAGCACAAACGACACGTCGTGGATGCCTTCTCGGTACATGTGGTTCACGGCATTGCCACCGCCACCACCGACACCGATGACCTTGATAATGCTCTGCTCTTTGTCAGGCTGACCGAAATCGAGAATGGAAGGCTTGGCGCTTTCCGTGAGTGAGGAAGGGTTCTGTCCTTCCATATTGTTGTTGTTATCTGGCATAGTGGTCTGTCTTTAAAGTAAACATGTTGAGTCTTTATTTCTCGTCTTCCTCTTCTTCCACCATCTTGCGGCCAAAGCTCTTGAGTCCGTTGACGGCTTTGTGGAACCATGAGTTCTCGCGTTTCTTGCGCCGGCGCTCCTCTTCCTCTTCGGCTTCCTGCTGTCTGCGGCGCTCTTCTTCTTCCTCCTGCTTACGTTTGGCAGCCTCTTCGGCAGCTTTCTCAGCCTCAGTCTTGATAATGCCCTTTCCGTTTTCTGTCGTAGAGTGTGTGAGGATGGGTTGGGCAGAAGCGTTGTTGGCAGGCTGTTCGTTTTGGAAGAGTGAATCGCTGATCTCGCTGCCGGCACAGTTCATATTGCCTTTGGCCAGCAGACCGAGTACGGTGCACATGGTGCCGTCTTTGGCTGTGATGGCCGGACTCTTGGAGATGATGGTCGTCGTGACAGAGCCTGCTATTCTCACCTTATCGGTGTGGGTGAGTATCTTGAAGGCCTTGCCGATCTCTTTCATGTTGGAGCCTCCACCGGTGAGGACGATGCCGCCAAGGAGTTTGCCAACGTATTCGTCGGGTACCTGATGCCATGCGTTCTCGATGATCTCCTGCACGCGGGCCTCCACGATCTCCACAAACTTAGGCATGTCGATGCTGCGGTCGTGGTCGATGGGGTAGGTCTTGCCCATGTCGATTTCGCTGGAATCGGTATAGGCAGCGGCATATTTGAGTTTCATCTCCTCAGCTGTCTTGTCCTCCATCTGCAAAGAAGTGAGGTCTTTGGTGATGTTGTTGCTGCCAAGGGGAATGACAGCCAGGTGACGAAGAATGTCGCGATAGTAAACCGCAACCGTTGTCGTCTCGGCTCCTAAGTCCACGAGGACACAGCCACCGCGGCGCTCGGCATCGGTGAGCACGGCGTCGGCGAGGGCGAGGGGAGAGAGATACATCTCTGCGATGGCGATGCCGGCATTCTCGAAACAGCGGTTGAGATTGCGATAGAAGGACTTGCGCCAGAGGATATTGAGGAAGTTGCCCTCCAATCTGGTGCAGATAAAGCCTGTCGGGTCGACTTGAAGCTGGTTGTCGACCTTGTATTCTTGTGTGACAGCGTCGAGGATCTCCTGATCAGGATATTGCATGCTGCGGTTGGCATCCATCAAGCCGTTGACCATATCGACGGTTACCTTGGTGTCAGCGGGCAATTGCTTGACAATGATATTCTTCTCACTGCGTATCGACTGTCCGTTGACGCCGACGTAGACACGTGCAATCTTGGTCTTGAGAATGTTCTCAAGTTTCTTGATCACATTGCTCAAGGCCTGCACAGTCTTGTCGATATTGTTGACCACGCCTTTGCGAATGCATGAAGTAGCGTCTTCCTTTACGACAGCCAGAACCTTTATGCTGCCGTCGAGGTTCTTCTTCCCCGCAATGCCGGTGATTTTTGAAGATCCCAGCTCTATTGCTACTATAAAATCTGCCATACGTAAATAGTAATTATCAATTCAGTTCTTCCGTTTTTTCGTATTGTCTCTTTTTGCAAATGATTTGGTTGTCAAACTCCACGTTGATGTAGGAGTATTTGTTCCATCCGGCCTGTGAGAGTCCATACTTATAGAACTTCTCTAACCGGTCCATTTTGCGGTCGATGTAGTCAGTGACCAGTTGCTTGCGCTTGTCGGGCCTGTTGGTCTCAGGCAGCTGACCGATGTAGATGATTTGGTCACCGACACGCGGCACGAGCTCAATGCCTTTGTCAGGCAATACATTGATTTGCTCGATCTGGTTCTTCCAAAAGTCATTGGCCATCAAAGCCTCGCCCACATAGGCCACATAGTTGCGGGCAAACCACTTGTTGATGTAGCCGGTGGCGATGATCAAGTCGCTCGTGTAGTGCGAGTTGGGCATGATGCGGTTGTTGTCGTCCAAGTAATAGTCATCGCCATTGACGGACTTGATGCGCAGTGTGGGCATGCGCTGCGTGAGTGTGACGCATACATGTCCGTCCTGTGTCTTGTAGCATTGGGCCGACTGCACGAAGGGACTTTGCTTCAGCATGTCCTCGATGGTGCGTGTATCGACGGTATACAGAGGTTTGCCCAAAGGGTAGAGTCCGCTGTCTTTCAGCCGGTACTTGATCTCCTTCGCCGTGATGAAGCCGTTGGTGGCCTCGTCGGCAATGTCGATATTGACCTGAGTGCATATCTGCTTCTCCTGATCAGGCTTGTCAAAGACGACGAAAGCCATGACAAGATAGGCCGCCAGCATGAAGTCAATAGTGCCCAGAATGATTTTTCCTCGGTTCATCCGCATGGTTCAGATAACTGTATAGGATGACACACGGCGCGGACTGTGCCGCACCGGATGCCTTGTTACTTTTTGTCTTCCAGAATACGTGTGATCTGTGGAACCATGTTGTCGAGATCGCCGGCGCCTAAGATAATCAGCACATCGAAGTCGCGGCTCTTGACCATATTGAGGACGTCAGCCTTCTGGATCATGCTCTTCTCCACGCCGGGCTTGAGGTTGTCGTAGATCAACTGCGACGTGACACCGGGGATCGGAGCCTCACGGGCAGGATAGATCTCGGTGAGGATGACCTCGTCGAAATGGCTCAGCGCATCAGCGAAGTCCTTGTAGAAGTCGCGGGTGCGGGTGTAGAGATGTGGCTGGAAGATGGCGGTCAGCTTGCGGCCCTGGTAGAGCTCGCGCAGACTCTTGGCACTTTGTAGGATCTCCTTGGGGTGATGAGCATAGTCGGAAAGCAGCACGTGACGGTCGTTGTTGATCTTGAAGTCGAAGCGACGCTCTACGCCGTGGTATGTGCTCATGCCGTAGCGCAGCTCCTCAGCGGTGCAACCGTTGAGCTGTGCCAGTGCCATGGCAGCCACACCATTCTCTATATTAATAGGTATGGGCTGTCCGAGCTTCACATTCGTAACGTTCTCCACGGGTGAGATGAAGTCGAAAGTGATGTTGCCGTTCTCGATTTTGACGTTCTCAGCATGGAAGTCTCCCTCGTCGCGGCTATAGGTATAGGTCTTCACGCCTTCCTGTACATTGGGCTTCATCTCCAGGTTTTTATGGATGATGAGGGCGCCGCCGGGCTGAATCAGCTCGGTGTAGTGGCGGAAACTCTCAAGATATGCCTCTTTGGTACCGTAGATATCGAGGTGGTCGGGGTCTGTGGCGGTGATGACACTCATCCATGGACGCAGCCAGTGGAAGGAGCGGTCGAACTCATCGGCCTCAATAACGACATAGTCACTCGTCTTGGAGAGGATATAGTTGGTACCGTAGTTCTTCGAAATACCACCCAGGAAGGCGTTGCAGTCGACGTGGCTCTGGTGCATGATGTGAGCGCACATGGTCGACGTCGTCGTCTTGCCGTGTGTGCCGGCAACACAAAGTCCTTTGTGGGAACGTGTCAGCATGCCGAGCACCTGCGCGCGTTTCTGCACTTCAAAACCATTGTTGCGGAAGTACTGCAGTTCCTGATGCTCTGCAGGAATGGCAGGGGTATAGACGACCAGGCACGACTTGCTGTCGCGGCAAGCGTGGGGGATCTCGTCGACGTTCTCTTTGTAGTGGATGACCATACCTTCCTTTTCGAGCTGCTGTGTCAGCGTGGAAGGTGTCTTGTCGTAACCGGCCACAACGAGACCTTTATGGATGAAGTAGCGGGCCAATGCACTCATACCGATGCCACCGGCACCAATGAAATATACGGCTTTTATATCTTTGAGTTCCATGATGTTTAAAGAGTTATTTGCATATCTTGGAGGGAGGGTATTCCGTCTTGACGGAACTCCGTCTCTTCCTAAGCGTTTTATTGTTTTCCCCAGGCGAGTTTGACGACTTCGTTGGCGATGACATCGGCGGAGTCTTTCAGTCCGAGTTTCTTGATGTTTTCTGTCAGTGAAGCGAGTTTGGCGTCATCGTGTACGATCTCCAAGGCTTTGTCGAGCAACTTGTCCGGTGCGTCAGCGTCCTTGACATAGATGGCGGCGTCTTTGTCAACGAGCGCCATGGCATTCTTGGTCTGATGGTCTTCGGCTACGTTAGGGCTTGGCACAAGGATGACGGCTTTGCCGATGAGGCAGAACTCACTGATGGAGCTGGCTCCGGCACGGCTGATGACAAGGTCGGCAGCGCGATAGGCGGCACCCATGTCGCTGATGAAGTCGAGTACTTTTAGGTTGGGGATGTCGCCAAAGTCCTTCACGGCCTGGTTCATCTCGGCGTTGTAGTACTTACCGGTCTGCCAAATGAACTGCACGTCGGCGTTTTTCACCTTGTCGAGATGCTGTCGCATGCTCTCGTTGATGGTGCGTGCTCCTAAACTGCCGCCCACGAGGAGAATCGTCTTCTTGTTGGGATCGAGTCCGAACTTGGCTCTTGCATCCTCTTTTGAGATGGTTGCGTCCACAACATTCTGTCGGACTGGGTTGCCCGTCATGATGATTTTATCAGCAGGGAAGAAACGTTCCATGCCTTCGTACGCCACGCAGATCTTGCTGGCCTTCTTTGCCAACAACTTGTTTGTGACGCCGGCATAGCTGTTCTGCTCTTGGATGAGGCACGGGATGCCCATGCTGGCGCATACGTTCAGCGTAGGTCCGCTGGCGTATCCGCCTACTCCGACAGCCACCATCGGCTTGAAGTCTTTGACAATCTTCTTTGCCATCCGCTCGCTCTTCCAAATTTTGAAGAGCACAGCGATGTTTTTCAGCAGATGCTTACGGTCGAAACCGCAGATGGGCAAGCCTTTGATGTCGTAGCCTGCTGCGGGCACACGCTGCATCTCCATGCGTCCCAGAGCACCCACGAACTGGATTTTGGCACTGGGATATTTGGCTTTGATGGCATTGGCGATAGAGACTGCAGGGAAGATATGGCCTCCTGTGCCTCCGCCGCTGATGATGACTCTTAATTCTTTCTCCATGTCGCCTATTTCTTATTTTCCGCAAAAGTAATCAAAAAAAATGTCTTTTGATCATTTTTGTTCTACTTTATTTTGTTTCTTCTGTACCAAATGACTATTTATTATACATTTGTTTCCTTATCATCGGCCGCCGTGTTGTCGACAGCAACCTTCATCGGCTGAGGCTCAGGTCTCTTTTTTGCTGTACGGCTGACGCTGAGGATGACACCTATGTAGATGCAGTTGATGATCGTGGACGTACCACCCTTACTGATGAGCGGCAGTGGCTGACCCGTCACAGGAACGAGTCCCACAGCCACACACATGTTGAACAGTGCCTGCGTGACCAGTAGCAGAGCGAGTCCCATGGCGAGGAGGGCCGGGAAGTTGTTCTCGCATCGGCTGGCGATACGGCCCGTCCGGAAGAGCAGGATGATGTAGAGCATCGCCACAAACGCTGCGCCCTCTATGCCTAACTCTTCGATGATGATGGCATAGATGAAGTCGGAGAAGGCCTGAGATAGGAAGTCGCGCTCCACAGAGTTGCCCGGTCCCTTACCGATGATGTTGCTGGAAGCAATGGCGATATTGGCGTGGGCTGTCTGAGCGTCTTTGTCGAGGTCTACTTTCTCTGGCGGTATCTCTTCATGGTTGCTGAACTTGTCGATACGCGATTTCCACGTGTCGAGTCGGTGAAGCATGCCTCCGCTCTTGGCTTTCTCCGGTTGTTTGCCGTCTACTTGTTCCGTGAGCTGTCCTTCAGGAGAGGCTTCTTCGTTGTCGTGTCCGAAGATCATAACCGTCGCAACCACCAAGACGATGACCAGCGCGACGCTTCCGACGAGTTTGCCAAGCTGTTGAACAGGTACCCGTCCAATGATCATCATGAAGAAGATGACGGTACACAGCAGTGCGGCCGTGGAGAGATTCTCCACCATGATGAATGGAATGATGAAGGCACAAACCACAAGGATATAGGGCATTGCATGGCGGTCGGCGCCACGCTCAGTCTGCATGGCACTCAGCACCTGAGCCGTTGCAAGCACTAACGCGCCTTTACCAATTTCAGAGGGCTGGAACTGTATGCCAAAGATCGAGAGCCATCGCTGTGCGTCGTTGGTGGAGTGACCGGCGAAGTCTACCCAAAAGAGCGTCGACACAGCGATGATCAGCAGGAAAGGCGTGAAGAACTTGAAGTACTTGCATTTGATGTTAAGCGTGACAATAGCCAGAAACACACCGACGCCCAGCAGGCCGATGTGTTTGATGATAGGCGCGGCATAGCTTCCTCCTTTGTAGGTCAGCTCGGAAGAGGCCGAAAATACCTCTACGATGCTGATGAGACAAAGGAAGAAAAACACCATCCAGATGACTTTGTCACCCTTGAATATGTTTCCAAATTTCTTGTTGTCCACTTGTTGTCTTTATTGAAGGGCCGGAGCAAGATACCTCCGGCTCATATCCTTTACAGGCTTCTGACTTGTTGCTTGAACTGTTCGCCGCGGTCCTCCATGTTATGGAAGAGGTCGAAACTGGCGCAGCAGGGTGAAAGCAAAACCGTATCGCCGGGGCGGGCCATGTCGTAGCAGGCCTTCACGCAATCCTTCATGTTGTGCGTGTCGCGTACGGGAATGCCCAGCTGATCGAAGAAGTTGTGGAGCTTCGTGTTGTCGGCACCGAGATAAACCAGTCCTACGCACTTCTTCTGAACCAACTCTGTGATGGCGTTGTAGTCGTTGCCTTTGTCCTTACCGCCGAGGATGAGGATGACAGGTGTGCGCATGCTCTCCAAAGCATACCAGCAGGCATCGACATTGGTGGCCTTGGAGTCGTTGACATAGTGCACGCCAGCCACGTCGCAAACTTTTTCCAGGCGGTGCTCCACACCCGGGAAGTCGCTCAGACTCTTGCGGATGATCTCTTTCTTGATGCCGCTGATGTTGGATGCCAAGCCGGCGGCAAGAGAGTTATAGATGTTGTGCTTACCGGTCAGCGAGAGCTCCTCCTGTTCCATATTGAATGGAGTGGGGTACTCAAGTTTGTATTGTCCTTCCTCGATATAAGCGATGCTTCCCTTCTCTTTCAGCTCAGAGAACGGGCACTGCACGGCCTTGATGTCGTATTTGTCGAGCTGCTTCTTGATGACAGGATCGTCGTTCCAGTAGATGAAGTGGTCATCCGCTGTCTGGTTCTGGATGATGCGCATCTTGGCATCGACATAGTTTTGGAACTTGAAGTCGTAGCGGTCGAGGTGATCGGGCGTGATGTTGAGCAGAATGGCAATGTTGGCACGGAAGTCGTACATGTTGTCGAGCTGGAAAGAACTCAGTTCGATGATATAGTACTCGTGCGGTTCCTCAGCCACCTGGAGAGCAAGACTCTTACCGATATTTCCGGCCAGTCCCACGTCGTATCCGGCACTCTTGAAGATGTGATAGATCAGCGAGGTGGTTGTCGTCTTGCCGTTGCTGCCCGTGATACAGATCATCTTGGCGTGCGTATATCGTCCTGCGAACTCAATCTCGCTGATGATATGTGTGTGCTGGGCCATCAGTTTCTGCACCATAGGAGCCTCTTTTGGGATGCCCGGGCTTTTGATGACCTCATCTGCACTCAGGATTTTCTCCTCGGTGTGATGACCTTCTTCCCATTCGATCTGATGGTCGTCAAGCAGTTTCTTGTACTTGTCCTTGATCGAAGAAGTGTCAGATACGAAAACATCGAAACCTTCTTTCTTTGCCAGCACGGCAGCTCCTGCACCGCTCTCGCCGGCTCCTAATATAACGATTCTTTTCATTGCTGAACTACGTTTTTACTCTTTCGAGGTACGTTATTACTCTTTCGAGGTTTTATCTTTTTTGTTTGCAGCACTGCTGTCTGTGGCAGCCAGCAGCGCTTTTGGCTTTTTGTCGGTCTGACTGTTCGCTTTTGGACTACACCTTATTATATATATAGGAGTGTCGGGTCGCTTATATAATAACGTTGAGTTGTT
Organism: uncultured Prevotella sp.; assembly: GCA_945873145.1. Classification (GTDB taxonomy): domain Bacteria; phylum Bacteroidota; class Bacteroidia; order Bacteroidales; family Bacteroidaceae; genus Prevotella. Next base: position 20,551 of record CAMCBZ010000047.1, read on the forward strand.
TATATAATGGTTGCAACCTGTTTAAATAATAGTTGCAAACTACTTATATTATAACTTCAACCTGCTTATATCATAGCTTCGGCACGCTTATATCATAGTTTCGGTTTGCCTTTTTTGAGCAGTCTTCCTTATCTTATCTTGAGCGTGATGATGGTCAGAGCCGCCAAGATGATGGTGACAATCCAGAAGCGGATTGTGATCTTTGACTCATGCTTGGGTGAGTGGGGACTCTTGATCAGGTATTTGCAGTCGGGGTCAAGCTGCTCGTCTGTCACACGGAAGTTGTCGTGGATAGGAGTGCGCTTGAAGATACGCTGCTTCACACCACGGCGCTTGCCGAGCTTGTAGTACCATACCTGACAGATGACGCTGAGGCTTTCCACGAAGAAAATGCCGCAGAGGATCGGCAGCAACAGCTCTTTGTGGATGATCACAGCGCATACGCCGATGATGCCGCCAATGGTCAGTGAGCCCGTGTCGCCCATGAACACCTGGGCAGGGTAGGCGTTGTACCAGAGAAAACCGATGAGTGCTCCGACAAAAGCACACATGAAGACCACCAGCTCTTGCGAGCCTGGAATGTACATGATGTTGAGGTATGCGGCAAATTGGATGTGTGAGCTCACATAAGCCAAGATGCCTAACGCCACGCCAATGATGGCCGAGTTGCCTGCGCACATGCCGTCCATACCATCATTGAGGTTAGCGCCATTGCTCACGGCGGTGACGACTAAGATCGTCATAACGACGAAGAGAATCCAACCGGCCGCTGTCTTATACTTACCACAGAAAGACATCACGGATGAGTAGTCGAGGTTGTGGCCTTTGACAAACGGTATTGTCGTCTTCAGCGTCTTGCGCGCTTCGGTGCGGTGCTTGACGACGACCTCCTGACCTTGGCGCTGGAGTACGATGTTCTCATTGGACTTCACGTCGGGCGAGGCCCAGAGCACGAGTCCGACAATCAGTCCGATGCCTACCTGACCGACAATCTTGTACTTGCCTTTCAGACCTTCCTTGTTGCGGTGGAAGATCTTGATGTAGTCGTCCATGCCGCCGAGGAAGCCCAGCCACACCGTAGTGATGAGCATCAAAATCAGATAGATGTTGCGCAGACGGCCTAACAGCAGCACAGGAATCAGGATGCTGACGATGATGATCACGCCACCCATCGAGGGTACTCCTATCTTTTTGACACCAAAGGGATCGATCTTGGCATCGCGCTGCGTCTCGGTGATCTGTTTACTCTTCAAGTATTTGATGAACTTCTCACCAAACCATGCCGAGATGATCAGTGAGAGGATCAGAGCCAGCAATGCACGGAAGGAGATGTAACCCCAGATGCGTGCACCGGAAATACCGAACTGCTCCAGAAAACGAAAGAGATA
>CAMCBZ010000048.1 GCA_945873145.1 uncultured Prevotella sp.
TCAACGGCCAGCAGACGCTCGGCGAGAACATCGGCGACAACGGCGGACTCAACATTGCCTTCACAGCTCTGCAAAACAGCATGAAGCAGCACCCGTTAGCCACCATCGACGGCTTCACGCCAGAGCAGCGCTTCTTCCTCGCATGGGGTCGCGTGTGGGCGTCGAATATGACACCGGAGGTGATACGCTATCTCATCACCGTCGACGTGCACTCTCCCAACATGGCACGTGTCAATGCCGCCCTGCCACAGATCGACGCCTGGTACAAGGCCTTCGGCGTGAAGAAGGGCGACAAGCTGTTCTTGCCCAAGAACAAACGTGCACATATCTGGTAAACAATCGCTGAAATCCTGTTTTGTTGGATAAACTGACAAAAAACGGCCTCTGAGAATCGATTCTTTGCGACGAAGTGTCCTCTTGACCGCAATTTCGCGATTCTCGCGAGAGTTTTGCAAAGTTACTGATTATCAGTGAATTATAAGTGTTTTACTGATTTCTGCCGAAGAAATCGTTGAGATGCTTCGGTCAGAAAGGTACTTTGACCGAAAATTCTCTAGAGAATTTCTGATGAAAAACCCGTGATGACCGAGTCAGCACGGGTTTTTGATAGCGAGAAAAGGGTGATTTGACCAAGTCAAATCACCCTTTTTCTATGTCTGATCATGCCAAAAGCATGAAAAAACGCTTGCTTTTGCTCTTGACCACTCTATTTTGCTGGTGCTTCCTTCTCTATTTTGAGTGTTGAAGCGGACAAACTTTTGTCAAGATGCTTTTCGCTTATTCCCAGAGATCCTTTGGCTGAGCCACAGTTTCCCATGGGTTGTCGTCTTGCCAATCGTCTTCGTCGTCGCCGACTGTAGTGTGTCGCTTGGCATCACCCCAAGGGCTTTGGCTTCCCGCCATCACCTGCGCGACGGCTTCTATCTCCAGCCTGACGGTCTCAGGCGATATATATGTTCTCTTTTTCATAGTTAGTTCTTTTTAAGGGATGATGACTTTCTTTCCGTTCACGATATAGAGTCCGGAATTCAGGGCGATGGTCTTCGACTCACCGGCTCCCAACGTGGTGCGCAGCATCGTGGCTCCGGCAGCGCTGTAGACCACGACGTTGGTCGCCTCGCCGGCCTTCATGCTCAGTCGGCCTTGACCGGTGGTGAGCTGCAGACTATCTGTCGCGGTGGCGTCAGTGGAGACGTTGTCGATGCCTGTGGCGAGGTCATCCTCGAAGGTTACGTTGAAGCCGGACATCAGCTTGGCACCGCTGCTTGCCTGATGGGCAAAGTATGCACGGAACGGATAGACGTAAACGTCGTTATACTTATAGGATAAGTTCTTGGAGTTGTAGAACTTGCCTTGTGCGAAGTAGAACCATCCGTCGGCCTTCGGCAACTTCTTGCCAGAGTAGCTGCCATAGTTGGTGAAGGCATGGCTGGCACTGGCGATGGTGCCCGAAGCCTTCTCGCCGGTGAACGTATAGTCGCTGTTCATGTAGTTGCCGTCCTCGCCATTCGTGTTTACGGTAGCGTCCACGTCGGAACCATATTGCTGCACCTCGAACGAGACATCCTTGTCGCTTGAGGCATTCTCCACCTTCACCAAGTAGGGTGTGTTGGGTACGGTGAGTGAGACGGGGATGGGATTGAACTTAGCCTTACCCCAGAAGTCAGTGCCGTTGCCGATCTCCTCTTTGTCGATGGCGAGTCCGTTGTCGGACTGCATCTGGTAGAGGGTAAACGAGCAGTTGTCGTTGGCGTGCACACCATTGCTGACGCTGATTGAGAAGGGCAGCACGAGGGTGGCGAGCGTCGCCTTACCGTTCATCGGATTGGTGATCTTGCGCTTGTAGGCAGCGTAGTTCTCGGCTGGCACGCTGATCTTGTAAGGCGAGAAGAACGGCTGCTTGTCGGTGATGACAATATTCTTGCAGGCACGGAAGCCACCGCTCTGCGTCTTCTGCACGTAGTTGTCCTCGTCGAATGTCGTGCGCTCGGGGAAGAAGATGAGGCAGTTGGGGTTGAGTGCACTCTTCATTTGAGCCATGCTTTCCTTGGTCTCCACGAGCACCGAATAGAGGTCGGTGTAGTCGAGATAGAGTATCTGGTCGGTCGACGCGTTCTTTTCCTGCAATGCCGTCATCAGGGCCTGCTTCATCATGTTGACGGTGAGATAAGCCTTCGAACTGGGAATCTGGTAGCCCGTTTCCTTGTCATAAGCCTTGAAGGTGCCGCCGTACATAGGCTTCTCGGCATTGCCGTCGTAGCAAGTGGTCTTGTAAAGTTCCTTCAGATCGCACTTGGCGTTGTAGTCCTTCACGAGCAACTCTATGTCCATCAGATAGTAGGCATAGTAGCGATGCTCTAGGGCTGTGGTGGGTGCGATGTTGTAGCGGGTCTCATCGCCGGTGAAGAGATAGCAGGGCTTCTCCTCGTTGATAGCAATCTCGATGTCCTTGGTGAAGGTGCCGCCTTGCGATGTGTAGAGCGCCTCGGAATAAGGATACTCTTCGAGGGTAGCCGCTGTGCTTGCCGTGCCGGTATTGGTCAGGTCGGCAGCATTGTTGTATTTGAATGCCTTGTCGCCGCACATCTCCGAGCGCACCTTGTCTGCGGCAGGCTCGTTGCCCGTAGTGTTGTACTGCTTGCCGTCGCCGTAGGTGTTGTAGTAAGGCGACTTGGCCAAATAGTTGCGTGCGTTGCCTGTGGTGCCCTTGCCGTAGGTCTCGTCCATATACTTGCTGGAGAGGTTCTCGAAAGTGAATTTACACTTTTTGGTATCGCCTACGAAGTCGGAAGGTACGTAGAAGAGGAACTGTCCGCCAGCCACTTGGAAGTCGTTGCTGGTGAACTGCTGTGTGAGTTTCAGCCCTTCCGCCTTGTGTGAGTGGCACACGATGTCGAGCGTGTTGATGAAGGGGTTGAGTTGCTCCATCGTGAGGTTGTAGGTGATGAGGGCCTTGGTGCCTTCTGCCAGTCCGGAGATGGTGAACTTCACAGCGTCGTTGTTCAGATTGCTGACCGAAAGAGTAGCGTTGGTGTTGCTGCTGCTGACGTTGGCCATAGCCTCGACATTGTCCTTGTTGGTGCCATAGAGCTCTAACTTGAAGTTGGAGGGCGTGAAGGCAGGATTATAGGTGGAGCTGTTGATGACGTTCCACGCGGCAAAAACGTTGTTGGAGCCATCCTTTTCCATGAAGCGTGCACGTTTATTGCCTGTTATGGACAGCGTGAGATCGCCATACTTCACACGGCCATTACTCAGCGTGAAGCCGTTGGCCTCGTTGATGTCGGTAGTGCCATTGGCGATGTACTCCACATATTGCCGGCCCATCCAGTCACTATAGGTATTCTTCTGCACCGAGAGATAATAGTTGCCGCTCTGCAGCTTACCTGTATTGGTCAGCGTCCAGTTCGTTTGAGGGCTGGTGTCCCACGTGCCGTCCGTCTGAAGGTAATAAGTTGTCCAACTCCATCTCGCTGATATGGTACCCGTCTTTCCATCGTAAGTGATGGTAGAGGCGTTGGCCTGCGTGCCGTAGTGGGCATTGATTTTCGCGCCCGTGATACGGAAGCCCAAAGGGATGGACTTGCCGTTCTGGTTCTTTGTCTCGGTGGGTGTCTCTATATAATAGGTGCCGTTGCCGAGGGCATAGTAGAGTTTACCGTCGTTGCGGAGCACTTGGATATTTCCGGGGCCGGCGGTCTCGGGCAATTTCTTGTCGGTCGTCACGGCATCTTCCTGATAGAGCCAGTTTTTGGCTGTCAGGTCAATCACGTTCTCATAGTTGTAGCTGTAATACGTAGAGCCGTTCTTAGTGTTTTGCTTGATCACGCCCAAGTCGAGCTTTCCGGTGGTGAACTCAGCACCCACCATGTTCACTCCATTAGAGATGATCTCACCAGGAGTGCCCGGTACGCCTTCGGCCTGGAACTCACTTTCTGCTGTGAAATAGAGCTCGATAGATTTGATGGTGCAGGCGTAGTAGGCATCACGCGCTTTCCAAAAATAGAAATAAAGATTGTTGCCCATGTCAGTCTCTGACTTGCTGGTGCGCTCAATGACATATTCTTTGTTATCATTGGTGCTGCCCATGATAGCAGTGGAAGCCAAAGGAGCGGAGAGGTCGAAAGAGCTGTTGGTCTCATACATTCGCTTGTTGATAGCCTCGCGTTTCAAATTGGCAACCGTCCTGCCGTTCATGTTGTTGAACAGTACCATACGGTAGCCTGTGAAACGGTAGCCCTTGGGCAGTGAGATGCTAAGGTGAGTAGAGACGGAGGCACCTCCATGGATGAGATAGAGGTTTTGATTTAAGACATCGTCCAGTCGAATGTCGCCAGCTGGGTCTTTCAGCAGTCCGCTCTCTGTCAACGTGCCGTTGTCCGATACATGGAGAGTAAGGGGCAGCTGATTGTGCCGCCAAAGTGAAGAAGAACCATTTTGGAATCCTACCTCTCCTTCGTGTGTCACGCCTGCGATGAGGCTACCCGACGATGGCGAAATGGTCACGTTTTGCCCGTAGACCTTAGATCCATGCAATAAAGCAAGGCATACACACAGCACCGCGAGGATGCCTGGAAGGCCAGCAAGGCGTTGTCTGATACTTGTTGTAAAGTCTTTCATGATTATTGCCTTTTTGTTATTTGTTAGTTTTCTTATGTCTCTTTTTTTTCGTGTCGTTATGTCACTCTTTTGTGGAGTGCGCTTTTGCAAAAGTAAAGGAAAAGATACGTACTATGCTGTTTTGTAGGGGTTCAAAATGGTGCAAAAGTCGAAAAAGCAGATGCAAAATGGTGCAAAATGAGGAAAATTTGCTAAATTTGCAGCATGGAATTGAAAGGGAAGATATGTAAGCGGATCAGTCTGCTGATACGCAGCAGAGCAGTCGGGCGCATGGAGCAAATGCGCCTGATGGCATTCTTGTTGGGCGCCGCTCTGGGCTTGTTTGGTATGCCTTTTCATTTTCTATTCAACTGGTTGGGCCATGGGATGCCGGTGTTGCATGCCATTTCCTTCGCCATCTGGCTGAGCTATGTGGTGATTGTGGGGCTTTTCTTCTCCCGTCGTCTCAATCTCGAGAAGTCGTTCTTCTCCCTGGCCGTGTGCTTTCAGACGCTCACCAGTCTGCGCATCGTCTATTTGGCAGCGACAGCCACTTCCGCCGTGGTGCCGCTGCACCACGAGCAGGTCATCCTCAACGAGGCTCTGTCCTTCACCTGCTTTCTCATCACCTGTATGGGCATGGTGCGCAATGCGCCGACTGCCGTCTTCGCCCTCTTGGTAGGCGCGCAGGTTGTGGGCTATGTGAAGAACCCGGCAGTAGTGATGTCTCAGTTTGTCCTGCTCTTCCTTTTTGTGATGTTCTGCGTCTGGGGATACGCCATGACGATGAGGATTCTCTTCAACGATGCCACGCGCGAGATCAACGACTATAAGCAGTTGCAGAACTCGATACTCGACATGTTCAACATGAGCAAGACCGAGATGGTGTCGCTCGTGCAGCTCTGCCGCACCACCGGCAATGCGAATGAGGTTGACCGAAAGATCATCGGTAAACTCACTGAGCAGACTCTGCACAACCTCGTCAGACTCGGACAGTATCTGAGCAACGAAAAGCAGGAGAAACTCGAGGACTTGAGTGACCGCCTGCCGCAGCTCACACCTACCGAGTTGGAGGTCTGCCGGCTGGTGCTCAAGGGCATGTCGCAGAAAGAGATCGCCGTGGCAACGAACAAAAGCCTGAGCAACATCGGTACCGTCAGAGGCAATATCAGGCGGAAACTCGGGCTTGGCGCCAACGAGGAGCTCAGAGATGGACTCGTGCGGCGGCTGAATTGACCAAGACGGGCCGGGTAGGAACTTTATAATATTTATAATAGTTGTAGAAAAGACATGATGAACGAAAAAACAGTGTTAGAGCGATGGACGGAATCTCTGCGAGTTAGAATCCTTTCGTTTATCAGCAGACGTACGCATAACAGGGTAGAGATGACGCGGCTGGCCGTCTACATGGTGTTTACCTTGTTGGTTATCGTTGGCATGCCCTGCCACTTCCTCTTCCATTGGGTGGGTGGTGGTCAAGTGGTGCTCCATCTTATCTCCGTCGCCGTGTGGCTGACCAGTATCGTCATCTTGGGACTCTATATATATAATAAGGTGTCGTTGGGCAGGGCCTTCTTTTGGTTGGTCGTCGTCGTGCAGTTGCTGGAAAGCTTGGGGCTGGTCTATATGGTGGCCATTGCTTCGCCTGTGCCCGGCTCTGAGATGTATCAGAATATCATCCTCAATGAGATGTTGTGCTTCATGGTCTTCACGCTCTCCTGTCTGGGGCTGCTCAAATGGGCACCGACATCCACATTCGGCATTTTCCTGTTGGCTTTGGGCTTATGCCACGCCATCCGGCCTGGAGCCCTGTCGGTGCAGTTCACCCGCCTCTTTGTTTTCATCATGCTCTGCGTGTGGATCTATATGATCGTGGAGCGCATTCTTTTGGAAAATACGGCAAGGGAACTCAATGAGTACCGGCAGTTTCAGGATTCTGTGCTGGGGATGTTCAGCATGAAACGCACCGAGATGGTGGCGCTCGTTCAGCTCAGCCGACAGATGGGTGAACACAAACGGCTTACGCAGAAAATGGTGGGCGAGCTCTCGGAGCAGACCCGAAACAACCTGATAGAATTTGGCAATGCGCTTTGGAATCAGCGGCTGGTCAACAATGCCGACTTGAAGAGCGCCTTCCCCAACCTGTCACCCTCCGAGCTCGAGGTCTGTCGCCTGGTGCTGGAAGGGCTGTCGCAAAAAGAGATTGCTGTGAAGATGGACAAAAGCCAGAGCAACATTGGCACTGTCAGAGGCAACATTCGGCGGAAACTCGGGCTGAATGCTGACGACGACCTGCGCGAGAGTTTGACAAAACGGCTCATGGCCTGACGCACTTTCTTGTTGACGTGTGACATTATGTCATATCTTTCCCTATGTCCCCAGCCGTTGGCACACGCTTTGTTATGAAGGGGGCGGACAATCAAGTCCAACAGTTAACATCGAATAATAAATAAAAAATATACAATTATGGGAAAGATTATTGGAATCGACTTAGGTACTACTAACAGCTGTGTGGCTGTTTTCGAAGGCAATGAGCCTGTAGTTATCGCTAACTCTGAAGGCAAGCGCACCACACCTTCTGTGGTAGGCTTCGTCAAAGACGGTGAGCGCAAGATTGGTGATCCGGCAAAGCGTCAGGCTATCACCAACCCGAAGAACACTGTGTACTCCATCAAGCGTTTCATGGGTGAGACCTACGAGCAGAGCCGCAAAGAGGCTGAGCGTGTGCCTTATACCGTGATCAACGACAATGGCTATCCTAAGGTGCAGATCGAGGGTGCTGCACATCCTTACACACCGCAGGAGATCTCTGCCATGATTCTGCAGAAGATGAAGAAGACCGCTGAGGACTATCTTGGCCAGGAGGTCAACGAGGCTGTCATTACTGTGCCTGCTTACTTCTCTGACTCTCAGCGTCAGGCCACCAAGGAGGCTGGTGAGATTGCCGGTCTGAAGGTGCGTCGTATCGTCAACGAGCCTACGGCTGCCGCATTGGCTTACGGTGTGGACAAAGCCAACAAGGACATGAAGATCGCTGTCTTCGACCTTGGTGGTGGTACGTTCGATATCTCCATCCTGGAGTTCGGTGGCGGTGTGTTTGAGGTGCTCGCTACCAATGGTGATACCCACCTGGGTGGTGATGACTTCGACCAGGTGATCATCGACTGGCTGGTCAACGGCTTCAAGGCCGACGAGGGCATCGACCTGACCAAGGATCCTATGGCTATGCAGCGCTTGAAAGAGGCTGCCGAGAAGGCAAAGATCGAGTTGAGCTCTACAACGACCACTGAGATCAACCTGCCTTATATCTCTGCTGAGGGCGGTGTGCCTAAGCACTTGGTGAAGACGCTGACGCGTGCTCAGTTTGAGCAGCTCGCTCACGACCTTATTCAGAAGTGTCTGGTACCTTGCCAGAACGCTATCCGCGACGCTAAGCTCTCTACGAGCGACATCGACGAGGTGATCCTCGTGGGTGGTTCCAGCCGTATTCCTGCTGTGCAGACCTTGGTGAAGAACTACTTCGGCAAGGAGCCTTCCAAGGGTGTCAACCCCGATGAGGTCGTCGCTGTGGGTGCTGCTATCCAGGGTGCCATCTTGAACAACGAGAAGGGTGCCGGCGACATCGTGCTGCTCGACGTCACTCCGTTGACCCTCGGTATCGAGACCATGGGTGGTGTGATGACAAAGTTGATCGACGCCAACACGACTATTCCTTGCAAGAAGAGCCAGATCTTCTCTACTGCTGTCGATAACCAGACAGCCGTGACCATCCACGTGCTGCAGGGTGAGCGCCCGATGGCTGCTCAGAACAAGAGCATTGGTCAGTTCAACCTTGAGGGTATCGCACCCGCTCGTCGTGGTGTGCCACAGATCGAGGTGACCTTCGATATCGATGCCAACGGTATTCTGAACGTCAGTGCTAAGGATAAGGCTACCGGCAAGGAGCAGAAGATTCGCATCGAGGCTTCCAGCGGCTTGAGCCAGGACGAGATCGAGCGCATGAGAGCTGAGGCTAAGGCCAACGAGGACGCTGATAAGAAGGAGCGTGAGAAAGTGGACAAGCTCAACCAGGCTGACTCCATGATCTTCACCACCGAGAACTTCCTCAAGGACAATGCCGACAAGATCCCGGCTGACAAGAAGCCGGCCATCGAGGATGCTCTCAACAAGCTGAAAGATGCTCACAAGGCTGGTGACGTGGCTGCCATCGACACTGCCATGGCTGCTCTGAACACCGCCGTCCAGGCTGCTTCTGCTCAGATGTATGGTCAGGGCGGTGCTCAGGCTGGTGCCCAGGGCTTCCAGGGCGGTGCCAACGCCGGTGCCGGTTCGCAGCAGAACACCAACAACGGTTCTGACAACAAGTCGGACGACAATATCCAGGATGCCGACTTCGAGGAGGTGAAATGATATTGACAACCATCAATAACGATAAATAAGAAAACGGGTGTAACTCAATAGGTTACACCCGTTTTTGTTTTAGTTGATCTTTGTATAATTACCGATTTCTTCCGATTTTTATCTTATATTTGTACCATATTTGGAACGCGACCTAATTTCTGACAAGGTGCGACTTATCCATACTTATACATACATAATCCCACTTAAAACGGTACAACATGCCATCTGCTAAGTTTGAGATTAAACGGAAGTGCCAGTATTGCGGTAATACATTCATCGCAAAGACACTTGATTCGAAGTACTGCTCTCGACGATGCTCTCAAAGGGCCTATGACCAAAGAGAGGCCGCCAAGAAGAGGATGAGCCAGCTGAATGACATCGTGGAGAATATACCCGAGGCCAGAGATTATATCTCTGTCCACGAAGCGGTAGCCATGTTTGGCATCAGTAGAGATACCATTTATCGGTTGATAAGGAAGGGAAACGTTCCTGCCATCAATATTGGGCAGCGACTTACAAGAATCAGCAAAAGTAAGTTGAGCGAAATGTTTCCGCTTCGCATAGAACCTATTGACAGAAGTAGGGCATTACCCAAGTCCTATCATCTTGAGCCAGAAGACTGCTACACCATTGGCGAAATCTCCAAGACTTATGGTATAGACGACAGTACGGTCTATGCCCATATTCGAAAATATTCCATACCAACAAGGCAAATAGGCAACTTCGTCTATGCGCCCAAAGAAGATATTGATCACCTTTATAAAGATGTTGTGAAGTCATGAAGAAACCACTCCCCAACACCAAATGCACGGTAAAGCTCCGAAAGTCGGAGTATCGTGAAGAATGGTATCTCATCATTGAGAGCTACCCAGTGTTTGCCTATCCTGGCGCTAAGCCGTCACGGCATAAAGAGGCGCTGAACCGTACCGTTACTACCCCGGTATGGGATAAGAGTCGACCATCACGGCCTAAAGCTGACGGCTCTGTGTCGTATAAACCCAAGCGGGACATCAACGGAGTCATTGTATGCCGCTCGGATATGGATAATGAAGCGTGCCGCTATGCCGACAAGGTGAGAGCCTTGAGGCAACGTGAATACGACAATGCCGCACTCTATACGGACAACGAGGCTGAGCAGGCAGCACAAAACGAGCGGTCGATGCAAAACTTTATCCCTTACTTTAAGCAGGTATCGGAGAAGAGGCATAGAAACAGTTCCGATTCGATAATCATCAACTGGGGACGTGTCTATGAGCTACTGAAGATTTATGCTAATGGCGACACAATACTCTTCAGGGATATTGACCTGAGCATGATAGAGAACTTCAAGTTCTTCGTACTGTATGCTCCCAAGGGAGGCAATAAGTCGGGGACTATATCACAAAACACGGCTTCCACCTATTTTGCCATCTTCAAGGCAGGACTGAAGCAGGCTTTTGTGGACGGATACCTCACCGTGGACCTTTCCGCTAAGGTGAAGGGTATTCCCGAAGAGGAAAGTCGGCGCGAGCATCTTACCATTGGGGAGCTCAACATCCTTGCGCACACACCCTGCGCCATCCCTGTCGTCAAACGGGCTGCACTTTTTTCGGCTCTAACCGGTCTTCGTCATGTCGATATAAAACTGATGACGTGGCAGGAAGTGATAGAGGACGGCGATCACTACAGACTCGATTTCACGCAGCGTAAGACGCATGGCGTGGAATACATGCCAATATCCTCTCAGGCTTATCAGCTATGTGGAGAACGGTTGGATGGCAAACGACTGGTGTTTGAGGGACTGCCGGATCCTTCATGGATTTCTAAGCCACTGCAACGGTGGATTCAATCGGCCGGTATCACTAAGCATATCACCTTCCATTGTTTTCGCCACACCTATGCTACGCTACAGTTGGCCAGTGGTACCGACATCTATACTGTGAGCAAGATGCTTGGACATACTAACGTGAGAACGACGCAAGTTTATACCAAGGTGGTCGATAAAAAGAAGGAGGATGCTGCAAATGCAATCAAGATCGACCTGGACTTAACAAAATCATAAAATTTACCGCACATGGCAAATCTTATTGAAGAGATAACCAATCGTCTGCTATTGGTAAACAAAACTATACCTTCCAAGAAAGCACCCGAAGAGATCGTATTCGAGGATGCTTCGGTTCTCGCAGAGTTCTTTGCTGATTTCCAATATACGAACCACCTGATTGATGCTGCGGAGAAACAGGCGCAAGAGAATATACATGCCCTTATCGAATGTAACGGTAAACTGCTGGATGCCATTTTCTCTTTCAAGTCATTGGACCTTCAAATTTGGAAACAGGTGGATTATATTCGTATGGCGAAGAAACATGATGACATCAATCTGAAAGAATTGAGAGTGGTGGAAGAGGCAGCAACTAAGCTTTGGAAACAATATCAGTCAGAGAGCAACCGACTGGATATGATGCCTTTCGACACACCGGAATTCATCCAGTTGGACAAGAAATGCGATCAGAGTAGAGAAGATTATTACAAGGCTCATGAGTTGGCAGAGAAACAATTTGACATATACAGGAAAGTGATGAACAAGTGTGCCCATGTGTACTACTTTGAAATGCAGTTCCTGGAAATCTTGATGGATAAGATAGCGCACATAGCACAGTCGATTATGGCAGATGCTAAGCGAATGGAAAAGGAGGTCGGCACATGAACAACGAGATTCTCCTCTTGAAGGAAACAGCGAAGTTGAAAGACATCGTTGACTTGGGCGTTTGCGTTGCCATTTATCAAACTTGTAATGGTCGCCAGTTTCGGGACATGCCGGGAAGTGTCTTTGTCAACTTCATGAATTTGCAGGTGTCTAAAGATGTAGTGTGTCCGCTGCCCCGTGAGAATCAAAGAATCTGCTACATGATCTATGCGGTATCCCTCACCATCACTCCCGCCAATTATGCCCGTCATTGGGTCTTGGGAGTGCTGGAAGTATGTGGTATTACTGTCGACTACTATGATAAGCACCACAAGGATTTCCTTAGTGTTACAGCCTCAGAAAAGAACAAAATATACGTTGAACAGATTAAGGAGGCCATAAAGAGGGCCTTATAAGGACAAAAGCCACAGAAAAAAGGCATTCTTCCACAATCCTTACATACATTAACAAATATCGGATGTATTAACTGCTCATTATCAAGTAGTTGTCGCATCCGATATTTTTGTATTCCCACAAAATGCCACACAGAGCCACACGAGGGCTTTGCTAATTTTGCATACAGAGATTTACTAATTAAAAGGATAAAATCATGTTGCAAAACCAGATTACATTTAACGACATACCCCAGCTGATGGTGGATGTGCTTGCGAAGCTCAAGGAGTTAGACGAGAAGATGGACAGACTGGCGCCTTCCGTGAAAGCTGATGAACCACAGTGGTTCAACGTGTCCGCTTTGATAGATTATCTGCCCAACCATCCGGCCGAGCAGACCATCTATGGCTGGACGAGTGCGAAGAAGATTCCTTTCCACAAGAGAGGAAAGAGTATTCTCTTCAACAAAGCCGAGATTGACGAGTGGTTGAACGACAGCACTCATCATAAGTCGGTGCAAGAGTTGGAGCGTGATGCCATGTCTTACATCAGTAGCAAGCGAAATGGAGTCGCAAAGAAAGGAGGTTGGAGATGAACTTAAGAAACTGCATCAATGGACTCTACGACTTGGACAGCAAGCGCTATGTAGAGTATGTAGTTAAGAAGGAAAACGCAGAGTCTTCTTACTCATTAGCATCAAGCCGTGTGAAGATGCTTGGTATCGAGTTGGGGAAAGTCCAGCAGAATGCTGATGGCATACCTTCCAATGTAGGGGTGTTGTCCATCAAGAGTGTCAACCAAGCCATGAGTGAGGCCAGTCTGCGGAGCAACCCAAAGGAGTTGTTCGGACCGTTTTGGTTTGAAGGAGAAATAGGATGTCTCTTTGCCGACTCCAATGCCGGTAAGAGTATTCTTGCTGTGCAGATTGCAGAAGAGATAGCGAAGAGCTATAAGGTCCTCTACTTTGATTTTGAACTTTCCGACAAGCAGTTTCAACTACGCTATACAGACAATCAGGGCAACTTACACCATTTCCCACCAACGCTGTATCGAGTGTCGCTGGAGCCTGACAATCTCGCTAATCTCGATATACCCTTTGAGGAGGCTGTGATCCGAGATATTGAAAAGGCAGCCGTTGCTTGTGAGGCCAACATCATCATTATCGACAACATTTCCATCCTGTGCATGCAGATGGAGAAAGGTGAAGACGCTGCCAAACTGGTTCAGAATCTCAGAGCATTGAAGAACAAATATGGCTTCTCCATACTGATTATAGCACACACGCCAAAGCGTGACATGAGCCGTATCATCACGCAGAACGATTTGGCAGGTTCGAAGAAGTTGTTTAACTTCATCGACAGTTGTTTCGCACTTGGTACCAGTGCCCAGGGCAACAGCATCCGTTATCTTAAGCAGATAAAGGTGCGCAATTGTGGGATTCAGTACGGTACGGACAATGTTAGAGTTTACAGCATAGAGAAAGACGGTGCACTCCTGCATTTCGTCTACCATCACGACTCGCCTGAGCATGATCATCTCAAAGAGCAGGATCGGGAGGATTTGAAAATGGAGGTGAAAAAGCGTGTCGGAGAAGGACAGACCGTTCGGGATATCAGCCGCGAGCTGGGCATCTCAAAATCAGCTGTTGGACGTATCAGACAGGAGGTTTGTCACAGCACGAATAAAGCTGTCCCAACAAAAGACATGGGACGGCAGGGACAGCAGGGACAGTATGGGGTACAACCTTTGCCGGGCCACTGCGATGGGTTGGAGTCTATTACGGAAGGAGGTGACGATGTGCCATTCTGATCTGATCCACTATCTTCCCTTCGACTATGTGGTTAGCTCATGGAGCATGGAAAATGATTTCTTCCGTTTCCTTCGTGAGAAGTGCCGCGTCAGTACGGCTGAACTCGAACGGTTATTGTGTCGTTATCTTATCGGTTCTACCCGTGATGGAGGTATCATCTATTGGCAACTGGACTTCAACGGCAATGTCCGGACGGGAAAGGTTATGTATTATGACGCAAATAGCGGTCATCGAATCAAGACAGGCATGGCAGTTGATTGGATACATTCCCGATTGAAGCGAAAAGGCTTGTTACCCGAGGATTTTGCGATTACACAGTGTCTTTTTGGTGAACACTTGCTTCATAGTGATGACATTGGAAAGGCTGTTGCTTTGGTGGAATCAGAAAAGACGGCCTTGCTCGGCTCTCTCGTCTTCCCCGACTATGTCTGGGTGGCGGTTGGTGGAAAAGCAAACTTCAAGCCTGAGCGTATGGTAGCACTATGCAACCGCACGGTGATTATCTTCCCTGATGTGGATGCCTATGACGAATGGAAGGAGAAGTCAAGAAGATTCTTCTTACCTAAACGCGTAATCGTGTGTGATTTGCTCGAACGCCAATCTTCGGCAACAGAGCGTGGAGCCAAGATAGATATCGGCGATTGGCTGATAGCAAGCCTCATAGAACGGGCAAATTTCTCCTGAAGGCAAGCTACGAAAGTGGTTGTGTAGTCGTTTTTGTTTACAGATAGAGGTCTTTATTCCGCCCTGAGCTTGCTCCACAAGAGCCCTCTTGTAAGGGCGAAAATTCCGTTAATGTAAGTTAACGGTAATTAGGCTTACCGATTTTGCAAATCGGCGGTTGCTTTAGGATTGAATCGTGGAAGATGCTACGAGATAAGCAAGCTTATCTGTTGGAAAAATAGTTTATATCAAGAAAGGGCAAGGTTCATTATATGGCCTTGCCTTTTCTTGTTGATTAGTCTGTTCCGTCACAACATCATTGTCCCACATGTCCCAGTCGTCCCCTGTCTCTATATGGGACAGCTCTATCATATATAGCTGTTCGGTATCTACTCCCTTCAATAACCAATAAGAATAAACTATCACAATCGAAGACGTTCATCGTATCGAAGATAGAAACGTACAACTTCATGATTTGTAATATGTAAAAAATATTCTTTGTCAGGCGGCTTTGCTTATAAAGATGTTCTTTATGAGAATTTGCTTCTATGCAACAGCGATTTTTTGAAATCGCTAAGCCTAATTAGCGTTAACATGCATTAACGCGAAAATCGGCCTTACAAGTGAAGGCATATGTGGAGCAAGCTCATGGAAAAGATGAGATGTTTTGTAAATAAAAGAGAGTGATACGTGTACTATTGTAACGTGAGTTCGATGAATTTAGAATAGATGTCGCTGCCTGCTAAGATGAAAAGGTTGTTAAAAATAGCATCAGGCCAACTCACGTGGCCGTACTCCGGATTGACAATCAGCATCACACCAATAAAGAGGAAATTGAGTGCGACAAGACTGAGCATAGAGCAGAAGAAATCTGCGGCCAAGTTCTTCACGGGGGACAATCTTTGATGGTGGGAATACTATCGCATAGTTGTACCCAAAGCTGATCAGAGTGGGCACCATGTTGACGATGGTGGAGATGACATAGTCTGTAAAATTGTAATAGGGCCAGGGATCCTTGCTCTCAATGAAATTATAGAACGACTGAAAGACAATATAATAAGTCAAAAACACAGCAATGAACACTACATAGCTGGGTATCGACCGGCCTAAAAAGCAGTCGGAGGGATCTGTTGACTTGCTGTTAGGCCGGTTGACAAAGGATGTAAATATTGACTTCATGTTTATCGTATGAGATATAACTATCGTGTCACTATCAGCCGCAGACTGTCGGCATGGGTGCGTTCCTTCAGCCACGATTGCATGCGGGCGCGCTCACTGGCACTGAGTACGCGCTGGGTGCTGACCACCGCCATGACATAGTGCGAGGCCTTGGTCGTGTCGGTCTTCCAGTCAGCAACCCGCGAGACACTGACAGCCGCCACTCCCGGCCATACCGTGCGAGTCTCCTTGCTGATCTCTGCTCCTAAGGAAGCATAGTGCTCGTAGCCTTCGAGACGCTGTTCCAACTCTTGTATGCGCGCACTCTGCTCCACCATTTTCTGTTTGCTGGCTTCCGTGGTGGTGCTGGCAGAGGCGAGAGCCTGGCTGAGTAATATGCTGTCAGATTGTGAGCCTTGGATGATGTTCAGGCGATAGCCGTCGAGCTGGTATTCACCCATCATGGTTCGTGCACGGCTGATCTGCTGGTTGCTGATGACCTTGCCGACAGCTACCAGGTTGAGCGTCTTCGACTTTTCGTTGGTCGACTGCGAGATGATCTGCGTACCGGGGAACGAACATTCGTTCTTGACAAACTTGCGGATGTTGTTCTCCGTGACACTCTTTCCAATGATTCCTACGGTCATGTATCCGGCAGGCAACATCGTGAGCACCACCACGCCCAGGATATATCGGTTGACGACTTTCAGTCTCTCGGCATTGACAAATTGCTTTCTCCTGAAATGCATCATGCGCACTCCGAGATAGGTGGCCAGCGAGATGAACACCGTGTTGATGAAAAACAGATAGAAGGCTCCGAAGAAGAACGAAGCCTTGCCCATGGCCAGTCCATAGCCAGCCGTGCAGAGAGGCGGCATGAGGGCCGTGGCGATGGCTACGCCGGGGATGACATTGCCCTTGCCCTTAGTCGAGAGTGCCAGAATGCCTGCAGCACCGCCACAAAGCGCGATCAGCACGTCGTAGAGCGTGGGCGAGGTACGGGCGAGAAGCTCGGACTGCGCCTCGTTCAAGGGCGTCAGCAGGAAATAGACTGTAGCCGTGAGTACACTGATGACGGTGGCGACAAGATAGTTCTTGGCCGACCGCTTGAGCAGTTCCAGATCGCTGATGCCCACGGCGAGGCCCATGCCGATGATGGGGCCCATGAGCGGTGAGATGAGCATGGCGCCGATGATGACGGCCGTAGAGTTGACGTTGAGTCCCAACGAGGCAATGAAGATGGCAAAGATGAGCACCCAAAGGTTGGCTCCATGGAAGGTGACGCCACTGCTGATCTGGCTCACGGTGTCGGCTTCGTTCTCTTTGTCGGGCATGACGTTGAAATAGCCTTTCACGACTTGCCACAGTGCTTTAGGTTGCTGCTGTTCCATAGCTAAAAGTATATATATAATAAGGTATTGATTATCTCCGTGAGAGTATTCTGTAGCCGATGATGCCGCCGAGAATCGAGGCGGCGAAGATGCCGACCTTGGCCTGGCCATAGGCTTCGGCAGAGTTGAAGGCCAGCGTGGTGACAAACATCGACATGGTGAAACCTATGGAAGCGAGGAAACCCAGACCGGCGAGCCGCCGCCAGGTGAGCTGCTTGCTGCGCCGGCCCAGTCCCAACCGTTCCATCAGCCACACCGAGGAGAGGATGCCAAGAGGTTTGCCGGCAAGCAGGCCCAGCATCACGCCCACGGCGATGTGGTTGTCGAAGAGCTGCGCCAGATCCATGTCGACAAATGACACGCCCGCGTTGCTCAGCGCAAAAACGGGCATGACGAAGAACGACACGAAGGGATGAAGGCTGTGCTCGAGCCGCTGCAAGGGCGGCAGGGCCTGGTTGGCATCGGTCTTCACGCGGGCGATGATCTCAACCTGGTCGGGTTCCAATGTCCTCACGTCGTTGGACTCGGCCTCGTCGAAGCGGCGGGTGAGCTTTCTCATGCGGGCCACAAACGAGTCTTCGCTGATCTGCGAGTCGGCGGGGATGACCATGGCAGAGAGCACGGCGGCTATCGTGGCATGGATGCCGGAGAGCAGGAAAGCTGTCCATACACCACCAATGCCCAGGATGCCGTAGAACCAAATAGACTTCACGCCCATCTTGTTGCCAACAAACATCACGAGTAAGAAGGCCAAACCCACGAGCAGGTTGACCATAGAGAGCTGCGATGTGTAGAACAGGGCGATGACGAGCACTGAGCCCAAGTCGTCGACAATGGCCAGCGTGGTGAGAAACACCTTCGCCGACACCGGCACGCGGTCGCCCAGTAGGTAGACCACCGCCAGAGCAAAGGCAATGTCGGTGGCCATGGGGATTCCCCATCCGTGTGCCACCGGGGTGCCGCCGTTGAAGACAAGATAGATGAGTGCAGGGAAGGCCATGCCCATGATGGCGGCAGCCACGGGGAGCGTGACCTTGCGCAAGTCGCGCAGCTCGCCACCGATGAACTCCCGCTTGAGCTCCAGTCCTACGACAAAGAAGAACATGGACATCAGTCCGTCGTTGATCCAGTGCTCAAGAGAGAAGTTGAGGCAGGGCTGGCCGTCCACGACAAAACCGAAATGGTGGTGGAGAAAGTGGGCATAGTCAAATCTTAGCGGACTGTTGGCCAGCACGAGTGCCAGCACCACGGCCAGTCCTAAGACGATGCCGCCGGACTTCTCCTGATTGATGAACTGCATGGCAGGCAGGGTTATCTGCTGCCGTATCTTTTGTTGGTAATGTATCATAACTAAGGGGTTGTAAATGAAATAATGTTTTCTGCGCTGTCCTACATCACTGTGGTTTCTTGTCGACAAAGACCATGGCGTTTCTGTTGTCACTGATCGAGCTGATGTATCTGCCATACTCCCTGAGCACGTCGGCGATGATCTCATCCTTGCTGAGATATTGTATGTCGTTGCCCGTGCGACCGTCGGAATAGTAGGTCACAGGAATGTATTGTGTGCCGTTGTCGGCGTCAGGGGTGTTGTCCTCATCGACAAGATAGTCAGAAATCACCCGCTTCTCTGTGGTCACGCCATACCGGAAGTTGCGTATTTGTACGTGCGGAACGGAGAGCTCTATGGAGAGCGGGCCGTTCTTGCCCTTGAGAATTTCTGACTGTATGCCATATTTCTCCAGTTCTGTTTGCAGTTCGCTGAACGCCGGCTCCACCTTTTCGAGGAAGAAGCGGCGGATGTCCTCTTTCTGTGAGAATGTGACAATCTGCTCCAACCGCTTGCGCCAGTGGGCACCATCCCAGTTTCGGCTGCCATAGGGCAGGTGGGTGGAGTTGTAAAATTCATCGGTTCTCAGCGCTTTAAGCAAACAGAAGCAAAGAATCAGGAGAATGAGACCGAAGGGCAGGGCCGAGATCAGCGTCATCGTCTGCAAAGAGTTGAGCCCGCCGGCATAGACCAGCGTCATGGTGATCACTGCCATCAGCAGGCCCCAGAAAGCGTTTTGCCACTTGGGAGAGTGCGGATTGTTGCCCGTGGAAATACTGTTCATCACCAGGATGCCGGAGTCTGCCGAGGTGACAAAGAAGATGGCAATCATCACCAAGGCCAGTGTACAGAGCCCTTTGGCAAAGGGGAAGCTCTCGAAGAACGAGAACAGCAGGATGTCGGGCTGGCGCACCAGAGCTGAGAGTGCACCATGCACTACGTTGCGGTCAATCCAAATGGCACCGTTGCCAAAGACGGTCATCCACAGGAAGATGAACAGTGAGGGCACGAGCATCACGGCAAGGATGTATTCGCGGATGGTGCGCCCCTTGGAGATGCGGGCGATAAACAGGCCCACAAAAGGTGCCCACGATATCCACCATGCCCAGAACATCACGGTCCAGCTCGTAAACCATCCGCGCCCCGCCTTCTCGAAGGCAAAGGTGTTGAACGTCAGGCTGGCAAAGCTCTCGATGTAGTTGCCGATGCCCTCGGAGAATGCGCTCAGCAAGAACGTCGTCGGGCCCAACAGCAACATGAAGACCAACAGCAGGATGGCCGTGCCGAGGTTCAGCTCGCTAAGTCGCCGCACGCCTTTGTTCACGCCGGCTACGGCCGACAGCACGGACAAGGCACAGAACACCGTCACGATGACGCACTGAAAGAGAAAGCTCGAGCTGTGGAGGATGCCTAAATGTACCAGCCCCGCGTTGACCTGCTGCACACCAAAGCCCATGGAGGTGGTGATGCCAAAGAAGGTGCTCACCAGGGCGAAGACATCCACCACATCACCGACAGGTCCATAGATACGCTCCTTCAATATGGGGTACAAGCCGCTGCGGATGCTCAGCGGCAGTTTGTAGCGGAACGAGAAGTAAGCCAAGATGAGGCCTGCCAAGGCAAAGATCGACCATGCGTGGATACCCCAGTGGAAGAAGGTGGCTAACTGCGCGTCCTTGGCTTTGTTGACAATCGTGGGCAGTGCGGGATAGACATAGTGCGACATCGGCTCCGACACACCAAAATACATCAGACCGATGCCCATGCCGGCGGCGAAGAGCATGGAAATCCACGAAAAGAAGCCATATTGCGGCTCCGAGTTGTCGGCCCCTAAGCGGATATTACCCAACTTGCTGAAGGCGACAGCCAACAGGAAGATGACAAAGAAAGAAACGAGCAGGATATACATCCAACTGAGATTCTTGTAGATAAACGACTGTACGAAGGTCAGCCAGTTGTTGACTCTTAAGGGAAATAACGCCGAGAGCAGCGAGAGCAACACCAGCACGATGATGCCCGGAAGAGCTACATTACGGGTAAAAGTAGTGTTATGTATGATTTTCTTTAGCATAATCTTAATAAAGAAATTATAGATGAGAAAGCTGTCAGAACGGAGAAGATCCGCGGCAGATGACAAAAGCCTTCACCTGCCTACGGCTACAAAGGTAATGAAAAAGATCGAGATGACAAAGCATTTCCCTTATTGATTGAAACTGAGGGTGTCATCTAAACTGTGTCATAGACTAAGACAATAAAATTAACTATTGTTCAAGTCAGGCCAGCCCCTGTTTGGTAAGGATGGTGCATTCCATCAAGTATTAGAAGATTTCCTAAACGCTGCTCTGGAGGGTGAGATGCAGGGCCATCTTGAGGCAACGAAGCCTGAGAGTGGTAATCGTCGTAATGGTAAGATGTGCAAGCAACTTCAGACCGAATATGGCCCTGTAGAGACAGATACACCTCGCGACCGCGACGGTAGTTTTGAACCCGAAACGGTAAAGAAGCGTCAGACCATTCTTGCCGAGGGACTTTCTGACAAGATTATCAGCCTTTACGCAAGTGGTCAAAGCCTGCAGCAGATCAGTGACTTCATAGAGGAGAACTATGGCAGCAGGATCTCAAAGGAGACTATCAGCAACATCACCGATAAGGTATGGGATGAGATTAAGGCATGGACTAAATAACTATTGCATCATCTTGAAATCTATTATGAAAAGCCCCAAGTAAGAGTGAAATTTCCCAGTGTGTGGCGTTACCAAACGTTAACTACTTATTTGCCGTACACCTGTTAGAATCCTCCTTATTGATGTTTATCTTTCTCTATTTATTCCTATCTTAGGAGCAATCCATATTTGTCCCAAGTAAAGGTAAACAGTTGATAATCAGTATGGTATATTTTCGAGGAGGTGAAGTAATATAATCAATAAATACAAATAGAAATCCCACGCAACCTTTGTGGTTGCGTGGGATTTTTTTTATCTTTAGATAAGATAGGCGACACTCGTGAATGCAAAAGAAAACTTCGTGTTTTCTTTTGTCATTCCACTCGTTTGCACTATCTTTGCAGCAACATACTCACCCCGCTTCCCATAAGAACAGCGCGCTCAGGGT
>CAMCBZ010000049.1 GCA_945873145.1 uncultured Prevotella sp.
CTTCTCCGGTGTGTGGCTTGTCATCAAGTCAAAGTCGAAGAGAGACGAAGAGAAGAATGTTGAATGTTGAGTGATGAATGAACTCAATGCTGAATGATGAATGTTGAGTGATGAATGAAATCAATGTTGACTTACGCCAATGTTGAATGTTGAGTGTTGAGTGATGAATGAAATGTGAGAGATAATTAGTTTGAAAGATGAGTGAGAAGAAAAGGCGGATGTCGGCAGCGATGACGTTCATCGTACTCTTTGGCCTCGTGAGCTTATTCTCGGATATGACCCACGAGAGTGCGAACAGCATACGTGGAGCGTTCCTCTCGTTGGCCGGTGCGTCGGCGGCTGTCATTGGCTTTGTGTCGGGACTTGGTGAACTCGTGGGCTATGGCTTGCGCTATGTCTTCGGACGACTGACCGACCGGACACGTCGCTATTGGCCGATGGTGCTCTTCGGCTATGCGCTCGATGTGGTGGCTGTGCCGGCATTGGCACTCGTTGGCCGTCATGGTTGGGCGCTGGCGTGTGCGTTGCTCATCATTCAGCGGTTGGGTAAAGCTATCAAAAAACCGGCGAAAGACACGGTGATGTCTTTCGCAGCCTCGCAGGAAGGGGTGGGGAAGAGTTTCGCCATCCAAGAGTTACTCGACCAAATCGGTGCCGTGCTCGGACCTCTGTTGCTCTATCTCATCATGCTCATTCAGCACCGCGACGACACGTTCAGCGACTACCGCACGTGCTTTGCCTTTCTCGCTATTCCTGGTGCCATCACCTTATTATTATTATGGCTGACGTACAAGCGCTTCCCGCATCCCGAGAACTTTGAGCCGGAACCGAAGGAGTATGTACCCTTTCGTGTCAGCAAGCGCTTCGTGGTGTATATCGTTGGCATCAGCCTCTTTGCCTTTGGCTTTGCCGACTACTCGCTGATCGTCATGCACTTCTCGCGTCAGCATCTCTTTACGACTGCTGTCCTGCCGTTGCTCTATGCTTTGGCGATGCTCACCGATGCGGCTTCCGCCTTTGTCTTTGGTTGGCTCTTCGACCGTCATGCCCGCTTGTCGCTGGTCCTTTCCACATTAGTGGCCGCTCCTTTTGCTGTATTCGTCTTCTTGGGCGGTGACGTGACGAGCCTGCTTGTCGGAGGGACGAACACCGGCCTTGCTTCGACTTGCGCTATCATCGGCGTGGTGCTGTGGGGCATTGGCATGGGTGCGCAGGAGTCCATCCTCAAGGCTTCCGTGGCTACAATGGTGCCTAAGCGCAGCCGTGCCACGGGTTACGGCATCTTTGAGTGCTGTTTCGGTGCTGCCTGGTTCTTGGGCAGTTGGCTCCTCGGTGTACTCTACGATCAGAGTCTCGTGGTCATGGTCGTTGTCAGCGTCGCCGCTCAGCTCCTTGCCGCAATCATGTTTTGGTGGAAGGTGCCAAAGGAGGAATAACTTATAGGAATATGATGTCATAGATAGGCAGATAGGTGATACCTTGCTCCTGATAAATGCGGCGCTCATTGGAGAGTACAAAGGCTTGGTGGATGTTGTATTCACTGATGCTGAGGAAACGGTCCAAGGCACTGTGCACCTTGTAGTCCTTACCAGACTTCACCTCAATGGGGACGACGGACAGATGCTGCTGGTCGTCGATGAGATAATCCACTTCGCCCAACTTCTTATTGTCATAATAGAACAGTCCATGTCCATGTGCCCGCAGTTCTTGTGCCACTACAGACTCATAGACTGATCCCAAGTTGATGCTGGCGATGTCTTTCAGAATAGGCATTACGTTTGTGCCATAGAGCACGTCGGTGAGTAGCCCCACATCGTTGAGGTAGAGCTTTAGCAGATTCTTACCGCTGTTCTGTACCAAGGGATAGCTTGGCTTGCTGATGGCTTTCACTTCCAGTGCTACTCCGGAAGAGATAAGGTATTCAAATTCATCGAGGTAGTCGGTCATGCGCTTGCCTTGCTTCCCTTCTATTTCTTTGGCAACGATTCGTTTCTTTTTGTTTTCCATGTTGGACGGAATCATGCGGTAGATACGCATGATCTGTAGCTTGCGTGCAGATTTCTGTTCGTATTTAGCGGCATCATCACCATAGAGTTCGTGGATGTCAGTCTGTATCTGTCGCGTTTCCACGATATTCTGAGTAGAGAGAAAGGTGTTGACGGCATCGGGCATGCCACCGGTAAGCAGATAGGAGCGAAAGAGAGACATCAGCTTCGTATGAATGCTTTCGGGTAGAGAACGCCTATTCTCATAGCTCTCTTTCATGGCTTGGATGAGAGGCTCGCCCACACCGTTGGCCCAAAGAAACTCTTCGAAGTCAAGTGGATACATGTGCTTGCGTATAATGCTTCCAATAGGGATGGACTGCGTCTTCTTCAGCGTGACGCCCAAGAGAGAACCGCTGGCTATAAAGGTGAACCGACGGTCCGACATGAGAAACTTCACTAAGGTGAGCAGATGGTCGTAAGCCTGAATCTCATCGATAAAAACAAGCGTGGTCTTCCTGTCTTTCATCTTTTCTCCGGCTACGATGCTCAACGCAAGATAGAAATCTCTCACGGTCTTTGCCTCGGCAAAGACACGGTCACCCAATTTGTCTGCTTCCATGTTAATCTCTATGTAGTTTTGAAACAGCTGCTTCCCCACCTGACGAATGATAAATGACTTGCCTACCTGCCGTGCTCCATCGATGATCATCATCTTGTTGGAATCACTTGATAAATAAGCTCTTATGTCATGCTCTATTTTCCTTCGTAATACCATAGTCACACTTTTCCTTTGTTTTCGGCCTTGCAAAAATACACTTTTCCTACGAAATAAGCAAGCAAAAACTACACTTTTCCATCATTTTAAGCCTCCTAAAACTACACTTTTCCGTCATTTTGAACCGCTCTGTAGAATTTTCTTCAAAATAAGGACAGGGTACAACGCCTCGACTCTCCAGTGCCACTTCCTTCGTTATCAGAAACGCTAACGACATCGGCAACGGCTACTTCATGAATGACTATATCATGGAGAAGGACATCTGAAACTTAACGAATCCTCGAAAAAGTGTAGACCTTGGCTAATTGAACCCTCGAAAAAGTGTGGACTTTGGCTAATTGAACCCTCGAAAAAGTGTAGACTTTGGTTAATTGAACCCTCGAAAAAGTGTAGGGCGCTGCCTTTTTATCATAGAAAAATGTATCTTTGTAAGTAAGTATGCTTACCGAGTTGAATAAGAAATTTTAGGCCGATAGGTTAACATTCTCTTCGCTGAAGGGTATTGATAATAAAAAGACACGAGACAGACGATGGACAGACAACACGTTGAACAGCTCTTCCGCCAACACTATCGCCGCATGTACAGTGTGGCCTGCTCCCTGCTCTACGACGGGCAGGAGAGCGAGGACGTGGTGAGTGAGGTCTTCGCCCATCTGTTGGAGAGCAACACCGAGCTGTTGCCCGCCTCGGCTGAGGGATATCTAATGGTGGCCGTGCGCAACCGCTGTCTGAAACGACTGCGCGATAAGAGCAACCGCGAGCGCATTCTCCGCCTCTATACCGACGAACTGCACGACGGTGATGACTGGCTGGACGACGAGCGACGACTCAAACAGCTGCGCCAACTCGCCCACACACTGCTCTCACCGCAGGAACTGCACCTCTTCACCCTGCGCTTCCTCGACGGCAAGGACTATAGAGCTATCTGCGCCGAGACGGGCACGAGCCGCATCGCCGTGTGGAAACATCTGTCGCACATCGTCAAAGTGTTGAAAGAAAACATCAATACCCCAGAGCCATGAATTATTCCGACGAAGAGAAAATCAAGCGTCTCCTTGACGCACAGGAGCATCCCGAGCACTACACCGATGAGGAGCTCCGTGAAATCATACGCGATGCCCGACCGCTCGCTCTGTTGAAACGTGCCCTCACGGAAGAACGAGCCGAAGACGAGGACATCGATGTGGAGAAAGCATGGAAAGTGTTCAGCCAGACACATCCCGACAGCTCTCATCCGCTTTCCCGCCATCGCATTCCCCGTTGGCTGCATGTGGCTGCCGTCTTCCTCGGCTGTGTCTTCCTTGCCGGTGTGGCCTTTGCCGCCATGACACGGCTGGGCTGGATTCGCAGTCCCTTTGCCGCAGAGAAGTCGGAAGTAGTGCAGCACGCTCCCGTCACAGCGGCGTTGCGTGACACCACCGCCACCGCCGACAGCATTACGCCAAAGCAGGAGACGAAGAAGTCGGCGCCCGTCGTCAAGGTCTTCGACAACACCACTTTGTCCGACATCCTCTCTGCTATGGGGCAGTACTACGGATTGAAGGTCGTCTACAGCAGCGCTACCGCCAAGGCCATCCGCCTGCACTTTGAGTGGGACCAGGCTAAGTCCATTGATGCCAACATTGCCATCCTCAACGGCTTCCAGCAGATTTCCATTACACGTAACGGTGACACCCTTAACGTTGAATAGCTATGAGAAAGATATACCTATTATTATATATTCTCCTTTTAGGTGCCGTCCAAGTCCATGCCCAGCGTGTGAGCCGCGACTTCCACAACGTGACGATGCCCACGGCTCTGCAGCAACTCAGCGGCATGACCCATCGCTACACCATCAACTTCATCTACAACGACTTAGAGGACTTTCGCGTGACGGCATCGGTCAAGGGCGAGACCATTCCCGATGCCATCCGCCACCTCATCGGCTTCTATCCCATCTCGATGACGATGGTGGGCGACAGCATCATCAACGTAGAATGCTCGCAGAAGACAGTGTTGAGGTACAAAGGCCGCGTGGTCGACAACAAGGGGGAGCCCGCCGAGTATGCCAACGTGGTGCTGCTCTCTCCCACCGACTCCTCGTTTCTTGCCGGTGGCGTGAGCAACGAGAGCGGCTATTTCGTCATTCCCTGCAATGCCCGGCGCGTCATCGCCAAGGTGACCTATGTGGGCTATAAGTCTAAGCTGTGGACCGCTGCCTCGCCCGACCTTGGCACCATCCGTCTGCAGGCCGACCGTTATACGCTGAAAGGCGTGACGGTACAGGGGCATAAGCTCAGTTACAAGCCTTCGCCAAACGGCTTGAGTGTAATGGTGAAAGGTTCTCAACTCGAGCAATTCGGCTCAGCGAAAGAGATGATCAAGCACCTGCCCCTTGTCATGGGTGACGGCACTGTGGCCGGACATGGCACTCCGCAGATATACATCAACAACAAGCTGGTGCGCGATGCCAGCGAACTGGAGCGACTGCAAACCGCCGAGGTGCTGTCAGCGGAGATTATCACACGCCCTGGTGCGGAGTATGCCTCCGACGTGACATCCGTTATCCGATTGAAGACCGTTCGCCGGCAAGGCGAGGGCTGGAGCGGAAGCCTATGGGGAAACTTTGAGAAAAGCAAAGGGATGCTTGCTACATCTAATGCTTCGCTCAACTACCGTCTGCGTAATGGCATGGACTTCTTTATCCGTGCCAATGCCGCAGATAGCAAAGGCCGTATCACGGCCACGTCTAATGATCAATTAAAGGCTACCGACACATGGGACTACCATAGCCGCACCAAGTGGAGAAATGATTATAAGTTTATTTACGGTGATGTGGGTTGGAACTGGGAAATCAACGACAGGCATTCGCTTGGCCTTACCTATTCTGCCACAGGCACTGTCAAGGGAAAAAGAACCATCACAAAGACAGAGCAGGTGTGGCGCAATGGTGAGCATTTCAGTGATGACGACAACCAAAGCGTCACCAAGTCGAAACCTAATTTGGCTAACAGCGTCAACACCTACTATGTGGGCAGATTGGGTAAGTGGGGAATCGATTTCAGTGCCGATTACTATGGAAACCACACTGACATGGATATGGCCGGCGGTACTGACGACTCTTCGGTTAGTAGCAACACGAGCACGAGGAGCAACTTGTGGGCCGAGAAGCTCACGGTCTCGGCGCCGATGCCCGCTGGAACGTTCTCCTTCGGTGAAGAGACTTCCTATACCAACAGAAAAGCAGATTTCACACAGAGCGGATTTTCTGCTGACACTCATATCCGGCAACGCACTGCTATCTGGTCACTCTATGCAAACTATGCGCTCCCCATTGGCAAGAAGTTGAATTTCTCGGCTTCTTTGAGGTTTCAGAACGAACACAACCGCTATGATGTGGATGGTAAGAAAGACGACGAGCTAAGCCACGATTATCATGTGCTTATCCCCAAATTATCAATGAGCTATGCTGACGACGGGTGGCAGCACTCGTTAGCATTTGCCACATATCGGTACAATCCGCCTTATTCGATCATGTCATCCTCGGTGAACTACCGCAGCAAATACGAGTACGATACGGGCAACCCCTTCTTGCAACCCATGACTACGTATTATCTTTCGTGGACAACAGTATGGAAATGGATGACGGTGGAAGCCTATTACACTTATATCAAAAACTCATTCCGCACCTTTCAAACGGCTTACGACGATGTGAGTCATCCCGGCGTCATCATCACAGACTACCGCAACACGCCAAAGACGCAAAACTACGGGGTGACACTTAATACCTCGCCTACCTTAGGCATTTGGCATCTTAACTACACCGCTATGCTCTTTTTCTCAGATGCCGACTTGGCTCCCATGGGCATCACGCACTATTGGAATGGACTTTGTACGCAGTTCAGACTTGACAACACGTTCACACTGCCCTATAACTGGACAGCGAACATCACTGCGAGCCTCACGCCTTATAACAAGTCTGAAGTAGCTATAACTAAGACGGTGGCCAGTGTAGACCTCCGTATTTCCAAACAGTGGCTAAAGAGTAAGAATATTCGACTCTCGCTTTATGCCAACGATATTTTCCACACCAATTACAAGGAGATGACGGCCCATGGAGGCATTAACGTCCGTACCCAGTTCAAAGAATACGACAGTACACAGTGCGTGGGTATTGAGTTCACTTACAGTTTCAATACTGTACGCAGCCGTTACAAAGGCACTTCGGCCGGAAGCGAAGAGAAAAATAGACTGTGAGCAACTTCAATGTCTCTCTTATGATAAGTTATCATGAAAGAAAACGGAGTTCATAGGTTAGTATTTCCGTCGCAGATGGATGCCCTTAAAGATTTAATCATGAAGAAGATACTCTTTTTATTATATATACTTCTGCTCGGAACTACGGTTGTCCGTGCCCAGCGCGTGAGCCGCGACTTCCGCAACGTGACGATGCCCACGGCTCTGCAGCAGCTCGGTGGCATGACCCGTCGTTACACCATCAACTTCATCTACAACGACTTAGAGGACTTTCGCGTGACGGCATCGGTCAAGGGCGAGACCATTCCCGATGCCATCCGCCACCTCATCGGCTTCTATCCCATCTCGATGACGATGGTGGGCGACAGCATCATCAACGTGGAATGCTCGCAGAAGACAGTGTTGAGGTACAAAGGCCGCGTGGTCGACGACAAGGGGGAGCCAGCCGAGTATGCCAACGTGGTACTGCTCTCGCCCGCCGACTCCTCGTTTCTTGCCGGTGGCGTGAGCAACGAGAGCGGCTACTTCGTCATTCCCTGCAATGCCCGGCGCGTCATCGCCAAGGTGACCTTTGTGGGCTACAAGTCTAAACTGTGGACCGCTGCCTCGCCCGACCTTGGCACCATCCGTCTGCAGGCCGACCGATATACGCTGAAAGGGGTGACGGTGAAGACACAACGACCACAGTATCGTGCCGCAAAGGGTGGTATGACCATTGACGTGGAGCACTCGGTGCTGAGCAAGATGGGCACCGCCGTCGATGTGCTCGGGCAGCTGCCGCGCGTCACGGCATCGGGCTCCGACATCAAGGTGTTTGCCAAGGGCACGCCGCTCATCTATATCAACAACAAGAAGGTGACTGACAACCGCGAACTGACGGAACTGAAGTCAGAGAACATCAAGAACATGGATGTCATCACCGCCCCCGGCTCGCAGTATGATGCCACGGTAAAGAGCGTAATCCGCATCCGTACCCGTAAGCCAACGGGCGAGGGATGGAGCGTAAGGAATGATGCCAACGCAAAATACAACACGATGTGGACAGGATATGACCAAGCTACCATCAAATACCGGATCAAAGGATTAGAGTTGTCGAATACCTCGTTTCTCTATAGCCAAGTGTTCAAAGAGAACATCGACGCGGGCTACACGCTCATGCCCAAGGACAATATCATCAACATCGACCAGCATTTCAACGACGCTTTCCGGCAGAACGTGCTGTCACAGACCTTCCGCCTGAGCTACGACTTCAATGCAAACAATTCCATCGGCGGCAGTTATTCGTTCTACAAGACCTTGTCAAACAACATGGATGCGAACAGTAACCAGACTGTCACGCACAACAGTGCCTATGAGGGTTCCATCCTGCAGAGCCAGCGCCAGCACAGGGATGTGGGACCACGCAACGAGGCCAACCTCTATTATACGGGCAAGCTCGGCAACTGGAGCATAGACTTCAATGCCTCTTACCTCCACATGAAATATATGCTGAGCCAGCAGAGCACGGAGAACAGTACGGAATTAGGCAACCGCGACGTGGCGAGCAACGGTGGACAGCGCAGCGACCTGTGGGCCGGGAAGCTCGTCGTGACCTACCCGGTGGGGAAGGGCACGCTCTCCTTCGGCTCGGAATATACGCATACGAAGAGTGTGGGCTTTTATGTCAACAACGAGAATTATGTGCCTGCCTCCAGCACCAAGCTCTGCGAGGCAAACATTGCGGGCTTCGCAGACTTCTCTCTGCCTTTCGGCCACTATGAGCTCGACGCCGGACTGCGCTACGAGCATGTCACGACCGACTACTACAGCTTCGGCAAACGGGAGCAGGAGCCGAGCCGGCGCTATGGCAACATCTTTCCCAACCTCTCGCTGTCATGGGATAAGAACCTGTGGTCATGGCAGTTGTCTTACACCATGAAGACCTCCCGACCAGGATACAACAACCTGCGCAACTTCATGCAGTATGACAGCCGCTATCTCTATGAAGGCGGCAATCCCTACCTGCGTCCCGAATATACCCACAACGTGGAGTTGTCGTTCGAGCATAAATGGCTGAGTGCCTCGGTCGATTACGACTATGTCCACAAGCCTATGCTACATACCTTTGGCTTGTACGACAACCAGGAGATAGCCTATTTCTCGGTTCACAATATGGGGCACTATCAGATGCTGAGCGCTGCCGTGACGGCCTCACCGACATTCAGTTGGTATCAGCCTTCCTGGGAGATAGACTATTCCCAGTTATTCTTCCGTGAGCCTACAAGTCTCTGCTCCCACCATCCCTCGTTTACTTTCGTGCTTCGCAACAGCCTTGTCTTTCCCCATGGCTGGATGGCGGGCATCGACTTCTATGGCTACACCGACAGCTATGAACCGATGCGGCGGACAGCAGGTCTTGTGACCGTGGATGCACGGTTGCGCAAGTCGTTCTTCCAGGATCGTCTCGTCTTCCTCCTCCAAGCCTCGGACCTGACCAAGAGTAATCGCGAGCGGTGGACGTATTATGGCACGGATGTCATCAGCCGAAAAGACGCCAACAATTTTAGGCGCAACATCTCGCTCACTGTGACTTATAACTTCAATGCCACACGCAGTCGCTACAAGGGTACCGGTGCAGGAAACGAAGAGAAGAAGAGACTGTGAGGATGTCAAGAGGAGAATGACAAAAGGAAAATGACAAAAGGCCATGCCGCATAGCCAAGCACTGTGCGGCATAGCCTTACTTTGTTAATCATAACTAAAACTTTGGTTCTTTTCTGTCTTTTTATAAATCGTAATTGATAAATTCGCTATATTTGTGGAAAGTTTTAATTACGATTTATGGAGAAACTGATAGAACGTCCGTATTATATCAATATGATTAGTCCTTTTATCGGGAAGAACGTAATCAAGGTGCTGACAGGTCAACGCCGGGTAGGGAAGAGCTGTATCCTCAAGCAATTGGCTAACAAGATAGCAGAGACAAATGCTGATGCCAATATCATATCTATCAATAAAGAACTGGAGAACTTCGCTTTTATCCATACTCATGACGATTTGAGCAAATACGTTGGGGAACAGCTGAAGTCTGGTGTAGCCAACTATCTTTTCATCGATGAGGTGCAGGATATAGATGGTTTTGAGGTTACGCTTAGGAGTCTACAAGCCTCAGAAGCTTGCGACATCTACATCACCGGCAGCAATGCCAAAATGTTTTCCAGCGAATTGTCAACCCATCTCTCTGGCCGCTATGTGGAGTTTCCTATCCACAGTCTCAGCTACGATGAGTTCCTGGTGTTCCATCATTTGGAGCCTTCCAATCAATCGTTAAGAGACTATTTGCTCTATGGCGGAATGCCTTATCTTACCCATCTGCCCCTTGAGCGGGATATTGTCTTTGAATATCTGCAGAATGTCTATAATACCATACTTCTGAAAGATGTAGTTAAGCGTGAGGGCATCCGCAACGTTGATTTCTTGGAGACATTGGCATTATATACAGCCGACAATGTGGGAAACCTGTTCTCAGCAAACAATATCAGTAAATATCTTAAATCGCAGCATGTTAATACCTCGCCTACACAGATTATTAATTACCTGCGAGCCATGCAGAATGCCTATTTGATACAGAAAGTACGCCGAGTGGACATCAATGGCCTTCGCATGTTTGAGATAGGGGATAAATACTACTTTGAGGATTTGGGACTGCGCAACTGCCGTTTGAGCTCTTCGGTCCAACAAGACATCAATAAGCTTATAGAGAATGCCATTTATCTGTATCTCTGCCAACAGCGTTTCAAGGTGTTTACGGGACAGATGTCTGATGGCAAGGAAGTGGACTTTGTCGGGCTTCACGACGACCAGCGTATCTATGTACAGGCTACCTATCTTATGGTCGACGAGGCCACACGCAAGCGCGAGTTCGGTAATCTGAATGCTATCAGCGACAACTATCCCAAATATGTTGTCAGCCTGGACGAATGGACAAGCGGCAGCAACGTTGATGGCATACAGCATGTTCACCTTGGCGACTTTCTGCGGATGAAACTGGCGTAACACCGCAATGATGTTAAGCCTATATAAGCCTTGGCGTTAAGGATGTATAAGTGGATAGACTTGGTAGTATTGTTTTTTCAACCTAACTTTGCAATGATAAAAAACTCAGAGAGATGGAAAGAAAAGCTATGATACTGATGCTCTGCATGGCAGCGACTGCTGCTTATGCGCAGACAGACGGAGCGGGCACAGCCACAAGCTCTGCCGACTCACTACGTATGGACAGCATCATC
The DNA here is from genome assembly GCA_945873145.1 of uncultured Prevotella sp. Taxonomy (GTDB): domain Bacteria; phylum Bacteroidota; class Bacteroidia; order Bacteroidales; family Bacteroidaceae; genus Prevotella. Next base: position 11,268 of record CAMCBZ010000049.1, read on the forward strand.
CACGCCCTGCCTGAGGTGATGGTCAAAGGCGAGCGACCTATCGTGAAGGTGGCTGGCAGCAAGCTGACCTACGATATGCCACTGCTGCTTAAGAAAGAAAGCGCTGACAATGTCTATGACGCGCTGAAGCTCATCCCTGGCGTGACTGACAACAACGGCTCGCTCACGCTGGCAGGCAATACCTTCAACGTGCTGATCAATGGCAAGCACTATCAGATGGATGCCGCTCAACTCAATGCCTTGCTGAAGAGTCTTCCCGCTAACAGATTGAAGCATGCCGAAGTGATGTACACCACACCTGCCCGCTACGAGGTGCGTGGGGCGAGCATCAACCTCGACATCGTCTCTGATAGTTCGCAGCCTGACGGATGGCAGGGAGAACTCACGGGAGCCTGGAACCAAGAGCACGAGACGATGTGGAGCGAAAAGGCCGGACTGATCTATCATAAAGGAAAACTCGACTTCAGCGTGAATTATCAACACAATCATGGCAAGACCTACGGAACAACGGACGAGACCTCGCTCCATCATCTTGACGACGGAACGACACACGACATTGAGACGTACGAGGCGCAGCGCAGTCGCGATCACGAGCATCTGTGGCGAATGGGACTTGACTATGCCTTTACCGACAATCATCGGCTGAGCCTGAGCTACACCGGTAACTACGACACGGAACACGCACGCGAAGACGTGACGGGCAACGTGATGGCGACCAATGCTTATCGGACGAGAAAGACCATGCATGACGTGATGCTCGACTACCAGTTGCCTACAGGCACGAAGGTCAACGTGGAATACACCTATTATAATACGCCCTCGACACAGCATCTCATCAGCACGCTGCCTACGGGTGAGCTCCACTTCGATACTGACGAGCACCAGCGCATCAACCGCTGGAAGTTCCATCTCGGACAAGAGCACAGCCTTGCGGGCGGATGGGGACTCAACTACGGCGTGCGCTATAGTCTGACCAATGACCATAGTTGGCAGACATTTCTGCCTACGGGCAGCAACACCGCTGCCAGTCCCACCAATTCATATAGTCGCCAGAACGAGGACATCGTCAACATCTATGCCGGTACCAACGGCAAGATAGGAGAGAAGCTCGACTTCGAGGTCTCGCTGGCTGCCGAATATTATCACTCGCCGGCCTGGCATCAGTGGAATGTCTATCCCACGCTCTCGCTGACCTACATGCCCAACAGCGGTCACATGCTCCTGCTCAACGTCAGTAGTGACAAGAAGTTCCCGGACTATTGGACACTGCAAAACTTCACGTCGTTCAGCAATGGCGGCTATAACGAAGTGGTGGGCAATCCGAGCCTCAAGCCTTCGAGCAACTATCAGACACAGTTGGTCTATGTGCTGCACAACAAATACCAGTTCGTGGCATGGTTCAACTACACCGATGACTACTTCACGCAGACACCTTACCAGCGCCATGACCGGCTGACCGTGCAATACAAGTTTCTCAACTTCGACTATTCTCAGCAGTTGGGCTTGCAGGCGTCTGTGCCCCAGCGCTTCGGCAGCTGGCTCGACAGCCGTCTTACCGTTCTCGGTGTGTGGATGAAGGAGAAATGCTCGGCATTTTACGACATCCCCTTCAACCGCGACATCGCTTGGGTGATGGCCAGCCTGCGCAACAACTTCACCCTTGTCCCCAACCATCTCTATCTCAATCTCGACGGCATGATACGTTCCAAGGCTCATCAGGCAATCTACGATCTGCCTTCTTCGGGCAATGTCGACCTTGGATTGAAATATATCTTCTGGAAGAAGCGTGCCACGCTCCATGTGTTCTGCAACGACCTCTTTGAGACTTCCGTCATCGACCCAGTCATCCGTTACGGCAACCAGAATATGAAGATGGACTTCTCGTGCTATCGTCAGGTGGGCGTGTCGTTGGTCTATAGGTTCGGAGGATACAAGGACAAGAGCAAAGAGGTAGACACGGCGCGGTTCAAGCAGTGATGCTAAGCGGGAGGATACTGCAAAGCGGGCGGATGCTCATCATGGCCTGACAAGGCTACATGCCCATATTCCCGACCGGACTCTCTTTCTTCTGCGAGTCGTTGAAGTCGTTGTTGATCTTGCTCTGACGTTGTCCGAACTGTTTCTTTGTGTTGCCGAAGTTCCACTTCACTGACAGGGCTATGACCTGCAGAGGAATGGAGACGTGGGTATGGTTGCTGAAGTCGGCACCGGCACTGTGCTGGTTGATGATCAGGTGGCTGCGGAGCGGGTTGGCATAGCGGGCCGAGAGCTCTAAGCGATCCTTGAAGAAAGAGCGGGTGAGCGAAGCATTGAAGAACTGCATACCACTGTTGTAGCCCATGAGGTTATACTGGCGTGTTTGGGCGAAGACTCCGAACGAACTCTTGACTTTCCATGGCAGCTGCTGCTCCAATCCGACATAGGCTCTTCCCGACCATCCCCAGTTGTGATACCCGAGTTCCTTTGCCTTCCAGTCACCGTAAGACACGTTACCGTTGAGCATCAGCGTTGATGTTTTGGTGGCTGTCCAACGGACGAAGGCATCTACGTAGGTGTTTCGACTCTTGCCGTTGTTGGCGTATGTGCTGTTGTATTTATTATCAGCGTCAACGAACTGGTAATTTTCTATCTCATTACCGATGTAGTCGTGGCTGAGGCTGACATTGAACATCAGTTTCGGAGAGAAGAAATTGTAGGCTAATGTCACGTTGTGCGACTTCACTACGGCGAGCGAAGGATTGCCGTAGGTGAGCGCTGTCGGGTCGGTGCGGTCGGTGTAGGGATTGAGCTGACTGATGCCAGGTCTCGAGATGCGCATGGTGTAGGTCAGACCGAGGTTGGACATCGGTGTGATGTTGTAGCCGATGCATCCCGAAGGCACGAGGTTGCCATAGTCCTTATGGAAGTTGCGGTCGCTGTGCTCAGCATATTTCACGCTCTCGAAGGTATGCTCGTAGCGCAGGCCGAGGCGTGCGTTGTACTTCTCCTTGGTGAGCTTATACTGTGCATAGCCTGCCACGATGCTCTGCAAGTTGCGGTAGAGCATGCTGCCGGCGTCGTTGAGCACGTCGTTACCGTCAACGATGTCGTAGAGTCGGCTGTCGCTCTTGTTGCGTCGGCTGATGAACTTCGTGCCCGTCTCCAGCGTCTGTCCCTTGCCAAGGTCCAAGGTCAGGTCAGCCTGTCCGGTGTGGCTGGTGCCCCATGTACGTGAGTCGGAGAAGAGATCGGTAAGGGTGAGTCCCGTCACACCCGACACATTATTATATAAGTTCCATGTACGGTTACGGGCCGGGTTGTAGTCGAAGAGATAGCTCAGCGTCAGCGACGAGGTATGGTCAGCGTTGAGCCACCGCTGATAGTCGGCACTGGCATTGGCGCCCATAAAGCGGTTGCGTTGGCTGGAATTGTAGACATAGCTGAAGCCATTGCCGTAAGGGCCTCCCGAGAAGGAGTTGCGCGGTTGCATATTCTGGTTGGTGTAGCCGCCATTGACACCGGCACTGACGTTGATGGTGCTCAAAGAGTCGAGGGCGTAGCCTAAGGTGAAGTTGCCAAAAGAGAAGGGATGCTTCTGCTTGAACTCCACGTCTGTGGTCTGCAGCGACTCACCGAGAGAAGTCTGTTGCAGACGGGTGTTGGTCACCTTGAGGTCGCCAAAGTCCTGCCAGGCAAACATGCCCATGGCACTGTAGGTCAGCTTGCCATGCTGTCCGCCGATGTAGGCGTTGGCGCGCTCGCCCTTGTTGCTGAGGGAGAGCTCGACATTGCCGTTGTAGCAGTTGTTGCAGTCACTGTTGGGTTGTCCGCTTTGGTGCACCAGCTTGATGTCGAGCACGCCACTGGTACCCTCAGCATCGTATTTGGCACCCGGAGAGGTGATGACGTCGATGCTCTTCACCATGGAGGCAGGCATCGACTTCGCCACCTGTGTGAAGTTGTTTTGGAACATCTGGTTGGGCTTGCCGTCGACATAGACCTTAAAGCTGGCAGATCCTTTCACGGTGACGTTGTCTTGTCCGTCTACGGTGACCATGGGTACCTTGCGCAGCATGTCGAGGAGCGTCATCGTCTTGGCGTCCTCGTCCTGCTGTACGTTGTAGGTCATCTTGTCGGTCGTCATCTTCACGACGGGTTTCTGTGCCACGACCTCCACGCCTTGCAGGTCGAGGCTGTCGTGGATGGCTTGGAGTTTAAGGCTGTCGGCGGTGTTGACCGGAGCCTGGGCCAGAGCTGTGAGGGGGGCTACAGCGAGGATCGAGATGGCAAGCGCATGCTTGCCTTTGACATTGCTTTTCATTGTCTTGCTATTTTTTTTGGGTGGGACGCTGCAAAGCAGCGTCTTACTGAACGGAGCCTATCGCTTCCTTGAGCTCTTCCCAAGAAATGTCGAGAAGCCTCATTTGGCGGACAAACTCGGGAAGGACGGTCTTGAGAAACGTCTGGCGTCGTGTCTGCTTGATGTGTCGCTGCGCATCTTCTGCTACGAAATAGCCGAGGCCGCGCTTGTTGAAGATGATGCCTTCCTGAGCGAGCTGGTCGTAGGCCTTGACCGCCGTGTTGGCGTTGACGCCGAGCGTGGCGGCATATTCGCGCACGCTGGGTATGCGGTCGAAGGCCTTGTAGGTGCCAGCGAGAATCTCGTCGCTCAGGCGGTCGGCTATTTGCAGATAGATGGCTTTTTCATTGTTGAATGCCATATAAACGTGTTTTGTGTTGTAACGGGGAACTACTTGCCCAACTTCAGTTTTTCCGTGTCGATGTCGCCACTTCCCGATACGTTCTTTTCGAGCGACTGCAGTGTGCCGGAGAGATCGATGTCACCGCTTCCCGAGATGCTGATGTCGGCATGGCCGCAATGGTCGAAATCGAGGCTGCCGTCGCCACTGCCGGCGATGGAGAGCTTGGTCGTCTTCACCTTAGCGAGCTTACTCTTGATGTCGCCACTGCCGCTGATGCTGAACGAGGCGTTGCTGGCTTGGAGCGTGCCGGTCTCTATGTCGCCGCTTCCGGCAACGGAGTAGGTGAAGTTACCAGAGAGCGTGACGTTTTTCAGGTCGCTGTCGCCGCTTCCTGCTGTGGACAGTGTCAGGTGCTGTCCCGTGAGGTCGCTTTCGGCATGGAAGTCACCACTGCCGGCGGTTGTGACAGCATCCAATGATGGCGCGCTGATCCACAGCTCGGCATCGTCTTCGTTGGTGTTGATGTGGAGAACGGTGGTGCCTTTCTGCTTACGTTCTTCCTTCTGTGTGATAACGAGCTCTCCATGGCTGGAGGTGATGGAGTGGGTGGCGTACCAACGCGGAGTGGCTTTCAGTACTACCTTGTAGGTGTTGGACTGCGTAAAGTGGATGTCACAGCTTGTGTAGTTCTTGATGCTTTGGAAGTCGCGGAGGTTGAGCACATAGGATTTCCGGGGCTGGTTGCTGTTGTCTACTTTCTCGATACGGCAAGCGGAAACAGAAAGAATGGCCATAAGGGCGATAAACATAAATGCTAACTTTTTCATGATGATATTTTTTTTAATGATTGAAAGATGCTGCTGAGCATCGTCTTACAAAACGAAATGGTTGCCTTTTATTTGTTGATCCATCGGTTGTTGATGACCTGCAGCCGGGTGTAGCGGCGGAAGGCGAACCAGTAGCAGAAGATGATGAGCGCGATGCTGACTACGAAGTAGAGGACTTTCCACCATACATCGTAAAGGATGATCGTGTAGCCACTGTTGAGGAATTCAGTGAGAAGGTTCGCTGCCAAAGCACCAAGCATGAGGAGCGCGATGCCGAGACCCATCCACGTAAGGACAGCCATCACGAGTGGATGCTTGTGGTAGATGCTGCCGAAAAGCAGGAAGCAGGCGTGCTGCGTGATGGCGCCTGTGAGAATCACGAGGAAGCCTTCTGCAGGGGATGGGTCGCCATTGAGATTGGAATAAAGATGGAAGTTGCCACTGCCGCCGTTGAGCCCATCCGTGAATGCGCTGGTAGCCCACTGTGCCGCGTCGCTGTTGATCATCAAGCTCATGAGATATTGCAGCACGTCGCCGGCAAAGAAACCCGCGATGGCGGCTAAGGGCATGGCAACCACGAGTACGAGATAGCGGGCGATAAACTTCTCTTTGTTGGAGGCAGGGAGCATGAAGTTGTTGATGCGCTGTTGACGGCTTCGGAGGCTGGAGAAGATGAGCGCACCGCTGCAAAGCAGATAGGCGGACAGAGCTACGGAACAGAGGATGCCCATGGTGTAGGCACTGCTTGACGACGACTTGAAGACGAGCGTGAGGATCTGTGGGATGACAACCAGACCGAAAAAGGTCAGGGCCATAGTAGCTATCTGACGCTTGCTGAGCAACAGCTCCCAACGGAGCACTTGCAGAAATCTATTCTTGTTCATAGTGTGATACTATATCTGTGGGATGTATATCGTGTAATATATAAAATAAGGAGTAAACGTCTGGAGCCTTGTATATAATAAGGTGTGGCGAAACTACTGGTGACTGATTTTGCCGTTGATCGTGGCGTTGAAGAGCAGCTCGAGGTCCACCTGCGTCTCCTCTCCTCCGTCTCGTAGCATGATCACGGCGTTGCCCTGCAGGCTCGGCTCGGCGTAGAGCACGTTGTCATCCATTTCCTGCGGCGAGAGGTAGCGGAAGGCGTAGCGACGAGAGATGTCGGCGATGGAACTGTTGAGCAGCACACGGCTCTGGTTGATGATGACCACGTGGTCGAGCAGACTCTCGATGTCGTGTACCTGATGGGTGGAGATGATAAGCGTACGGTCATCCTCCATGTAGTTGGCCACCACCTTGCGGAAGAGCGCTTTCGACGGGATGTCGAGGCCGTTGGTAGGCTCGTCCATCATCAGCAGGCGGGTGCCCGTGGCAATAGCGAAGCTCATATACACCTTTTTCTTTTGTCCCATGGACAGCTCCTTGAGGTTGGGACGTGCCGGCATCTCGAAGTCGGCGAGGCATTTGGCCAGCAGGTCATCGCTGAAATGAGGATAGAAAGCGCGCATCATGTCGGCGAAGGCTTCGAAGCTCATGTCGGGCATGGCATATTCCTCCGGCACGATGAACACCTCTTGCAGCATCTCGGGAAGGCGCAACCGGCTTTCCATGCCATTGACCGTCACCGTACCACTGTCGGGTCGGAGCAGTCCGCTGATGAGATAGAGCAGGGTGGACTTGCCGGTGCCGTTCTTCCCCAGCAGTCCGTAGACCCGACCGGGGTTCAACTGCAAGGCGAAGTGGCTGAACACTTGGTGCTTGCTGCCCTGATAGTGAAAACAAAGGTCTCTTACATCAATCATATCGTTCTTACGTTTAATTGTTGACCGTATTAGTGTATTACTTTAATAGTACACTGCAAAGATAATATGATTCATTTGAGATAACCAAATATTTATATAAAAATATCGATAAAATAAACTTTATTTAAAGTTTAAACTGTAGTTTTATAGTTTTTTTACAATAATCAAACAATGTTTCCCACTCTGAATGAAATGATTTACAAAATATTGCTGTCCGGTAAAACTTTTCATCTATCCTCACAACACGCTTGCCGTCGCTCATAAGGTGCCAAATCATGCGCTCTTTCGTCCCCTCCTCGGCCCACATCAAGACCGGCTTCTCCAGTCCGAACCTGTTCACGTGATAGCCCTGCTTGCCGTGAGGCTTCACGGTGATCATGAAGCCGCCACCTCTCGGATAGGCACGCAGCCGGATTCCCCTCTTCAACTTCGAGGCGTGGGCAATGCCGCTCGACATTAGCCGTTGACGGGCAATGGCGAGAATCTCGTTGCCCGTCTTTCTGTAGGCTCCCTTCAGCAACGCTTTCAGATCGCGCTTATTAAAGCATTGGAGCAGCATACACCAACCACTCCACGGAGCTGGCCACCCCGAGCCCTTCCGACCCGTGGGCTGCGTGGAGAAAGGAATGACCATCGAGACCGACATCCGCTCCATATTCGACGAGGCGCAGTCCATGGGCACCGAGTTCGAGGACGACATGCGCAAGCGCAAAAGCAAATAGAAATATTAAATCCTTCCTTGTAGTATAAATTATTGTACTAATCATTTGGTTAGTACAATAATTTGTATTATCTTTGCATTGTCAAACATAAAGAGTTAACAACATGAAGAAAGAAATCACAAACGAAGAGAACGACCTCATTGAGGCCATCAGAAACTACAAGAGAGCTTACCCCAACGGGCAGAAAAAACTTCTCCAATATGCGGTAATGCTATTTGAAGAAATGATTTACGGTTAAAAAGAGACCTACTCCAAGCGGGCAGGGCTTTCTTAAAGAGATATAAAGAAAGGGAAATGTATGGAGACAATGCAGACAACAAAGCAGCAGACAATGAAGCAGCGGATGGATGACATCCTGCTTGCCATATCATGGGGCAACCTTGCAAGGACTTACTTCACCAAGTCGGCATCGTGGTTCTACCACAAGATGGACGGGCGCGATGGCAACAATAAGCCCACTGAGTTCAACGCCGAGGAGCGTGCCCAGCTGAAGGGCGCGCTCACCGACCTGAGCGACCGCATTCGCCGTGCGGCTGATTCCATAGAGATTTAGGCCGGGGTTCGTTAACACTGCCTCGTTTGACAACAAGTCGTCCGTTGGCCTACGGACGCACAGCCTCGGAGTTACACGCTCCGGGGCTTTTTTATGCAAAAAAAGCCCCGGCACGGCTCAATGTCGGGGCTGGGTGTGATTAAGAAACCATTATCAATCAAGCATAATGGAATGAGCCAATCTGACGGGCGATGTCCTGGCAGGCATCGTTGAATATCTTCTTTTGTTCCTCGTTGAGAGTGTAAACCTTACCGCGTACGCGATAGCCGTTGATGCGCTGATGCAGCCATGCGGCACTCTTGCCAAAGTAGTGGCGGGCAATGTAGGAGATGGGAAGCAACTCGTACTTCTCGCCTAACTGCTGGCGGATTGTCTTTACCACCTTATCGGTCTCGTGCAGGTGGCGCATGACGAGTTCCTCGGCTGTTTTCCTCGCATCCTCACCGCCATTGCTCTTGAGCCATTCGACGATCTCCGCGCGCTGCTTGGTGCTTGCCTCATCATCCTTACCTAATAGCTCCTCGAATTCTTTAAGTTTTGTCTGATACTCTTCCATCATCATATTCTTTTGTGAAAGCCCTCCTCCTATGTGGCGGAGGGCTCAGTTGTTACTTGTGTTCCCTTACTTCTTTATAGAGTTTGGAGAGGTCGTCAAGTCTCATGTCTATCTGTCTCTCGATGTGCTCTGACTTCAGCAGGTCTTTGAGCTCCAAAAGCTGCTTAATCTCTTTTCCTTGCGAGCAATAAGCTGCTCAATTTCTTCTTTGTCCATTTGCTTTGATTTTAATGTTAATTGTTTCTTAATCACACTACAAAGATACATAATTAGTTTTATATGTGTAAATATTTAAGCGACTATTGTATATAAAAGTTTGTATGTGTGTTTTGAGCCGATCTCTGCCTTCTCCATCTCCTGCCCACCGTGTCATCGAGCAGCTTGGCATACGTGCTACCTGTGATGCGTGTCGAGGAGTGCCCCAATATCGTTCCCTTATTACCCTAATTCCCAATTATTTACACGCCTCCAACTCCGTAACTTGCTGACTATAAAATCGAGTAGGAGGTAAACACTAATCATAGGTGCTTATCTCCTATTTTCGTGT
>CAMCBZ010000050.1 GCA_945873145.1 uncultured Prevotella sp.
CCCGCGACCTCGACCTTGGCAAGGTCGCGCTCTACCAACTGAGCTATTGCCGCATTTCCTTACTTTGTTAGTTGTAAGAAGCATTCCCCTGAATGCGAGTGCAAAGGTACTGCTTTTTTCTGAACCTGCAAACTTTTCCCATCTTTTTTTTCGAAAAAACACTATAAAAACGATTTTCTTAGGCCATTGGACCCTTTACACCTTATTATATAATATAAAGGGCCAATTTATCTGATACAGCTTCTTCTGTACATAGCTCATCACTACCCCGTCAATAGAAGCTTGATTCCCTTAGAAACAGAGAAAAGCAACCATAATGCATCGCGTAATCAACCATTCAAAAGCTTTTTTATAGTTTTTTACGACAAGAGTATCAGGTTAAGGCTATTAGGTAACCATTTAACCCTTTACTGAAAACAAAGTAAGGTAATTGAGCAAGAATTTGAGAATTATAGAATTATCCCATAACGGTAGAAGAATAATTCCCTTCGGAAAAATTAATAGGAATTATCAGAATGAAGGTTGCTTTGTTGCACTACATTCTTCTAAAATGCTCTTCTTACCTCAATCACAGGAGATTCTCTAATTCTCCGACCCTATAATTCCCGAGAACTTTCAAGAGCTTCTTGGCCGCTAAATAGTGAGAATGAGTTACATCTATAATCGTGGCCAATTATTCGCTTAGACATAAAAAAAAGGTTGGATCAGCCTTTTCATACTGATCCAACCTATTATTAATAGTTGTATTACTTCAATTAGTCGAGCCACTTCACATAGCAGAAGTCCTGACGGTGAGGTAAGTTGGCGTTGCTCGGGTACATACGCACGCAGCTACGGAATGAGCCTGCCATCTCTGGCTCAATAGAGAGTTCAAACGTATAGTTGTTACCCTCGTGCTTCACCATCTTGAATGGATGTACGCTCAGCACCTTACGATCAGAAGGATCGGTCTCAGGCTTCAATATGACTAGCTCCAAGCCTACGGCGTTGTCCAACCCCTGCTCGTCAATGACATAACGGATCTTGTAGCTGACACCTGTCTCGCCGCCATTGTCCAACACGCCATTTTCCTTGCTGACCACATGGATAGAATCCCAACGCTCAGCAACAGTCTCTTTCCACAATGCAATCTCCTTAGCCAGACGATTGTCGTTGGCAGAAAGCTTCTTGAAGCGAGCTGCCTCCTTGTTGTAGAACTTGCTATAGTAGTCATCGAGCTGACGCTTCATTGTATAATGAGGAGCGATTGTGGCGATAGAGTTTTTGATGACCTTGATCCAATCCGCACTGAATCCTTCCTTGTTCTTGTTATAATACATCGGGATGATCTCATTCTCAAGCAGAGAATAGATCGTGGCAGCATCGAGCTGATCCTGGTAAGCCTGGTTCTGATAGGTACGCTCCTGAGGCAGTGCCCAACCAGCACCCTTACGGTAACCTTCAACCCACCATCCATCAAGAACGGAGAGGTTAACGACACCGTTCATCTCGGCCTTCTCGCCAGATGTACCGGATGCCTCCAAAGGACGTGTCGGCGTATTCATCCAGATATCCACACCAGAAACCAAGCGGCGGGCAAGACGCATGTCGTAGTCCTCAAGGAAGATGATCTTACCGAGGAACTCTGGACGCTGGCTGATCTCGTAGATCTTCTTGATCAAGCCCTGGCCTGCACCATCAGCAGGATGTGCCTTACCAGAGAAGAAAAACAGAACAGGACGCTCAGGATTGTTGACGATCTTGTTGAGACGATCCAAATCAGTGAAGAGCAGGTGAGCACGCTTGTAAGTAGCAAAACGACGGCAGAAGCCAATCATCAAAGCGTTCGGGTTAATGCGCTCAAGGAGAGATACCACACGAGCTGGGTCACCCTGGTTGCGAAGCCATGTCTGAGTGAACTTCTCACGGATATAGTTGACAAGCTTGTTCTTCAAAGCCAGACGAGTGCTCCAAATCTCCTCATCAGGTACGTTATAGATAGCATGCCAAATCCGCTCATTGCTTTGGTCGCTCATGAAGGTAGGATCGAAGTACTTGTCATAGAGCTCACGCCACTCGGTTGCGGTCCATGTGGGGAAGTGAACACCGTTGGTGACATATCCCACGTGATTCTCCTCTGGATAGTAGCCGGCCCAGATCGGCGCGAACATCTTCTGGCTTACCCATCCATGGAGCTTACTCACACCATTTACCTCCTGGCAGGTGTTGCAAGCGAAGATACTCATGCAGAAGCGCTCGTTGTGATCATCAGGATTCTGACGACCCATACCGATGAACTCATCCCAAGAGATACCCAGACGTGCAGGATAGTCACCCATATACTTACCGAAGAGAGCCTCATCGAAATAGTCATGACCAGCCGGAACCGGTGTATGAACAGTATATAGAGAAGAAGCACGAACAAGCTCCATTGCCTGGTTGAAGGTCAAGCCTCCCTCGACATAGTCAACCAAACGCTGGAGATTGCAGAGAGCTGCGTGACCCTCATTGCAGTGATAGATCTGCTTCTTGATACCGAGTTTTTTCAGTGTCAGAATACCACCGATACCCAAGAGAATCTCCTGCTTGAGACGGTTCTCCCAGTCACCACCATAGAGTGAGTGTGTGATGGGCTTATCAAACTCAGAGTTCATGTCATTGTCGGTGTCGAGCAGGTAGAGTTTGATACGGCCAACATTGACACGCCATACCAATGCATGTACCTGATAGTTGCGATAGGGAACATCAACAACCACCTGATTGCCATTCTCATCCAACTCTCGCTCGATAGGCAGTGAGTTGAAATTCTGAGCATCGTACTTGGCAATCTGCTGTCCGTCCATCGACAGAGACTGTGTGAAATAGCCATAACGATAGAGGAAACCAACTGCGCACAAATCGACGTTAGAGTCGGAAGCTTCCTTCAAATAGTCACCAGCAAGCATACCCAGACCACCGGAATAGATCTTCAGCACCTGGTTCAAACCATACTCCATAGAGAAGTAGGCCACTGAGGGACGCTTCTTATCCGGTTTAACATCGATATACTCGCGGAACTTCTTGTAGACCTCCTTGACATTGTCCATCAGAGCACGATCCTTCACGATGGCCATCTTACGGTCATAACTCAGACGCTCCAAGAGCAACACTGGGTTGTGATTCACTTCTTCGAAAAGGTCACGGTCAAGTCGCTTGAAAAGACGACGGGCCTCATAGTTCCATGCCCACCACATATTGTGAGCTAACTCATCCAAGCATTTCAACTGCTCGGGCAAGCGTGACTTAATGTTGAGCTCCTTCCATTGGGGAGCATTAGCATAGTCTGCCTTAATTTTCATAACGCTACAATTTTTGTCTGATTCTTAATAATTATCCTTATCCTTATGCCTCAGCGATTATTTGCTTTCGGCTTCACAAACTTCTTTACGCTCTTCAGCCTTTTTTAAAGCGATGTCATAGGCTTCCTCGTAGTACTTGATGAAATTACTCCAAAGTGCTTTACGGGATAGGCGCTCCGCATTGATCCGACTTTTCTTCACATCTTCCGGACTAAAAGCGGAGAACGCTGCGACCGTGTCCTTGATGTTGTCGGCCACCTCGGAATAATTATAGTCCGTACGATGGATAACCTTCACACCATCCTCGATCTCTCCAGTATGTCCAAGTTCTTTGTTCACCCATAATCCAAAACCAGAAAGATCTGTGGTGATACACGGCACATGGAAAGCGATAGCCTCCAAAGGTGTATAGCCCCATGGCTCATAATAGGATGGGTAGATGCAAAGATCATTGCCCAAGACTACATCATAATAACTCAGGTTGACAATGCCGTCATCTCCTGTGAGATAGCATGGAAGGAAGATGAGCTTCACACGATCTTCTTTACGATTCTGCATATCGAGATATTTGAGCATGCCTAAGACTTGATCGTGGCTCATGTTATGCAACCAATGTGTGATCTGTGGCACTTCCAACGGTGTGTCGAAATGCTTTCCACTGGCCAAGCGCTCTTGGAGATCCTTACGCGGCTCCCCTACCCAACCGGGCACTTCAATGAAGGCGAGTACCTGGCGCTTCAACTGATCGTCGCGCAGCAAACGGTTCATTGCCTCAATATAGACGTCCACTCCTTTATTGCGGAACTCATAGCGGCCACTGGTTGATACGATCAGCGTGTCATCATCAAAATCCTGACCAAGCAAGGCATTGGCAATGGCAAATGCACGCTTGCGCGCAATCTTTCTCTTACGTGTAAACTCCTCCCCTCTTGGCACAAAATCATTCTCAAAACCATTAGGCAGAACCACATCCACAGGTTTGTCCAACAGTTCTTTGCACTCTCTCGCTGTGATATCACTCACCGTTGTGAAGCAATCGACATGAAGAGCGGTCTGCTTCTCTATGGAATGCTTGCTCTGCATGTTCAGCTCGCCCGCCATCTGATCACCATTGTAGGCAAAAAGATAGTCGTAGAGCGGCTTGTTGTTGCCGGCGATACTACGTCCGATGCTGGTAGCATGGGTAGTAAACAAGGTGGCTACTTCAGGAAGATACTTGCGGATATAAAGCAAGCCCAAGCCTGTCATCCATTCGTTACCATGATAAATGACTTTATACTTGCTGCCCAAATAGAAGTGATAGAAACTTTCCACTACCTTTGCAGCACCATACGAGAACATGGATGCTTCGTCATAGTCGCCATAAGCATGCAAGCTATCCACCTGGAAGTCTTCCCACAACTGTGTATACAGTTCATTCTTCTGTGCATAGTATTGTGTGAAGTCAACAAGGATAGCTATAGGATTACCAGGTACTGACCACCTGCCAATCTTCAAGACCAAACCTTCCTTCTTCGCCTGAATCTTCCAATCGGTAAACAAGGAGGCATCCTCTTGGAAATAAGGACTTCTCTGCTTACCCCAACAATCAGGACCAATAAAAATGATATGGTCGTGCATCTTTGTCTGCAGTGTCTTGGCCCTTGTGGACAACACTGTGTATATGCCACCGACCTTATTACATACCTCCCAACTAGATTCGAAAATATAGTCTGGGAACAACTTGCCCTCTGTCATATTACTATAATGTGCTTCTATAGTTGCAAAGGTAATATAAAAAGTGGCAATAAGCAAATATAAATAGCTACTATTTTATAAAATATTTGGTGCAATCGAAATATTCACCTATCTTTGCCCCAACAAATTAGCATATATTATGAGAAAAATACTATTCATCGTGCTCATCACCCTCGTCTGCTTGCCGATGATGGCTCAGACACCGAAGAACAATGTAGACACAACTTCATTCAAAGGTTACCTATATAATAAGGAGTATAACGTCTATCTCCAAATCGACTTCTATCATCAGAACGTCATCGTTCCAAGACAGGAAGTATATGGCGAGATGGCCGGTTACTTCGGTGATTGCCAGGATGCAAGAAAATGGCTGTTCACCTCCGCTACTATCAAGAACGATCATCTTGCAGAAATAGAGATCATCAACGACTATGGAAGCGAGGATCTAAAAGCCACACTCACGAAAGTCAATGATTCTACCTTTGTCCTTCGTCAAGGCGAAGGGAGTACAATCAAAATTGCAAGAAACCGTAAGTGGCAAAAGATGCCGAAAGAACTCACATTCATCAAAAGATAAGATATGTCGCTAATGATAAGACTCGTTGTTGCCACGTTTTAAAAGCAATAAGACACGCCATAACAGAAAAAAGGCCTGTGCTACCATCATCCGGTGCACAGGCCTTATCTTTTAGTATCTTGTTTGTCTCTGTTAGTTGTTCACGGTACCTCCAACAATGTCAAGCATCTCGCTTGTGATAGCTGCCTGACGGCTCTTGTTGTATTGCAGTTTCAACTCTTTCAAGATCTCATCAGCGTTGTCCGTTGCAGTCTGCATAGCAACCATACGAGCGGCATGCTCAGAAGCATTGCTGTCGAGAAGAGCCGTGTAGACCATCAGATTTAACTGCTTCGGAATCAGAACAGAAAGGACGGACTCCAAGTCTGGCTCCACAATGAAGTCATCATTCAGCGGCTTTACTTCTTCACCTTGCCGATCCTCAGACTGTCCGTGCTTACGAAGATAAGCCTGAGCCTTAGCCGTCACCTCATTGGAAGACAAATCGCGATCATTGTCTACACCAATTCTCTCTGTTGACAAATCTATAGGCAAGAAGGTACTCCGCGTCAGAATCTGTGTACCGGCACTCTTGAAGTGGTGATAGATCATCTCCACCCTGTCGACTTCATGTTTGGCGAACTTGTCCGCCAACTCCTCTGCAATAGCTGCACAAGGATCTGCCGAAGGCTTATCCGCCAATTCCACGAAGTCACCAGCCACATGATAACCTAACTTCGTGGCCTTTTCCATGACCTTGCGTCCGATAGGATACACGAGGATATCTTCCACGCCCTTCTTCTTATAATCGTCAACAGCATTCTGCATCATCCTGATGACATTCGCATTATAACCTCCACACAAAGAACTGTTGGAAGAAAACACGATAAGAGCCACACGCTTGATCGCGCGATTGTCCTCGTCATAAGGAGTCTGAACATCGTGCATGGAAACTAAGAAAGACTTTAGAATATGCTCCAACATATTCTCATAAGGGAGCATATTCTGAATAGCCGTTTGAGCGTGATGCAACTTAGAAGAGGCCACCATTTTCATAGCACTCGTAATCTTACGGGTACTTTGCACTGAAGCGATACGTGTTTTGATCTCTTTTAACGATGGCATAGACTACCTCCTCTACTTTTTGAATTGACCAACGACATTAGCCATTACCGATTCGATGGTATTTGTGCACTCATCGGTAAGCTTACCAGCAGCCAAAGTGTCAAGAATATCACTGTGCTGTGTACGCATCTGCTCAAGGAACTGATCCTGACAAGCACGCACCTGGTTGACGGGCACATCATGCATCAAACCATGAACACCGCAATAGATGATAGCTACCTGTTCACCAACCGGCATAGGACTATACTGAGGTTGGATAAGCAACTGGTTGTTCTTACGGCCACGGTCAATGGTCATTGCAGTTACCGGATCCATATCACTGGAGAACTTCGAGAAAGCCTCAAGCTCACGATACTGTGCCATATCGATCTTAAGGGTACCGGCTACCTTCTTCATACTCTTGATCTGTGCACTACCACCGACACGGCTCACAGAGATACCCACGTTGATAGCAGGACGGAAGCCCTGGTTGAAGAGGTCGGTCTCCAAATAGATCTGACCATCGGTAATGGAGATGACATTCGTAGGAATATAAGCACTCACGTCGCCTGCCTGCGTCTCAATGATAGGCAGAGCAGTCAGTGAGCCACCACCTTTGACATGTCCCTTCATACACTCGGGCAGATCGTTCATCTGCTCGGCCACTTCCTGCTGGTCATTGATACGCGCGGCACGCTCAAGAAGACGGGAGTGGAGATAGAACACATCACCAGGATAAGCCTCACGTCCAGACGGTCGACGCAAGATCAAAGAGACCTCACGATAGGCTACAGCCTGCTTTGATAAGTCATCATAGACAACAAGAGCATCCAATCCTCTGTCACGGAAATACTCACCAATAGCAGCGCCTGCGAAAGGTGCATAGTATTGCATGGCAGCAGGATCAGCAGCCGTAGCACTTACCACGATGGTATAAGGAAGTGCTCCATGCTCACGCAAAGTCTGAACGAGAGCAGCAACAGTACTTGCCTTCTGACCGATAGCAACATAAATGCAATAAACGGGCTTACCAGCTTCGTAGTTGCTCTTCTGATTAATGATAGTATCAACAGCGATAGCTGTCTTTCCTGTCTGGCGGTCACCGATAATCAACTCACGCTGTCCACGTCCAATAGGAATCATCGAGTCCACAGCCTTCAATCCAGTCTGCAGCGGCTCCTTCACTGGCTGACGATAGATAACGCCCGGTGCCTTACGGTCCAATGGCATCTCAAAGGAATCCGTCAAGTCGATGTCACCCTTACCGTCAATAGGTCTGCCCAACGGATCTACGACACGACCTAAGAAATTGTCATTGACACGGATAGAGGCAATATGATGCGTGCGCTTTACTTTCTCGCCCTCCTTAATACCTGCAGTAGGACCAAGAAGCACACAACCCACATTGTCTTCCTCCAAGTTCATGACAATGGCCATCGTACCATTCTCAAATTCGAGCAGCTCGGATGCCTCGACGTTGCGCAAACCGTAGACACGCGCTACACCATCGGCAACGGTGAGCACTGTACCCACCTCGTCGAACTGGTTTTCAGCGTTGATGCCCTGAAGTTCCTTTTCGAGGACTTCCGACACTTCACTTGGTTTTATTTTGTCTGACATTCTTTCAATTGTTTATTTTCTCAAGGTTGCCAGCACTTGGTGAAGTTTTGTCTTCACGCTGGCGTCCATTCTATAAGTATCATATTCAAGGATAAACCCTCCAATAATATTGGGATCCACCTCGGTATTGAACTCCACACTGCCATGCGTCTTGCTCTCTACCATACGTTTCATCTTTTGTTCCGTCTCAGGAGAGACAGCAACGGCAGTGATCAATTTTCCCTGGGTGACATGCTTCATCCGTCGGTAAAGGGAGATATAAGAATTTGCCATGAACTGCAAAACACTTTCCCGATCTTCCCTAAGAACGATCTGGAAGAAATGCTTTGTCAGATCTGTGACCTTTCCACCGCAAGCCGTTATAATCAGCTGCAGCTTCTTATCCTTTGCAAGCATAGGATTATCGATGGTGAATCGAAAATCAGGCACATCCAGAAAACTCTTGCAAAGAATCTGCATCTCCTGATAAACATCTTCATCCAGTTTCATTGCCACCGCACTGTCGAGCAGTGCACGGGCATATCTTACTGAGATTACTCCTATATCCATACGCTTACAATCAATTAATGAACATCACTCTTTAATTCGTCTTTCGACACCTCATCCAGCAGTTTATCAATCAAATCCATCTGCTTGTCGTCGGCAGAAAGCTTTTCTCGCAAGATCTTCTCTGCGATTTTCACAGACAACTCAGCTACTTGCGAGCGAATCTCACCAATAGCCTGGCGCTTCTCATTCTCAATTTCTGCCTTCGCATCGGTGAGAAGTCGTGCTCCTTCATCTTTAGCCTGTGTCTGAGCCTTTGCCACTATGGCCTCGCGAGTAGCAGTGGCCTCCTTCAATATGGAGGCCTGCTTCTCACGGGCTTCCTGCAGAATGGATTCTCCTTCTTGTTGGATGTGAGCGAGCTTCTCATTGGCCTCATGCGCCTTTCTCAGACAGTCGTCGATGTAGTCCTTTCGCTCCTTCACCATCTTGGTGATGGCAGGGAAGCCCCATTTCCACAATACGGCCAGCACGACTAAGAAGACGATGGTCATCCAAAACAGAAGACCCGTGCTTGGCATTAACAAATCCATACGCAGTAATGATTATCTTGATTGATTAGATGCAAAGGAATGCTACCACCACAGCGAACAGAGCAACACCCTCGATAAGGGCGGCAGCTACAATCATATTGGTGAAAATCTTATTCATCACCTCAGGCTGGCGAGCCATAGCATCCATAGCCTGGCCACCAATGCGACCAATACCGATACCTGCACCAATAGCTGCGAGACCTGCGCCGACACCGGCACCTAACTTTGCAACGCCATCTGCGGCGGCTGCCA
Organism: uncultured Prevotella sp.; assembly: GCA_945873145.1. Classification (GTDB taxonomy): domain Bacteria; phylum Bacteroidota; class Bacteroidia; order Bacteroidales; family Bacteroidaceae; genus Prevotella. Next base: position 9,666 of record CAMCBZ010000050.1, read on the forward strand.
ATAATAATGTTGAAATCATAGCTTTAAAGTTTAATGTGTTTATTTTTTATTTTATATTCTTCTAATTAACTCTACTCAAGTTATTCCTCTGACTTCACACGAGCCAAACCGATGAAGATAGAACTCAACATGGTAAAGACCATTGCCTGAATGAAGCAAACCAACAACTCCAAGCACATCATGAAGATGCTCATCAAAACGCTCAATGCTGTCATTCCATAGAATGTTGCGCCACCGATGGCAGCAACAACGAAGATGATGCAAGTAAGCGAAAGAGCGATGGCATGTCCTGCCATCATGTTGGCGAAGAGTCGGATCATCAATGCAAAAGGTTTCGTGAAGATACCAACAAACTCAATCAAAGGAATCAGGGGGAATATCTTCAAGGCCTTTGGCACGTCTGGCCAAAAGATGTCTTTCCAGTAATGCTTCGTACCGCTGAACTGTGTAATGATAAACGTACACAGAGCCAAGAAGAAAGTCACTGCAATGTTGCCTGTCACATTTCCACCACCTGGAGGGAAGGGCACAACACCCATCAGATTACAAGTAAGGATAAAGAAGAAACATGTCATCAAGTATGGAGAATATTTCTCGTAGCCCTCGCCTACTCCAGGCTTTACAATGTTTTCCTCAACAAAACTTACAAGCATCTCGACAAATCCGGTAAAGCCTCCAGGAGCCGGATCGCTCGCCTTGTGATGACGATACCATCTTGCAGGAATCAAGATACAAAGGAGCAGGATGATCGCATCGATAAAGAGCACCGCCACCGTCTTGGTAATACTAATATCAAAAGGAACAATCTCCTGACCGCCTTGTAACTCCACAATCTTACCTGTATGGTCGCCCGTAGTGGCGATAGCCAAGTTATAGGGACCATGCCGATATCCTTTTGCATCTGCTTCCTCAGAAAAGAGGGAGGAACTGAATACATGCCAACCCGTAGAGCTCTTGACAATGATAGGCAGATTGATGATGACATGCTTCTTGCCTATATCGGTTACATGCCACTCATAGGAATCCTTGATGTGTCCTACCACAATCTGTGATGTATTCAACTTGCCACCGTCAGAGGCAAACACCGATACAGGCAATGCCAGCAACAGTAACAAGACGATGCAAGTAATATATTTAATCTTATTCATTGTCCAAACATTTAATGTCTGATCATCAGTGTGATCGTCATCATCGCCGCATACATGATGAGAATCATGACGACAAACGACTTCGACTCGCCCGCGCTTTGTGAAACCAGCAAGACGTAACATGCTGTCCATGTCGCGATGAGTAGCACCCTCATCAGTGCCAAAAGGAAATAGAACCTCGGCAATGCTTTTGGTGCATGCTTCATCACAAAGTCATAGCCTTTCACCCATGCCACGCCCAGCATCACAAAGAGCAAGACGCTGACAAATATCACACTTCCACGCAAAGGCACACTTCATTTTTCTTTACCTCTACAAAGCCACCATGCACATCAATGCTTTGCGAACCCTGAGAAGCAGTAAACTCCACTTTGCCATCTCCAAGCGAAGAGATAATAGGAGCGTGATTGTTGAGTATCTCAAAAGCACCCTGTGTCCCAGGAACCTTCACGCTCTCAACCTCGCCGTTGTAGATGACTTTCTCTGGTGATACAATCTTTAATCTCAACATAGGAATAGTTTTAATATTCTAAATATGAGAACAACGTATCATTAAGCCTTCTTGGCGGCATCGAGCAGTTTCTTACCCTTGGCAATAGCGTCTTCGATCGTACCGACGTTCATGAAGGCCTGCTCTGGCAGGTCATCGACCTCACCATCGAGGATGGCGTTAAAGCCCTTGATAGTGTCTTCGATACTTACCATCACACCTGGTACATTAGTGAACTGCTCGGCAACAGCGAATGGCTGTGACAAGAATCTCTGCACACGACGGGCACGGTTCACAACCAAGCGATCCTCATCAGAGAGTTCGTCCATACCCAAGATGGCAATGATATCCTGCAACTCATTATAATGCTGAAGGGTTTCCTTCACACGCTGAGCGCATTCATAGTGTTCTTTACCGACAATCAGCGGATCAAGAATACGTGATGTACTGGCCAAAGGATCCACAGCAGGATAAATACCCAATGCCGTGATCTTACGGTCAAGCACTGTCGTAGCATCCAAGTGTGAGAAAGTCGTAGCTGGAGCAGGGTCGGTAAGGTCATCAGCAGGTACATATACTGCCTGCACAGAGGTGATGGATCCATTCTTAGTGGAGGTAATACGTTCCTGCATAGCTCCCATCTCCGAAGCCAACGTCGGCTGGTAACCCACAGCAGAAGGCATACGTCCCAACAATGCGGAGACCTCAGAACCGGCCTGTGTGAAACGGAAGATGTTATCGATAAAGAACATAATGTCTGCAGGAGCGCCATTCTTGCCACCATGGTCACGGAACTCCTCTGCAACGGTCAAACCGGAGAGAGCCACAGAGGCACGTGCCCCAGGAGGTTCGTTCATCTGACCATAGACAAGGGTGGCCTGACTCTTGCTCAACTCTTCCGGGTCAACGAGGCTCAGATCCCATTTGCCTTCGTCCATGGCTTTCTTAAACTTCTCGCCATAGCGGATAACGCCTGCATCAAGCATATCACGGATCAGGTCATTACCCTCACGCGTACGCTCACCGACACCGGCAAAGACAGAATAACCGTCATGTCCTTTGGCGATGTTGTTGATCAGCTCCATGATCAGCACGGTCTTACCGACACCAGCACCACCGAACAAACCGATCTTACCACCTTTCATATAAGGCTCGAGCAGGTCGATGACCTTAATACCGGTAGGAAGCATCTCCTTATGGGTAGAGAGGTCTTCAAACTTTGGAGCTTCACGGTGAATAGGATAACTGCCCTCCATATTGAGCGGTTTCATACCGTCGATAGGCTGGCCAATGACATTCATCATTCGTCCCTTGATTTGTTCACCGGCCGGCATTGTAATAGGATTGCCAGTAGGAATCACTTCCAAACCACGCTGCAAGCCATCGGTATTATCCATAGCCACACAACGTACCGTGTCCTCACCGATATGCTGCTGCACTTCCATGATCAGATCACGGCCATCGGGTCGTTTTACTTTCAATGCCTCGTAAATCTTAGGCAATACCTTCTCAGGATCCTGACCCTGCGTGTCAAAGTACACGTCGATGACCGGTCCGATAATCTGCGAGATACGCCCGTTTATCTGTGACATACGCTTTATGATTTAATGTTAACTTATTCTTTCTCTATATAAGACACATCCTATGATGTCTCTCTATTCGTTTACAAATATACGGAAAATGTCTTTACCACAAAACTCCTTTAACATACTTTAGAGTGATTATTCACAATAATGACATGAAAAAGGAGTATTTGTGAACATCTGCCGTATATTTGTGTGAGTATTAAATGCTCAGTTCGTCAAGTACAGTGATGAGTCCTCTGTCAAACGGCTTATCAGAGCGGATAGCTTCCGACAAGGGTACATACACCACCTCGTTATTACGAATACCGACCATGATATTACGCTGTCCCTGCATGATGGCCTGCACGGCACCCACACCGGTACGGCTGGCCAAGATACGGTCATGAGCTGATGGACGGCCTCCACGCTGCAGATGTCCAAGGATAGAGACACGTACGTCATAGCCCGGGAACTCCTTGCGTACACGGTCAGCATAGTAGAGCGCACCGCACTTAGGACTTTCCGATACGATCACGATACAGCTGCGCTTTGACTTTCTGATACCACGCTCCATGAACTGAGCCAGCTGGTCTACATCGGTAGAATCCTCAGGGATAATGGCAGCCTCTGCTCCACTGGCGATAGCTGAATTCTGAGCGAGGAAACCTGCATCACGTCCCATCACCTCCACGAAGAAGATGCGCTCATGGCTCTGAGCAGTATCACGAATACGGTCAACACACTCCACGATCGTATTTAAAGTGGTATCGTACCCGATAGTAGAATCCGTACCGTAAAGGTCGTTATCAATTGTTCCCGGCAAGCCGATGCAGCAGAGATCGTAGTCGCGGGCAAAATCACGAGCACCCGTCAACGAACCGTTACCACCGATCACTACCAAAGCATCGATCTCTTCTTTCTTGATCGTTTGATAAGCTTTCTCACGTCCTTCCGGAGTCATGAACTCTTTAGAACGCGCTGTACGTAAAATCGTACCACCGTCGCGGATGATACCGGACACATTCTCCGTTGTAAACGGCTGAACTTCATCATTGATCAGGCCGTCATAACCACGGAAGATACCTTTCACTTTAAAGCCATTGCATATACCGGCACGAGTGACGGCACGGATGGCTGCATTCATTCCAGGAGCGTCACCCCCGGAAGTCAGTATACCAATTGTCTGAATCTTTGCCATATCGTCTTTTCTTTTTAGAATTTTCTATTATTATGATGCTATGTGTTTCTATATGTTTTCGTCACGCAAAGATAACAATTTATCAGAAACCACTCAAAGGAAAATCCCATTTTTATAATGCTTTAACGGACAATTCATGCAAGATGAGTTTAAAAGTCCCTTTTTGTAGCCTAAATGTAACTTCCTATCGCACTTTATTCTCTATCTCTTCTTATAGACAACACGTCTGTGAGTAAAAAAGTAGAACCAGTAAGTCTTCCCATACGTATCCTTCAATTCTGCATATCGCTCCTTAGGATTCGCGTATTTTTTGCTCATATCTTGATAATCCTCATAGTCGGCATCCATCACCGCGTCGTGATAAACAAGGTAAGGATGTTCCCGAAGATGGGTATATAAAATGAGTGCCTCACGATAATGTTTAGGCAGATGACTGTCCAACCGATAATATTTTGTGATGTTATGAGCAAAGGCATCAACATCGCAATCCATCAGATAAGCACAGAGCAACCAATCGTTGGACTCTTTCGTTGCCCACCATTTCTGATGCAGTTTCTCAAAATAGTGCCGCGGACGCATATGCTGTTTGAAATAGACACCCAGCATCTTATATACTGGTTGTGTCGAAGCCATCATTACTTTCACGGAAGATCCGTTTGGTAACATGGCATCGGAACCGCCGACCAAAGGATATTCAAAGAGTTTCTCGCCGAGCTGATGCGTACCTGCTAAGGCCCAAATCCTCAGAAAAGTCAGACTACTATCTGTCTTTTCCTCATTAATGCCCACCTGCTGCGCGTCTTCGTATCTTTGACTGCTCAAATCATTCTCCATTCTCATCCGATAATGGAACACCTCATCCGAGCAGCCAATGCTACACGTCATCAGCATCATCGCGGCCATGATTGCCAAGTTCTGCCAGAGCAGCCGACTGCTGCTTTCGGTGACAAAGGGAGAACTGTCCAAGCTTTCCATCTGACGACAAATCCACACGACGACACCATAAACTATCATCAGAAGAGGAAATAGCCAAGCCCAACAGCCAATATATGATTCTGTGTCCACATCCCGCGTCACATCCGTCAGAAAGGCCAACAAGAGTAGCGAAGGGAAATAGCTTAAGGCATGTCCTACCCTTTCCAAGCGTATGAAACTGTAAATTGTGAGCTGCAACAACCACAGCACGACAGTTATCAGCACAGCGCCTATCTGCCTATTATAATGAGTAGCGCCCTGAGACAACACATGCTGGATGACAGACATGATGTATGCCTGATAATCATAGAGATATAAGAATGTAAAAAAGACGAAGAAAATGGCACACGTCACTCTCATCGTGACGATGCCATTTTTGCGATTATTAATCATTGAATTTATCTACAACAATGAAGTTATTCACTTTTTCTAAGCACCACTGCTGAGCGGGCTGGGATATAGAGTTTCAGCCAACCCTTATGGTCTTTAGCATACAAAGGATCGGGATTGGTGAAATGCTCGACACTGTCATCGGCAAAGCCATAACCGCCGAAGCACTTCGCGTCAGTATTCAGCACTACGCGGTAACTTCCCTCCTTCACCAGAAAACCGTAATCGGTGTAGGACCGGGTTGGCGAGAAGTTAAAGACAAAGACCAAACTGCCTCTTTCGAAAGCCAGGATCTGATCACCGTCATTGTGCCAAATCTCCTGCACGGGTGTCAAGTTGAATTGTGGCTCACTCTTGATCACTCGCAGCATCTCACGATCGAAATCCCCAAGGTAATGATAGTCCAAGTCAGGATTATCCACAAGATTCCATTGTCGGCGGGCGTATTTATAGCTCCAACCATTGCCTTCTCTCGGGAAGTCGATCCACTCCGGATGACCGAACTCGTTGCCCATGAAGTTGAGGTAGCCGCCATTGATGGCGCCCAACGTCACCAGACGTATCATCTTGTGCAGAGCAATACCGCGGCGTGCCATCTCATTTTCATCTCCACGCTTAAAGTGCCAATACATATCAGCATCTATCAAGCGGAAGATGATGGTCTTGTCACCTACCAAAGCCTGGTCATGGCTTTCGCAATACGAGATGGTCTCTTCGTCAGCGCGCCGGTTCTTGACCTCCCAGAAGATACTGCTCGGCTTCCAGTCTTCATCCCGTTTCTCCTTGATCGTCTTGATCCAATAATCGGGAATATTCATCGCCAGACGATAGTCAAAACCATAGCCGCCATCCTCATACTTGGCTGCCAGTCCCGGCATACCGCTCACCTCCTCTGCGATAGTCACGGCAGAAGGATTCACCTCGTGGATAAGCTTGTTGGCCATCGTCAGATAGCAAATGGCATTGTCGTCCTCGTGACCGTTGAAGTAATCACCATAGTTGGTAAAGGCCTCTCCCAGTCCATGGCTATAGTACAGCATGGAAGTGACACCATCGAAACGGAATCCATCAAAATGGAACTCATCCAACCAGTACTTGCAGTTGCTCAGCAAGAAATGAATGACATCATCCTTTCCATAGTCAAAGCACAGGCTATCCCATGCCGGATGCTCATGGCGGTCACCAGGATAGAAATATTGGTTAGGATCACCGGCAAGATTACCCAAGCCTTCGACCTCATTCTTCACAGCGTGAGAGTGGACTATGTCCATAATGACGGCAATACCCTGCTCATGCGCGGCATCGATGAGGGACTTCAGTTCCTCGGGAGTTCCGAATCTGCTCGACGGAGCAAAGAATGAACTCACATGATAGCCAAAACTGCCATAGTAAGGATGCTCCTGGATAGCCATGACCTGCATGCAGTTATAGCCGTCTTTGACAATTCTCGGCAGCACATTATCTTTAAACTCTGTATAGGTTCCAACCTTCTCGGCATCCTGAGCCATGCCTATATGGCATTCGTAGATCAGCAATGGATCCTTAGACGGACGGAAAGACTTCACCTTCCACTGATAAGCCTTTTTAGGTGCCCACACCTGTGCAGAGAAAATCTTCGTCTTGTCGTCCTGCACAACACGGGTAGCCCAAGCCGGAATACGCTCACCCTGACCGCCATCCCATTTCACATGCATCTTGAAGAGATCGCCATGTTTCATGGCACGCGCCGGAAGCCGCAGCTCCCAGTTACCAGTGTTGGGTATGCGCTTGCAGCGATATTGCTCCGTTTCTGTCCAATCGTTGAAATCACCGACGAGATAGATGTCCGTAGCATTGGGAGCCCACTCGCGGAAGACCCACCCGCGAGGGATTCTGTGAAGACCATAGTATTGATAACCATTGGCAAAATCTGACAATGTCTCCTTGCCCTGATTCGTCAACTGTGATATTTTCCAAGCCACATGATCATGCCGACCACGAATGGCGTCCTCAAAGGGCTCAAGATAAGGATCATGAGCCACGATGCCAATGTGCTGGGGCTGCGCAGCAGGGGCAGCGTTCAGCACTTTGCTATCACCTGTAGATTTGGATTTCTTCACCATAATATTTAGTTTATGTATTTAGGTTTCAATCATATTATTCATTAAACCGCCGGCCATTCTCATAATAGCCATGAGCCGTGATCTGTCCGTCGCGGTCTTTCTCCACGAACTTACCGTCACGCACGTCATTAAGATAAGAACCTTCAAACCGCTTGCCGTCCTTGGTCTCCTCGATGGCCTTACCATTGCGCATGCCATTGTGATAATAGCCTTTAAAGCGGGTTCCGTCAGCATAATGAATAATCACTTCACCTTCTATCTTGCCATTAACGAACTCGCCCTCAAAGACGTCGCCGTTTTTCTTCGTCAGCTTGCCATGCCCATTCTGCAGGTCTTTCTTCCATAAGCCTTCATACTTATCCCCGTTGGCCCATTCAAAGGTTCCGTCACCATCGCGGTCGCCCTCTACGAAATGCCCTGTATAGCGGTCACCATTAGCATATTTGAAGATGCCTTCGCCTGTGCGCTCGCCCTGGTCGTAGTCGCCCTCATACTGGTCTCCATTCTGAAACTGATAGATGCCACGGCCTTGTTGGATATCATCTTTCCACTGTCCACGATAGACATCACCGTCACCATACTTGTTGACTCCATAACCACAGCGCTGGTTATCAGCCCACTCTCCATCGTAGGTAGTACCATCACCCCAGTCGAAGAAACCTTTACCATCCTTCTTGTCGGCCTTCCATTGACCCTGGTAATAAGCTCCGTTGGCATAGGTGTAGCGGCCTTTACCCTGCCGCATATCGTGGTACCAGTTACCATCATACTTGTCACCATTAAAGTAATACATCACCCCATGGCCTTCCTGATAGTCACGGAACCACAAGCCTACATACTTGTTGTTATTACTGAAATAGTAAGTGCCTTGTCCATGCTGCTGATTGAGCAGCCATTGACCTTCGTATTTCTCTCCGTCAGCAAAGGTATAAACTCCATAACCATTACGCTTGCCTTTGACAAACTCGCCTTCGTAAGTATTGCCATTCTCATAGAGGACACTGCCCTTGCCCTGTGGCTTGCCGGAAGCCATTTCACCCTTATAGGTTCCTTTGACACCTTGTTCCACAATGGTGCACGAACCTAAGGAAATCTTTTGTGCATAGCTCGTTAAAGAAGCTAAGGAAAATATTATTGCAATGATTCGATTTCTCACTTTGTAACAAATATATGAATTCTACGCTCAAAGATAATAAGAAAAATCGAAACCAAAAACATGTAAACAAAAAATTAAACGATAAACACTACTATTTAACAAAAATAAATAAGCAGAATCAGAGAAAGATTTCGTAACTTTGCACGAGTAAGAACAATTAATAACAGTCAACATGAAATTTATTGCAATCATTCCGGCACGTTATGCATCCACGCGCTTCCCAGGAAAGCCATTAGCTCTTCTTGGTGGAAAACCGATCATTCAGCAAGTCTATGAGCAGGTGAAAAAAGTGATAGCCGACGTGTGGGTGGCCACAGATGACCAACGTATCTACGATACGGTTACTACATTCGGTGGAAAAGCAGTCATGACAAGAGCCGATCATAAGAGCGGTACAGACAGAATCGAAGAGGCAGCCGAGAAAATCAAGACTGATGCTGATGTCATCATCAATGTACAGGGCGACGAGCCTTTCATACAGCCTTCTCAGATAGAGACGCTCTGTGATCTCTTCAAGCATCCTCAAACTCAGATCGCCACGCTGGGAAAGCCATTTGAATCGATTGAGGCTGTAAAGAACATTAACTCACCAAAGATTGTCACCGACAACCAGGGCTTTGCACTCTACTTCTCACGTTCTGTCATCCCGTTTGTACGTGGCGTGAAAGAGGAAGAATGGCTCGAGCATTTCCCCTATCTCAAGCACTTAGGCATCTATGCCTACCGTCGTGAGATACTAAAGGAAGTCACCAAACTTCCAATGTCATCGCTTGAGAAAGCCGAGAGTCTTGAGCAGCTGCGTTGGTTGCAAAATGGATACCGTATCCGTGTTGGTATCACAAATGTTGAGACCATCGGCATCGATACACCAAAGGATTTAGAGCGTGCCGAAAAGTTACTGGCAGGTAAGGCTCAATTATAAAGACAGAGCCCTTCCGTAGCCCTCCGAGCCCTTTCTCTAGCCCTCCCCAAAGGGAGGGGACCGCAATACCCACAGAGCATGTATTACGGGCGGATGGTATGGTATAGCAATTCTCTCCTCTCGGGGAGAGCTAGAGAGGGGCTGGAGGAGAGCTAGAGAGGGGCTGGAGTTGAGTTAGAGAAGGGCTTTACCATACCAAAAAAGCCCTTGAAGACATTGCTGTCTTCAAGGGCTCTTGTTGAAAGAGGGGCGACCTCCTACTCTCCCGCATTGCATTGCAGTACCATCGGCGCAAGTGGGCTTAACTTCTCTGTTCGGAATGGGAAGAGGTGGGACCCCACCGCAATAGCCACCCAAAATGGGGTTGACTTATCGCCACAAGCTATACGCTATAAAGAAGCGGCTTGACTCATTATTATATATAGATTATCCTCATCTCT
>CAMCBZ010000051.1 GCA_945873145.1 uncultured Prevotella sp.
ATCGCCGTGTGGAAACATCTGTCGCACATCGTCAAAGTGTTGAAAAAGAACGTTAATACCCCTAAGCCATGAACTATTCCGATGAAGAGAAAATCAAGCGTTTCCTCGACGCACAAGAGCATCCCGAGCACTACACCGACGAGGAGCTCCAAGAGATCATAAACGAGGCCCTACCGCTCGCACAGCTGAAACGGGCGCTCACAGAGGAGCGGGCCGAAAACGAAGACATCGACGTGGACAGCGCGTGGCAGGCTTTCTGCCAGGCCTACGAAGCCCAACCACATTCCAAGGCTGAGCCGCACGCTGTTACGGCTCAGCATTCCGACCATACAGCTCAGCCAGATGCAGACTCTGTCACAGTGCTTTCTCACCACCGCCTTCCCCGTTGGCTGCGCGTGGCCGCTGTCTTTCTCGGTTGCGTGTTGCTTACCGGTGTGGCGCTTGCTGCCATGACCGGATTGGGCTGGCTCCGCAATCCTTTTGCCAAAGAGAAACCTGAGGTGGCACAGCGCACATCGGTCACAGCCTCATCGCAAGATACCGCCGCAACCGCCGACAGCATCTCGCCGAGACAGAAAGTAAGCAAACCAGCCCCCGTGGTCAAAGTCTTCGACAATGCTACCCTGACCGACATCCTTGATGAGATGGGGCACTACTATGGTTTGAAGGTGATTTACCACAACCCATCCGCCAAGACCATCCGCCTGCACTTCGAGTGGAATCAGGCTAAAGGCATAGATGCCGCCATCAACGTCCTCAACGGCTTCCAGCAGATTGCCGTCACACACAATGGCAATGAGATTGTGGTAGAGTAGCTTATTGGATGCCTGATATAGTATTGACATGGAGAATGATACGACAGAATGTTAAATACATAATAAGTTACCATAATATGGTAATTTATTGCTATCTTTGCAACATTAGAGTTAGACTATGAAAATAGACTTCGATGATCAAGACTTAAAGGAACTGATAGAGACTGGACATAACAAAAAGTACAAGAAGTTCTCTAAAGTCAAAGTCCTTATGGAAGGTCTGCTGAGAGCTTATCGCGTTATGGACGTAGCTCCAAGCACCTCAGCCTTGGCTCGGTTCAGTTTTCTCAAATATGAGAAGTTGTAATATGACTACTCAGGCTACAGCTCTGTGAGAATAGCGAACGGACATGTGGAACGCCTAATTTTCACAGAGCATGACAATGGAATAAGAATAAAGTTGGTAGAATTAGATGAAACACATTATGGCAACAAATCATAAGAATGCAGTACCTTTCGAGCCCGTACATCCTGGTGGAATATTGAAAGAGGAACTGAGAAGCCGCGGCATCCGACAGAAAGACTTTGCCGGGAAGATAGGCTTACAACCCACGCATCTCAGTGCACTGCTCAACGGTAAGCGCAACATATCCGCCACTATAGCTGCCAAGCTGGAACAAGAACTGGGTATCCCCGCCACCTTCTGGATGTCATTGCAAAACAGCTATGAACTCGACAAGAAAGAGATCACTCGAAAAGAAAGTCAACCGGAGACCTTTACCGTCACCATTCCCGCACAAGACCATAATCTCTTCCGCGACCTCATACGCCGGATGGGATGGGCTTGTGTATTCTAATTAGTACCTTCCTTATATCTATCAATATTTATATTGCGAAGATAAGCAAGAAAAAGTCTACTTTACGGGTTAACATCCTCGCCTCTCATGGGTACTTGATATAAAAAGGAAATCCTATGATGAAGAAGACACTCCTATTATTATATATGCTCCTGCTGTGCACTGCCATCGGCCGCGCCCAGCGCGTGAGCCGCGACTTCCACAACGTGACCATGCCCATGGCCTTGCAGCAACTGGGTGGCATGACCCATCGCTATACCATCAACTTCATCTACAACGATCTTGAAGACTTTCGCGTGACTGCCGACATCAAGGGAGCGACCATCCCCGAAGCCATCCGACAGCTCATCGGCTTCTATCCTATCACCATGACGATGGTCAGCGACAGCATCATCAACGTGGAGTGCTCGCAGAAATCTACGCTACGCTACAAGGGACGCATCGTCGACGAGAAAGGCGAGGCCGCCGAATACGCCAACATAGTGCTGCTCTCAACCGCCGACTCCTCGTTTATCGCCGGCGGCGTGAGCAACGAGAGCGGATACTTCGTCATTCCCTGCAATGCGCGACGCGTCATCGCGCGGGTGAGCTACGTGGGCTATAAAACGCGGCAATGGACTGCCGCCTCGTCTGACCTCGGCACCATCCGACTGCAAGCCGACCGCTATACGCTGAAAGGCGTGACGGTGAAGACGCAACGGCCACAGTATCGTGCCGCAAAGGGTGGCATGACCATCGACGTGGAGCACTCGGTGCTGAGCAAGATGGGCACCGCCGTCGATGTACTCGGACAGCTGCCGCGTGTCACGGCATCGGGCTCCGACATCAAGGTGTTTGCCAAGGGTACGCCGCTCATCTATATCAACAATAAGAAGGTGACCGACAACCGCGAATTGACAGAACTGAAATCAGAGAACATCAAGAACGTGGATGTCATCACCGCACCCGGCTCGCAGTACGATGCCACGGTAAAGAGCGTCATCCGCATCCGCACCCGTAAGCCAGCGGGCGAGGGATGGAGCGTGAGGAACGATGCCAACGCAAAATACAACACGATGTGGGCAGGATATGACCAAGCTACCGTCAAATACCGTATCAAAGGACTGGAACTGTCTAACACCACGGCTCTCTATAGCCAAGTATTCAAAGAGGACATCAACACGGGCTACACACTCATGCCCAAGGACAACACCATCAACATCGACCAGCCTTTCAACGACGCTTTCCGGCAGAACGTGTTGTCACAGACCTTCCGCTTGAGCTACGACTTCAATGCGGACAATTCCATCGGAGGCAGTTATTGGTTCTACAAGACCTTGTCAAGCAACATGGATGCGAACAGCAGCCAGAATGTCACGCGCAACGGCGTCTATGAGGGTTCCATCCTGCAGAGCCAGCGCCAGCACAGGGATGTAGGACCACGCAACGAGGCCAACCTCTACTATACGGGCAAGCTCGGCAACTGGAGCATCGACTTCAATGCCTCTTACCTCCACATGAAATACATGCTGAGCCAGCAGAGCACGGAGAACAGCACGGAACTGGGCGACCGCGACGTGGCGAGCAACGGCGGACAGCGCAGCGACCTGTGGGCTGGGAAACTTGTCGTGACGCACCCGGTAGGGAAGGGCACGCTCTCGTTCGGCTCGGAATACACGCATACAAAGAGTGTGGGCTTTTATGTCAACAGCGAGAACTATGTGCCTGCCTCCAGTACCAAGCTCTATGAGGCAAACATAGCGGGCTTCGCTGACTTCTCCTTGCCTTTCGGTCACTATGAGCTCGATGCTGGACTACGATACGAGCATGTCACGACCGACTACTATAGCTTTGGCAAACGGGAGCAGGAGCCGAGCCGGCGCTATGGCAATCTCTTTCCCAACCTCTCGCTGTCGTGGAATAAGAACTTGTGGTCATGGCAGTTGGCCTACACCATGAAGACCTCGCGACCGGGATACAACAACCTGCGCAACTTCATGCAGTACGACAGCCGCTATCTCTATGAAGGCGGCAATCCCTACTTGCGCCCGGAATATACCCACAACGTGGAGCTGTCGTTCGAGCATAAATGGCTGAGTGCCTCGGTCGATTACGACTATGTCCACAAAACCATGCTTCATACCTTTGGCTTGTACGACAACCAGGAGATAGCCTATTTCTCGGTTCGCAACATGGGGCACTATCAGATGCTTAGCGCCTCCGTAACGGCCTCGCCGACATTCAGTTGGTATCATCCCTCCTGGGAGATAGACTATTCCCAGTTGTTCTTCCGTGAGCCCACCAGTCTTTGCTCCAACCATCCCTCGTTTTCCTTCATACTCCGCAACAGCCTCGTCTTTCCTCATGGCTGGCTGGCGGGCCTCGACCTCTATGGCTACACCGACAGCTATGAACCGATGCGGCAGTCAGCAGGTTTTGTGACCGTGTACGCGCGGTTGCGCAAGTCGTTCTTCAAAAACCGCCTCGTCTTCCTCCTCCAAGCCTCAGACCTGACCAAGAGTAATCGCGAGCGGTGGACGTTTTATGGCACGGATGTCATCAGCCGAAAGGATGCCAACAATTTCACGCGCAACATCTCGCTCACCATGACCTATAACCTCAATGCCACACGCAGCCGCTACAAGGGAACGGGTGCCGGAAACGAAGAGAAGAAGAGACTGTGATGCTTCTGACATTGGACTTGTCAGTATTACCTTGCAAATACTAAACACTGTCATTTGCCTTATATATTTGTGTCATGACACAGATTTATAAGGCAAAGACAGCCTTCTTTTCTGATAAGAACAAATCTTTCAGCAGCGTTTTACGCCTCGCAGCATTGCACCAAAATTGACACGCCATATATAATAATAAGGAGTCGCGGGCGTTTTAATAAGGCTATGTCCAAGAAAGAACGTTTCGACAGTTATTCCCATATCCTTAAGTACATCGGCCTCTTTGGCGGTGTACAGGCATTAAGTATTGGCGTAGCGTTGGTACGCAACAAGTTGGTGGCACTCCTTCTCGGCCCTGGTGGCATGGGACTTGTCTCGCTGTTCAATTCCACCGTGAGCCTGGTTGCCGACCTCTCCAGCTTTGGCATCGGGCTCAGTGCCGTACAGGAGATTTCAAAGGCTTACGATCAAGGCGACACAGAGCGCATATCGCGGTCGGTCAACGTCGTGCGCTATTGGAGCGCCGTGCTGGCATTGTTGGGCACCGTGCTCTGTATTGTACTCAGTCCGTTTCTCAGCTGGTTCACCTTCTCGTGGAATGGTCACACCCTTCACTTCATCTGTCTCTCTCCCATCGTGGGGCTCTCGGTCCTCACCCTCGGAGAGACAGCCATCATCAAAGCCGTACGTGTGCTGCGCCGCTTGGCTTGGGTGACATTCTACAACATTATGGGCGCGCTCATCGTCTCTGTGCCCATCTATTATTTCTGGGGACTGAAAGGCATCGTGCCCTCATTGGTGCTCATGGCCCTTATCCAGTTTCTGCTTACCATCCATGTTTCTTACGCTCTCTATCCCCTTCATCTGCATTTCTCCAAGGCACTCTTCGACGACGGTTTGGGGATGATCCGGCTCGGAACAGCCTTTGTCGTCGCCGGACTGTTCACGTCCGGTACCGACTTCTTCATCCGTAGTTACCTCAACAATGTGGCCGGACTGGACATCGTAGGCCTCTACAATGCCGGCATCATGATGACGCTGACCTATGTGGGCATGGTTTTCTCAGCTATGGATACCGACTATTTTCCCCGGCTGGCGGGCATCAAAAATCTGGGAGTGACCTTCAACACCACCGTCAACCGTCAGATAGAGATGATCTTCCTGATGGTCTCACCCCTGCTGGTTGCCTTTATCATCTTTCTGCCCATCATCGTTCCACTCCTCTACAGTGCGAAGTTCCTGCCTGTACTCGGCATGGCGCAGGTCGTGGTCCTGGCGATGTATTTCCGCGCCGTGGAAGTTCCGATAGAATATATCACCCTTGCTCGTGGCGACTCACTGTCTTATCTTCTCATCCAAGCCGTCTATGCCGTTCTCTTTGTCGGTCTCGTCATCGTGGGCCATAGCTATTTCGGACTGGTCGGCACTGGTATTGGCGTCACGCTGACCACCCTTATCTATCTCGCCTTCATCCTTCCTTTCTCCAAGTCAAGGTATGGCTTCCATCTCTCTCCCAGCGTCATCGGGTATGTCGCAGCCCAGTTGCCCATTGGTCTTTTGGCCTACGCCGTGACCTTCGTCGACCGTCCGCTCGTCTACTGGCCGTCGGGCATTGTGCTCTGCGCGGTCAGCACACTCATCAGCCTGCATTTCATCCGCAAGAAAACCCACCTGTGGGAGAAGGTTTCTGGAAAATTTAAGATGAAGTGGAGAAGACATCAGTAGACAGTATGAAGCCATGAAAAAACAAACAGTGAACAAAGTCTGACCCGCGAATAAAGATAGTTGTCTATGAAACATTCCCTTGAGTCTACTATCATCCGGCTGATGCTCTTGGTCCGTCGTGTGGGCGCGAAGATGGGTGTCAGCCTCTGGTTGTTGCAGCGCATACTCTCGTCGCTGTTGCCCGCCGACGATATTGATGTCGCTGACGAGCCTGTGCACCTCTCCGATGACGACAACGATACAGACCTGGCGCCTCTCGTGGCGATGCTTCCGGCCAAGAAGCGAAATGGCTCCTGCCTTCGCGACAACGACCTCAGCCACAAGGACGATTACGACTTGGAGATCATCATCCCGGCATACAATGTCGAGCAGTATATCGACCAGTGCTTGCAGTCGGTGCTCAATCAACGATCTAAATACAAATGCCTCATCGTAATCATCAACGACGGCTCCACAGACGGCACCCGACAACACCTTGCCAACTATGAGAATTGCCCCGATATAGAAATCATCGACCAGAAGAATGCCGGGCTGGCGGCTGCACGCAATGCGGCACTCCGGCATATCCGTGGACGGTATGTCACGTTTGTAGACTCCGACGACTGGCTATTGCCCGGTGCCGTCGACGTGCTGATGGATACGGCAACACAACACGACGCTGACATCGTAGAGGGCTGTTTCCGGCTGTTTATCGGTGCCCGCTTCTATCCCGGCTACTCCCATCTCTTCGAGGTCTACGATTGTTGGACCGGCCAGCTGCAAGGCTACGCTTGTGGCAAAGTGCTGCGCGCAGAGTTGTTCGCGCACGTCTGCTTCCCCGAAGGCTATCTCTTTGAGGACACGCTGATGACATTGATTCTCTTTCCACGCTGCCACCGCATCGTCACCATTCCCGACGACATCTATGTATACCGGTTCAATCCCGTGGGCATTACAGCCACCGCAGGTCTGTCACCAAGGGCTGTCGAGAGTCTGTTAGTGACCATTCAACTGATGGAAGATGGCGCAGCGAGCGGGCAGCAGACGAGCCAGCAGACTTACGAAAACTTTCTGCTGAACGAGGTTCCCAACACGTTCTGCACCATCTATTCCTTGCACTCCCCTTCCGTCAACCATCATGTCTTCGCCATCTTCTGCCGTCTGCTACGTCAGTACTACGAAGGCTACACGACGTCAGACCCACACTTGCAACCATTGGAACACGCCCTGCTCACCAAAGACTACCGTGCTTGCATGCTTGCGGTGATGACAAGACATTAAAGACTTATAGACTTTATACGATGACCAAGCCGTGGTAATACGATGACCAAGCCGTGGTAACGCGATTACCAAGCTTTGGTAATAGTCATAAAACTACAACGGCCCATCCTCACGAAGGATGGGCCGTTTTTTAGTTACTGTTGTTTGTTCACTGCCGCATTAGAACGTCACGCCGACATTGAGGTTAAAACAACCCGTGCGCGTGTCCTCGAAATCGTAGTGGCCAATGTTTGCCAGACCGATATCATAGCTCATGCCGAGGTAGAGCATTTGGAAACTCACGCCACAGCCTAGGCGCAGACCACCATCGAAACGTTTGAAACTCGCCTGGTCGTCACTGAAACTGGAGTAAGCCTCGCGGTGACCATAGTCCTTGATCTTGCCGCCTACGCCTACAGCCAGATAGCCACCGGCAAACGGCTCCACCGAGATGTCGGGCGTAGCCTGGTATTTATATTTCAGCAACAGCGGCAGTTCAAGATATTCCAACCGGTAGGTGAACTTATTGCCGTCGTAGTTGCCTTTACCGCCTTTCTCCACATAAGAGAGTCCGGTCTCGAAGTACAGCGGGGCAGCGCTGGTGAGCTGTGTACCGACCACGGCACCCACGTCCAGTCCTGTGCGCGCGTCGCTGCCGTCAAGTACGGCTGCATCGGAGTTGACCGTAGCCACCGCCATACCCAGGCGGAAGCCGTAGTAGACATTGTTGCCATAGCCGTAGACCGTACGGCCATCGTTGTACCGCCCATGCTGACGGTAGTACTCGGCACGCTTACTGGGCGGAATCGGACGCCCGTCGGGATAGTATTGTGCTGCGGCAGGCAGCGTCAGCAACACGGCAAAGGCCAGAAACAAAATCTTTTTCATCTTTTCCATATTACAATACGATTGATACTGACCAACCTTAAGGCGGTCTATGTGATAAACATCACAAAGTTAGCCCTTTTCCGACATTGCCTCCGCGGGGAAAAGCCTATTTACCGATAGGCTTTTCCCTCTTTTTCTCTCTTGAGCAACCTTATTTTTTGAAGTCAGTTTCATTATTTCTTGAAGCCCACTTCATTATTACTTCAAGCCCGCTTCATTATTTCTTGAAGCAATCAGCTGCTTATATTGAAGTCCTGCTTCCTTATTTCTTGAAGCCCAGCATCTCGCAGAGCTCCTTCATTCCCTCTGACGCACCTTTCTGAATGTGCGTGAACTTGCCATTAGGCGCATTGAACACCGGGTCGGGATCGATCAGATAGACCGGACATCCCTGTGGAGCGTACTGCACCAGTCCGGCTGCGGGATAGACATTAAGCGACGTGCCGATGATGACAAAGATGTCGGCTTTCATCGCCTCGCGCGCAGCCGGTTCGAGCATAGGCACGCTTTCACCAAAGAAAACGATGAACGGACGGAGCAGCGAACCGTCGCCGGCCCTGGTGCCGGGCGCCACGTCGCTATGCTCGGGCGTGAGTTGCTGGATATAGCGTTCGTCGTAGGGATCGATACTCGAGCACACTTTGGTCAGCTCGCCGTGCAGGTGGATGACATGCGTGGAGCCAGCCTTCTCGTGAAGATTGTCCACGTTTTGCGTCAGCACGCTGACATCGTAGTCCCTCTCCAGGGCCGCGATGAGCCGATGTCCCTCGTTGGGCTCAGCCTGCCAAAGCTTCCGGCGCAGCATGTTATAGAAGTTTGTCACCAACGTGGGATCGGCCTCCCACCCTTCGTGCGAGGCTACCTGCTCTACCGGATAGTTCTCCCACAGTCCGTCATTACCACGGAACGTCTTAAAACCACTCTCTACCGACATACCGGCCCCCGTAAGGAAAACAATTTTCTTCTTCATCTTCTTATTGCCTTTAGAACTGTTATTATACCACAAAAATAATATTTTTTTCGCAATATGCCGCTTGTTCACAATTAAAAATCGTATCTTTGCACATTATTTATAATTAGCATCAAACAACAGAAATGGACAAGACAAGTTACGCGCTGGGCATGAGCATTGGTCATCAGCTCCAGCAGATGAACGCAACCGAACTGAATATCGACGATTTTGCAAAGGCCATCCGCGACATCTTTGCCGGAGAAGCTGCCATGAGCGACATGGACGCTCAGGCTGCCGTACAGGCTTTCTTCCAGCAGAAAGAGGAAGAGCAGGCCAAGGCCGCACAGGCCGAGGGACAGAAGTTCCTCGAGGAGAACGCCAAAAAGCCGGGCGTGGTCACCCTGCCCAGCGGATTACAGTATGAAGTGCTGCGCGAGGGCGACGGCAAAAAGCCTAAGGCTACCGACCAGGTGGAGTGCCACTACGAGGGTACGCTCATCAACGGTCAGGTCTTTGACAGCAGTTATCGACGCGGCGAGACAGCCACTTTCCCCCTCAACCAGGTCATCAAGGGCTGGACAGAAGGCTTGCAGCTCATGCAGGAGGGTGCCAAGTACCGCTTCTATATCCCTTACACACTCGGCTACGGAGCCAACGGTGCCGGTCAGGCCATTCCGCCTTATGCAACACTGATCTTCGACGTTGAGCTCATCAAAGTGAAATAAGTCGAGTTTATCACAGTGAAATAACAAAAGATACAGAATAAAACATCAACTAATGAAAAGTTTGAAAGTATTGGCTGCTTTAGCCATCGCCGCTGCCACATTCTCCGCTTGCGGCAATTCCACTCCCAAAGCCAACCTCAAGACCGACGTCGACTCACTGAGCTACGCCATTGGTCTCGCACAGTCGCAGTACGTGCGTCAGGCCATCCAGCAGGGTCAGGTCATCGACACAACCTACATGGATGAGTTTGTGAAAGGTATCAACGAAGGTGCCAACGCCGGCGACGACAAGAAGCGCGCTGCCTACATCATGGGTCTGCAGATCGGTCAGCAGATCGCCACACAGCTCGTCAAGGGCGTCAACCACGAAGTCTATGGCGACGACTCCACCAAGACCATCTCTCTGAAAAACCTCCTCGCCGGTTTCGTCACGGGTGCCACAGGCAAGAAGGGCCTCATGACTCCTGAGATGGCCAACCAGGTTGCTCAGACCAAGATGGAGATCATCAAGAGCAAGACCATGATGAAGGAATACGGTGCCAACAAGGTTGCCGGTGAGAAGTTCCTCGCTGCCAACAAGAAGAAACCGGGAGTTGTCACTCTGCCCTCCGGCCTGCAGTACAAGGTCATCAAGGAAGGACACGGCGCTATCCCGACAGACACCACTACCGTAACGGTCAACTACGAAGGCCGCACCATCGACGGTAAGATCTTCGAAAGCTCCTACACCAACGGCCAAGGCCCTGTCACCATCCAGCCCAAGCAGTTCATCCCCGGCTGGACACAAGCACTGACCCGTATGCCCGCAGGCTCTGTTTGGGAGGTATACATTCCTCAGAGCTTAGCTTATGGCGCTCGCGAGGCCGGAAAGATCAAGCCTTTCTCTACCCTCATCTTCAAGATTGAGCTGATCAAGGTAGGCGGCAAGTAATCATCCCGCCGTTCCTGTCACACGACAATACATTCACCCCCCTCCAGGCTGCACTCCCAAAGGAGACAGTCAGAAGGGGGATTTTTAAACCAATACACAACAATGAAAAAGATTCTAACCATAGCCACGCTGATCGTCTCAGCCCTTGCCATCCTCCCTGCTCAGGCTGGCAACAACAAGAAAAACAAAAACAAGGACAAGAAGGCAGAGGCCTGCACTGAGGCTTGCTGCACTCCCGTGAAGCTCACCTCCACTTCCGACTCCATCAGCTACGCCGCCGGCTATGCTGCCACACGCGGTCTGATGCCTTATCTGCAGCAGCGCCTGCATGTCGACACGGCTTATATCAACGAGTTTGTACGCGGTTTCCGTGAGGCTGTCGCCAAGGCCAAAGACCCTGCCTACGTCGCTTACCAGGCCGGAACGACCATCGCTGAGCAGGCCACAGGAAGCATTCTCCCGGGCATGGGACGCGAGTTTAAGGACACCAAAGACTCTCTGCAGAGCAAACTCTTCTATGAGGGCTTCCTCGCTGGCGTCAAGGGTGACACCACTATATATAAGGAGGCTACAGCTTCTAAGTATTTCGAGCAGAAAGCCGAGGCTGTCCGCAACGCCAAGAACGCCGCTTGGAAAGCCGAGAACGAGAAGTGGCTCGCTGACAACGCAACGAAACCGGGTGTAGTCGTTTTGCCCGACGGACTGCAGTATAAGGTGCTCAAGGCCGGCAACGGCGCCAAGCCTGCCGCTGACCAGACCGTGGAAGTGAAGTACGAAGGCAAGACCATCGACGGCAATGTCTTCGACGCTACCGAGAAGCATGGCGGCAAAGGCACCGACAGCTTCCGTTGCGACCAGGTCATCAAAGGCTGGACGGAGGCGCTGACCAACATGCCTGTAGGCAGCAAATGGGAAGTGTATATCCCGCAGAACCTCGCTTACGGCGAGAGAGAAGCCGGACAGATCAAGCCCTTCTCTACTCTGATCTTCACCATAGAACTGGTGAATATCGAGCAGCCCAAAGCCAACGACTCCAAAGCCGACAGCGCCAAGAAAACGACTCCGGCCAAGAGTGCACCTGCTAAAAAGACAAGCAAGAAAGGACGGAAATAATATGCTATTTACATCCAAGTAGCTATTAAAATAGGTGTGACCGATAGACAAAAAGGTCTACATCCTTTACTAAATGCACGAATATCGCAAAATATTCGTGCATTTTGTTGTTTATCTCGTTTTAATTACCTACTTTTGCTTATTGGAAACAAGTTAGATATTATACAATTACCTATGCAGATGGACAAAATCGACAACTTGGATAAGAAAATCCTTTCTATCCTCTCAAAGAATGCACGTATTCCTTTCAAGGACGTAGCAGCCGAGTGCGGTGTCTCGCGTGCCGCCATTCACCAGCGTGTACAGCGCCTCATCGACAACGGAGTGATCCTCGGAAGCGGATTCGACATCAATCCCAAGAGCTTAGGATACAGCACCTGCACCTATGTGGGACTGAACCTGGAGCGCGGATCTATGTACAAAGACGTGGTCAAGCGCCTCGTCAACATCCCCGAGATCGTGGAGTGCCACTTCACCACAGGCCCTTACACCATGCTCATCAAAGCCTATGCACGCGACAATGAGGAGCTCATGGATCTGCTCAACAACAAGTTGCAGACCATCCCCGGCGTTGTCTCTACCGAGACGCTCATCTCTCTTGAGCAGAGCATCAAGCGCGAGATGCCGGTCAACCATGATTAATTAGCAACCAACGTTTCTGTTTTGCCAATGCGCAGAGTCTCCACGTGAGAGGCCCTGCCGTGGCGAGATTAGGTCGAATGAAATTCAAAAACTTTTCTCTGGCGCAAAACCTCAACGAGGTCTACGCCTCCTTCCCCGAAGCGAAGCAGAAGCCGCTCATCGGTCTGACGACCAATTTCAGTGAGGGCGACGCCACGATTCGGGACAGATACTATATGCAGGTGGTCAAAGCCGGTGGCACGCCGGTACTCATCCCGCCTGTTGACGACAACGACACCCTTGTCAACACGCTCGAGCATCTCGACGGACTGCTGCTCACCGGTGGCGCTGACTATAACCCATTGTGGTGCGGCGAGGAACCGGCACCGCAACTCCACCATATCAACGCGCAGCGCGACCGCGCCGAACTCATGCTCACCCGGCTGGCCTACAACCGTCAGATACCTATGCTCGGCATTTGCCGCGGCATTCAGACGCTGGCCATGGCACTCGGCGGAAAGGTCCGGCAGGACATCGCCCTGACCAATACCGACCGCATGAGCAGTCCCGTGAAGCACTCACAGGACGCCGACCGCGAGGAGCCGACCCATTCGGTAGACCTTGCCGAAGGCTCTGTAATCGCCAGCCTCTATGGTTGCGGGCGCATCTATGTCAATTCTTTCCACCATCAGGCGGTAGGAGAGCCGGGCGAGAAGTTCCGTGTGACGGCCAAAGCTCCCGATGGTGTCATTGAGGCCATTGAGAGCACTGAGTTCAAAGGCATCATGGGCGTGCAGTGGCATCCCGAGTGGCTCGGCGAAGAAGGGCTGCCCGTCTTTCAATGGCTCGTCAGAGAAGCCGCACTGTTCCACCAGGCCAAAGAGCTCCACGAGCGCATCCTGACGCTCGACACCCATTGCGACACGCCTATGTTCTTCCCTCAGGGCGTGCGTTTCGACCAGCGCGACCCGCGGATCCTCTATGACTTGCACAAGATGACCGACGGCCGGCAGGATGCCGTCATCATGGTGGCTTATCTGCCACAGCCCAAACTCGGTCAGCAATTCTCGCAGACGGTCGACATCGCGGGCATTCTCAAGCACAACCCCGACATGCAGGGCATCAGCAGCCAACTCTCGCCAATGGCCTACGCCGACCTAATCTTCGACAAGCTCGAACGCATCGTCGACGAGCAAAGTCAGTATATCAGCGTGGCCCGCACACCTGCCGATCTCTATGAGGACAAGCGTCAGGGACGCAAGAGCATCATGTTTGGTATCGAGAACGGACTGGCTCTCAACCACGATGTCGCCAACGTGCGCCACTTCGCCCAGCGCGGCGTGGTCTATATCACGCTTTGTCACAACGGCGACAACGACATCTGCGACTCGGCCCGCGGCTGCAACACCCATAACGGTGTGTCGCAGTTTGGCGAGAAAGTCATTCAGGCTATGAACGACGAAGGCATCATGGTAGACCTCAGCCACGCCGCAGAGAAGTCGTTCTACGATGCCCTTGACATCAGCCGCACGCCGATCGTCTGCTCCCACAGCAATTCGCGTGCGCTCTGCGACGTGCCCCGCAACCTCACCGACGACCAGCTGCGCGCCCTCGCCCGCAAAGGTGGTGTGGCTCATATCACGCTCTACCACGGCTTCCTGCGCAAGGACGGCGAGGCCACAGTGCTCGATGCGATCGATCATCTCGAACATGCCATCGACATCATGGGCATTGATCATGTGGGCATTGGCACTGACTTCGACGGCGACGGCACCGTGCGCGGATGCGCCGACGCCTCGGAACTGATCAACTTCACCATGCAGTTGCTCCGGCGCCGATACAGCGAGCGTGACCTCGTGAAGATTTGGGGCGGCAACTGGCTACGCGTCATGGCGCAGGTACAGGCCGTCCGCAACCAATAAAGAATATGTTTGTAGAATCGTAAACAACGATGACCCGAAAGAAAAGATCCATCCTTATCGTGACAAGCTGCTTATGTGTGGTCGCTGCCCTGGCAGTGGCCTTTTGGCCGGCAAAGACGGCATCGGTCGACGACACCGAGGATACAGAAGAAACAGAAAAGGTAGCACCCGTGGGTCCCGCCTTTAATGCTGACTCAGCCTACGCCTACACCAAGGCGCAATGCGACTTCGGACCACGTGACATGAACTCCAAGGGTCACGATGCCTGTGGCGAGTGGATCGTGGCGCAGTTTGAGCGGCTCGGTTGCAAAGTGACGCGACAGAGAGCCGACCTCAAGGGCTACGACGGCACCATCCTCCACAGCATGAACATCATGGCCAGCTACAATCCCGCTGCCACCACACGCATCATGCTTTGCGCTCACTGGGATTCACGTCCCTGGGCCGACAATGATCCCGACTCCACCAACTGGCACAAACCCATCTTAGCGGCCAACGATGCTGCCAGCGGCGTGGCGGTGA
The DNA here is from genome assembly GCA_945873145.1 of uncultured Prevotella sp. GTDB lineage: Bacteria > Bacteroidota > Bacteroidia > Bacteroidales > Bacteroidaceae > Prevotella. The sequence continues at coordinate 14,905 of CAMCBZ010000051.1, forward strand.
TGCTGGAACTGGCACGACTGCTCGCCCAAAAGAGCGTTGCTGCCAAGCTACCGCAAAACCTTGGCGTGGACTTCGTGTGCTTCGATGCCGAAGACTGGGGCACGCCGCAGTGGAGCGACCGGCAAGACGACGGTAGCTCTTGGGCGCTCGGCGCGCAATATTTCTCCGCCAACCTGCCACAAGGCTACGCTCCGCGCTACGCCATCCTGCTGGATATGGTCGGCGGACAAGGGGCTCAATTCTATCAGGAAGGCATGTCGAAACAGTATGCGCCCGAGATCGTGAAGAAGGTGTGGCGCGCTGCCCGTCAGGCCGGTTTTGGCAGTTTCTTCCCCAAGAGCGACGGCGGCATGATCACGGACGACCATATTCCCGTCAACCAAACGGCGAAGATTCCGTGTATCGACATCATTCCTTACTACCCCAACTGCCAGCAGAGCACCTTCGGACCTACGTGGCACACGCTTGCCGACGACATGGAGCATATCGACAAAAACACGCTGAAGGCTGTCGGGCAAACGCTCGTACAAGTTATCTTCAGCGAGAAATAAAGACGCTTCAATGAGAAATATAGACTGACTTCAGCGAGAAATAAAGATGCAAAAAAGGCGCACCCCGCAGGGTGCGCCTTTTTTGGTATCGCAACGATAATTGTTTACATTATTTGTTCACGGCATCCTCGAACTCAGATCCTGCGTTGAACTTAACGACCTTCTTGGCAGCGATCTGGATCTTCTCACCTGTAGCGGGGTTGACACCCTGACGAGCAGGACGCTCCTTGACGGCGAAAGTACCGAAGCCAACCAACTGTACCTTGTCACCAGCGACCAATGCTTCCTTGACGGCTGCGATAGTAGCATCCAAAGCTTTCTTTGCACTCTCAGCGTTCAGGCCTGCGCCCTCTGCTACCTTTCTTACTAATTCTGACTTGTTCATAATTTTATTTTATTTGGTGATTATATTGTCTGCATGAAACAAATACGCTGACAAATATAGGGCATTCCTTTCATAAAACAAACAAAAAAACAAAAAAAATGAGATGGACGTTGAAAAAAGGCCCTTATTCGCTGTGTTTATAGCTATATCAGCGACTTTTTTCGTAATTTTGCAGCAGTTTTCATGCATTTCCACATAACAATAACGAAATCACCGTATCATGTTCAGAATACCAACAGTTACAAAGAATCTGCTTATCATCAACGTCCTGGCATTCCTTGCCATGAAGTTGCTCCTGCCCGTCACCGGCATTGACCTCAATGACCTCTTCGGCTTGCACTTCTTCATGGCCTCCAATTTCCAGGTCTACCAGCTGGTCACCTACATGTTCATGCACGGTGGATGGGAGCATATCATCCTCAACATGTTCATGCTATGGATGTTCGGCGCTGTCGTCGAACAGGTGTGGGGTGGAAAGAAGTTTCTTTTTTATTACATTTTCTGTGGCGTCGGCGCCGGTGTGATGCAGGAGATCGCACAGTTCTTCTGGGTCTATTTCATGCTTGACGGACAGCATGCGCTCAGCCTTGGCGACTCGATCACCGTCATGCACCAACTGTCCTCACAGCTCAACGGACTGACCACCGTGGGCGCCTCTGGCGGCATCTATGCCCTGCTGCTCGCCTTCGGCATGATGTTTCCCGACGAGAAGATGTTCATCATCCCCATCCCCATTCCCATCAAAGCCAAGTGGATGGTGCTTGGCTCCATTGCCATCGAGTTTTTCTCTGCCCTCTCCATGCCCGGCAGCAACGTGGCCCATCTGGCCCACCTCGGCGGCATGATCTTCGGATTCTTCCTCATCCGCTATTGGAGAAAACATCCCGGACAGGCATACCACCCCGGCAGCACGCAGTTCTTCTCCAATCTCAAAGCCAAGTGGGACGCTCGCTCACAGCATCACAGCCGCACTGAGCGCAGCGGAAATCCCGACTGGGACTACAACGCCAACAAGAGAGCCAACCAGGAAGAGGTGGATCGCATCCTCGACAAGATACGCAAGAGCGGATACGACAGCCTCACACGTGAGGAGAAGCAAAAACTCTTCGACCAAAGCAAGAAGTGATGAAGAAGATCAAGCAGGTCACGCTTCAGATCATTGCAGGGGTCAACATTGCCACAATCATCATATTGCTGATGACAGGATATTCGGGATGGCTGCGTCCCGAAACCTTTCCCATGCTCAGCAATATAGGCCTGCTGTTGCCCGTTCTCATCGTCATCAACCTCGGCTTCCTGGTCTTTTGGGTGCTTATCAAGTCGCGCGGCATGCTCATCCCCATCTTCGGCTTCCTGCTCAGCTATGTTCCCGTGAGGCAGTACTGTCCCGTCAACATCCCGCAGAGCGCGCCGGCCGGCAGTTTCAAAGTGCTGTCATACAACGTCTGGCAGTTCGGCGATGCCAGTCATCCCAACCCGATTTTGGAGTATATCAAAGCGCAGAAAGCCGACATTGTATGCCTGCAAGAGGCCAACATCAACGCCCTCGGCGGACAATATGTCGACTCGGTGATGCAGAGCGACTATCCCTTTCGCGATACGATCATGCACGGCGGCGACTGCGTGGCAATGTTCAGCAAGTTTCCCATCCACGGCAAGGAACGCATACAGTATGAGTCCAAGGGCAACGTGAGCGCAGCTTTTCGCGTACAGATCCAGGGGCGCACGGTCATCGTCGTCAACAACCATTTCGAGAGCACGGGCCTCAGTCCTGAAGAGAAAAGCGACTTCAAGCTCATGGTCAAGGGCGACCTGCCCTCTGACACGGCGCGCCATGTCTCGAAAATGCTCATCAAGCAACTCGGCACAGCCACAAAGAAGCGTGCACCGCAGGCCGAGGCCGTGGCCCGCTACATCGCTTACCACCGCGGCACACCCATCATCGTGTGCGGCGACTTCAACGACAGCCCCGTGTCATACGTCCACCGCACCGTCGCCAAAGGCCTTACCGACTGCTATGTCGCCACAGGCAACGGCCCTGGCATCAGCTATCATGTCAACGGCTTTTTCGTGCGTATCGACAACATCCTCTGTACCGACGACTTCACACCCTACGATTGCCATATCGACCGCTCCATCAAGGCTTCGGACCATTATCCCATCGCTTGTTGGCTGAAAATGAGCAACAAACACTAAAAACATTCGCTAAAATTTTCTAAAGCGTGAAAAAATAGCTATCTTTGCACATCTTATATGCGAAAACAATCGCAGATCTATGCGAAGACAACCGCAGATCACTCTCGAAGACAAAATAAAAAGAGAAAAATAAAATAATAAACCAACAAAATGCAAAACAAAGGAATTGTCATTGCAACCGGCGTTCTCCTGACGCTCGTTTGCATCTTCTACTTGTCATTCCCTATCGCCACGCATTACTACGACGAGCAGGCTGCCAAGTTGAAGGATCCCATCGCCCAGCAGGATTACAAGGATTCTGTGAAGTATTTGGGCGTCTACAGCTACCAAAAATGTCTTGAGACACAGATCGGTCTTGGTCTGGACTTGAAAGGCGGTATGAACGTTATCCTCGAGGTCAGCGTGCCTGATGTCGTTGAGAACCTCGCCGACCACAAGACCGACATGGCTTTTGTCAAGTCCATGAGAGACGCTCGTGCCGAGCAGGAACGCACACAGGGCGACTTCGTCAGCCTCTTCATCGACGCTTATCACAAGAATGCTCCAGGACATCACCTCGCTGAGGTCTTCGCCACACAGGAACTTCAGGGCAAGGTCTCACCGACCAGCTCCGACGCTGACGTGGAGAAGGTCATCCGCGAAGAGGTGAACTCAGCCATCGACAACTCCTTCAATGTCGTCAGAACACGTATCGACCAGTTCGGTGTCGTACAGCCCAACATCCAGAAAGTGCAGGGCGCTGAGGGCCGCATCATGGTGGAGATGCCGGGTATCCGCGAGCCGGAGCGTATGCGTAAGCTCCTGCAGGGTAGTGCCAACCTGGAGTTCTGGGAGACCTACAACGCTCAGGAGATCGCTCCTTACCTCCAGCAGCTCGACAGCCGCCTGGCCAA
>CAMCBZ010000052.1 GCA_945873145.1 uncultured Prevotella sp.
GCCTCGTGATGTGAGGTTCTCACGATGATGACCTGACGGCTGTGGGCATAAGCGTCGGTGAAGCTGACGTTGCGCAGACGGTCGGGTGTGACGGTGAGAGCGGCGGCACCGACATCGGCCTTTCCGGTCTGTACCGAGGTGACCACCGCGTCGAAGTTCATATCCTCCACTTGCAGCGTCATGCCGAGGACATCGGCCACGGCCTGCATGATGTCGATGTCGATGCCTACCACGCGTCCGTTGTCGTAATACTCATAAGGCTGAAAGGTGGCATTGGTAGCCACGACGAGCCGCCCGTTGGGTCGTCCGATGGCCTTCGGCTGGTAGGCGATGCTCATCTTCTGACGTAGATGGCGGTTGACGATGGTGTCGAGCGTGCCGTCGTTGCGCAACAGCTGCAGGGCATGGTTGATATTTCGCATGAGGTCGCGCCGTCCATGAGCCACACAGAAAGCATAGGGCTCTGTGCTGTAGGCGTGCGGCAGGATGGTCAGCCCATCGTTCTGCGCCACAAAGGCCTTGGCAGGCTGCTCGTCCTCCACCACGCAGTTGACCTTGCCCTGCAAGAGTGCCTGAATGGCATCGGCCGTCTTTGTGAACCGCTCGACCTGTGTGCCCGCCTTGTCGTGCTCCATCTTCGACACCTTCGTGTCGGAGGTGGTACCCAACTGTACGCCAATCTTGCTGCCCGGCAAGTCATGCGCCGACCGAATGGTCCTTGGCTTGCTGCCACAACTCATCAGCGTTATCAACAGCAACAACAAGACTCCTATGTTTACTTTTTTCTTCACTTATTCTCTTTATGGCTACTCTTAATCTCTGTCTCTTTTTTACTTATTTATCTTTTTGCTTTTTTACCTTTATCTTATTTCCTCCATCTTCACGACATCGTAGCCTTTGATCTGCACGACGATGAGGTGAAGTTGTGTGCCATGGAGCATACTCTGCAACTTGCGGTCGGCGGCATAGGTCTTGATCTGAGCGACGGCAGCGGTCCACTGCCGGGCTGCCTCAGCATCGGTGGCGTCGGCTTTGAGATACTTTAGTTCCAGGATATAACTGTGAGCCACCATCGGGTAGACTGTGTAGTTGGGCAGCAGGAAGAAGTCGCAATAGCCGTGAGAGAACTCCATCTCGGGGGCAACGAGGTAATAAGGGGCAAGCGAGAGGAACGCATTCATGAAACCTTGCAGGTTGCGCTCGCCTTCGATAAGCTGTCGCACGGCGGTAGTGTCGTGGTAAGCCTTGAGGATGTAGTCCATCATCGGGTGCCAGTTGCCCTCCACGGCGGCCTGATAGAACGGGGTGTTTAGCTGCGAGACCGCGATAGGATGAATCTGCTGGAAGGCCTGCATGAGATAGTTGTAGTACTGTATGCGCACGTTGTTGTTCGGTATACCGAGCTTCAGCATAGCGCCTAATGTGCCGCGAATGGTGAGCATGCCGTAGTAGAAGAGCAAACTGACGAAGTTGTCCTCGTCGGTGATGCTCTCCGCAGGGAAGTAGCTGTTGATCATTGCGAAGGTATAGCCCGTGTGCACGATGTCATAGATCGTCTGCCGGCGCTCTTCGGTCATATTGCCGATCTCGATGAGGTTGCGCAACTTCTTATAATCAGTCTTCGTATTCGGGTCAACCATCTCTTCCGGCTTGCGCCCTGTATCGATAAGTGTACTCATATAGTAGCACACCATGTCGCTGTTGAACATGCTGGGCTCACGGCCGAAACTGTCCTTGGCAAAGCAATAGTTGTCGTACCACGGCTTAATGTCGGCAATGATGCTGTCTTCGGTGACTTCCGGCTTGATGGCTCCCACCTCTTTATAATAGCGTATCATCTGCCGCACGTCTTCTTCTGAGAAGCCGAGCATTTGGTTGAAGCGCGAGTCGATGGTCATATTCAATGCGATGTTGTAGCCACTCGTCAGGTCGTCAAGGGTAATAGGAGCAACGCCGAGCATGATGATGCGGTCAAACATTGGCTTAAACAATTTGAATACATCGCGGTAGAAGCCCGTGCCGTGGGTGAGATCGTGATAAGCCTGCTGACCCTTCACATTCAGCACATTGTTGGTGAAGTTGTCGTATTCGTCAACAATAAGGTATAGTGGGCACCCTGCCGCATGTGCGGCAAGGTTGAGACGGTTGAGCATATCCATGCCGTTCTTGCCATGGAGCACATCTTCTACCAAGTCTTTGGGGTAGAAAGATGCGTATTTCTTGATAAAGGACACACAGCAATTAGTCAGATAGTTACTGAAATTTGTCCTCAGATTCTCCACATCACTACCCACCAACGAGAAGTCGAGATGCAGCACTTGGTATTTGTTGCGATACTCCGTCGGATGCTCAGCGGCATACATTCCCTTGAACAACTCCTGGAAGTTGTCCTTCTCGTTGATGTCGTAGTAGGCTTCGAGCATGTTCAGGAACAGGCTCTTGCCGAAGCGGCGCGGACGTACAAGGAACAGAAAGTTGCCTGCCCGTTCCATCCGATCGAAGTACATACTCTTGTCCACCAGATATTTGTTTTCCCTCCGTACCTGCTTAAAGTCGCAGATGCCGTAGGGAATACGCTTGAAATCGTTGCTCATTGTCTTATTGCTTATCGTTGTTGCAAATATAACCTTTTCCTTTCAGATAAGCAAAACTTGGAGGAAGAAAATAGAAATAACCACGACGACTTTCCCACGGCAACATTGTCAGACTGCCAACAGAAGCGCTTGTCACGCTCTGAATTGTCTTGCTTTCTGACAATTTTCGGCCTCTGAGAATGCGATTTTCTGAAACAAGTGGGTATTTGACGGAAAAGACGCGAATTTCAGCACATTTCTACAACCCATTGAAAGCCAATCACTTGTAATTTGTCAACACACTTTCTTCCTTTGATACTACTGATTTGCTCTTGTCAGAAAGCCTTTCTGACCCTATCAGCACGCTTTACTGACCACCTCAGAAACGGTTTCTGACCACTACAGAAACCGTTTCTGATCAATACAGAAAGCCTTTCTGATAAGAAGACAATGATTTTTGCTGGATTTCACAAGCCTTTTCTGCTCAAAAGCCGCCATTGTTCTCTCTAGAATACAAGAGAAAGTTGACAGACTTTTGTAAAGCTAATTCTACAGCTGTCCCGCCTCCACGAGGAGCACGACACGCTCTGTGAGGCGGTCGACGCCCTTGGGCTCATAGTCCTTTTTCAGGCTGGCGCCAAACACCCAGGCGAAGGCTTGGTAGAAGCCGGCACGCACGGGACCGAGAAAAGCTTTGATGAGGTCGTAGCTGGAACTGTTGCATTCGCGATAGACGAGCTTGATGAGCAGCTTGCCCTGGCTGTAGGTGAGCTTCTTCATGCGCGGCGTGTATTCCTTCTTGATGTCGGCCTCCACGCGCTTCATGTGCTCGTCCTTGGCCTTCTTGTTGGGCAGTGTCTCGAGGTAATCGCCGGTCTCGATGATGATGCGGTTGACTTCCTTGGCAATGGGGAGCACTTTCTTCACATTGTAGACCAGGCGGTTGAAGGCAGCACGCTCCTGTGCGTTCTTGAAAACGGGCTGAGTGAACACCCACACATTATTGAGTTCTACATACTGGATGGAGTCACGTCCCATGAGCACCTTGCCCACCTTCACCATCGGCACGAAGGTGGGGTTGTCCATATCCACCTGCATGTCCTCGGGATTGACATGGCCCGGATGGTCGATGTCGCCCTGTGCATGGGCGGCAACCACCATGCAGAGACACACGGCAACCAGCGCGACATGCTTCCACATTCTGATGATGTAATCTGCAACCTTCATAACAGCCGCAAAATTACACAGATTTGGGCTGATACGGAAATAAATTAAGTTATATTTTGATGACTTTCGCTCTCTCAGCGCAAAATCGTCTGATACGACCATCCTTCCTTTCTGCTTCAACAACAAAAGGAAAGAGACAGAAAGCAAGCCCAAAGAAGGAAGTATGACAGAATTGAGAATTAAGGAAGAGAGAATTGAGAATTTGCGAAGAGAGAATTGAGAATTTTATGAGATAGAATTGAGAATTTTTTGTTGGAGAATTGAGAATTTATAGCGTCAGAATTGAGATATATTCCTGATTCCATTGCAATGGAATCAAGAATACTACCCAATATAAAGAGTGGATAACGCCTCTCGCCTATTCTCCCAGCGAGGTCGTTGGGCGGCAAGTCCGTGAGGCGGTTCCGATCTGTCTATTTCTTGAAATAGCGGTTCAGGCAATCCATTGCCTGATTGAACTGCTTCACGTTGACATGATAGCCGGGAAGCGGACGCAGATGCTTGTCGGTAATTGTCAGCGAGCCGTCGCCCTCCTTCTTCAGAATCACGTCACCCGGAGCGATAAAAGCATATTGCAGATCACCGCCCACCACCTGCCAGGCACGGGAAGCGTGGCTGTCAGAAAGCAGATGACCGACGCTGTAGTCCGAGATTGGGTTGGTCACGCCCAGATAGTCGTGCATCATCGTGGGCACGATGTCGTAGTGTGTCGTGCGGTAGGCATATTGATGGGGCTTCTGTCCGGGGATATGCAGGATCAGCGGCACGCAGACCTGCCAGCGCGAGAAGTTGCCGTTGTGCGTCCAATAGTTCATATGGTTCTCATTGAACTCCTGTCCATGATCACCGGTGAGCATGATGATCGTGTTCTTGTCGAGTCCCTCACGCTTCAGCGCCGTGAACACTTGCGCCAGGAAGAGGTCGATGTTGTAGCAACAGTTGCGATAGAGGTTGAAAAGCGGCGTGGGGTCCATGTCATTGGTCAGGTTGGAATAGTCAATCTCTGAACATGCCGGGCGGAAAGGCTTGTTTTTGTCAGCCGGTAAACTAATGGCATGGGCGAGATCATAGAAGAGCATGGAATAGAAAGGCTTGCCCGATTTCTTCAGTTCGGGCAGTTCGCGGATGAAGTCTTCCGTGATTCGCTTGTCGCGATCGTAGGAGCCTGCTCCCGGCGTATCTGTTTGCAGATGGGGCACGCGCTGGAAGACGATGCGGGAGAAGGGCGGATTCTTCAACGTGGCACTGGCGTGGATGCGTATGTTGTAGCCTTCGTTCAAGAGTGTATTGATGAAGGGTGGACTGACATGACCGCTCTCCATGCTGTTCCAATAGATCGACGGCACACTGAAGAACATGCCGAAGATGGAATAGCGTGTACCGTTGGAACTGCTGAAATGGTTGTGGTACCACTGATTGTCCATGGCAAAGTGCCAGGCCGCGGGCATCGTTTCCTTGGTCAGCGTACGCATGTTCCACGAGTCGATGAGTATGAAGATAATATTCGGTCGCTTGGCGTTGGCGACCTTCAATGGATGCAACGGGAAGTTGACATTGCCTTTTCCCACATTTGCGTTCAGCACATTGGGAGAATGCTTCACTCCCCAGCTCTCCAGCGTACGGGTAGCTTCCAATGGAAAATAATAGGGAATCACACGCGTGGAACTGATGATGGAGCCACGCTGTACGAAGGCGCCGTAGGTATGCAGACCGTTGGCTACCAGCAGACAGCCCACCAGCCCCCAGGCCAGGCCACGGGAAAGGCGACGGCTGAAGCTCCATTTGCCCGCCAGCCACCAAAGTCCGAGGACCACGAGCACAAGGAAGGCGATGATTAGCGCCGACTTGAAGTAGACGACACCTCCAATATTGAAGATCTCGCCCGCACCGGGTCCGGTGAGCATATTGAGGATGATGCCGTTGAAATGGAAGCGATAGATGCGGAATATCTCCAGATTAGCCACGATCAGCACCAGCAGAAGACACTCTGCAACAATGGTCAGCGTGCGACCGATCTTCTCATGATGGGTCAGTGCACAAGGCAGACAGAACACCAAGAACACGGCGAGGTTGATCAGCGCCGCATGGGACAGACACGAGGTGACAAAATAGCACATGCCCACAAAGTCCATCATCTCTGCCGTGGTATCAGCAAAGAGATAACAGAAGAACAACAGCCCCATGAGCAAGGTCGTCAGGAAATAGAAACTTATAAATTTTGCTTTCATGCTGCAAAGTTAGCTATTTTTTCTGATTCCCTATCCTCCCGGTGGCTTTTCATGCGCTGTCGGGCTTGTCTTTTCTTGCTATTTCTGCCTCTCAGCGCCCCAGCACCCTTCTGTACTCTTCCAACATCTGCTCTGCCACACGGTTGCCCTCGAAGCGACGGACATATTCGCTGCCACACTGAGCTACACGCCGGCGCTCTTCGTCATCGGCGAGCAGACGGTTGAGAGCCGCCGCCATGGCATCGCTGTCGTCGGGATCGACATAGCTGTTGTCCGGTCCGCCGGCCTCTTCCAGGCAGGAGCCGGTGGCCGCCACCACGGGCAGTCCGCTCTGAGCAGCCTCGATGACGGGCACGCCAAAACCCTCGTAGCGCGAAGGATACACAAACACGTCGGCCATCTGATAGAGCGCGGGCAGGTCGGCATTTGGCACGCCGTGGAGCAGTACGATGCGGTCGTCGACACCATGGTGGGCGGCATACTCCATTACCTCATTGGTGTAGGACGTCTTGCGCCCGACGATGACCAGACATTCACGGCGGGGCAGCTGGGGCAGGGCTTTCACGGCGAGCATCACATTCTTGCGCTCCTCAATGGTGCCGACGTTAAGGATATAGTGCTCGGGCAGCGCATAGCGACGCCGCACGGCCGCCCGCTCGTCGTCGCCGGCGGTACGCCGGAAGTCGCTGCTGCAATTCTGATAGATGACATCAATGCGGTCGGCGGGATAATCGGAGTAGTAGAGAATGTCGCGCTTGGTGCACTCGCTGATGGCGATGATGCGGTCGGCCTCGCGCAGCGTACGGTAGAACTTGCGGCGATAGAGCATCACGTCGAGCCGATGATAGTATTCGGGATGGCGCAGAAAGATGAGATCGTGGATCGTCACCACGGTCTTGATGCCCGCACGGCGTACGCCCTGGGGCAGTTCACCGGTGAGCCCATGATACAGGTCGATGCCGTCGCGCCGCAGATCCGCCACGATGCCCTTGCCGCGCCACAGGTCCTGAGCCAGCCGCCAGTGCTTGCCCGAATAGGCAAACCGCAACCGCTCTGACGCGTGAACCTGACCACGCAGGTCAGCGCGCCCCTCATCCGGTGCATAGAGCACGAGTTCGGGACAGTCACTGCTGTCGGTCAGCGCGTTGACCAGATTGCGTCCATAGCTTCCTAAGCCCGACGCATTACGCACGATGCGCTTCGCGTCCATTCCTATTTTGATGTTCATGCTACAAAGATAACGATTCTTTCCCAATAAAGTAGTGGGAAGAAAGGAAAAAATAGGGAAGTGTTTTGCTGTTACAAGATAATTGCTTATTTTTGCAAATAACCAAAGAAAACACATGGAAGAAAGACTAACAACCAAATGCACGCGATGAACAACAAGATATCAGTGGTGATCAACACCTACAACGCTGAGCGACATTTAGCAGAAGTACTGGACAGCGTAAAAGACTTCGACGAGATTGTGGTGTGCGACATGGAGAGCACTGACCACACCCGCGACATCGCGCTCGCCCGGGGATGTCGCGTGGTGACGTTTCCAAAACGTGACTACGTTTCAGCAGAGCCTGCCCGCACCTATGCTATCCAGCAAGCTTCCTACCACTGGGTGCTGGTGGTGGATGCTGACGAAGTGGTGCCTTCTGAACTACGCGACTATCTCTATCAGCGCATCGCCACTGACGATTGCCCACAAGGACTGTATATCCCACGCCGCAACCGCTTCATGAACAAGTTGAAGAAAGGCACGCCAGGCGATGAGCAGTTGCGCTTCTTCGTCAAAGAAGGGACGGTGTGGCCTCCCTATGTCCATACCTTTCCGCAAATCCAAGGCCGCGTGGAGCATATCCGTTGGCAACCTGGACTGAATCTCGTGCACCTGGCGGAGAATTATGTCAGAGACGTGGCTGAGAAAAACAACCGCTATTCCGACAACGAAGTGGAGAAGCGTGCCAACAAGCACTACGGGGTGGCTGCACTGTTGTTGCGCCCCTTGTGGCATTCCTTCCGCGACTATGTTCTCTCTGGCGGGTTCCGCAATGGCGTAGCCGGACTGATCCACAGCACACTGATAGGCGAATACCAATTCCTGTTAGTGGCAAAGATCATAGAGCGCGACTTGCTCAATAAGCGAAAAGCGAAAAAAGAAAGCCACTGATGCCAACAACACCTTATTATATATAGGCAGCATTGTTGGTCAACAGTGACTTTTTCTTCACGCGAGCAGGAAGGCTTCTGCCAAGAAGGCTTCCCTCCCCTATCATTGTTTTCGCTTTAGCTTTCTTTTCAATTTGGGAATAGGTTTGGAGAACAGCGAGGTTCCGTCTACCGCATGAACAAACAGTTTGGGGCTCATGCGCATGAGGCATTGACGCAAATAGTATTTCATGCCGAGGCTCGTTGGCGAATACCAGGGGAAGGCTTTAATAGCCCGGCGTATATCATGCACGCTTTTCATCTTCTCATGAAAAGAGGCATTGCTGCGCGAGATATCCTTGCACAACTTCAGGAAAATGTGGACGGTGTAGGCATCTACCTTCTTTTTCTGATCCTCCAACAGATGGTTTTCTCGCAGGAAATCATAGCGGTCCAACACTACTTTAAACAGTGTGGTGTTGGCTCTGATGCTGCTGATACTGTGCAGAATGCTGCCGGCCCGCTGACGATAGTGATAGAGAGGCTCGTGCAGCAAGGTGACCTTCTGGGCATGCGACATCCATTTCAGAATGGTGGAATGGTCCTCGTAGATATCGTTATAGATGCGCTCTTGGGGAATCGTGCGTTTCATCATATACGTCCACATATAACAAGGTATGCGGTCGCAATAGATGTTGAGCAAGGCCTCATGGGTATTGAGATTTTCTATTTGCGGTCCATGTGACTGATGACAAGTCTGCTCATTCGTCGTATTGCGATAGTAGTCGATGATGATCACGTCGCTTTGTTGCTGCTCCAGGGTCTCGACCATACGCTGCAGGAGATTTGGCTCCAGCCAGTCGTCGCTGTCCGCAAAATAGACATATTCTCCCGTGCAACGGTCCAAAGCGTGCTGACGTGCCATTGCCAGGCCCTGGTTTTTCTGATGCATCACCACGATACGCTCATCACGGGCGGCATAGTCGTCGCAGAGCGCTCCGCCACCGTCGGTACTGCCGTCGTCGACCAAATAGAGCTTCCAGTCCCAGAACGACTGCGCAAGGATGGAATCCAGAAATTGAGGCAGATAGGGCTTTACCTGATACACTGCGGATATAATACTTACCTTTTCATTCATATCTTTACTCATAGTCTTTATCGTCATATCCCTATGACGTGCCGGTGAAAAAATTGCACCGTAATCAATGTATTTTTTTGAAGAGTTCGTCAAAACAGCTGAAACTTTGTGGACTGAGTGGAGTGCCGGGATCCTCGATCCAGTAAAGTGGCGTGTCACGATACATCGAGGCGACAAGGGTAAACGTGCTGGGTGCTCCGATGAGCATGTCGCAAAGAGAGAGCAGACAAAGGTCCTCGCCGGGATTGCCATCGGGGAAGCAAACGCGGTCCGCTCCTAATGTGTCGACATACAGCTGCCGGTTGAGCTGAGGATCATTGCCACAAATGTAGACCATCGCCCGGCGGTCGGCATTCAAGGTCATTGCCTGCCGGATGATGTTCAGGTATTGCTCGTCGGTGTAGAGGTAACGGCCGCCTTGCCAAGTGGCATAATCTCCACGACGGATGTGGACACCCAAACGTATCACGGCATCGGCGCCCGACGAAGCAGGGCCTTCCGCCTCGCCCATGCGCCGGGCTACTGTTGTCTCGATATCATCGTGGAAGGCAAAGAGACGGATGATCTCTGACTTATATTTCAGAAAGAGGTCATAGAAACGGACGCCCCATCCCTCGGCCACACAATGGCGATGGCGGAGCAGCTGCTGTTCCTGCTGCGTCGTGTCGCCCTCGTGAAAGGGAAAGGTGACGACGGGCAGCAGATGGAGCTTAGCACCGTATTTGCCCATGAGATACCAAACGATACTATGGTGCGGCGTGTCACAGATATGGAAATAGCGGTACTTATAGGCAAAGCGCATGGACAACGTGGCACGATCGTGCTCGCGTCCCCAGGCATAGAGATGGGCATATTGCAGGATGTTGTTGCACATCCGCCCTTTGTCCCTGACAAATATCATAGGCTGATGTTTACTGTCTTATTGCTTAAAAGCGGTGAGCCGTCAGATGATTCCTTTCTCGCGCTTGATGGTCTCAAGGTCACGCAAGTCGACCTTTCCCGTCTGGGCATTGTATCGGATATTAAACTCCTCGTGTGTACGTTTCCACCGGTTGTGGCTCCAAAGATAGAGTCCGGGCTGTTCGCGAATGTTTTCCTCAAGCAGGCGGAAGTAAGCGTCGGTGATCTCGAAATCCTTGCTCTTCTTGGGCTCCAGCGTGATGAGCTTCATCTCGCAGGTGTAATAGCCGCGCCGCGTCCGCCGCATGTAGGCATAGAAGCAGGCTTCATTGGTGTGCCTGGCAATGCGCTCGGCACCCGTGAGCACCGGCGTGTCGTGATGGAGAAAGTCCACCCAGTGATGGATATTGTTCCAGAAGGGCACCTGGTCGGCAATGTAGCCCACGACAATGGCGCGGTGGGTCTTGCCGAAGCCGATGATGCGGCGCAAGGACTCCATCATCGGGATGCACAGCGCATGGTGACGCTCGCGCGCACGAAGGAAAAGACTGTCGAAATAAGCATTCTCCAACGGATGGTAGATCTCGCAACACTGCACGTCATCGGCCACCCAGAAAGGCAGTGAAGTCATGTATTCCCAGTTGAAGAGATGACCGAGATAGATGGCAATGCTCTGATTGTTGTCCAGACACTGCCAGAAACTTTCGGGTGCCGAGATGTGCATACGTCGCTTCAGTTCCTTCTTGCTGATGGTCATCATCTTGATGGTTTCCACCAGATAGTCGCAGAACTGACGGTAGAAGGCATGCTCCATCTGCCGCAACTCCCGCTCGCTTTTCTCGGGAAAACTCTCACGGAGATTCTTCCAAATCACGCGGTGACGGTAATGCACCAGCCGTCCCGCAAGGAGATAGAGCAGGTCAGAGAACACATACAACACGCAGAAAGGCAGCAGGGACAGCAGATACCACAGCCCCGCTACGATGAGATAAGCTATGTAGCTAAAGAACTTTTTCATGGATGCAGTCTGTCATGGACCATACGATACATATACTGATAGATGATCGCCTTGAGCTCACGCTCCATCTGAGCCTGTTGGGGCACGCGACCAACGAGGTTGTGCTGCATCAGCAGATCGGTGAGCTTGTACATGCCCACGACTTTGTTGCCGTCGAACTGCATGGTATAGCCGTGCTTGACATACTGATAGATGCCGTTGAGATAGTTGACGGCATAGGTGTCATCGTCGGGTGTGGAGAGCAGGTTGCAGCCAAAGCTGAGGAAGGGCTTGTTATAGCCCAAGGCACCGAGCACCGTCGGCAGGATGTCGATCTGCTGGGCAATGGCATTGCGCATGCCGGGCTTGACAAGCTTGGCCGTAGGATCGTAGACGATGATCGGTGAGCAGAAGCCGCCGATGTCGGTCTGGTATTGCTGGTGGTCACTGAGATTGGTGTGGTCACTGGTCAGCACGAAGATGGTATTCTTGAACCATGGTTGTTTCTCGGCCTCGCGGAAGAACTTGCCGATGGCCATGTCGGTATAGCGGATGCACTTGTGGATGACAATGCCCTCCTCAGGATACACCTTCTTATATTTCTCGGGGATGACATAAGGCGTATGGGAGCTCACCGTGAAGCAAGCCGACATGAAGGGCTGCTTCATCGTGCCGAGCTTGGCACACCAGTATTGCAGGAAAGGCTCGTCCCAAATGCCCCAGTGACCGTCGTACTGCTTGTCACCGCCAAACCGGCTGTCCTGATCGAAGTCCTGACGGCCATAGTATTGCTGGAAGCCCACCTTCTTGGAGAAAGCCAGGAAGCCCATCGATCCGCGGTTGGCACCATGGAAGAAGGATGTGGTGTAGCCTTCCTTGTCGAGCAGGCCGGCCATACTCGTGTAGCTGTTCATTGATGACGGCGTGAGCACAAAGGGCTCCTTGAACATCGGGATGCCGCAGAGCACGGAAGGCATGCCGTCGATGCTCTTGCGACCGTTGCAGAAAGAGTAATACCACACGGCACTCTTCTCGATGAGCTTGTCGACATTGGGCGTATAGCCTTTGTACTTTCCGCCAAAATACATCTTGTTGAGTCCGCCGATATACTCCCGGCCAAAGCTCTCAACAATAAGCACCACCACGTTTTTGCGCTTCATCGTGTCCGGTGCATTGACGGTTTGCTGATTGTGAATCGGCGTGAAGACCTTGCCGGCCTCATCGAGACTGGTATAGTAATTGGGCACTTCAAACACGTCTTTGTTGATCGTACGAATCAGTGAGAAGGGTGTGTTGAGCACCAAAGCACACTCGGTGGGGCGGTCTACATACTCGTTGGCATTGTTGATGGTGATCGGACGGATGCCCGAAGCCCAGCCACCACGGCAGGCGCCTACGGTCATAAAGCCAGTAAAGACCAGCAACACCGTGTAGACACCGGTATAAATCAGTCGCTGTTTCAGGCTGAGCAGTTGTCGGGCGTCTGTTCGTGGCATGACATAAAGCTTCCAGGCTCCCCACACTACCACGATGGCCAACAGCAGCAAATACCAGTGACCCACCAACTCACCCCAGAAGACGTCACCAAGATTGGTTTCGTTTTGGAATTCATGGAAGACACTCGTCGTAGTACGACGCAGCGTATAGGGGAAATAAACCGAGTCGCACAGATTGATGACCAGTGCTATCGTATTTACCACGATGAACAGCCACTTGCACACCTTGTGATAGACAGGAGTCTCCTTCAGCCAGAGGGGGAAGAGCATCATCAATATGTAGAGAGAATTGGTGTAGGCTATGGCCGACTTGTCGAAAGGCAGAGAACCGGCAAACAGACTGCACAGATGGCTGAACGTCAGATCCTCTGAAAAGTAGCTGTAGTTTTCCAACAGAAATTCCACTCGGGCGATGAAGTACATGCCCAAAGCTATCAGCAGATTCAGTAACAAGGCTACAAACGGACCTATCCATCTGTATGAGCTTATCTTAGAATTGTGAAATCTTACCATAGAACTTATATTTTATAACTTTTCAACTTTGCATGTCGTGAAGCTTATGATAATAACCATCAGTTTTCATAAGCTCGTCATGGGTACCGCTCTCTACGATCTCTCCCTCATGGATGACGTAGATCATATCGGCGTTTTTGATGGTTGACAGACGGTGAGCAATGGCGACGGTGGTACGTGTCTTCATCAGTTTGAAAAGCGCATCCTGCACCAAACGCTCGCTCTCGGTGTCGAGCGCAGAGGTAGCCTCGTCAAGGATGAGGATGGGAGGATTCTTCAATATGGCACGCGCTATGCTGATACGCTGCCGTTGGCCACCGGACAGACGGCCGCCACGGTCACCGATGTTGGTGTCGAAGCCATGTTCCGACTCCATGATGAAGTCATAAGCGTTGGCGATCTTCGCCGCCCTGATAACGTCTTCCTTGCTGGCGTTGTCTACGCCGAACGTGATATTATTATAAAAGGTGTCGTTGAAGAGGATGGCCTCCTGGTTGACATTGCCGATCAGCTCACGAAGATCGTGGATACAGAGATCCTTGACATTGATGCCATCGATGAGCACCTCGCCTTCCTGCACATCGTAATAGCGCGGAATGAGATCTACCAGCGTAGACTTGCCGCCGCCACTTTGGCCTACCAAGGCGATAGTCTTGCCTTTGGGAATGGTCAGATTGATATGCCGGAGCACCCAGTGCAGGTTTCCGTTATCATCGTGATTGTAGGCAAACCCTACGTTTCTGAACTCGATGTCATGATCGAAGCTGTGGATGTGTACGGGATGCTTGCTTTCCTTGATCTCTACCTCAGCCTTGAGAATCTTGTCGACACGCTCCATGGAGGCAAGGCCTTTGGGGATGTTATATCCGGCTTTGGAAAACTCCTTCAGCGGATTGATGATAGAGTAAAGCATCACCAGATAGTAGATAAACTTGGGACCGCTGAGCGTATGGTTGTTGAGCACGAGGATGCCGCCTACCCAAAGCACGATGATGATCATCACCGTACCAAGAAACTCGCTCATCGGGTGAGCAAGCTGCTGTCGGATGTTCACACGCATGATGTCGTCGCGGTAGCTGCTGTTGATGCGGTCAAAGCGTTGGTTCATCTTCTCCTCAGCGCAGAAGGCTTTGATGATGCGCAGCCCGCCCAACGTCTCTTCTACCTGACTCATCGTGTCGCTCCAAAGTCCCTGAGCCTTCATGCTGTGCGCTTTGAGTTTGCGGCCGACAAAACCCATAAACCAACCGAAGATCGGCACAAAGACAATCGTGAACAGCGTGAGCTGCCACGACACGACAAGCAAGGCCGTGAAATAGGCGATGATCAGAATAGGATTTTTAAACAGCATGTCCAGGCTGGCCATGATGCTGTTCTCGATCTCCTGCACGTCACCACTCATGCGGGCGATGATGTCGCCCTTGCGCTCTTCCGAGAAGAAGCCAAGGTGCAGAGAGGTGATCTTGCGGTAGAGTTGGTTACGGATGTCGCGCACCACACCCGTGCGGATGGGGATGACGGTAGCCGAGGAAAGGAAGTATGCTCCTGTCTTCAAAGCTGTCATGAACGCAAGCAGCAAGCCGATGGCCAGCAACGTGTTGGCAGAACCATACTCAGCAATGAAACGCTCTATATAATAATAGGCGTTGTTGGTGAGCATATTGGTGAGCTCACCAACCGAGTGCACACTGTCCCAGCCGATAAGGCTCGTGACCTGCTTGACATCCGATGTCTTGAACAGGATTTGCAAGATGGGGATGAGCGTCATAAACGAGAAGATGTTCAATATCGCAGAAAGGATATTGAACACGATGCTCAGCACCAGATACTTCTTATAGGGCGGAACGAAGCGCCGCAATACCTGCAGGAATTCTTTCATAAACAATATTTTGCTTCTTGGTCCTTACCGTGCTTACTATACAAAACTTATGGATTGTAGACCTTTAGCCTGTTATTCGTTGATGACTTCACCCATGAGTGTGGCTGACGATGAGCCTGTGATGCGCACCATGACGCGCTCACCGGGGTGGTGGTTGCCGCGTGCGATGACAACAGCCTTGTTTTGTGGTGTGCGGCCCATGAGCTGATCGTGGGAACGTTTGGCATAGCGCTCAAGGAGCACCTCAAAGGTCTTTCCCTCGTCGAGCTTGTTGCGCTCGGCCGAAATCTCGGTTTGCAGGCGGATGAGCTCATTGAGACGGCGAATCTTCTCTTCCTCGGGCACATTGTCGGGCAGGTGCTTGGCAGCGTAGGTGCCGGGACGCTCGCTGTATTTAAACATGAAGGCGGCGTCAAAACCAACCTCACGCACGAGACTCATAGTCTCTTGGAAGTCCTCCTCGCTCTCGTCGTGATAACCCACAAAGATGTCTGTCGTCAGTCCGCAGTCGGGGATGATGCGGCGGATGGCAGCCACCTTGTCGAGATACTGCTGGCGCGTGTACTTTCGGTTCATCAAGTGCAGCACCTTGTCACTGCCGCTCTGTGCGGGGAAATGAATATGGTTGCAGAGGTTGGGCTCATCAGCGATGGCGTGCAGGATGTCCTCGGTCATATCCTCAGGATTGGACGTGGTGAAGCGCACACGCATGTCGGGTACGCTCTCGGCCACGCGCCGCAGGAGCTCGGCAAAGGAACATACGTGGAGCTCCGTGCCGTCGGCCTCATTGATGATGATGCCATTGTCTGGCCGCTGACCGTTGGGCAGCAGGCCATAGCTGTTGACATTCTGTCCCAGGAGAGTGACTTCCTTGAATCCTTTGTCGTGAAGATCACGCACCTCGCGCAAGATGCTCTCCACGTCGCGCGACCGCTCGCGGCCACGGGTATAGGGTACGATGCAATAGTGGCAGAAGTTGTTGCAGCCGCGCATGATGCTCACAAAGCCGCTCACATGGGCCGGGCCCACACGCAGAGGCATGACGTCGCGATAGGTCTCCGTGGTGGACAACTGAACGTCCACGGCAGGCTGCCCTACCTCTACGGCTGCCACCATCTCGGGCAAATGGAGATAGCTGTCAGGACCACACACAAGATTGGCGTGATGGTTCTCGATCAGGTCGTTCTTCACGCGCTCGGCCATACAGCCCAGCACGCCGAGAATCGGCTTGGGGTGCGTGGCTTCGGGATTGTCGTGGGCGTGGCGGCGCTGCTGGGCGAAAAGCGTGTCGAGACGATGATAGATCTTGTTCTCGGCATTCTCGCGCACCGAACAGGTATTGAGAAACACCGCGTCGGCATCTTCTTCGGTGTCAGTGGGTTCGTAACCGGCCATCTGCATGACGGAGGCAACGACTTCGGAGTCGGCTACATTCATCTGGCAGCCATAAGTCTCGATATAGAGTTTCTTGCTCATTCTGTATATGCGTATGTAATAAGACTGCAAAGTTACGAATAATTCCGCTGATATACAAAACTTTAGTAGTTCTTAGGAGGGCTTTATCAAGAAAAGTCAGCGAAAAGATGTACCTTTGTAATGACATTCTTTCGTTGAAAAGCAAAAATAGCAGTCAAGAGGTTAACATTCTCTTCACCGAAGGGTATTGATAATAAAAAACAGACGATGGACAGACAGCATGTTGAACAGCTTTTCCGCCAGCACTACCGCCGCATGTACAGTGTGGCCAGCTCCCTGCTCTATGATGAGCAGGAGAGCAAGGACGTGGTGAGCGAGGTCTTCGCCTATCTGTTAGAGAGCGATACCGAGCTGCTGCCCGCCTCAGCCGAAGGCTACCTGATAGTGGCTGTACGCAACCGCTGTCTGAAGCGGCTGCGCGACAAGAGCAACCGCGAGCGCATTCTCCGCCTCTACACCGACGAAGCGCACGACGGCGATGACTGGCAGGACGACGAGCGCCGACTCAAACAGCTGCGCCAACTCGCCCACGCACTGCTCTCACCGCAGGAGCTGCATCTCTTCACCCTGCGCTTTCTCGACGGCAAAGACTATAAGGCCATCTGCGCCGAGACCGGCACGAGCCGTATCGCCGTGTGGAAACATCTGTCGCACATCGTCAAAGTGTTGAAAAAGAACGTTA
>CAMCBZ010000053.1 GCA_945873145.1 uncultured Prevotella sp.
TGTTGGTTGCGGACGGCCACAAGGGCCGCACCCTGCAAACGTCTGTAACCAATACTGAGAAGATACCGAACAGACGCCCTACGGAAAATATCCACTGTGTCGTTATTTCAGCAGCTCAGCGAGCTTGTCAGCGAGTTTTTGTCCGCGGGCATCCATATCCGTGGCAATGATCTTGCCGGTGGCAACGTCGAAGAGGTACATGGCCGGGATGGCACGGATGTGATAGAGGTCAGCGAGCGAGCCGTCGGCATCGAGGAAGCTCGGCCACTGCAACTTCTCGTCGGCGCAGGCTTTCTTCCACGCCTTGCGGTCGCGGTCTGTGGAGATGCTGATGACTTGGAAGCCTTTGTCCTTGTATTTGGCATACTGTGCCTTGACGTTGGGAATCTCCATGCGGCAGGGATGGCACCAGCTCGCCCAGAAGTCGATGAGAGCCACCTTCTTGCCGGCCACAAGGCTTGCCAGTGTGTGTGGCTTGCCGGTCTCGTCCTTCACAGTGAACGGCGTGATCTGTGTGCCCTCGCCGCCACCGGGGTTCAGCTCAGCGTAGACCTTCTTGCCATACCAGCTGTTCTTAGCCGCCGGCGACATCGACTCGAAGACCGCCTTGTCCTCCGGACGGAAGTAGTTCATGAAGTCCATCATCAGCAGTGGCCCCCAGAAGCTGTCTTTATGGGCGTTGATGGTGCTGTCAAGACGAAACTCCACGTCGTGGAAAAAGATGCTGTCGGCCCGCAGCATGGCTTTGTACTCACTGCTGGCTTTGATAGCCTTGCGCTCGGCATCGGTCTTGGCGTTGTTCAGTTGCTGTTGGACGCCGGCGTATTTCTTGGCGTTGCTTTGGTATACCTCGTCGAGTTGGTTGCGCACGTCGTACATCTTGTAGTACTCGTCGGTCAGTGGTGATCCGGTCACCTTCATGTTGGCGAAATCATAGACGGGGAGTCCCTGGCTGGTACCCTCCTGCCTGACATCAGCCGCGATAGTGATGTTGGAATTGTCGAGCATGAACTTCCCCACACCGTAGCTGTCCTTAACCCTCATCCAGATGAGTCGCGGGTCGTTTTGCTGTCCGGTGATCGTGAACTGTCCGCCTTTCACGGTGGCAGTGGCGATAGGCTTCTCGTTGTCGTGGCTCATGGGCACGAGCTCGATCTCCGTGCCGTCGGGCAGTCCGTTGAGGGTAGCCTTGACGGTGTAGTTCTGTGCGTTGACGACCATGGCGAACAAGGCCAGGGCTGCCGTCAGAAGTTGTTTTTTCATTTTGCTGTTGTTTTGTTTTTATTTGGTTGTTATCGTTGTTCACTCAGCATCTATGTTGGTCATGTCCACGATCTTGCCCCATCCTGTGGTGATGACCGGGTTGTCGGGCGAGCCGAACATGGGTCCGAAGGACGAGGTGGGCACGCCATAGTTGACGTCCATCTCATACTGGACGAGCTTTCCTTCCTGCTTGTTGCTGTCCCACACGCCGATCCAGAGGATACAGTTGCTGGTAGGCCATCCGCCGCCGTCGCTGCCCCAGATATAGAAGGCGGTAACCGTCTCGCCCGGCTGGCAGGTGTAGATCGTGTGGGACGTCTTTTCGCCACTCGACGTAGAGAAGGAATAGAAGGCATTGTCGGTGGCGTAGTAGAATGCCTGACCGGCAGTGTTGGCCGTGAAGCGCGTCGCCTTGTCGATGTCGGTGCAGCCCGAGAGGTCGAGTACCGAGCGTGCGCCGTCAGCACTGAAGTCGCCCTTGTCCACGACGTTGTAGAACTGGTAGCGATAGAGCATCGGCGTGCCGTCGACATCCGTGATGACATAGGTCTGGTTGCTTCCGCCCTGGAAGACGGCCTTCACCTCGCCGGGTACATTGTTGGCGTCGACGGTAGCGTCGGTGACCGTAGCCTTGAAGGTCTTCAGCTGGGTTCCTTTGGCGTAGTAGGGGCAGAAGCGATGGTGCTTGCTGTCGTAGAGCACCTGCCACGCATTGATGGCATTTTCGACGGGACGCCATGTGGTGAGTGTGTTCTTCATCAAAAATGGCGCAGCCTCGTAGTCGCCGGCGATGGGTGCGGAGTACTTGCGGTCGTTGGCTTTGTTGGCATAGAGCACGTGCAGCTTGCCGTCGTTGACGAGGAAGTCACAGTTGTTGGTGAAGAAACTGTTTTGCGGGTCAAACTTCTCGGGTGTGGCGTAGAACATCGAGTTCCAGTCGTTGACCGTCATCAGTCCTTCTTTGCTCAGTCGGTAGAGGTTTTCCGAAGTGGCTACGAGATATCCGTCCTTGGGAGTCTTGCCCGTGGTGGTGCCTCGGATAAAGCGTGGTGTGCCTTTGAGGGTGGTGCCGTGGAGCGTGCTGTAGTAGCGGTAGATACAGGTGTCGCCATAGATCAGCATCAGCGGCGACTGGTAGACCTCGATGTCGGTGCCGCCGTTGCGCTCGGTGAGCAGATAGAGTCCGCCAAGGGAACTCATGGATTCCACCATGGTGTAATTGCTGAGAGTGGTGAAGTAAGCGCGTTCGCCATTGACAGTGTCCTCAGCCAGACAGTAGAATTTGTATTGTCCCGGTTTCAGGTTGCACGTCCAGTCGAGTGCCAGCTGATGGCTGATGGTATCTGCGGGCGGGTAGACCTGCTTGTTGCCGATCTGTACAGGCTGGTAGGAATAGTTGGTGTAGGTGAGATAGAACCAACTGTAGTGGAGCCGCTCGGGGTGGTCGTACTTAATCTTCGGAGCGAACTGTATGTGCTCACCGGGCTTTATGGCGCCCTCAAGCACCATGCGCTCGTTGACGGTCATGCCCGTGGTGTCGAATACGATCTTGCCCACCTGGTCGTCGGAGAGATAGTTGTAGTTGCCGTCGTCGCTGTAGCAGGCTCCTAAGCAGAGCAGTGTGGCGAGGGCGAAGAGGAAGAATATGGCTTTTCTCATATCTGTTACTTCTTTATAAGGTTAGAACTCCACGAGCACGCCGTTCTCGTCCTTGAGAGGATTGCCCGGGTGCGCGTCGTTGTATTCTTGCAGTGCGTTTTGGAACTTAATGCGCAGATTCATCAGCTCGCCCCAGGAGAGCTGGTCTGTGTCGAAGTCGGTGATGCCGCCGGCGTTGGCGATCATAAAGCGGTATTTCGTGTCGCTGTACTGTCCGAAGAACTCCTGTAGCTTGTCCCAGTTCTGTGGTTTCGAGAGGATGTCGTTCCACACGAGCAGCAGGTGGTTCTCCTCGTTGACGCCGGGCTGGAAGTCGTCAGAGGGTGCCACCTTGATGTAGAGTCTGACAGTCTGCTGTTGCAGCGAGGCATCGCGTCGCAGCGTCACGGGGAAGGCTGCCGTGGTTTTTCCTGCCGGTATGGTCACTGTGGCGGGCAGGCTATATTGCTGTGCCGTGGCCGTGGTGCGGTCGTTGTCCACCACGATGTTTGCCGTGCGGTCGTGGTCTTGCGGAGTGCCCATGACGACGGCGTCGACCATCATCACCTTCTCGGTGGTGTCGGCGGGATAGGTGACAAAGGAGAAGGTCAGCGAGTCGCTGCCTACCGTCCACACCTCCGGGCCTACGAGGCGCACGCGTGCCGTGTCTTGATAGTAAAAGTCCTGGTCGTTGGAGCAGGCTGCCAGCGTCACGGCCAGCACGCCGCCCAACACATATCTTGCAATCTTTTTCATCTTTCCGTAGTCTATAAGAATTCGTAATTAGAATAACTCATCATTAGAACAATTCATCATTCATCATTCTTTATTCATCATGAGAATAACTCATCATTCCAAATTCATCATTCAACATTCAATTGCTGTACCCTCCGAACTCCACGTCGTTCTCTGGTATTGGCAACACGTAGACGCTTTTGCCCGGCTTGATGGCCGTACCGGCGATCTGCTGCGCGTTGCGTCGCTTGTAGTAGAAGAAGAGTTGTCCGCCCTCGCCGACAAACTCCTTGCGGTATTCCTTGTAGATTTCCTGCTGGATTTGTTGCGGGGTGAGACTGCTGTCGAGAGGAAAGAGCTTGAGGTTACGGTTCTCGCGCACCTCGTTGAGCAGTTCCACGGCCTTGGCCGGTTCACTGTCCTCAAGGCACTCAGCAGCGATATACCATGCCTCGCTCATGCGCAGCAGGGGATAGAGATCGTTGTACTTGCCGCCCTCGACATGCCAGAATTTGCAGAGATACTTTGTGTCGCCGTCCATGGTGTAGCCTTTGAGATAGCGGTAGTCGTTGCCGAGTCCCCGGCTCACCTCGTAGATGTCCTGCTGAGTGGCGTCGGAGGGGTTGAGCACGTCGTCGCCGCCCTTCTTGGCGAAATAATAGTTGGCGATGTCCTCCCAGTTGTTGACGGTCAGATGGAAGAGATGCTCGCAGGTGAAAGCCATGTCGAGTTCGTTGAGTGCCGTCTGCTGCATGTCGGTATAGTCGATCCATGAGAAAGGCGTGCTGGTCTTGTCGTCGATAGAGTGAATGACCTCATTGGCGTATTTCAGCGCGTTGGTCTTGTCGCCGGCCCAGAGATAGGCGCGTGCCAGCGTCAGTGCACAGGCGTAGTAGTTGAAGTAGCATGCGCGGTCCGCACGGAACTGATAGCGGTTCTTGGACAGCCGCAGTGAGTCGTGGCTGAGTTCCTGATGAGCGGTAAGCAAGTCGCTGATGATGAGTTGCATGGTCTCTTTGACGCTCTTCTGCGGTACGACGCTGGTAGCGTATTCCGTGACGTAGGGTACGCCCTTGGCTTCGGCATCCGTACCGGGGGCAGCGGCAAAGAGACGCATCAGGTCGAGATGCAGGAAGGCACGGAGTCCGTAGGCCTCACCACGATAGAGATGGTAGTGGTTGGCGGTGAAGCTGGTGGAGTCGGCCTTGTCGATGTTGCGGATGAGAATGTTGAGGTTGGCGATGCAGTTATAGGTGTTGCGCCAGATGGCATCGATCGTGCTTTTGCTTGTTGACTGTGTATAGTCGAAGTTGTTGGCGTAGCGCCATTTGCCGTTGGCACTGACATTGTAGGAGTGGGAGAGGACTTCCACGAAGCCGATGCCCATGTTTTGTCCGTACATCTGCGGAGTGGCCATAGCGGTGTACACGCCGGTGAGCTGGTCTTTGTATCCGCCTTCCCGCGAGAACTGCTTGTCCTCTTTGATCTGCGACTTTGGCTCTACGTCGAGCCAGTCGTTGCATGCCGTGAGCGCCATGACGGTGGTCAGGATCCATGCGAGAGAAAGAATATGCTTTGTTTTCATGTTCATAAGTGATCAATGATAATGATGGAATGATTAGAAGGTGACCTGTGCCGAGAGCGAGAAGGTACGTGCGAAGGGATAATCGGTACCGCGCTCAGTCTTCACCGATGAGATGATGAAGAGGTCGTTGGTATAGGCACTTACCTTGAGGCGCTCCAGGAAGGAGTTGCGCACAAAGCGGCAGTTGCGGAAGTCGTAGCTCAGCGTGAGTGACGACAGCGTGAAGACATTGTAGTCGCTCACGAAGCGCGATGTGGGGTAGGTGATGCCTTGGTCAGAGATGGCCTTGTAGAGAGCCACGTCGCCGGGCTTCTGCCAGCGGTCGCTGAGCACACGGCGGTCGACATTGTATTGCAGCTTGGCGTTTTCCACCTTGTCGACGAGCGTCTGGTTGTAGATCTGTCCGCCCCAACGATAGTTCATCGTGATGTTCCATCCCCATCCGTGAATCTCGCCGTTGAGGCCGAAGTTGCCGTTCCATTTTGGTTGCGTGTCGCCACAGACCACCTGGTCGTTGACGTCGTAGGTGTAGGTGACCGTGCCGTCCTTCTTTCTGTAGATCTCCTTACCGTTTTGCGGGTCGATGCCAAGGGAGGGCACAGCCCAGATGGCCGTCATGGAGCAACCCTCGAAGTACTTCACGCTGGGTGTGGTCTCCTTGTTGTCCATCTTGTTTTTGTCCTGGCTCTCGTTCCAGGCACTGAGCGAGTCAGAGATCTTCTTGAGCTTGTTCTTGTTGTGTGCGGCGCTGGCGAAGACGTTGACATAATCGCGGCCGTGATCGTAGAGCTTATAGTTGAGATAGAGCTCTACGCCCCGGTTTTCTGTCTCGCCGAGGTTGTCGACAAACGTGGAGAAACCGGTGGTGTAAGGTACGGTGATGTTGGTCACCATGCCTTTGGTCTGCGAGATGTAGTAGTCGAATCGGCCGGAGAGTCGGTTGTGGAAGAGGCTGAGGTCGAGGCCGATGTTAGTGTCGTATTTCTCCTGCCAGTGAAGACGCTCGTTGGCCAGTCCCTTGACATACGAGCCAATGGCACCGTTGTAGGTGCGGTCACTGTAATAGACAAAGGTGGGCATGGCGTCGTAGGAGCTGAAGCCCTGGTTGCCAGTGAAGCCGTAGGAGGCGCGCAGCTTCAACCGGTCGACCCATCCGAGGCGCTTGATGAACTGCTCGTTATGGATGTTCCATCCGCCACCTACCGACCAGAACGATCCCCAGCGGTTGTCGCTGCCAGCCTCGGACGAACCCATGAGACGATAGTTGGCATCGAAGAGGTAGCGCTCGTCGTAGCTGTAGTTGAGCGAGAGCAGTCCGCCGCAGTTGCGCGACACGCCTTCCGTGCCGGTCGGTTTGCTGTCCTTGGCATACTGCACGGCAAACTTGATGTCGTCCATGAAATCATTTGGGAAACCCTCTGCTTTCACGCCGGTCTGGTTGTAGCTGTTGTCCTGCATGTTGAGCTGGCCGTTGACGAAGACGAGGTGTTTGCCAATTTCCTTGGACCATTGCAGTCCCAGGTCGGCACTGATGTCGGTGCTTTTGCCGTTGAGCTGATAGTAAGAGCCCTTGCGCAGGGCGTCGGTGGTGTTGAGGAAGTCGGTGTGGTTGGCGGGTTTGAACTGGTCGGCAGTGTTGTTCTTAGCCACGATGCCGAAGCGCCCGGTAAACTTCAATCCCTCGGTGATGAACCATTCGAGGTAGAAGTTGTTGGTGATCGTGGTGTAGCCTGTGCGGTCGATGGTGTTGAGCGTGGTGTTGTAGAGCGGGTTGTAGTATTGGCTGCTCTGTCCGCTGTTGTCGGTATAGCTGTAGCTTTGGATGAGATTGCCCTGCATGTCGTAGAGGCGGCTGTAGGGATTCATCAGGGCATATTGCTCAAAGGAGCCGTAGGGCGAGTTGTTGCTGCGGTTGTAGTCGATGGTGAGCTTGTCGCGGAACTGCAGTTGACCGAGACGGTAGGCCAGCGTGACGCCGCCCGAGAAAGTGTTGCGGTTACTGCCCTTCATGGCACCGCCGATGCTGTTGTACATCAGGTTGACGCCATATTGCCAGGCTTTGTCGCCGCCTTCGAGGTAGAGGCTGTGCTTTTGTCCCCATCCCGTGTGTACGGGCTGTGCGAGCCAGTCGGTGTTGACGCCGGCCTCTATCTCACGGAGCTTGCGGGTATAGACCTCGTCGAGGCCGATCTGCGTTATCGGGTTGTCGGACGAGAAGAGCCCGGCGCGCCGCTCTATTTCCAGTTTCTCGCGGGCATCAGCAAGGTCGTAGCTGCTCAGGTCGGGCACTTCCATGCTCACGCTGCCGGTGTAGGTCACGCGCAGCCGGCCTATGTCGGGCTTCTTCGTCTCGATGACGATGACACCGTTGGCGGCTTTTGAACCATAGATAGCTTTTGCGGTGGCGTCCTTAAGCGTGGTGACACTCTGCACCTGGTCCATGTCCAAGTCGAGGATCTTGGTGAGCTCCGTCTCAAAGCCGTCGAGGATAAACAGCGGCTGGTTGGCATTGGAGGCGTATTCGCCCTGCACGCTGCTGATCGTCGAGGTACCGCGCATCTGAAAGTCGGGCAGTGCGTTGGGGTTGCTGCCGGCTCCGAGGTTCTCGATCTGCATAAACGACGGGTCGATGTTTTTCAGGCTTTGCAGTACATTTTGGTTGCCTACGCGGCTTAGGTCATCGCCGCTCACCGTCGTGACGGCACCGGTGAAAGTGTTGGCCTTGCGTGTGAAGGCACCGTTGACGACCACCTCGCCGACCGACTTGCTGTCGGGTTGCAGCACGATCTTGTAGCTGCTCTCCCGTGTCAGACCGATGCGGCGAGTCTTGAAACCGATATATGACACTTCAAGCGCACGTGTGTCGTCGCCGAGCGACATCATGAAGTGACCGTTGACATCAGTGACCGCCATCGTCGTGGCGCGGTTGCCGTCCTCACCGACCGAGGTGATGGTGGCTCCGGCGAGCGGCTCGCCGGTGTCGTCGACCACGATGCCGGTAATCTCCCGGCTGTAGTGTGTACTGAACTGCCTTGTCTGCAAGGTGCTGTCGCGTTGTTGTCCCTGAATCGGGATCACGGGATACAACAGGCACATCACTGCAATCAAAATGTTTTCTTTCATAAGCGTAGGTTTTGCCTGGTTCATGTTATACTCTCTTACGTTTTGCTTTATTTTAATTAAAAAACGTTTCTGCGCTGTTTTAGGGTACGGTAAAATCATTCTTCTCATGAAATTCTGGCTCAAGTGCATCTCTGTGGGCTCAGCAGGGCGCGGCCCTTGTGGCTGTCCGCATCCTATGTATGTGATTATGATTTTATCGGCGGATGTTTGTTAATGTCTGTTGGTTGCGGACGGCCACAAGGGCCGCACCCTGCAAACGTCTGTAACCAATACAGAGAAGATACCGAACAGACGCCCTACGGAAAATATCCACAGCGCCGAAATTCTTTCATTCCTTTTTAGCGTGAAGGCGAAAGTTAAAGACCCAATCATTTGCATATATCATCAACAATTCCTATTTTTGCAAGTAGAATGTTTTAATCCATGTAGATATGACAGACAGGAGCCTACGAGAATTAGATGAGATTCATAATCTTTCACGGCTGATGAAGCGTCCGGCAGCTTTGCAGGAACGAATCTTCACCCGCCTATTTGAGCAGGCTGAGATAGCGCGATACACACCTGAAGAGCGCTTGGACTATGAGGACAGTCTGAAGGTCTACCGCGATATGAAGAATGTGCTTGATACGGCAGAACTGAAAGGAATGAAGAAAGGACTTGAGCAAGGACGACTGCAAGGACTTAAGCAGGGCCATGAAGAAGGTATCCTTGATGAGAAGCGGAAGAACGCAAAGACGATGAAAGCATTGGGACTGCCTTGGGAGACCATTGCAAAAGTAACGGGGATGTCGGTAGCTGAGATCGACAAGTTGTGATGTGTGATGTAAAGGAGCGACGATCATCGTAGACGGTTCAGAAAAAATCACTATCTTTGTAGTCGTTTTGTAGCACCATCACAAGAAAAGATGAACCGGGAAGGTGATTTCGACAAGGTCTTCAGGCTCTATTACGAGCCGATGTATTTCTTCGCCCGCCATTTTGTGGACGAGGAAGAGGCGTGCCGTGACCTGGTCATGGATGTCTTTGAGGATCTCTGGCGTCATCGCGACGGCGTGAAGACTGAGGCAGCAAAGAGCTGGCTCTTTGTCGATCTTCGCAATAAGTGCATCGACTATTTGCGGCGACAAAACCGGGCACGGCAGTACGAGGTCACGGCGCTGTTGCTCAACAAGGAATGGGCCGAGACCGCTGATCCCCTGGAACAGCAGGAGCGTGAGCGCCTTGTGGCGCGTCGATTAGGTGCTTTGCCTGAGACGACGCGTCGTATCTTTGAGGCTTGCTATGTCGAAGGAAAGAAATATAAAGAGGTGGCTGAGGAGATGAACATCAGTATCAGCACGGTAAAAAAGCATGTTGTCAGAGCCTTGAAAATTGTTAAAAGCCAGACAAAGCCATAACCTTTTTATCGCCAGCATCGTTTTATTTAATGATCGAAGGAAACAATCATGGAAGTTCATCAAAGACATATATCATCCGACGAAGACAGACTGCTCGAACTCATGGAACACGGTGCCGGGCCCGACAAGGCGCTGCTCGACGCACTGCGTGACGACGACAGCCTGCGGCAAGACTGCATGGACGTGCTGGAACTGTCCTCGGCCTGCCGGCGTAGCAAAGAGCATCCCGATGCTGAGGCTGCACTTCGCGAGTTCCATCAGCAGCACGGCGCGCGCCGGGTGGCACTGAACCCTCGTGTGTCGCATCGCCGTTGGTGGGCCGTTGCCGCTGCCGTGCTGGTGCTTGTCGGTCTGTCGGCTTTGCTCCTCCCGCGTTTGTCTGAGCAGGAGCCGCTTGCCGGGCAGGCCGCCTCTACGCTCAGTCCCCAGCCAGTGCTCCTGGCAGATGGAGATCGGGAGATGCCGGTCAGCATGGAGTCGATGTTCAAGCCGGTCGCCTTCGCCACACAGCCGAAGACGACCCGTGAGGAGCCCGTGAAGCTGGTGACCGCTGAGGCAGCGGCGGGCGAGAACCGTGTCGTGACCTTGCCCGACGGCAGCCGCGTGTATCTTTATCCCCATAGCCGTCTGAGCTATCCCTCCCGCTTTGACGGTGAGGAGCGCCGCGTGAGTTTCAGCGGCAAGGCTACCTTCCGTGTGCATCACGATGCCCGTCATCCCTTCTTCGTGGATGCGGCCGGTGTGGAGACAAAGGTGCTCGGCACTGTCTTCAACGTTTGTACTTATGATGGAGCTCCCACGCGTGTGACGCTCATCAGTGGTAGTGTGCAGGTGTGTGATGCCTATCACTGTGTCGTGCTACAGCCTGGTGAGCAAGTGCGCTTCTTCGACTATCAGGCCACGGATGTCACCAAGGTTGACACGCTGACCTATACCCGCTGGCTGCAAGGCGAGTTCTACTATCATGACGAGCCCCTCTCTTATGTCATCGAGGATCTCTGCCGTTACTACGACTGCCAGCCTGCCGATTTCCTTTGTGATGCACCGAACAACCGTACTGTCAGCCTGCAGGCCAGCCGTGAACTCAGCCTCCGCCAGGTCCTTGCTCTCCTCAATAAGAGCAATGGCGGGGTTAACATCAGATTGAAATAAAGGATCGGGACCATAAGTCTGTGGTCGAATTGCCGGTGCTGTTGTGCGTGCCTTTTGTCAAACTCACTACAAACCTGTGAAGATGGCGTGAAGAAGGGGGCTGGAGGGGTGAGCAGGTGTTGAGGTACTATGTTTTTTCCTTATCTTTGTCATCGGAAAAGGGGATTGGGCTGGTTTCCAAAGATGGAGACGACCCGATGCACTCCTATTTATATTATAAGGAGAAAAAACGTATGAAAAGATTGATGATGACCGTCGTGGCAGCGATTGCGTGCCTGACAATGAGTGCAGAAAAAGAGATGATGATCCCGGCTATGGGATGTGAGGAACAGATCGTTGTGAAGATGTTGGGTGCTCCCGCTGAGGTCAATGGCGATGACACCGAATCAGTGTACCATGACCTTACCTACAAAGGCACCCGATGGGATCGTGTCACGATCAAATATGAAAAGATTGGCAACCTGAAGGTGATGAAGAGCTGTACGCTGACCGAGTCTTGCCGCAATGCGCAGGAAGCCTTTGACCTCAACGCCGGCTTGCAACAGCAGTTGCGCCACGAATATGGATGGCTCGACGCCAATGCCGTTGATGAGGGCTGGATGAGCTATCAGGGCGGAGAAGCCTTGGACGATGCTCATCGCTATGCATTCACGCTGAGCATACAGAAGAAAGGCAAGACCAACGTGGTCAGTCTCGCCTTCTATGATTGATGATGCTTACTGAATTCTCTAGACAGCAAAAGGTCTTTCGCTAGGTAGCTTTGAATCATTGGCTACGTAGTGAAAGACCTTTTTTATAGCATTACCAGATAGGCAACACTGCTTCATGACCAAAAGGACATAGGTTTCAACCCATGAGCACGTAGGTTTCGACCCACGGGAACACAGGTTTTGCCCCGTGGGGAAAGTAAACTTGTGGTTCTTGGCATGCTGCTTGTCACTGATATACATTATTTTTGTTATTATTATCCATGATACGGTGACGTTTATCGGCATACAAATAAGAAAAGTATCTAAATTATTTGCCGATAACGGAAAATAATATTAACTTTGTCCACAAAGAAAGAATAATTATTGCCGATAACGGAATATATGGAAACATTATCTTCTTCACAGTTCGCGGCATTGTACGGGCTGTCTGACAGAACTGTCCGCAACTATTGCCGTCAGGGAAGGATAGTTGGGGCATTTCTCACTGGAAAGACTTGGAACATACCTGCAGACTCGCTTCCTCCGGAGAGGAAGAAGAAACGTCCTTCGCCTCTGCTCAAGGTACTGCGTCAACAAAAGGACGGTAAAGTAAAGGGCGGTATCTACCATCGTGTGCAGATTGACCTAACCTATAACTCCAACCATATCGAGGGCAGCAAGCTGACCAAGGACCAGACACGCATGATATTCGAGACTCGCACCGTTGTGGCACAAGAAGGGTCGGCGGTGAGGGTTGACGATATCATCGAGACGGTGAATCATTTTCGCTGTGTCGATTACATCATCGACCATGCCCCTGACCAACTCACAGAAGGGCTGATCAAGCAGCTACACAGAATTTTCAAGACCGGTACCGTAGACAGCACGAAAGACTGGTTTATAGTGGGCGACTACAAGCGTCTGCCAAATGAG
This sequence comes from uncultured Prevotella sp., assembly GCA_945873145.1. GTDB lineage: Bacteria > Bacteroidota > Bacteroidia > Bacteroidales > Bacteroidaceae > Prevotella. Next base: position 12,516 of record CAMCBZ010000053.1, read on the forward strand.
GTAGGCGGTATAGAGACATCTTCTCCAGAGAATGTTGGAAAGGAAATGAAGGCGCTGCTTGACTGGTACCGACAGCAAAGCCCCAAGACGGAAGAGACGATAATAGCGTTTCATCAGCGTTTCGAGACCATCCACCCGTTTCAGGACGGAAACGGCAGAGTGGGGCGGCTCGTCATGTTCAAGGAGTGTTTGGCAAACAATATCGTGCCGTTCATCATCGACGAGGACTTGCGCTTCTTTTATTATCGTGGACTGCGTGAGTGGCCACACATAAAGGGCTATCTCGTCGACACTTGTCTTGCTGCGCAGGACAAGTTCAAGGACCTCCTCGACTATTTTCGAATTAAGTATTAATCTCGAAATCCAAGTTTTGTCGAGTGTCAATATGTCACCTTGGTAAAACGCTCAACTGCTTCATTACAGTTTTTTGTCTCGCCTATTGTAACTATGAACTCGGTCGTATGATGCATTTCTTTCCCCACGGGAACACAGGTTTTGCCCCGTGGGGAAAGTAAACTTATCGGATATTGTCGTAAGCGTTGATAGCCTCGGTGAAGCGCTGAGCCACATCGTCAAACGAGTAGAGACCGTCGGCGTTGGCCGTGAGTCCGCGTAGTTTGAGCGGATAGACCATTGGCGGATTGTTCAGGTCGAGCATCGTCAGTCCGCGCAGCTGAGCGGTGGACTGATAGACGAGGTTGATGGCCACAAACTGCTTGCCACTCTTGTCAGTCCACTTCTCAAAGACCACCTTCGAGCCGATGGGCGTCTTCTTCTCGATGGAGTTGGGCAGCGAATAGTCTTCCACGCCGAGTGCGGCGTCGACGCTGGCAATGTTGCTGTCGTGACCGCAGAGGAAGGTGAACTTGCGGTTCTTGGCGTGAAGTTCGTCGCTGATATATATCAGCAGCGGATGTGCCACATTGACCGCCACGACAGGAGCCGTGAAGAGCACGTCGCCATAGACATCCTTGATCTGTGCGATCTTCTCCCAGTCGGCGGCAGTGATGTCATGGCCGAAAGCAGCCTTGCGCGCATCGGGCTCCTCGTAGTATTGCAGGATAAACGCGTCGGAGGCAGAGTTGGCGAGTTTGAGTGAGCCCTTCATCTGCGGCTCGTCGCCTAAGCGGAAGATGATCTGTGTGTCATCGTCCTTGAAGCCGCATGTCTCGCCGCTCTTGCAGGCCGGAGAGTCCTTGAGGTCGAGGACCTTGGCGGTGATGGCGTAGTTGTCCTTGAGTTTCTCACCGATACCTTTCAGTCCTTTTTTGCCGCCCATGGCTGCGATCTCCTTCATAGCCTCTGCCTGGAAAGCATCACTGACCTTGGTGAGCTTGGGACAGAAGACCGGATCCATCGTGCTTGCCGAGAAGCGATGATTCACATGAATGTTGGCTATAGGCATGAAACCGGAGGAGAAGTATTGTGCCGTGGCGATGGTGCGCTGCATGCTGTTGGCATAGAAGTTCACGTCGTCGGCCGACGGTGTGGCGTTCTCCTTGAAGAGTCCTTCACTGACGAGCCACTTGCGGAAATACTGTCCCATCATTGTCTCCAGCACGCCGCCGCGCAGTGTCAGTTCGCTGGCGGCAGAGGACCACTGTGTCCACTGATGAGGCGTGAGTCGGCCCAGTGCACTGCCATTGGTCGAGAGCGGTGAACGGATGTTGTGACGGCTCAGCACGACAACCTCGGTGAGCCGGTATTGCTGTTTGAAGGCCTCGCTGCGCTGCAGCTGAGCCCATGCCCATGAAGGGCAGAGCATCAGGAGCAACAGAAAGGCGGAAAATATCTTTTTCATCGTTGTATGCACTTATGAATTAGAACTTGATCTGCAGACGGGTCTCCAGTGCCGTGAAGTGGTCATCGTCAAAGCCGGCACGGTTGCTGACCTTGGTGTAGGAGCCTCTGACACGCCAGATCATATACTTGTTGATGTAGTAGTTCATCGTAGCGGAGAAGTCGTTGCTGCGTCCGCCGCGGATGCCTGCGTCGGGATCCGACATGTCAAGGTAGTCGTAGGCCAGCACCAGCTCAAGGTTGCCGCGTGCGGGCGTGTCGATGCCGCCATCCCAATAGTTGTATTTGTATTGGTGTCCGAGGATGAGACCGCGCAAAGCTGCGTATCCGCCGGTAGCCTGGAAGCTGTGATAGCCGTTGTCGCGGGTGACGGAGTTGTAGAAGTACTGTGCCTCCAAGCCCAGCCGGTTGTAGGCAGCGGTGACCTCAGGGGTGAACTTATACATGGCTTTGGCGTGGTCGACGGTAGCCTTCATTGAGGTGACCTGCGCGATACGTGTGGGCCAGGTGGTGGAGAGAACGAACGACTTATGGTTGAGTTCGCTGTCGCTGTTGTAGCGCGGACTCTCATAGGCACCGGAGATGCCCACGTGGAAGATACGGCCCGGCTCGGTGAGCGGACGGTAGAGGGCGCGTGCCATCACGCCGATGCCCTGGTTGCCGGTCTTGTCGCTCGTCATCTTCATGGCGTCAGTCTCGGAGAAAAAACTGGTGGTGACGAGATAGCGGAGATCGGAGTGCTCGAACATCACGCCGAGCAGACGAGCGTTGTTCAGTGCTTGGTTGCTGCGAGGTTCCTCCATGGAGATCTTGAAAGAAGAGCTTGTCGCGCTCTGCAAACCGTACTGGTGAACGAAGTAACCGGCGCGGATGAGGCTTTTCTTGCCCAGGGAGTGCTCGATGAAGACATCCTTCATGCCCACCTTGCCGTAGGCGTAGCCGATGTCGACCTTAGCGGTCCAGTCCTCATAGGTAGCCTTGAATCCCACACGCATGTCGGGAACGGCCATACCATCGTTGAGCTGGTTGTTGATCTCGTCGCTGGCGTCAAAGAGTCCGGCATCCAAGAGGACACGTCCCGAAGGCTTGACAACGAGTTTGCTTTCTGTCTTTTCCTGGGCCTGCAGCGTTGTGGCGGCCAGCAGTGCAAGTCCGAAGAGTATTGTCTTTTTCATTTTATGATTCCTTTTCTTTTGTACAAATAGTTCAAACAGACAGTTTATTTTGTAGTCTCCTCAGCCTTACGCTCCACTTTGGCTACTTTTCCCTCCTTGACGAGCTTGGCAAACTCCTTCTTGGCTTTGCCGAGCTGCTTCATGAAGTTGTCGTTGGCGTGAAGACGTGCCACGACGGCGCTGGCCACGAGGCGTGCTGCGTCGACATCGCTCTGGAAGTGATAGCCACAGATCACGCGGCTCTGTCCCATCTCATAGCCACGCTTGAGGATGGAGTCCTGGCGGTCGGGGTTCACCTCAGCGAGCACGAGGGCGGTAGCCCAGCCGATAGAGGTATGGCCGGAAGGATAGCTGCCGTTGGTGGACAACTCCTTCTGCTGTTCGGGGTTGCAGGTCATCTCGTGATAATAGGCGAAGGGACGCACACGCATATAGTGGTTCTTGGCAGCGCGTGTGGCGAGGTCGCCGGCATCCTCGCGCATGTTGATGACGAGCTTATAGATTTCGGGTGTCTCTTCCTTGCTGATGCGCACACCGAAAGCGTCGGAGAAAGCGTTGGGCACACCGTCGCCGTTGACACGTGCGTCGGCAGCGGCCTGGTCACCACGCGGCGTGTCGCGCTGGAGCTTGCCCCACTGATACTGTGCCTCGTCGTTGAGCCAGAGGATGGAACCCTGCTGGGGAGGAGGAGGCAACAGCGAGAGACTGTTGGCAACTTCGTCGGCACGCAGGAAATAAAGGTCGGGGTTGGTGCGGACATCCTTGATCTTTGACTGACCGAAAGAGGAAACGGCGATGAGCGTCAGCATAAAGCTGACAACAAGTGACTTGATGTTGTTCATAATCTGTAATATGTTTAAGTTTTGAAAATGTTGATTTCCGGTTTTTGCGATTGCGCTGCAAAGTTATGATGAAAGGCGGAATAAAAAAAGTTGCATTTGATGTATTATACAATATCACCAAATGCAACTTTTTACAAAGCGCTGTATTTTAGTCAGTTATATAGAATGAGGCGAAAGCAAAAAAGTTTCTGTGGCAGACACAGTAACAGGTTCATGTTGAAGACATAGTAACAGAGTAAACATAGTTTTTAGGCCTTATCATTAAATACATAGTAACAGAGTAAACATAGTTTTTAGGCCTTATCATTAAAGACATAGTAACAGATTAGACATAGTAACGAAGCTATCTTATGTTTTCTCTGTTACTATGTCTTTTTCCTTGTTCACTCTGTTATTCTGTCTTATCATTAAA
>CAMCBZ010000054.1 GCA_945873145.1 uncultured Prevotella sp.
ACCTATCTCTCCATCGCACAGGTGCTGGCCGGAAAAGGCTTCACCAGCAGTGGAGGACGTATCGGTGACGACAACTATAAAAGCCCTATCTATGTCGATGAGAGCTTGAACAAAATCTACGACGTGGAGAATGCTGTCGTATACAGCGATCTGCGTGGAAACGTAGTCAGGCTGAAGGATGTGGCCGATGTCAAATACGAATATCCTGATCTCGACAAATACGTCACTGTCAACGGCACAAAGGCTTTACTGCTCTCCGTGACGAACAAAAAAGGCAAAGACATATCCGAGATGGGCACTGAGGTCAACAAGAAACTTGAGAACATTGAAAAGGACTTGCCACAAGACGTCAAGGTAAGCAAGATCACCGACCAAAAGCAGGTAGTAGACGACTCCATTTACGATTTCCTGCGCGAATTGCTCATTGCCATCGCCACGGTGCTCCTTGTCGTGGTGCTCATCATGCCGCGCCAGGTAGCCGCTGTCGCGGCGGCGACAATGCCCGTCACCATTTTCATCTCTCTGGGTCTGTTCTACATCTTCGATTTGGAGCTGAACACTGTGACGCTGGCCGCTCTCATCATGACGTTGGGAATGATCGTCGACGACTCTATCGTCATCATCGACGGATATGTCAACAACCTTGCAGCGGGCATGACACGATGGAAGAGCGCCGTAGAGGCCACACGCCACTTCCTGAAGAGCATCTTCTCGGCAACACTCTGTATCAGCATCACCTTTTTCCCATTCCTGATCACGATGACGGGTGTCATGCATGACTTCCTGAAGATGTTTCCATGGGCTATCACCATTGTTCTCTTCATCTCCATGATCATCGCACAGACACTGCTGCCCATCCTCATGTACTATTGCATCCGCAAACCTATCGATACGGGCGTAACGACCAACGGCAGGAAAGCCTTTAACCTGCTCGAATATATGCAACGCTTCTACAACCGGGCCATAGAGAAATGCTTTGACCATTACCGTGTGACGATAGGAGCAGCTGTCGTCACGATCCTCACCGGCATCGTCGTCTTTGCCCACCTTCCTCAGAAGCTCATGCCTATCGCCCAGCGCGATCAATTCGCCGTGGAGGTGTTTATGCCCACAGGAACCACCGTGGCTGGCACCAACCACCTCACCGACTCGCTGGAGCACATGTTGCGGCGCGACCCGCGCGTGGTGTCAGTAGCCAATTTCCACGGCATGTCATCGCCTCGTTTCCAAACAACGTATGCACCGCAAATACCCGGTGACAACTATGCTCAATTCATTGTCAACACCAAGAGTATGGAAGCTACTGAGGAAGTAGTGGCAGAGGCCAAGAAAAAATATGAGAACTACTTCCCGGAAGGTGTGGTGAAGATCAAGCATCTGTCATACAGCAAAGAAGAGAACCCTATTGAAGTGCGTCTGACAAGCAACAACCTGACCGACCTCATGACAGCTGCTGACAGCGTGGAAACACATCTGCGCCATGTGGAAGGACTGGAACTGGTACGTACTGATTTCCGCGAGCCACTGGCTACAACACGCGTGAAAGTCGACGACAACACGGCCAGTCGGCTCGGACTGACAAATGCCATCATACAGATGACACTGCTCACACGCTATTCCACAGGTCTGCCCGTATGTCAGATGTGGGACGGCGACTACGGACCGGAAGCCGTCATCAAGTCAAAACACAGCAACCACGCCACTGTCGGTGACTTGCTCAACGAGCAGATACCTGTCTTAGGTGGCTTGAAAACCGTGCCTCTGCGCGAGATTGCCACCATACAGAACAAGATGGAGTACGGACAGATCGTGCACCGCAATGGACTACGCACCATCTCGGTCATCGCCGAAGTGGATCAGAACAAAAACGTGGAGAAACTCACCGGACAGATTATGAACGAGGTCAAGCAGATCAAACTTCCACCAAAAGTACAGGTAAGCTATGGCGGACAATATGAGGTGGACCAGGAACAGATGCCCAACATTATCATAGCCCTGATCATTGCCATCGGCATCATCTTTGTCGTACTCATCTGGCACTTCCGTGACGTAAGGGAATCTCTGATCATGCTGTGCAGTCTGTCACTGTGCATCTTCGGTGCCGCCGCGGGCATTATTCTGACCGGCATCGACTTGAGCCTGACATGCGTGCTGGGCTTCGTGTCGCTGATGGGTGTATTAGTCCGCAACGGCATCATACTCTTTGACTATGCCCATGAGCTCCACGATAGCCAAGGCCTGTCGATGCGCGCCTCCATCCTTGAAGCTGCCAAGGAGCGTATGCGTCCTATCTTCCTCACGTCGGCCTGTGCATCGATGGGTGTGGTGCCAATGCTTTTAGGCGGCAGCAGCCTGTGGATGCCAATGGCGGCCGTCATCTTCTGGGGCACAATCATCACGATGTTTTTCATACTTGCTGTCATGCCTGTCGCTTACTGGCGGTTTATGCAGGATCCAGCAAAGCGCCTGGGCAATGAAGTGAGAATGATGAGCAGATAGCATTCTTGACACTCTTGCCTATCCACCAGTCAAAGGTGTAATGCCTCCATGAAGCGGCGGATCACCTCCGGATTGCCAGTGTGCTTGCCTGTGTCCTCACTGATCTTGCAGGTATCGTTGTAGAACGGCCACGACTCTGTGATCTTCGCTGCTACGAGCTTGATGACGATGTTCATCGGGCGGATACCGTCAAAGTCGTTGGTGAAGTGTGTGCCGATGCCAAACGACGGCTGCACATACTTCTCTGCTTCTTGCTGCAACGCAATGGCACCATCAGTGTCGAGAGCATTGGAGAAGATGACCTGCTTGGTCTTGGAGTCGATGCCTAAACTCCGGTATTTCGCACAGATTCTTTGCAGTTGCTCCATGTTGTCACCGGAATCGACACGCAGTCCCTTGAAGAGGTTGGCAAAATCTTCGGAGAAGTTCAATGAGAAGATGCTCCATCCAAAGGTGTCATAGAGAAATGTACCGAGCGCTCCGTTGAAAGTATGTCGCCAAGCGTTCATAGCGATGTGGTTGGCCATCTGTGGCCCATACATGCCTCCTATGGCTGCGATGAACTCATGAGCCATTGTACCGACGGGCGTCAGATCGTATTTCATGGCAAGGTAGACGTTGCTCGTCCCTACAAATCTGCCTTTCCACTCGCGCGCCTCCTGGCAGTCTTTCATTGCTCTGACCACCGTGTCCTCTGCTTGGAACGAAGCACGGCGGCGCGTACCAAAGTCAGAATAAGTACATCCTGCTTCGAGCAACCGCTCAGCCTTGTGGTAGCTTTTCTGATAATAAGCGTCATAGTCAAACCGCCCTTCTTGACCGCACACGATATAGTAGAGTTCAGAAATGATGGCGAGCACCTTCACCTCCAACAATATCGTCTCTGCCCAAACACCCTCAAACTCTATGTGTAAGTGTCCGTCCTCGTCCTGCCAGGCGTGAACCCACTTCCGGCTGAAGCGGAAGCCACGCAGATAGATAAAGAACCAGTCGGGCAGATAATAGCATCGGCGGCGCATGAAAGCTATCTCCTCATCGGTGATGGTGAGCTTTTCGAGATAGCCCACTTGCTCCATGACAAGGTCGGCGAATCCCTTGGGATAGACGGTATTGTCACGGTCATTGAATTCATACTTCACCCATGCACGTGGATAGTTGTCGATCACGGCACAGCACATCGTGAACTTGTACAGGTCGTCGTCGGTAAAATGGTTGATAATCTGCCGCATCATATAATTACAGTAATGTATAAAGCATTAAATAATGGCTGACTTAAACAGTCGGGGCCTAACCTCTATACAACGACTTTTTTGCCCGATTATTGTCTACCGGCGTAGTCATTATTTCAAAGACACTACAAAGGCGGGAACCACTACTCTTTGAGTAACTCATCATTCTTGTCGAAAACGGGCAAGAATACAATTGTATATTTGCTCTTGTTATTAAACCGTAGTGAGTTACCTATTCATACGTCCTTTACTCAATATATATACAAAAAAAAGGTGCCCTTGCCTCACGGCAAAAGCACCAAGCAAACTTAAACAACCAATAAAAGAAATAGATTGTCCTTGCTTATCGGATGAACAGAAGCTCGCGATACTTCGGCAGTGTCCAAAGCTCGTCGGCAACTACCAGCTCCAGCTTGTCGATCTGATAACGGATCGGCTGGAACTTCGACTCTACTGTGTCGTGGTAGGCGACGGCCTTCTCGCGGGCATCTTCTATCTTATTAGCGACCTTACGAGCATTGACAAGGTCTTCAACTCCCTTCTCAATGATGGAGGTACGCTCAGCAATTTCCTTGATGATCTTCAGGTTGCGCTCACTGAGTTTCTTGCCTTCCTCAGCGCCGAAGATAGCCATCATGTTCTCCACATTCTTGGCCAACTGGCTCTGATAGTGCGTGGCAACCGGAATGATGTGGTTCATGCTCAGGTCACCGAGCACACGACCCTCGATCTGAAGCTTCTTGGTGTAGGTCTCCCATTTCACCTCGTTGCGTGCTTTGAGCTCATTTTCCTTCATCACACCCATCGACTCAAACATCTTGATGCTGGACTCGTCGAGGTAGCGGTCGAAGATCACCGGGCAGCTCTTCTCTGTGTCCAGTCCGCGCTTCTCAGCCTCAGCAACCCACTCGTCGCTATATCCGTTGCCGTCGAAGTGGATAGGAGCACATGTCTTGATGTCAGCGCGCAGCACGTCGATGATGGCAGAGAACTTGTCCTCGCCCTTGGCAATGATAGCGTCGACACGCTTCTTGAAGTCGGTCAGTGCCTCTGCAACAGCTGTGTTCAGCACGATCATGGCGCTGGCGCAGTTAGCCTCAGAACCTACAGCACGGAACTCAAAGCGGTTGCCGGTGAAAGCAAATGGAGAGGTACGGTTGCGGTCAGTATTGTCGCGCAAGATATCAGGAATCTCAGGGATGTCAATCGTCACGCCCTCTTTGCCCTTGATATTGAACAGATCCTTCTTGTCGGCCTTTACGATATGGTCAAGAATGTCGGATACCTGCTTGCCAAGGAAAGAAGAGATGATTGCTGGAGGTGCTTCGTTGGCACCCAGACGGTGAGCGTTGGTAGCACTCATGATAGAAGCCTTCAGCAGACCATTGTGCTTGTATACACCCATCAGCGTCTCGACGATGAACACCATGAAGCGCAGGTTGTCCTCAGGTGTCTTGCCTGGACCGTGGAGCAGAATGCCCGTATCAGTAGAAAGACTCCAGTTGTTGTGCTTACCGGAACCGTTGATACCGTCGAACGGCTTTTCGTGAAGCAGTACCTGGAAGCCGTGCTTGCGGGCTACTTTCTTCATCAAGCTCATCAGCAACATGTTGTGGTCAACAGCCAGGTTGGTCTCCTCGAAGATAGGAGCGCACTCAAACTGGTTAGGAGCCACCTCGTTGTGGCGTGTCTTGCAAGGAATGCCCAGCTCAAGAGCCTGGATCTCAAGATCCTTCATGAAAGCCTGCACACGCTCAGGAATCGTTCCGAAGTAGTGGTCGTCCATCTGCTGGTCCTTGGCAGAGCTGTGGCCCATCAGCGTGCGGCCGGTCAGCACGAGGTCAGGACGTGCGGCATAGAGGTCCTCGTCGACGAGGAAGTACTCCTGCTCCCATCCCAGGTTGCTGATACACTTCTTCACGTCGGGATAGAAATAATGACAGACATCGGTAGCGGCAACGTTCACAGCATGGAGAGCGCGCAGCAGAGGTGCCTTGTAGTCAAGGGCCTCACCGGTGTACGAAATGAAGATCGTCGGGATACACAGTGTGTCGTCGATGATAAACACAGGTGATGTAGGATCCCAAGCAGAGTAACCACGTGCCTCGAAAGTAGAGCGGATACCACCAGAGGGGAAGCTGGATGCGTCAGGCTCCTGCTGCACAAGCAGCTTGCCGGAGAATTCCTCAATCATTCCGCCTTTGCCGTCATGCTCGATAAAAGCATCATGCTTCTCAGCGGTACCCTCTGTCAGAGGCTGGAACCAGTGAGTATAGTGTGTGACACCATTCTCGTCAGCCCACTGCTTCATGCCTGCTGCTACTGCGTCGGCAATGCTGCGGTCGAGCTGTGCACCGTTGTCGATGACATCGATGAGCTTGTCATACACTTTAGACGGAAGATATTTGTACATCTTCTGACGGTTGAACACTTTCTTGCCGAAGAATTCTGAAGGACGCTCTACCGGTGAGATGACCTCAACGGGTTTTCTGCGAGATGCCTCAGCGACGGCATCAAATCGTAAACTAGTCATATTTCTTAATGTTGATGTTAAAGTTCTTGTATGGAAGTGGTGCCTCGCTCAGGAGGACACCACATTGATTGTTTTTGCTATGCAGGTTGTACCTGCTGATAGTTGCGAGTTACGGGTGCAGTGTGAAGCCGCAAACGAAGTAAGCCTTCTGTGTGCTGGGGTTGGCATACACACCGGCGAAGACTGGAACAGAGAAGGAGTTGGTGATCTCGATGTCTTTACAAGCTTTCAATCCCAGGTTGGTGACAGCGAAACCGTTGGCCTTGGCGTAGAACGACGTACGATAAGGTACGGCACCTACTGTGGCGGTCCAGTCGAGAGAAGCCAGTTTGAAAGGTGCGGCCAACTCTACATAGGAAGAATAGGCTCTGTCACCGTCTTTGTTCACTCCGTCGTTTCCGGCGAAGTTGGTGTACCAGTTAATTGCCAGCGGCCCAAAGTCGTAACCGATATTTCCCTCAAACACATGACTCGTCTCGTGAGCCTTGTAAGCGAAGTACTTGTCGTTGGGCGAGTTGAACCAGTAGTCAGTCACGCCAATGTGGAAACCTCCTACCGTGTAAGCAGCTGTGAGGTCAAGCTCCTTGGTATCGTCTTTGTCAGACAGTCCAACGTTGCCCCATGCAGATAGAGAAAACCCTTTGTAAGCTATGCCCAGTGTTGGCTGGATGCTCACGTCTCCTAAGTCTTGTCCACGCCAGATATACTGGTTGACGACATCGGTACTTATCGTACCTTCTACTTTGTCCTGAGCACTTGCTGTGAGTGCTGTCATGGCAATGGCAGCCAGACACATCATTCTTCTTACCTTTTTCATAACGACTTATTTTTAATTATTCGTATTGTGGCAGCACCATCCCGAAAGGCTGACTGCCGTTTTCTCTCACTTGCGTTTCTCTCAGTTTTCTCTTTAAGACCGATGCCTTTCGACATGTATGTCTCTTTCTGCATCTTCACCTTGTTGCTGCTTCTCGCGGCTACGGCTGCATTCCGGATATATCTTACTTCTTCAGTGACCACTCAGCGATGCGCCGCATAGCCTCACGTACATCTTCGCGGTTGCCAAAGGAAGTCAGTCGGAAATAGCCTTCACCACTTGGACCGAAGCCCACACCCGGTGTACAGACAACGCCGCATCCGTAGAGCAGCTGCTCGAAGAACTTCCAGCTGTCCATGCCGTCGGGCGTCTTGACCCACAGATAAGGAGCGTTGACACCGCCATAGACCTTATAGCTGAGTTTGCTAAGTGTCTCACGCATGATCTTCGCGTTCTCCATGTAGTAGTCTATGGTCTCTTGGATCTGTTTCTTGCCCTCTGGTGTGTAGATGGCTTCGGCGGCGCGCTGGCTGATATAGCTTGTTCCGTTGAACTTCGTGCTCTGTCGGCGATCCCACAACTGATTGAGATTGACGCGTTGCTTGCCGTCAACGGTCACGGCTGTCAACTCTTTCGGGATGATCGTGTAGCCACAACGTACACCGGTGAAGCCAGCCGTCTTGCTGTAGCTGTGGAACTCTATCGCGCATTTGCGAGCTCCCTTGATCTCATAGATAGAGTGGGGGATCTCCGGATCGGTGATGTAAGCTTCGTAAGCGGCATCGTAGAAGAGGATGGAATCATTGCGCAGTGCAAAGTTCACCCATTTGCGGAGCTCCTCTTTCGGAAGCACTGTACCTGTCGGGTTGTTGGGATAGCACAAGTAGATCATGTCTACATGGCGGTCAGGAATCTGTGGCACGAAGTTGTTTTCTGCCGTGCATGGGAAATAGGTGACATCCGTCCATTTTCCATTCTCGAAGACTCCTGCACGTCCGATCATTGCGTTGGAGTCGACATAAACCGGATAGATAGGATCCGTCACGCCGATGTTGTTGTCCCAGCGCAGGATTTCCTGGATGTTTCCGGTGTCGCTCTTGGCACCGTCGTTGATGAAGATCTCATTGAGATCGATATGGATGCCTCTTGGCAGAAAATCGTTTTTCTGAATAGCTTCACGCAGGAAGTCGTAGCCTCTCTCCGGTCCGTAGCCACGGAAGGTAGCCTTGTTGGCCATCTCGTCCACCGCTTTGTGCATGGCCTCAATGACCACTGGTGCCAAAGGCCGCGTCACATCACCGATACCCAGACTGATTACATTCACCTTGGGATGCGACACCTTGAAGGCGTTGACCCTTTTAGCGATGTCGGCAAACAGGTAATTGCCGGGTAACTTCAGGAAGTGTTCGTTTACTAATGCCATATTCTAAAATTCCTTTTATGTTGTGTGTTAAGTTTGTCCTTATTGTTTTCTATGCCTCTTTTTGGAGTTTTCTATGTTTTTCTCAGCGTCAGTCTATTTTTCTTCAGGCAACTCTATGTCACCCTCGAAGGCGAAAGCCGCCGGTCCGGTCATATATACATGGTTGTCGTTCGAGCTCCATGTGATGTCAAGATCACCGCCGTCCATGGCGATGATAGAGTGTCTGCCACTGACACCGAGCTTCGCGGCGGCTACGGCTGTGGCACAGGCACCTGTGCCGCAAGCCATGGTGATGCCGCTGCCCCGCTCCCAGACGCGGGTGCGAAGCCTGCCTGGACCCACCAACTGTGCAAACTCTATGTTGCATCGCTGTGGGAAGGCCTTCTCTCTCTCCAATATCTTTCCTAACGTTGTGATGTCCATGTTCTCCACATCGTCCACGAAGATGACATAATGTGGGTTACCCATACTCACGAAGAGGCTCTTGGGCGTCCCTGCTTCCGTGCGGAGAACGTGGTCAGACAAAGCTTTGATGCTGTTCAGCTCCTCAGGCATTTCTCCTGTGTATTGCTCTTTGACATCAAAGGCAGGCTCCAGCATATCCACTGTGACGCTCTCCACTTTCCCTGCTTTCAGGTGCAGGCTGAGGATCTTCACGCCGGAGAGCGTCTCCAATCTTATCGTGGTCTTGTCGGTGATACCTTTCTCATATAGATACTTGGCGATGCACCGGCTTGCATTGCCGCACATCATTGCTTCAGAACCGTCGGCATTGAAGATACGCATCGAATAGTCGGCCTTCTCTTTATCCTTTGGTTTGCCAATGAGCACCAGACCGTCGCTGCCTATGCCCGTATGCGGCTTGCTCCATGCGATGGATGCTGCGCTCGGGTCGGGGATATTATATAATAAGGTGTTGACGTAAATATAGTCATTACCAGCCCCGTGCATCTTGGTGAAGTGAATGGTCTTTGACATAATGAAGCAATTTATTTCTTATTGATTGACTTTATGTTTTGAATACGCTGCAAAGTTAATACAAAAAGATAGAACCACAAAGAGATGCACGACATTTTTTAGAAACTTTTTCTATAAAAGTGTTAGATTGTAATGTCTAAAGCTTTAAATCATTACAATTTATCAACGAAACCGGCTTTTTACGAAGCAAGTTGCAAGCAATCAAAAAATATAGATAACAAAAAGAGCATTGCTTGTTGTCTATATAAACAAAATGTATTAACTTTGCACTCGAAAGATTACAATACGTAAGCAACCATAAGTTTAACCATAAAGAAAGGTAAGTTATGAAGAAGATTGAAGCGATCATCCGTAAGACTAAATTTGAGGATGTAAAGGAAGCATTGCTTGCCGCCGACATCGAATGGTTCTCCTATTACGATGTCCGTGGTGAGGGTAAGATGCGCCAGGCCCGAATCTATCGTGGCGTGATGTACGATACGAGCAGTATCGAGCGCGTATTGATGAACATTGTGGTGCGAGACAAGAACGTCGACAAAACCGTGAAGGCCATCACAGACGCCGCACGCACGGGTGAGATCGGAGATGGACGTATCTTCATCATACCGGTTGAGGACACCATCCGCATCCGCACCGGCGAGCGCGGAGACATTGCCCTGTATAATGCAGAGCAGGAGAAGTAACGCTTCTGCACGCTTTCTTTCCTATATATAAGAAGGTGGATGCAATAGAGAGAACATAGAAACACAATTAGGGTAACAAAAAATCAATCGTATTATGACAGTTCAAGATTTAAGCATTTCCATAGATACCGTATGGATGCTGCTTGCAGCCATGCTCGTATTCTTTATGCAACCAGGTTTCGCCTATTGTGAGGCGGGTTTTACCCGGCGTAAAAACACCACAAACATTCTGTTCAAGAACTTCGTCGACTTCATGCTGGGCTCAGTGCTTTTCTGGTTTGTCGGTTTCGGCTTCATGTTCGGTTCTGATGGTCAGGGCTTCATCGGCATGCCCAACTTCGGCGATCTCTCTTTCTACCACAATGCCAACGGTCTGCCAACAGAGGGCTTCCTGATGTTCGAGACCGTCTTCTGTGCCACATCAGCCACGATCGTTTCCGGTGCAATGGCTGAGCGTACTAAATTCAACATGTATGTTGTCTATTCGTTCTTCATTTCTTTGATCATCTATCCTGTCGAGGGTCACTGGACCTGGGGCGGCGGCTGGCTTTGCAACGCTGCTGACGGCAGTTTCATGATGAACACTTTCGGTCATGCGTTCCACGACTTTGCCGGTTCCACTGTTGTGCACTCTGTTGGTGGTGTACTGGCTTTGGTGGGTGCCATCTTCCTTGGTCCCCGTTTGGGCAAGTACCGCAAGGACGGCAAGAGCAACGCTATTCCGGGTCACAGCCTGACGTTGGCTTCCCTCGGTGTGTTCATCCTCTGGTTTGGATGGTTCGGTTTCAACCCGGGCTCTCAGCTTGCAGCAAGTGGTGAGGTCAACCGTGAGGCTATCAGCCACGTGTTCCTGACGACCAACATGGCAGCCGCTTGTGGCGGTCTGGCAACCATGTTCCTCACTTGGCTCAAGTATGGCAAGCCCTCGTTCTCATTGACGTTGAATGGTATTCTGGCAGGTTTGGTAGGTATCACTGCCGGTTGCGACTGCGTGTCAGTGGTTGGTTCTATCATCATCGGTTGCTGCTGCGGTATCGCTCTGCCGTTTGCCGTTGAGTTCATCGACCAGAAGCTTCATATCGACGACCCTGTCGGTGCCAGCTCTGTGCACTGGGTCAACGGTGTTCTCGGTACTTTGCTGACCGGTCTGTTCTCCACCAGTGAGGGCGCTTTCTACGGCCACGGCTTCGGTTTCCTCGGTGCAGAGGCCTTCGGTGTACTCTGTGTAGATGCTTGGGCAGCCGCCTGCGGTATCGTACTCTTCTGGACCATCAAGCATACTGTCGGACTCCGTGTTGACAAGCGCGTTGAGGAAGAGGGACTTGACATCTACGAGCACGGCGAGAGCTGCTACAACGGATAGTTTTCACTTAACTCTAATACTTGAAGACTTCAGCCTCCCCCAAGTGGGAGACCGAGGTCTTTCCATCGGAACTTGCTTCCAAACTTTGTTATCATTAAAACTCATTATTCATCAACTGATTCAAACAGATTCTGTGTAAGTAATAACAAGACAAGGACAGAAGCAAACGAATAGTATAACAACCCAACCATTATGATTGATACAGGAAATACAGCGTGGATCACCACTGCCACTATCTTAGTGATGTTTATGACCGTTCCGGCCCTGGCATTGTTCTACGGTGGCCTCGTACGTTCCAAGAACATCCTCAGCATTCTCATGCAGTGTCTCATCTGCACTGCCGTAGGCAGCATTCTCTGGATAGCCATTGGCTACAGCTGGGTGTTTGGCACCAGCCTTCAGGGCACCGCATTAGGTGGCGTAATCGGAGGTTTTGACAAAGTGTTCCTCCATGGTGTGACCATTCACTCGGTGTTGGCTCCGGCGCATATTCCTGAGTTAACGTTCGTACTTTTCCAGTGCATGTTTGCCGTAATCACACCTGCACTGATCATTGGCGCTTTTGCCGAGCGCATGCGTTTCTCGGCTTTTCTGTTGTTCACCATTCTTTGGTCTGTCATCGTCTATTATCCCATGGCTCACTTTGTATGGGGTGGCGGTTTCCTTCAGCAGATGGGAGCTATCGACTTCGCCGGTGGCACGGTGGTACATATCAATGCCGGTGTTGCCGCCTTGGTGACTGCTCTTATGTTGGGCCGTCGTACCGGTTACCGTCCGGGCCGTCCTATTCCAGCCACCAACGTTCCCTTTGTGTTCATCGGTGCCGCCATGCTGTGGCTGGGCTGGTTTGGTTTCAATGCCGGCAGCGGTCTGACGGCCGACGGTCTTGACGCCAACGCCTTCCTTGTCACACATCTGGCAACAGCCGTAGCCGCTGTCACGTGGATGACGATCGACTGGATCTACAGCGGCCGGCCTACCTGCGTGGGCATGTGCACGGGTGCTGTGGCTGGTCTGGTGGCTATCACGCCGGCAGCCGGCAGCACGGATGTGCTCGGAGCTACATTTATAGGGCTCATCACTTCCATGATTTGCTACTTCATGGTAGCTTTCGTGAAGCGTGTCTGCGGCTATGACGATGCCCTCGACGCCTTTGGCGTTCACGGCATCGGTGGTATTGTCGGTTCTGTTCTGACCGGTGTCTTTGCCACCAAAGCGGTGACCGGTGGGGTCTGTGGCGCACTCTACGGCGACTGGCATCAGCTGGGCGTGCAGCTCATCGCCACAGTCTTCGGCATCGCTTTCAGTGGCGTGCTGACATGGATCATCTTTGTCATCATCGACAAGACCATTGGCATGCGTGTAGACACACGTGTGGAGGAAGAAGGACTTGACATCTACGAGCACGGAGAATCAGCATACAATCTCTAATGAAAAACACACCTCCCTCGGGCATCGTCACTCCGGTGACGCTTGCTCTTGGGAGTTTCAACGTATACATTCACAAAATTAAAAGCTTTTACAACCATGTGTGGAATAGTAGGAATTTTCAACATTCAGGAGCAGACTCCTGATTTGCGCCAGAAGGCGTTGCGTATGAGTCAGAAGATCCGTCATCGCGGACCGGACTGGAGTGGTATCTACACCGGCAGCTCAGCCATCCTCTGTCATGAGCGACTGAGCATTGTAGACCCAGAGAGCGGTAAGCAGCCGCTGTTCTCGCCCGACAAGAAGGAGGTGCTCGCCGTGAACGGTGAGATCTACAACCATCTCGACATCCGGTCGTCGTTCCCCGACTATGTTTTCCAGACGGGCAGCGACTGCGAAGTGATCCTTGCCCTGTACCGTCAGTGGAAGGAGGCAGCGCGCTCACTGACATCGGCCGAGTCCTTGCATGCTTCCATCGTCAGCATGATAGAGAAGCTCAGTGGCATCTTTGCTTTTGCGCTCTATGATGCCGAGGATGGTTCATTCCTCGTAGCCCGCGACCCTATCGGCGTGATACCTCTTTATATAGGTTACGATCCCGACGGCAAGGTATATGTCGCCAGTGAGTTGAAAGCACTGGAAGGACAGTGCGATCATTACGAGCCGTTTCTGCCCGGTCACTACTATTGGAGCAAGGATCCGGGCATGAAGCGCTATTATCACCGTGATTGGATGGAAGGAAAGACTCGCCCCAAAACTGCCCTGTCTTACGGTCAGGCCGTAGAGGAGATCCGTCAGGGACTGATGTCGGCCGTGAAGCGTCAGCTGATGAGCGACGTGCCTTACGGCGTGTTGCTCTCCGGCGGACTGGACTCTTCGGTCATCTCCGCCATTTCCGAGCGTTTCTCTTCCACACGTGTTGAAGATGGTGGCGAGACTCGTGCCTATTGGCCCCGTCTCCACAGCTTTGCTGTCGGCCTGAAAGGTGCTCCGGACTTGGCCAAGGCAAAACTTGTCGCCGACTATATCGGTACTGTCCACCACGAGATCAACTACACCATCCAGGAAGGTCTTGACGCCATCCGCGACGTGATCTATTTCATCGAGACCTATGATGTCACCACCGTGCGTGCTTCCACGCCGATGTATCTCCTGGCTCGTGTCATCAAGTCGATGGGCATCAAGATGGTACTCTCGGGCGAGGGCGCCGATGAGATCTTCGGTGGCTATCTCTACTTCCACAAGGCTCCGTCACCGGAGGAGTTCCATAAAGAGACGGTGCGCAAGCTTTCCAAGCTCTATCAGTATGATTGTCTGCGTGCCAACAAGAGTCTGGCTGCCTGGGGCGTGGAGGGTCGTGTGCCCTTCCTCGACAAGGAGTTCCTGGATATAGCCATGACGATTGATCCGAGCTACAAGATGTGTCCGGGCAAAACCATTGAGAAGAAGGTGGTGCGCGACGCGTTCACCGACATGCTGCCTGAGGAAGTGGCATGGCGCCAGAAAGAGCAGTTCTCCGATGGCGTAGGCTACAGTTGGATCGACACGTTGAAGCAGATCACGGCTTCTGCCGTCAGTGATGAACAGATGGCGCACGCTGCTGAGCGCTTCCCGATCAATCCGCCGCGCAACAAAGAGGAGTATTACTATCGCTCTATCTTTGCCGAGCACTTCCCCAGCGACTCTGCCGCGCGGTCAGTGCCCAGTGTGCCGAGTGTCGCCTGCTCCACCGCTGAGGCCCTCGCCTGGGACGAAGCATTCAAGAACATGAATGAGCCCAGCGGTCGCGCCGTCAGAGATGTGCATGAGGACGTTGAGTAATCGTTGTTGTATAGTAGCAGGTATATCTCCTTCAAAAGTTAGAATTGTTTTCAAGGATACATACGTAAAAGAGGCTGCGTCCGTCAGGATGCAGCCTCTTTCTATTGGTTGATAGTCTCCGGCAAGCTTCACTCAGCTATGCTCAGCCTTCAGATACTTGTTTCGTTTTCAGTCCCAACGCCTTTGCTTTCTCCTGCAACAGCGCCATGAGAGGCTCGCGCTCGTTGGGCACGGTGTTGTCGAGGACTGCCTGCTTCAAGGCTTGCTTGAGCTGTCCGACCTCTCTTGAAGGCTTCAAGTCGAACATCTCCATGATCTCATTGCCGTCGATGCAAGGTTGCAGCAGACGCTTGTAGTCCTTCTCTTTCAAGTCCGTAATCTTCTCACGCACCATCCGGAAGTTCTCCAGAAAGCGTTGCTTGCGCTGGCTGTTCTTGCTGGTGATGTCGGCTTCGCAGAGCATCATCAGGTCGTCGACGTCATCGCCAGCATCGTTGACCAGTCGTCTGACGGCACTGTCGGTGACCTCTTCATCAGCGATAACAATGGGCCGCATGTGCAAGTCCACCAGTTTCTGAACATATTTCATCTTCATGTCCATCGGCAGCTTCATGCGGCGGAAGATTGCCGGCACCATCTTGGCCCCCACATAGTTGTGGTTGTGGAAGGTCCACCCCTGTGCGTCGTCCCACCGTTTGCACTTTGCCTTACCGACATCGTGCATCAGTGCTGCCCAGCGCAGCCAGAGACGGTGGTCGTCGAGATGCTGCAAGTCAGCTTTCCACTCCTGTTTTTGTTTCTCGTCGGCGTCCATGTCCTGGAGTTTCTCCACGAGATAGCTCCGGCGATCGTCCTGTCGGCGGCAGACGTTGTCGAGGACTTCGAGGGTATGGTAGAAGTTGTTTTTATGGGCACGACCCTTGCGCGTCTCCACGTTGTCAAGTGCGGTAAGCTCAGGGAGAATCAGTGTGAGCAGTCCCGCACGGTGCAAGTCTACGAATCCACGACTGGGCTGGTCGGCAAGGATGATCTTGTTGAGTTCCTCCTCGATACGCTCTCCGCTGATGATCTTCAGCCGTTCGGCGTTGCGCGTCAGTGCGTCGAAGGTCTCGTCTTCGATGTAGAACTTCAACTGTGTGGCGAATCTCACACAGCGCATCATGCGCAGCGGGTCGTCGGAAAAGGTGACGTCAGGATCAAGGGGTGTGCGGATGATGCCGTCCTCGAGGTCAGCGAGCCCGTCGAAAGGATCGACAAGCTCGCCAAAACGGTCGGCATTGAGACAGACGGCCAGTGCGTTGATGGTGAAGTCTCGCCGGTTCTGGTCGTCCTCCAGCGTGCCGTCCTCGACATGCGGCTTACGGCTGTCGTGGCTGTAGCTTTCCTTGCGGGCACCAACAAACTCCACCTCAGTATCACGGTATTTGACTTGTGCCGTGCCGAAGTTGCGGAAGACGCTCAGATGGGCGGCGTGTCCGAGCCGGTTTTTCAAGGCTTTTGCCACATCGATGCCACTTCCGACGACGACCACATCGATGTCGTTGGACGGTCTTTCGAGGAAGAGGTCACGCACATAGCCACCTACGACGTAGCACTCTACGCCCAGGCCGTCGGCCACCTCCGATATGGTGTGAAAGATCTTTTTGTCGAGCAGCATAGCCAGCTCGTCGTCACTCAGCATTCTCATAATTTTCGTTTTAAGATGCAAAGGTACTGCAAACCGAATACAATACAAAGAAAAAGAATAAGAAAATTCGATTT
>CAMCBZ010000055.1 GCA_945873145.1 uncultured Prevotella sp.
TTTTTTAATCCACGATATACGTGATATGCCTTTTATATTCTCTATATTCTTTGATAATCTTCATTCCACGAAGTGGAGCGTTAACCAAAAAGAGATCGTCGTAGGTTTTATCTCGCACCTGTCTTCGTCACTTTTTGGAGATAGGCTTGTAACGCATTGATAATCAATATTAGTGTACTATAATATTTTTGTAGGGCTCACACAGATATAGATCATAGAATCGCTACCGCCAACATCCGATCTTCGTGTACAAGAAAAATGTATTTTATGTCTTTCTGTCTAAAAATAAAGTTCTACCGTGTCTGTCGCTCCTATGTATCTTCTTTCTGATTCGCTGTTGTGATTATTGACAAAAAACGGGGCACGAGAATCGATTCTTTTCGACGAAGACCTATGTCGCCCGAGATTTTGCCCAAAATAGACAAGTTTTGTATGTTATTGATAGGCAATAGGTTATAATCACGTCCACTTTTTATGTTTTTAATAGCAGCTGTTTAGCACAGTAAAAACGGCGGGAGTAGGTATCAGAAAGCCTTTCTGATACGCTCATCTTCGGTTTCTGATGTCGTCAGAAACCGTTTCTGATGAGGTCAGAAACCGTTTCTGACAGCATCAGAAAGGCATTCTGACAAGCAGCACCCACGATTTTGGCGATCAGATAACAAAAAAGTCTGTTCACCTTTCTCTAGATTGCGAGAGTAAGTGAACAGACTTTTGTCAATTAAAATCAGATTTTGCCTATTCTGCCGACTCCATGGCCGGTCGCTATGAGGAGATACGCTTGAGTCACTGGAGCTAACCACCACACTGGCAGGTTACATCAACCTTCTGTCACAAAGCGGATTGGTTGACGGCTTACAGAAATATGCCATGGACAAAGCCCGTAAGCGTGCAAGCATACCAAAGTACCAAGTGTACAACAATGCACTGAAGGACATCTATGTAGACAAAAGTTTCCAAGATGTGCAAATGGACAGGAAGTTATGGGGAAGGATATTCGAGTCTTCCATAGGTTGTTGGCTAATGAACGAAGCTTTCCGTCATCGCTGGTCCTTGTACTACTGGCGAGAGGGTGCTGACAAAGTGGATTTCGTATTGCGGAGATTGGACAAGACTGTTGCCATTGAAGTAAAAAGCAATAACGAGTCTGACACACGGGGCTTGCATGTGTTCCAAGAGAAGTTTCATCCCGTGCAGTCAGTGATTGTTGGGCAGAGTGGAATTCCTGCAGAGATATTTCTAAGCATGGACCTTCAAGAGTTGTTTACTTAGTCCTTATTGCCGCTATTTCTTGATCTCCTCGTACTTCACGAGGTCGTAACCTTTGATCTGTATCACGATCGGGTGCAGTGTGGAGCCGTGAAGCATGCTCTGGAGTTTCTTGTCGGCCGCGTAGGTCTTGATCTGCTCTACTGCTTCGCCCCATTGCCTCTCGGCCTCTGCCTCGGTGGCGTCAGTCTTGAGGTATTTCAGTTCAAGGATATAGCTGTGGGCCACCATCGGATAGGTGAGATAATTGGGCAAAAGGAAGAAATCGCAATAGCCGTGAGCGAACTCCATCTCGGGCGCTACCTGATAGTAGTTGGTCAGCGTGAGATAGGCATTCATGAAGCCTTGCAGGTTTCGTTCACCCTCTATGAGTTGGCGCACGGCAGTCGTATCGTGATAAGCTTTGCAGATGAACTCTATCAGAGGGTGCCAGTCTCCGTCAAGAGCCGCACCGTCATAGACACTCCGCAATTCGGCAATGGGTAGTGCATTAATATTCTGGTATTCGTCCAACATGTATTGATAGTACTGAATGCGAACATTGTTGTTGGGAATAATCAACTTCAGTGTCTCGCCGCGTACACCGCCGATGGTCAGCATACCATAGTAATAGAGCAGGCTGACGAAATTGTCATAGTCCATAATACGCTCGGCAGGGAAATGGCTGACGATGGTACCTCTGATATATCCTTTCTCTGTAATCTCATGAATGGTGCTGAGACGACTCTCCTCCATCTTGTCGATTTCTATGAGCCGCTTGAGTTTGCCATAGTCTGTCATCGTGTTGGGATCAACAAGGTCTTCGGGCCGCTCTCCGGTATCAACAAGCGTGCTCATATAGTAGCACACCATGTCGCAGTTGAACATCTTAGGGTCAGTTGCGAAGCTTCTTCTTGCAAAGCAATAGTTGTCGTACCATGGCTTCATGTCGGCAATGATGTCGTCCTCAGTCTTGTCATCACCGATAGCTCCCACCTCTTTATAATAACGGATCATCTGTCTGACCTCCGCCTCCGAGAAGCCCAGCATCTGGTTGAAGCGAGCGTCGAGGCTCATGTTCAGCGCGATGTTGTAGCCACTCGTAAGGTCGTCAAGCGTGATAGGCGACACGCCGAGCATGATGATACGGTGAAACATCGGCTTGAAGAGTTTGAAGATGTCGCGGTAGAAGCCGGTGCCATGAGTAAGGTCGTGATAAGCCTTTTGCCCCTTCACGTTGAGCACGTTGTTGGTGAAGTTGTCGTATTCGTCGACAATGAGGTAGAGCTTGTTCCCCGCTAATTTTGCTTCCATTCTGACTATGTTGAGTTTGCTGGCAGCAGTCTTCGCATTGTGCACCCGCTCAACGACGCGTGGACTATAGTATTTTTTATAGTTGTCAATGAAAGTGTTCATCACATCGCAGCAGTAGCTATTGAAGTTTTCATATAGATTCTCCAAATCGCTACCTACCAATGAGAAGTCAAGGTGCAGCACTTGAAACTGCCCCTGCTCTTTGGTCGGATGATCCGCAACATAGAGCCCCTTGAACAGTTCCTGGAAGTTGTCCTTCTGGTTGATGTCGTAATACGACTCTAACATGTCCAAGAAGAGACTCTTGCCGAAGCGGCGCGGACGAACGAGGAAGAGGAAGTTACCCGCCCTCTCCATCTTCTCGAAAAACATGGTTTTGTCAACCAGATATTTATTCTCCTTCCGCACCTGCTCAAAGTCAGAAATGCCGTAAGGAACAAGTTTGTAATCTGCGCTCATAGTGACAGTCTTTTGTTTCTACTTCTATATAACTAAGCAGTTATTCACTGGCTTTGCAGTAGGAGGTGCGGCGTCCTCGCCGCACATTCTTGCACGGCGAGACGCCGTGCCTCCTACTTGTCAGCTGCAAAGATAGTGAAAACGAGTGGAATAAGAAAATAAAGCCTAAGCTTTATTTGGCTCAGCGGATATTCTCCGTGGAATGATGGTGAGAGGAAGCCTCATTTCCGACCCACAGAAAATATCCACAGCACTCTTTTTCCTTTTAACGCGACATCTACGATGCCATCAAGAATATAAACGAATATCGAGAATATATATTCGTTATATTCGGTTATATTCTTGATTCCGCGTAGCGGAACGTTAACTTAAAAACGTATCATAGTTATGCCGCTGAGGGCAGCGGCCCTCCCGGCAGCTGCCCTCAGCACTACTTTCCTATTAACTTCTGTAATCGATCAGCGAAGAAGCATCATATCCGACCCACAGAAAATATCCACTGTGCCCTATTCTATTCTTCTGTTACTCTGTCTTATAACCAGTCTCCTTCGCCCTCCGAAGAAGAAAAAATAGCAAAAGTATAAAAAAGCAAGCATAAAGTTGGCAAAATGTGATATTTTACCTACCTTTGTAGAAAATCTGAAAGAACGAATAATATACAGTATATGAATAGACGCTTTCTACAACTTCTTTTGTTGATGAGTCTAATGGCAGTCCTTCCGCTCCACTCCACCGCGAAAGAGCCTGAGGCAAGTAAGGACAAGCCTTGTATGGTCATCGGACAGGTGAAAGACTATCTTACCCACATACTGATAGATAGGGCGAAAGTCACACTGCTGACCAAGGACGGAGTGCCCGTGGACAGCGGACGCACCAGCAAGAATCAGACGAGCAACGGTCTTACGACCGTCTACTGGGTCACCGCCAAGACTTGCGACATGCCGGAAATGCTGCTGCGCGTGGAGGCCGACAGCTACGAGCCGGCCCTGATCACGCTCCCTGCGAAGAAAGTGCATGGACGGGGCAGCTCTGGCATACGCTATGCCGAAGACGCACTCTTGAAGCGCAAACCGAAAACGGTCAACCTGAAAGGCGTGGAGGTGAAGGCCACGAAAATCAAGTTCTATCACAAGGGCGACACGTTAGTATATAATGCCGACGCCTTCCAACTCTCGCAAGGCAGCATGCTCGACGGTCTCATCAGGCAGATGCCGGGCGTGGAGCTCAAAGACGACGGACGCATCTATGTCAACGGCAAATATGTGGAGAGTCTGTTGCTCAACGGCGAGAACTTCTTCTCCAAAGACCATAAGATCATGCTCGACAACCTCCCGGCCTACATGGTGAAGAACGTGAAGGTCTACGACAAGGCGAGTGTGCTCGGCGAGCATCTCCATAAGAAACTCGGTGACGAGACTTACGTCATGGACGTGTCTCTCAAGAAAGAGTACAACACTGGATGGATTGCCAACGTAGAGGCTGGCGGCGGCACCCATGACCGCTATTTGGCCCGACTCTTTGCCCTGCGCTTCACCAACCACTCGCGGGTGTCGCTCTTTGGCAATCTCAACAACCTCAACGACGACCGCCGTCCCGGCGAGACGACAACATGGACCCCTGACAAGATGCCTTCGGGCGAGCGCACACAGCGGCAGGCCGGACTGGACTATCTCATCAAGCAGAAAGACACGAAATATAAGTTCTCCGGAAACGTTGTCGTCAGCCATAACGACGAGCAGGCGCTCACCCGGCAAAACACGCTCAACTATCTCACCGGACAGAACAGCTGGACACGCTATCAGCAACAGGCCAACAACCACACCTTCAGCGTCAAGACCGAGAACGACTGGAAGTGGATGCCCGCCAAGAAGACGACTTTATGGATGCAACCAAAGTTCTCCTGGCAGCGCACGCGCAACCGGCTGGCTATCGTCTCTGCGACCTTCAATGAGAATCCGGAGAATTATATCAGCGACGCAACGGCTCTCATCGACTCCATCAGCAGTCCACAGGCCGGAAGCCTACTGCGGCGAATCGCTGCCAACCGATTGCTGAACAGCCAGTTGGAAAAGAGTGACAAGCTGACGGCCGGCAACGACATGGAATTCGACCAGGACTTGGCAGAAGACATGATGACCACATTAGGCATCTCGGGCGGCATCCACTACAAGTCCACCAAGACCAAGACCTTCTCACAGTATCGTCTCGACTACCCGACATCGCCTACAGCCGCCACCGACTACCGCAACCGCTATGACCACAACCAGCCCAACTACAGCTTGAGCTATAACTTCGGCGCCAACCTGACATATTGGTTCACCGACATCATGTACATCCAACCTGCCTATAAAATCGAGTTGGAGCACCAACACCAAGACTATGCCCTCTACCGGCTGGACCGCCTGGCCGACTACGACGCCCATTCCGACACGCCTTTAGGCACGCTGCCCTCTACGGAAGCCTACGAGAGTACCATCGACCTGCAAAATAGCTTCTGGCGCAGCCAAAACCGTGTGACCAACACCTTTGCGCTGAAATGGTGCATCTCGCGTTGGCACGGCGATAACAAAGACATCTGGGTCTTTGTCTACCTACCTTTGCAGCTCAACAACTACAATATGGACTACCGGCAGGCAGCCTATGACGGTGCCTACCACCGCCGCGCCTGGTTCTTCAACCCCACCTTCATCTTACGCAAGATGTGGGACAAGCAATACAAGTATATCGATGTCCGCTACTTCCTCACCCACGAGATGCCCGACTTGGTGCGCTTCATTCCTGTGCGCAACGACGCCGACCCGCTCAACGTGATCCTCGGCAACGCTGGCCTCAGAAATCCTCGCACCCATATCTTCGAGCTGCAATACCAGGGCAACAGCGTTGAGAAACCCGACCTGGCCTTCTCTGTCTGGGCTCACTTCTACCTCTACCAAAACGCCCTGGCCATGGGCTACACCTACAACCGCAACACGGGTGCACGAGTCTTCAAGCCCTACAGCGTCAATGGCAACTCCATCTTCCAGGCTGGACTCGATTATGCCACACCGCTGGACAAGCGTAAGTTACTCACCTTGGACACCAAGACGCGCTTCAGTGCCACAAGAAGCGTGGATCTGATGTCGGTCGTGACTACCGACGACTACACAATGGCCACCATGCCCGGCCGCAGCATCGTGCACAACACTTATGTGTCAGAAGATCTGAAGCTCGAGTATAAATTCCCGTGGCTGCGGCTGGGACTTAACGGCTACGTACTCTTCAACTGCGCCTCCAGCGATCGCGAAGGCTTCGAGACCCAGCGTGTGTGGGACTTCCACTACGGTCCCACCGCCAAGGCTACCCTGCCCTGGCGGTTGGAGCTCTCCACCGACCTGTCCATCTACAGCCGCAGAGGATATGACGACAGCGGTGCCAACACCAATGACGTGGTATGGAACGCCCGCCTGTCGAAGACCCTGCCCAAAGCCGGTCTGACGTTTATGATCGATGGCTTCGATATGCTCCACCAGCTCAGCAACCGCAGCGTGACAATGAACGCGCAGGGACGCACGGAAGTGTGGCGCAACGTACTGCCCAACTACGTGCTCTTCCATGTGATATACAGACTGAGTAAGAAACCGAAAAATAGTCCTGTCAACTGATAAATAAAAACGGGCTCTGAGAATCGATTCATTTGGACGAAGACCACCTTAGCACTGCTTTCCGCCAAAAAACGCAGTTCAGTGTATGCTGGTCAAACTACCGAGATGACAGTATCAAAAAGCCTTTTTCACAACGTGACTTGGGCAAGAACAGCAAAAGAACAAAAAAAGTCTGTCCACCATTCTCTGTTTTGAGAGAGGAAGTGGACAGACTTTTTAATTTTATCAATAGAAATCAGCCATTGCCTATTCTGCCGTCGGCCTGACCTCCGCGAGCAACTGCCGTAGCTCGTCGAAATTGTTGGCGACTTGGATATACTGCGTATAGTTGCCACGGATCATCCCCTTGGCCTGCAAGTCGTCGAGGAGCGCCACGAGGGAATCCCAGAAGCCGTCGATGTTGTAGAGGATCACCATCTTTTGGTGATAGCCGATAGTGTGCGAGGCCGCCAAGGTGAACACCTCGTCGAGCGTGCCGATGCCGCCGGGCAGTGCCACGGCGACGTCGCACTGCACCTGCATGAGGTGCTTGCGGTCGTCGAGGTTGTCGCAGGGTATCTCCACGTCGACATACTGGCTCTGTCGTCCGCCTTTCTCCACGAGCGTAGGGATGACGCCAATCGTCAAGCCCCCACCCTCGTGGACAGCACGCCCTACGCATTCCATCAGCCCGCTGTTGCATCCGCCATAGACGAGGGTATGTCCCTCGGCAGCCATCCAGCGCCCAAGCTCCTCCGTCTTTTGGAAGTAGACAGGCGCGATGCTGTTGTTGGCAGAACAAAAAACCGCTATCTTCATCTTCTTTCCTTTTTATCCAAGATACTGTCTGAGCGATACCGCATACTTACTGTTGCGGATCTTGCGCAGAGCCTTTTCCTTGACCTGACGGATGCGCTCGCGTGTCATGCCCATCTCGTCGGCAATTTCTTCCAGACTCTTCTCCATGCGGCCAATGCCAAACGACTCAGTGATGATGCGCTGCTCGCGGTCGTTGAGCACCTCCTTGAGCAGGTCGCTGATGAATAGATTCATTGACTCACGGTCGAGCGAGCTGTCGGAGCGGGCGTTGTCGTCGTCGGACGAGAGCATGTCAGCCAGCGAGTTGTCGTCGTCCTCACTGATCGGGGCATCGATACTCGTCGAGCGCCCGTTAGCCTCAAAGGCCGAGACGACAAGTTCCTCGTCGATGCCTGTCATCGTGGCCAGCTCGTGGGTCGACGGCACACGGCCGTGCTCCTGAAGAAACTGCTCCGTGGCTCTGTTCACCTTACCGGCGATGCCCACCTGATTGAGCGGCACGCGCACGATGCGGCTCTTCACGGCCAAGGCCTCCATGATGCTTTGGCGAATCCACCACACGGCGTAGGAGATGAATTTGAAGCCACGTGTCTCGTCGAACTTCTCGGCGGCTTTGACGAGTCCCACGTTGCCCTCATTGATCAGGTCGGTGAGCGAGATGCCCTGGTGCTGGTATTGCTTAGCCACGGAAACGACAAATCGCAGGTTGGCGCTGACGAGTCTGTCACGAGCGCGCTCCCCTGCTGGTCCGCCTTGATGGATGGTATGTGCCAGCGTGGCTTCCTCGTCGGGAGTCAGCATCGGCTCGCGGGCGATCTCAGTGAGGTATCGGTCAAGTGCCTCGCTGTTGCGGCTCGTGATGTTCTTCGTTATTTTTAGTTGTCTCATCATAGAGGTTCTGGCTAGTTATGTGTTATTTATAGTTTGGCGGCAAAGTTACTACATTTTTCCAAGAAAAAAGCAAAAAGAGTAATAAAAACATTGCTATAAATAGCAGAAGCGTCAGATTTCGTAGGAAACGAAGCACTATGCAGGGATGAGAAAAGCACAGACTACGACCGAAAACGAATAGATTTTTTGATGTTAGACTTGCATCTTTCGCTAATTTTTCGTTACTTTGCAAAGAATAGCTGATTCTATTATACAGTTGCAAATGAAGAAATACCTCAAGTGGGCGGGCATTGCCGTGGGCATCCCCGTGTCACTGATCATCATACTCTGCCTGCTCTTCTACTTTCCACCGTTTCAGAACTGGGCAGTAGGGCAGGTCACACGCTATGCCTCTGAAAAGATGAAGATGCAGATCAGCGTGGGACACGTGCGCCTGGCATGGCCTCTGGACCTCGCCCTCGACGAGGTGAAGGTGCTTGAACCCAACGACTCACTGCGCGGCGTGACAGACACGGTGGCACATATCCATCGCACCGTGGCCGACGTACAGCTATGGCCTCTGCTGAAAAAGCAGGTCATGGTCGACGAGCTCTCCTTCCGCGACATGCAGGTCAACACCACACACTTCATCCCCAAATGCCGCATCAAGGGCAAGGTGGGCACACTCACCATCAAAGCCCACGGCATCGACCTCGGCAAAGAGCACGTCAACGTCAACCACTGCCTCCTCGACAATGCCAACATCGACATTGCGCTCAGCGACACCGTGCCGCCCGACACCACTCCCAACACTAATTACTGGAAGATCGCCATCAACCGCCTCAAGGCCCGCAACACCGCCTTTGCCCTGCACCTGCCCGGCGACACGCTCGCCATCCACGCCCTCATGGGCAGTCTCGACGCGCGGCAAGCCTATCTCGACCTGTTCAAGAGCCTCTATACTGTCGGACATCTCGACTGGCAGACGGGCGCGCTGGCCATGGACCAGAACTTTGTAAAGAAGACGAAAGGCCTGGACTTCAACCATCTCGCGCTCTCGGAACTCAACCTCCAGGCCGACTCCTTCTATTATTGCGACTCGAAGCTCAACCTCATCGTGCGTCAGGGTGCCTTTCACGAGAAGAGCGGACTGACCGTCGACAAACTGCAAGGACCTTTCCGCATGGACAGCGCACGCCTCGAACTGCCCGGACTGAGCCTTGAGACGCCGGGCTCGCAGCTGCGTCTGGCCTTTGCCATGGACATGAACGCCTTTGCCGACAGCATGCCGGGAAGCCTCAGGGCCACCGTCCACGGACACGTGGGCATGAGCGACATCAGACTCTTGGCCGGACAGTACATGCCACGACAGCTACTCAACAACCTGCCACGACAGCCACTGATCGTCAACGGCAGCCTCGGCGGCAACCTCCGGCGGCTGCACCTCGACGGGCTCAGCCTCGCCGTCCCCACCCTGCTGCGTCTCTCCGCCGACGGTTTCCTGAGCAGCCTGACCGATCCGAAACGGCTCACGGCCGACCTCAACGTCAAAGCCCACGCCTACGACCTCAGACCCGTGAAGCGACTCTTGGGCAACGCACTCCCTAAGACGGTCGACCTGCCCAATGGCATCGGCTTCCGCGGACGCGTCAAGGTCAACGGCCCGCGCTATGCCTCGACGTTCATCGCCACGCAGGGCGGCGGATCGCTCAGCGGCCAGGCAGCCGTAGACACCCGCGGCGCACTGGCCTACAGCGCCAAGCTGCGCGCACGCCGCTTCCCCGTCAACCACTTCCTGCCCCGTCAGGGACTGCATCCCTTCACCGGTACGCTGGCCGCCAACGGCACGGGCACCGACCTCTTCTCGCCCCGCACCCGCATAAAAGCTGAGATCCACAGCCAGCAGTTTGCTTACACCCGCTATAACCTCAGTGGCATCAAAGCCACGGCCAACATCCGTGGCGGACGTGTCGAAGCCCATGTCAACAGCGTCAACCCGCTGTTTAAAGGTCTCGTCGGCATCAACGCACAGCTCAACCGCCACGCGTTTATCGGCACGGTGGCCTGTGATCTCGCCCACGCCGACCTCTATGCCCTGCACCTCGCCGACAAGCCAATCACCCTCGGACTCTGCGGACACGTCGACGTGCGCTCAGACTTGAAACAGCACCACGACATCCAGGGGATGTTCAGCGACATCACTCTCAGCGAGGGCAACCGTCACTACCGCCCACAAGAGGTGATGCTCGACATCCTGACTACCCGCGACACCACCCACGCCATCGTGGACTGCGGCGACTTCCACCTGAACATGGACGGCAGCGGCAGCTATGAGCGCCTCATCAAGCACGGCAATGCCCTCATGGCCGAGCTGCAGCGGCAGATGACCAACAAGTATATCGACGAGGCCCGCCTGCGCCGTCTGCTCCCCGACCTGCGCATCCAGCTCTCGTCGGGCAGCGAAAACATGGTCTACCGTGTGCTGAAGCATTTCGGCTACGACCTTCACAACTTGC
Organism: uncultured Prevotella sp.; assembly: GCA_945873145.1. Taxonomy (GTDB): domain Bacteria; phylum Bacteroidota; class Bacteroidia; order Bacteroidales; family Bacteroidaceae; genus Prevotella. Next base: position 10,847 of record CAMCBZ010000055.1, read on the forward strand.
AGATGGACATGAGTTCCTCACCGCTGCTCGGCCTCAACGGCACGATGCAAGCCGACTCGGTGGTCTACGACAGCATGGAGGTGGACACCATGAAGCTAAGCATCAAGTCGGGACTCGACAATGTGGCCTACACCCTGCAACTGCACAACGGCAAGAAAAACCCGAAGTATGTCTTCAACGCCTTCCTCGACGGCACGCTGCAGGGCGGCGGCACGACGCTCACCACCCGTCTCTACGACGCCAAGGACAAGCTCGGACTCCGACTCAACCTCGAAGCCGCCATGGAAAATCATGGCATCCGCATCCATCTCTCGGGCGACAACCCGATACTGGCCTACAAGGAGTTTAGCGTCAACGACAGCAACTATGTCTTCCTCGACGGCAACCGCCGTGTCAGCGCCAACGTGAAGATGAAGGCCGCCGACGGCATGGGACTGCAAGTCTTCACCAACGACGAAAACACTGAAGCGCTGCAGGACATCACCATCTCCACGCACCAGCTCAACCTCGGCGAGGCACTGTCCATCATCCCCTACATGCCCAACATGTCGGGAACCCTCAACGGTGACTTCCACCTCATCCAGACGCCCGAACAGCTCTCGGTATCTTCGGCTGTCGACGTGAAGGACATGGTCTATGAGGGTTGCGAGATGGGCGACGTAGGCTCGGAATTCACCTACATGCCGAAGCCCGACGGCACCCACTATGTCGACGGCATCCTCACCCACGACGGCAACGAGGTGGGCACGCTCACGGGTACCTATAACGCTGCCGGACACGGTTACCTCGACGCAAAGGTCAATACCGATCACCTGCCGCTGGCGATGATCAACGGATTCATACCGCAGAAGATCATTGGATTCAAGGGCACTGCCGACGGCAACCTGACCATCAAAGGCTCACTCACCAAGCCCGTCGTCAACGGAGAGCTCTTCCTCGACTCGGCCAGCATGTTCTCTGAGCCCTACGGCGTGGAGCTCGCCTTCGCCTCAGACCCCGTGACCTTCAAGGACAGCAAACTGCTCTTTGAGAACTTCGAAGTGTTTGCCCACAACGACCAGCCGCTCAACGTCAAGGGCGCCTTTGACTTCAGCGACCTCGATGCCATGCGTCTTGACGTGCAGATGCGCGGCACCAACCTGCTGCTCGTCGACTCCAAGGAGACCAGCCGCTCCGAAGTCTACGGCAAGGCCTATGTCAACTTCTACGGTACGATGACGGGACTGCTCGACAACCTCAAGGTGCGCGGACGCACCGACGTGCTCGGCACCACCGACCTGAAATACAATCTGAAGGACACCCCGCTCTCCACTGACAACCAGCTCGACGGACTTGCGCAATTCACCAACTTCAGCGACACGATCAACGACGAAGTCAACCGACCGCCACTCACGGGTCTGAACGTGGACATGAACATACACATCGACGACGGCGCACACGTCGACGCCTTCCTCAATGCCGACCACTCCAACTATGTCGACGTCATCGGCGGCGGCGACATGCGCATGCAATACAACATCGCCGACGGTGTCATCCTCCGCGGACGCTACACCATCGGCTCGGGCGAGATGAAATACTCACTGCCCGTCATCCCGCTGAAGACCTTCACCATCCAGGACGGCAGCTACATCGCCTTCACCGGTGACCCCATGAACCCGACGCTCAACATCACAGCAACCGAGCAGACCAAGTCGGCCGTGGGCAGCGAGGCCGGAGAGGGACGTATGGTCACGTTCAACTGTGGCGTCGTGGTCACCAAGACCCTGCAGGACATGGGACTGGAGTTCACCATCGACGCGCCCGAGGACATGACCATCCACAACCAGCTGCAATCCATGTCGAAGGAGGAGCGCGGCAAGCTTGCCGTGACAATGCTCACTACCGGCATGTATCTCGCCGACGGCAACATGAGCAACTTCACCATGAACTCGGCACTGAGCGCCTTCCTCAACAGCCAGATCAACCAGATCTCCGGCAAGGCCCTGCGCTCGCTCGACGTCAGCGTGGGCGTGGAGAACTCGTTCAACTCGCAAGGTGCGCTCCACACCGACTACTCGTTTAAGTTTGCCAAGCGTTTCTGGAACAACCGGCTGCGCGTCTCCATCGGCGGCAAGCTGTCGACCGGTGCCGACGTCTCGCCCCAGCAGGACCAGACCTTCTTCGACAATGTGACGCTGGAATACCGGCTCAGTCCCACATCAAACAAATACCTCAACCTGTTCTACGTCCGTGACAGCTACGACTGGCTGGAGGGCAATGTGAGCAAGTTCGGCGGTGGCTTCCTGTGGAAGAGAAAGTTCAGCAGCCTCAGCGACCTGTTTGGAAAAGAAAAGAAAGACTCGCTCGGCAACTGACACCATATATAATAGCTGTTTCAATCCATGACATACACACATATCCTTCGATTCGCAAAAACGCTGACGCTGGCTTTGGCCATGATGCTCGTCACCGCCTGCTCGACCACCTCAAGCATCCCCGACGGCGACCAGCTCTTCACGGGGCTGGCCAAGACCGAGTATAAAGCACCCGTGCAGGACGCGCACTTCACCAGCACACAAGCCGAAATCGACGCTGCCCTGGCCACGGCACCCAATGGTGCCCTCTTTGGCAGCAGTTCGGTCAGGTCGCCCTTTCAGGTGGGTCTCTGGGTCTGGAACGCCTTCGTCGGCAGTGATGACGGCTTCTCGAAATGGATGCTCTCCTCCTTCGGCTCCCGCCCCGTACTGCTCAGCTGGGTCAACCCGGCCCTGCGCGCATCGGTGGCGCAGGAGGTGCTGCGTGCACACGGCTACTTCCACGGCAAGGTGGGCTATGACATCATCCAACAGCACAACCCGAAGAAAGCCAAGATCAAATACACCGTAGACACGGGACCCCTGTGGACGGTGGACTCGCTGAGCTATCTGGACTTCCCAACTCAGGCCGACAGCCTCATCAGGGCGACCAAAGCAGAGGCCAGGATCCGCAAGGGCGACGCCTTCGACGTCAACACCCTCGATGCCGAGCGGCGTCGCGTGAGTACGCTGCTGCGCGACAACGGCTTCTTCTACTATCAGCCGTCCTACGCCTCGTGGCTCGTCGACAGCATCTCTCATCCCGGCAAAGTGCTCCTGCGACTACAACTCGCCGAGCAGACACCCGGCGTGGCTGAGCGCAAATGGACCATCGGAAAGATAGACATCGACCTGCACAAAAACTATGGTGACAGCCTCGTGAACAGCGAGAAGCGGAGAGACATCACCATGCACTACAACGGCAAGCACTCGCCACTGCGCGTGCCCGTCATCCTCAGCAGCAACCGTCTCTTCCCCCGACAGACCTACAGCTACACCGAGTATCAGGCAGGAATCAGCAACCTCTCGTCGACAGGTCTGTTCAGCACTGTCGACGTCAACTTCACGCCACGCGACACCACGGGGCGCGCCGACACGCTCGACATGCGCATGAACCTGGTCTTTGACAAGCCTTACGACATCTACTTCGAGGGCAATGTCACCGGAAAGACCAACAACCGCATCGGACCGGGCGCGGTGCTCGGCATCACGCGGCGCAACGCTTTCCGCGGCGGCGAACTCCTCGACCTGAAGATCAAGGGCAACTATGAGTGGCAGACGGCACACCACGGTGAAGGCAACGCGTCGAAGTTCAACAGCTATGAGTATGGTGCGGATGTATCGCTGCAACTGCCGCGTCTGGTCATCCCCTACGCCTCGTATTTCCGCAAGAAGCTCTTCCGCCACTTCCGCCGCATCGGCTTCTTCTCCACACCGTCGACAACGCTGAAGTTCTCGACCGACATCCTCAACCGCGCCGGATTCTTCAAGCGCCGCGTCGTGTCGGGCGAGTGGACCTACAACCTCCAAACCTCGCCGACGAGTAAACACCAGTACACTCCCCTATCGTTCTCCTATGAATATATGAAGCGGCGCACGGCGGCTTTCGACTCGGTGCTCACCGCCAATCCTTATCTGGCCTACACCATGCGCGACCAGTTCATCCCGAAGATGCAGTATGTCTATACCTACACGAGTCCGAAGACCTACCGCAATCCGCTGTGGTGGCAGACAACGGTCAGCGAGAGCGGCAATATTCTGTCACTTGGCGAGATGGTGGCTGGAAACAAATGGAGCAAGAAGAATAAGGAGCTGTTCAAGAATCCATACGCTCAGTTCTTCAAATTGGAAACAGAGCTGGTCAAGACATGGCAGCTGACGGAGCACAGCAGTCTCGTGGCGCACGGCGACTTAGGTATGCTGTGGGCTTACGGCAACTCCAACGAGGCGCCCTACAGCGAGCAGTTCTATGTCGGTGGCGCCAACAGTATCCGGGCCTTCACCGTGCGCAGCATAGGACCGGGTAGCTACCACAATGCTGAGTCGGCCACGAATAACTATCTCGACCAGACGGGCGACTTGAAGCTGTTGGGCAACCTGGAATACCGTCCGCGGCTGTTCGGCAACCTCTATGGTGCGATGTTTCTCGATGCCGGCAACGTGTGGTCGCTGCATAAGGACGACCGCAGTGGCGGACATTTCGAGGCAAAGAACCTCCTCAAGGAGATGGCGCTCGGCACGGGCGTCGGCCTGCGCTACGACATGGACTTTCTGGTCATCCGCGTGGACTGGGGTGTGGGCTTGCACGTGCCTTACAAGAGTGGCTTCTATAATGTGGGCTCGTTCCGTGACAGCCAGAGCCTCCACTTCGCCATCGGGTATCCGTTCTAAGAGAGCCCTGACCTATCCCTCAGGCCCTTCCCTAACCCTCCCCTTGGGGAGGGAATCGCAATACCCTTTATAGTCACTGACTACAATAGATAAATCTGTGAAGATCTGTGAGATCCGCGTGACATAACACTAAATTCTTTTCTCACAGATTTACACAGATCTCCACGGATGCAAAGTCCTTAAAGCAATAGGCATTGTGGCAGCAAGGATCTGTGGGAATCTGTGAAGATCTGCGTGAATTTCTCACCGAGCTTTTTATGTCTCACAGATTTACACTGATCTCCACGGATGCAAAACCCTATAGCCGATAGTCAGTGCAAGAACAGGAATCCGTGAGGACATGTGAGATTTGCGAGAAACAGAAATCCAGTGGGAATTAAAAACGTTATCCAATCATAAATAATTAAAAGAACTTTGAGAAATGACAGAGAATGAGATATCATATAAAATACGAGGAGGTATCTTTAAAGTCTATAATACGCTTGGACCAGGTCTGTTAGAATCGGTCTATCAAGAGGCGCTTGCTTATCAACTGCGCAAAGACGGCCTCAATGTTAAAGAGCAGGAACATGTTCCTGTCTATTATGATGGACACTGTTTGGCCAATGACCTTCGCGTTGATATGCTCGTCAATGATACCGTTATAGTAGAATTGAAATCTGTTGCTGAAATGAAAAAACTGTTCTTCAAACAGACACTCACATATTTGAAGTTATCTAAGAAGCATCTCGGCATCCTGGTTAACTTCAACACAGAAAGCATCGACACCTCCATATACAGAATTGTGAATGGATTCGAGCATCCAACGGCTCCCACAATTTGATCTGTGAGAATATCTCCCGGAGCTCTTTATCTCACACAGATTACCACTGATCTCCACGGATACAAAGCCCTAAAAGCAATAGGCATTG
>CAMCBZ010000056.1 GCA_945873145.1 uncultured Prevotella sp.
CTGATGAACAGATGAAGGAAACGGTCGCTAAGTTCAAGAAGCTGCTCACCGATAAGGGTGCTGAGATTGTGAACGAAGAGGCCTGGGGACTGAAGAAGATGGCTTATGCAATCGACAAGAAGTCGACAGGTTTCTATTGCCTGTTGCAGTTTAAAGCTGAGCCCTCTGTTGTTAACACCCTCGAGACCGGCTATCGCCGCGATGAGAAGGTGATTCGTTTTATCACTGTGAAGCTTGACAAGTACGCTGTGGCTTATGCCGAGAAGCGCAAGGCAAAGTGGAACAACAAAGTGGAGGCATAAACTATGGCAGATCAGAAGAAATCAGAAATCCGTTATTTGAACGCCCCTTCTATCGACACAAAGAAGAAGAAGTACTGCCGTTTCAAGAAGAGTGGCATTAAGTATATCGACTACAAGGACCCCGAGTTCTTGAAGAAGTTCCTCAACGAGCAGGGCAAGATCCTTCCTCGCCGCATCACCGGTACCTCTCTGAAGTATCAGCGTCGTGTGGCTCAGGCCGTGAAGCGTGCACGCCAGATCGCGCTGCTGCCTTATGTAACCGATTTGATGAAGTAATTAAGGAGGAGCAGAAGATATGGAAATCATACTGAAAGAAGATATTATCGGACTTGGATACAAGAACGATATCGTAAAGGTTAAGGACGGCTATGGCCGTAACTATCTGATCCCGACAGGCAAAGGCGTCATCGCATCTGCAAGCGCCCGCAAGCAGCTCGCCGAGAACCTCAAGCAGCAGGCTACCAAGCTCGCCGCTCTGAAGGCTGAGGCTGAGAAGCGTGCTGAGGCTCTGAAGGATGTCCAGCTCGTCATCGCTGCCAAGGTTGCCGCTACCGGTCACCTCTATGGCTCTGTCGGCGCTGCTAAGGTTGCTGAAGAGCTCGCTAAGCTCGGCATTGAGATCGATCGCAAGATCATCACCATGCGTGAGGCTCGCAAGGTCGGTGACTTCGAGGCTACCGTTCACTTCCACAAGGAGGTTGAGGTAAAGGTGCCTGTGAAGGTCGTCGCTGAGAACCAGCCCGTTGCTCCCGTAGAGGAGGCACCGAAGGAGGAGGCTCCTAAGGCTGAGGAAGCTCCCGCTGCTGAGGCTGCTGAGGAGCAGGCTCCCGCTGCTGAGTAATCAACAGCTACACTTGGCTTGAAGTAATTTTTGCACTGTAAAGCATATTATATCGATCCCTGCCGCATTCGCTTGCGGCGGGGATCTTTTCGTTATAAGGCATCTTGCAACTTTGCAGGAGTATCACGTCCCTTGTAGCAACAGACGAAAACCTTAACATACTGATAAACAACACTAAGCCACAAATCACAAAGGACGAAAAATATAGAAAAAGTCCTTGCAAACCCGAAAGCTTGGTATCGTCATTAAGTTGGGATGCCGCCGACCTCTATGATTTCTATGTCGGCGTCAGCAGGCAGAAGGGGACGGAGCTTGGGCACAAAGTTGTTGCGGGCCACAAAGAAAAGGTCCTTGCCGTCGGCAATGGCTGTCATCAGCAGTTCACGGAAGCCCTTCCCCGCCACTTCGATGCGCCCGATCTCGTCGATCCAGATCTCTTTGGCTTCGGGATGCTCCCGATAATATTGCAGAGCACGGTCGAAGGCAGAGATATGAACGAAATAGCTGCAACTGTGCATCAGTCCGTCGGTGAGGTCTCTGACCGCAAGCGTTTCCTTGGATGCCGTCTCCATGTCTACTTCTGGATCTTTCACAAAGAAGGGCAGTGTCTCGCCCTTGGGGTAGAGCACGAGATCATAGGCGCAGACCTTGCCGTCGGCGCCCCGCTTCTTCAAAGAGAAGAAGCAGAGGCCGTCGCCATGACTGCGGTATTCGTGGATGAATCGGGTGGACTTACCGGCTCCACGCGGTCCGGTGAAAATGGTAATCTTCATATCTTATAAATCAAAGGATACACTGGCATACCACGTACGGCCCCGCATGGGGAAGCCCTCGGTATACTCATAGACACGGTCGGTGACGTTGAGCACGCCCACCTTGAGGTCGGCCTTCCACACCTTGCGGGCGAGACTGGCATCAATGGTGGCGAAGCCCGCCGTAGAAGTGCTGCCGTCGGAGGACGAGTAGGCCTTGCTCTGTGCGATCATACGGCCTTGCAGACGCAGCTGCCAGACGGGACGCAACTCCAGGAAAGCGGTGAACTTGCTCTTCGGACTGTAGAGGAACTTCAGGTCCTTGTTGTCCATATTGAGCTGGTCCGTCAGGCTGTAGTTGGCCTGAGCCGTCAGCCAGGGCAGCTCATAACCGGCACCGAGCTCCAAGCCCCGGTATTGTGCCTTGCCACGGTTCTGCAACTGATAGATCTTCGGGTCGCTTTCGTCGACTCCGGTCACCTCCTGGATGATGTCTTCGATGAAGTTGTAGAACACCCCTGCCTGCCAATGAAGCTGCTGCCAACGGCCTTCGTAGGAAGCGTCGAGGTTGAAAGCCTTCTGTGTGCCGAGGTCGGGATTGGGAATCGCCTTGCCAAGCTTGTAGGAATAGCGGTCTTTCATGCGGGCGAAAAGCGAGGAGTGGCTCATGGTGAAACGGAAGTGCTGGGTGGCAGTAGGGTGATAATCGAAGGCGGCGAGGGCGTTGATGTTGCCGTCGTGGGAGTTGGGCATTTCGGTGATACCGCTTTTTTTATTGTACTCCTCAATCTTATATCCCTGCCTGGCAAACCATCCAATGGATGCCGTAACGGACATCTGAGGATTGATTCGCACCTCGTCCTCCACGACAAAGGAGTAGATGCCCTCGGTGATATGTGCCACAGGCTCCCCCACGTTGTGGGAGCGGTGGACATCGTACTTATAGTTTCCTCCGAACTTCACATCGTTGTTGCCAGAGGTCGCCCAGATGAGGTTGGCATTAGCGCCCAAGGCATAGTCGTCGTAGATGCTCGTCCAGCCCTGCTTGCCTTTCTGTGTGGAATAGGTGAAGTCGTCGTAGGAGTCGAGCGTATTCTTGAAGGTGTCGTACCACATCCGGCTCTTGAGGGTGAGCGCGGGTGCCAGTCGGGTGACGGAATGGAAATAGACCTCGTCCTTGTTCCATTCGGGATAGATACGAAACTGCGCTTTGCCGTTCTTTCCTAAGTAGGGCGGCACGTGCTTCTCGGCGCGCACAAGGGTGTAGCCCACGACATACTCATCCGTGGCATTGGGCACGAAGCCCACCTTGGCATTGAGATTGACGTCACGCGACCGTGAGTTGAGCCGCTTATGACCGTCGAGGTAAGGCGAGTCGGTGGGATAGCTGTGGGGCAACCGGAAGTTACGGACGTTGGCATAGCCCAGGTCTACCTGCGCAAGCCACTGTCCCCATCGTCCTCCGACATTGAGGTTGCTGTGCCAGAGCGTGTTCACGTCGTAGTGCAACTCCAGCGGTTTCTGCGGCTGGCGCGACACCAGGTTGATGGACGGGCCTAAGGTATTGCCGCCCATGAGCAGCGAGCTGGCCGACTTACTCACGTCGATCTTGCTCAGCATACCGGCTGACAGGCGATAGAGATCCACGGTACCATCGTAGGGCGCCGTCATCGGCACGCCGTCGATATAAACAGGTACGTCGGCGCTGCTGATGCCGCGAAGCATGAATCCTGCCTCGCTGCGTGTTCCGGCATCCTGTACGATAAGCCCCGGAATCCAGTTGAGCGCCTCCGAGACGCGCTGCATGTCAGCCGACTTGATGAACTCTGCGCTGACCTGATCAGCCTTGAACGTGCGTTGGTGCTCGAACACTGTAACCTCGCCCAAGTGAAACACCTGGGCCGTATCCGTGAGCGGCTTGGCCGTCAAAGGCAGCGCCGCCACGGCAGCAGATAATAATAACATTGGTTTATTCCTTGCTTGTTGATAAATGATCATCGATTTCTGGAGAATAAAGAGCGAGGGCAAGGGCGTGAGGGGGAAAGCAGGCACAAGACTGCGTTGGGAGCATAGTGGGCTGCGTTATGCGCAACGGTAGGGCTGCGTTGAGCGCAACAGTGGGCTGCGTTGAGCGCAACGAGTTATAACTCGTTGAACACAACTGCGGGGCAACAAACGGTCCACCACTGGGCGAAGGGCCGGCCACTGTTCCGGGCCCGACGCTCCTCTGCCCTATCTCCTCATCCTTCCCCGCAAATAGTCGATGAGGTATCTCACGGGTATGGCAGTCATGTGCATCAGCTTGGTAAAGGGGAAGATGATGACCAGGAGGAAGCCGAGGAGGATATGAATCTTATGCGGCAACGAGGCATGGACGATGTAGTCCGAGGCTCCTGGCAGGAAGGTGAAGAGTCCCTGGGCCCAGCGGTCGAGGTTCATGTAATGGTCAAGGTCGCTGTTGACCGTCTCTACTGTACCCATCAGTCCCGTGACGATTTGCAGGAAGATGAGCACGACGAAGAGATAGTCGCCGAAATGGCTATTCGCCACGACACGGCTGTTGGTGAACCGCCGCAGCGTCAACAGACAGATGCCCACGAGCGTGATGAGTCCCGCGCCACTGCCCATGACGATGGCCAGCTGTCGTTTCTGCTCGTTGGTGATCAGCCAGTCGTAGGACCACTCCGGCGCGAGCAGGCCAAAGATATGGCCGAAGAACACCAGAATGATACCCACATGGAAGAGGTCGCTGCCCCACTTGAGCAGTGGGTCATTGCTCAGGAACTGGGTGGAATAGGCCTGCACGGTATTGCCCTGCGCCGCGATGCGGTAGGTGACACCGCAGACGAAAAGCGCGCCGGCGATATAGGGGAGGTATTGGAATAGGAAAGTGTGCATAACGTCGGAAGTTTAAAGTTCTTTCAAGACGGCAATAAGCGGCTCGTAGGGATGCTGTTCCTTGACAAACCGCTCGTCCATTTTCGTGAGCACGCCACGGATGTCGTCGATGGCCGCGTGGGCTTTTGCCGCGTCGTCCATGTTGGCGACATACTGCAAATACATCGGCAGGTAGTCGGGCAACTCGTCTTCGGCGGGCATGAGTCCGGCACGCAGATACTCCTCTTTCAGGTCCACCATCGCCTGTCCGCGGTCGCGGCTTGTGCCGTAGACCATGTCAAAGAGATAGAGGTTGGTCTTTGTCGAGGTGTCGAAGAGGTCACTGTAGGCTGCCTGCCAGCTACGCGCGTCGGCGAATGTCGCCACATAGTCGAGGAACGACCGCACGCCATCGAGCTCCTTCTCGCTGAGCACGCCCTCAGCCGTGAGCACCGGCAGCACCTCATCGCGACTGTTCCACAGTTCAGCTGTGGGATAGTCGAGCAAGAGGGAAAGGATGTTATAAGTCTGAATCATCGTCTCTGTCTTTGATTATTTACCGCCGAAGAGGTTATGGCGCTTGCAGCCCTCGACGAAGTTCTGCTCTTCGTCGTCGAAACCAAGGCCGGTACGCTCGTCGAAATGATGACTGCCTTGCTGCTTGGGATCGGATGGAATGACAAAACGGTCCTCATAGTTCGCGATGGCGAGCAGGCGGTACATGTCGTCGTATTGTTCGGCTGAGAGTCCCAGCGCCTCCGGTACGGCAGGCTGCTCCACGCCGTCGACTGTCTTCCGCCGCATGAACTCACGCAGCGCCACGAGCTTAGCCAGTGTCTCACGGATAGGTTGCGGATCTCCGGCAGAGAGCAGGTTGGCGAAGTACTGCGCCGGGATGCGCATCTCGTCGACCTTGGCGAAGTAGTCCATGTCGCCGTTGTCACTTGTCGCGGTGGTGTTCTGTTCCTTCGGTGCCAGCTTCTCGGTCTTCGGACTCATGGCAGGCACATACCACACCATCGGCAGCGTGCGGTACTCGGGATGCAAGGGAAAGGCAATGGCCCACTCTTTCATCAGTTTATACGTAGGGCTCTTCTGCGCAGCCAAGATATAGTTGTGGCTGATGCCCTGACGTTCAGCCTCAGCGATGACCACGGGATCGTTGGGATCGAGAATCATCTCACGCTGACGGCTGACCAGCTCGCGCTCATCAGCAGCGGCGTAGTCGTCGATCTTCTCAGCGTCGTAGAGGATGACACCGAGGTAGCGCATGCGTCCCACGCAGGTCTCACTGCACACTGTGGGCTGCCCGTCCTCGATACGGGGATAGCAGAACACGCATTTCTCGCTCTTCATCCGCTGATGGTTGAAATAGATTTTCTTATACGGACAGGCCGACACGCACTGCCGCCAGCCACGGCAGCGGTCCTGGTTGATGAGCACCACGCCGTCCTTGCGCTTGTAGATGGCACCCGAGGGACAGCTGGGGATGCAGGCAGGATGCAGGCAGTGCTCGCACAGACGGGGCACGTAGAACATGAACGTACGCTCGAAGGCCTCGAAGCCCTGCGTGTCGATGCCACTGAGATTAGGGTCGCTCTTGCGCTCGTCAAACGTTCCGGCGAGGTCATCCTCCCAGTTGGGACCGTCCTTCACCTTGTCCATCTGCTTGCCCGTGATCATGGAAAAGGGGCGTGCCGACGGTGGTGTCTTCAGCCGCCGCTTGCCCTTCAGCGACGAGAAGTCGAAGGTAAACGGCTCGTAGTAGTCGCTCACCTGAGGCAGATAAGGATTGGAGAAGAGCTGTGACATCACCTTCGGACGGTTGCCGAGACGCAGCTCGGTCTTGCCGTCTTTGGTTCGCACCCATCCACCGCGGTATTTCTCCTGGTCCTCCCACGTCTTGGGATAACCAGGGCCGGGCTTAGTCTCCACATTGTTCCACCAGGCATATTCCATACCCTTGCGCGATGTCCATACGTTCTTACAGGTCACCGAGCAGGTGTGGCAGCCGATGCACTTGTCCAGATTGAGGACCATTGCTATTTGTGTCTTGATCTTCATCTTATTCCCAATTTACGTTGTCCACCTTTCTCAACAGCACATACTCGTCGCGGTTGGCGCCTATCGTACCGTAATAGTTCAAGCTATAGGACAGCTGCGCATAGCCGCCGATCATGTGCGTAGGCTTTGGGCAGAGGCGCGAGATAGAGTTGTGGATGCCTCCGCGGTTGCCGGTAAGCGGACTGAGCGGCACGTTGACGGTGCGGCCCTGGTTGTGATACATATAGAGAGCACCCTCGGGGATGCGCTGGCTCACGCAGGCACGTGCCATCGCCGAGCCGTTATCGTTGATGACCTCCACCCAGTCGTTGTCGCGGATGCCGAGTTTGGCAGCATCGGTCTCGCTCATCCAAATAACGGGACCGCCGCGCCCGAGGGTGAGCATCAGCAAGTTGTCGTTCCACGACGAGTGGATGGTCCACTTGTTGTGGGGCGTGAGGAGGTTCAGTGCCAGCGTGTCGTCGCTGAGATGGAGACGTTCCTTGAGGTTGTTGATTTCCTTTTTGGCCAATGGCGGCTTGTAGCTCACAAGCGTCTCACCGAAGGCCTGCATCCATGGATGATCCTGATAAAAGCTCTGACGCCCGGTCACCGTACGCCACGGGATGAGGTAATGAATGTTGGTGTAGTTGGCCGTGTACTCCGTGTTCTTGTTGTTGATGCCTGACCAGATAGGCGTGGGCAACGACAGGCGCGGCTGAACGACGAGATCCTTATAGGTGTATTTTGTCTTGCCAAAGTCCGCCGTGAGTGGTTCGGCCAGCGGCAGTCCCACGCTCTTCTCCAACGCTTTCCACGAACGGTAGCCGGCATCGCCGTTGCTCGTTGGGTCGAGGGTGAGCACAGCGTCGCAGGCTTGCGTAGCCTCGCGGATGAGTGGCATGCCCTGACTGACGCCCTCCTCACGCTCCACGCCGTTCATTTCTTTCAGCTCATTGTACTCCTGCAATGCTGACCAGCCGATGCCCTTACCGCCAATACCCTTGTCACGAACATTGGGACCCACGGTGGTGAACTGCCGGTAGATGTCGGGATAGTCGCGTGTGACCACGACGAGATTGCCCATGTTGCGTCCCGGCTCCGGCATCTCGCCGGTCTCTTTCCAGTCGCTCACGGCGATCGGCTCGCTGATCTCACCCGCACTGTCGTGAGCCAGCGGCGCGTAGACCACGTCTTTCTCGTGTCCGAGATGCCCCTCGCTCATTTTGGAGAACACCTTCGACAGCTCGCGGAAGATGTCCCAATCTGTGCGGCTCTCCCACACGGGGTCAACGGCTTTGCTAAACGGATGGAGGAAGGGATGCATATCGGTCGAGGAGATGTCCTCCTTCTCGTACCATGTGGCGGCAGGCAGCACGATGTCGGCGAAGATACTCGACTGTGTCATGCGGTAATCGATGTTCACCACGAGGTCGAGCTTCCCGACGCTATCCTCGGAATGCCATTTCTCGTATTTCGGCAACGGCTGTCCGCACTGCTCCAGGTTTTGTCCGAGCACATTGTTCTGTGCGCCGAGGAGATGCTTCATGAAATATTCCATGCCCTTGGCGGAGCAGCCGATGAGGTTGGCGCGCCAGATGAAGAGCACCTTCGGACTGTTTTCCCGTGCGTCGAGGTCTTCGGCAGCCAACGACAGCTTGCCTTCGTGGAGTTGCTGACAGACATAGTCCCTCTCGCTCACGCCGGCCTTAGCAGCCTCACGGCACAGGGCGAGAGAGTTGCGGTTGAACTCCGGCGACGACGGCAACCAGCCCATGCGCTGGCTCTTGATGTTGCAGTCGAGGAGCGTCAGCCCTTTCCACTTGTCTTTACGGGCCAAAGGTGAGAGCTGCTCATCGACGGTCACCTTCTCATAGCGCCATTGATCGGTATGCTCATAGATATAGCTCACCGTGTTCATGTGGCGTGGTGGCCGCTTCCAGTCGAGGGCGAAGGCCATCTGTGCCCAGCCTGCTTGCGGGCGCACCTTCTCCTGACCGACATAGTGGCTCCAGCCTCCACCGTTGACGCCAAGCGTACCGCAGAGCATCAGCATGTTGATGGCGGCGCGATAGGTCATGTCAGTGTTGTACCACTGATTGACACCTGCACCGATGATGATCATGCTCTTGCCGTGTGTCTTCTCGGCTGTGGAGGCAAAAGCGCGGGCCGTCTGAATGACCTTCCCGGCTTTGACGCCGGTGATCTGCTCCTGCCACTTCGGGGTGTAGGGCAGGTCATCGTCGTAGCTCGTGGCGCAGTTGGGGTCGCCGAGTCCGCGGTCGATGCCGTAATGCGCCATGAGCAGGTCGAAGACATTGGTGCAATATACTGTTCCGTCTTTCGTCTCCACCTTGATGACGGGCACTTTGTGCTCGATGATATCGGGGTGACGGGTAGCCGCGAAATGGGGATTCTGATAGTCAGTACCGCCGAAATACGGATCGAGCAACGTCACCACGTCGTCGCGGTGCTCCATGAGCGAGAGCCGAGGCGTGAAGGGTTTACCCGTGCGGACGTCCTCGCATTTGAGGTTCCACCGACCTTCGTCGTTCCACCGGCTGCCGATGCTGCCGTTGGGCGTGACGAGTTCTCCCGACGGATCGTCGATGGTGATCGGATACCACTCGGACTTGTTCTTCACGCCGAAGTTGTCCTTGAGGTCAGCGGCGCGCAGGAGCATACCGGCGGCATAGCGTCCGTCGCCCGTATCCTCCAGCTTGACGAGGAAGGGCAGGTCGGTGAACTTGCGCACATATTCGTCGAAGTATGGCACCGTACGGTCTTTGTAGAACTCCTTGAGGATGACATGACCCATCGCCATGCCCAATGCCGAGTCAGTACCTTGCTTCGGTGCCATCCACACGTCGGCGAACTTCGAGGCGTCGCTGTAGTCGGGTGAGACGACAGCGACCTGTGTGCCCTTGTAGCGCACCTGCGTATAGAAGGGAGAGTCGGGCGTTCGCGTCGTCGGCACGTTACTGCCCCAGAGTAGCAGGAAAGAGGAGTTGTACCAGTCGGCGCTCTCCGGCACGTCGGTCTGCTCGCCCCAGGTCTGTGGCGACGAGGGCGGCAGGTCGCAATAGAAATCGTAGAAGCTCAAGCACGCGCCGCCGAGCAGACTCAGATAGCGGGTGCCTGCGGCATAGCTCAGCATGGAGAACGCAGGTATCGGCGTGAAGCCCACCAAACGGTCCGGACCGAATTTCTTAATCGTATAGATGTTGCTGGCAGCCATGATCTCAAGGGCTTTCTGCCAGTCGAGACGTACGAAGCCACCCAGACCGCGCACGCGTTTATAGCTGTTGCGCTTCTGTTCATCCTCCATGATCGACGCCCAAGCCTCCACGGGATCGTGGTGCTCGGCCAAGGCAGCGTCCCAGAGGTCGAGCAGTTCCTTGCGGATCATCGGATGCTTCACGCGTCCTGAGTTGTAGAGATACCAACTGTAGCTTGCGCCGCGTGGGCAGCCACGAGGTTCATGATTGGGCAGACCGGGCCGTGTCGAAGGATAGTCGGTCTGCTGCATCTCCCACGTGACGATGCCCTTCTTGACGAAGATGCGCCACGAACAAGAGCCGGTGCAGTTCACTCCGTGGGTGGATCGCACCTCCTTGTCGTGGGCCCAACGTGTGCGGTAGAAGTGTTCCCACTCCTCGTTGGTCACGTTCTTGCGGTTGATGAAGTATTTCAGATTGCTGAAAATCGTATTCATATCGTTGAATTCAAGTGGGTTCAATGTTTCTTACGCATCATTCCAAAGTAGTTGATCACCATCACGAGCAGGGCAAAGAAGGTGAAGAGCAGGAAGCCATAACCGTAGCCATGCTCCGGTGAGAGGTCGACGAGACGTCCCATCAACGGAGGGAAGACAAAGCCACCGAAGGCACCGAGGCCGCCCACCCAGCCGTTGGCACCGCCGACGCCCTCACTGACATAGACGGGAACGAGTTTCATCGTGGCACCATTGTTGAAGCCGAAGGCCACAGAGATCAGCAGACTCACGACGAAAAGGCCGCCCCACCCCATCGGGATGTTCATCAGCACACCGGCAACAGCTAAGAGGGCGAGGGCCGCCATGGAGACTTTCTCACCACCGATGCGGTCGGAGAGCTTGCCACCGGGCACTCGCAAC
This sequence comes from uncultured Prevotella sp., assembly GCA_945873145.1. Taxonomy (GTDB): domain Bacteria; phylum Bacteroidota; class Bacteroidia; order Bacteroidales; family Bacteroidaceae; genus Prevotella. The sequence goes on from CAMCBZ010000056.1 coordinate 10,951, forward strand.
AACGCGGCGAGGATGGAAAACACTGCCGTGAGGGCTCCGGCGAGCATCGGATCCAGTCCCATGCCTTTCTTCCAAAAGGTGGGGAACCACGCTGTCAGCGCCATGAAGCCACCGAAAGTCGTGAAGTAGCAGAGCACGAGCATCCACGTCTGTGGGATGCGTGCGGATATCTTCAGACTCGTAGCGGCGCTGCCTTTGGGAAAGAGTTCCTGTCCGCAGGCCAGTGCGTTGTCCCGTGCTACATCCGCGCTCTTCCCGGCTTTGAGAAACTGGAAATAGGGTGGATTGGCACCAAGCCATATATATAATAGGAGTCCGAGGAGCATCACACCCGTCAGAATATAGTAGGCGGCCGTGAAGCCAAAGCGATGGAGCAACAGCGGCAAGGCGAATGCCAGAATGCCGGCAGAGGTAGTTCCCAGTCCGCCGTAGATGCCGGAGGCGTAGCCCTGACGGCTCTTGGCAAACCAGTAGTTGGATTGTGAGGCTCCCACAGAGAAGGTGGCAATGCCGCAACCGGCCAGACAGCCGAGCAGCAGTACGACGGGATAGAGTCCTTTCATGCTTCCGGGTGTCTCCACGGGGTAGAGGGTGAAGAGCAGGCTCAGCGCGCCCAAGCCGATGACGGCGGCGGCAAGCAGGAAGAGGAAACCACGGCGACCGCCATTGCTGTCGACCATGGCACCAAAGGGTATGCGCAGCAGGGAACCGGTGAGCGACGGCACCGAGACGAGCAGGCCGAGTTCTGTCGCACCCAAGCCCATGGCGGCACCGAGCGTCGTGCTCGTTGGACCAAAGAGCGAGATGGCCATCACGCCAAAGAAGAAGCCAAGGGTGGCGCCCAACAGCGCGGAGGCGGGAGTCCCTTTCAGTTTGAATTGCGATTGTATCATAATTCTTTGATTAGGTTTTGTTGTATTGTCTATCGAGGAGGCGTCTGATTAGTTTTCCAGTCTTCCGGCCGGTTAACATTACTAAGCAGGCGGTCGAAGGGTGCTAATATATAATAGGTGTCCAACGCGCCGAGCAGTCCTTTCATGCTTCGATGATCTGAACTCATGCGACTCCGCACGACGGACAGTGCGCTCCGCTCGATGAGCAGCGGGAATGGCGAAACACTTCCGTCGCTGCGTTGCCAGGCGATAGCCCGGGGAAGCGCCCCCTGTCCAATGCGATCTCCTTTCTGCTGAGCATGGCTCATCATCGTCCGGAGTGCCTCGCCGTCAACGTAGGGCATGTCGCACGTGAGGATGATCAGCCACGGCGTAGAACAGCGGTCGAGCAATGCTTCCAACCCTCCCAAAGGGCCGCAATCGGGATGTTGATCCTCCACGATGTCCAATTCGAGGAAGGCATAAGCCGCGGTATTGGCATGACTGGCGCTGACCAGCAACTCTCTGACAAGCGGACGGAGCAGGTCAGCAGCCTTACCGATGAGCGTCTCACCGTCGGGAGCAAAGAGTGCTTTGTTGCTGCCAAACCTGCTGCTGTGGCCTCCGGCAAGGATGGCCCCCGTCAGTTCTAAGCGAAAAGCGGATGCCGCGTCATGAGAAACTGGTGCTGTCTCGTGAGAAGCAGATGTTTCGCCGCCCATCATCGTCTGTTTTTATCCGACAAAGATCGTCAGCGCGACGGCCGTGGCGAAAGCGGGTACAGCCAGACGCGCCTCAAGGAGCGACCATGCAGGACGGCTTGTCTTGCGTGGCTCAATGGAGAAGAGCAGACTGACAACGGCAGTCATGGCACCTTCCAAGAGAATATAGAAGGCAGGATGCAGCACATTGCCGGCGGCACCGGGCAAAGCAAAGTCCACCAACTTGATGGCCGCGGCAACCACAGAGGTGAGCAGTACGGCCTGCGCACCCTTTCCCGACCGGGTAGCAGCGGCAAACATGCAGCAGAGGCCAAAGGCATAAAGAATCGTGGAAGTGCCGTGATGGAGCTGCAAAGCATGGAGAAGCCATCCCATCGTTGCCTCAACAATACCCCACACGCTGCCCCAAAAAAGGACAGCCCACAATAGCTGTAACTTTGATTTCATCTTATTCTTGTTTTTAGTCTGCTTCAAAGTTACGTAATTTATTCTTATAAAGCAACTCCTACATCGCTTTTTCTTTTAAAAAACAGAATCTTTTTCATGTAATGGTAACATTTGTGACCAAAGAAACTTAATGTTACTTAAAGTCAGACATGACTTAGCAGGCATAGCACCCACAACACCTATAATTATGAACGTTTGCCTTGCCTGCAAATTTCGCGGTTATTCTATTGTCGCGTTTAGGTCTCAAAGGTTAAACTATCCAAGGAAAGCTGAATGTCCAAAAGGAATACCCAAAATATTCCATCCCCGTCATATCAGCCAGATAGAATACTATGAAGGTTAAAACAACAGGCTTTTCAAGGCTCTCCGAAGAGATGCAACACAGCGCAAAGTATTGGTTACATGGGATGGGACTACGTTTGAAATAAAAACGTTATCTTTGCAGATACAATCAGAAAAGATAACCATAACAACTAAAAACATGACTCTAAAACACATCCTGTTGGGAGTTCTCTGCCTCTGCGCTACTGGCGTAAGCGCACAAAAACTCCCTTATCAAGATCCCAACCTCTCTGCCCACCAGCGTGCCGTGGATCTCTGTGGCCGTCTGACCCTTGAGGAGAAAGCCTCTCTGATGCTCGACGAGAGTCCCGCCATCCCGCGGTTGGGCATCAAGAAGTTTTATTGGTGGAGCGAAGCGCTCCACGGTGTGGCCAACCTCGGCGGCGTGACGGTCTTTCCCGAACCGGTCGCCATGGCCTCATCTTTCAATCCCGACTTGCTCTATCGCGTCTTCTCAGCCACCAGCGACGAGATGCGGGCACAATATCATCACCGGCTGGCCATGGGCGGCGACGTAGAGAAGTTCCACAGTCTCTCGGTTTGGACACCCAATGTCAACATTTTCCGCGACCCACGATGGGGCCGTGGCCAGGAGACCTACGGCGAGGATCCGTGGCTGACAAGCGTGATGGGCTGCGCTGTCGTGCGCGGTCTGCAAGGTCCCGACTCGGCGCGCTACCGCAAGCTCTGGGCGTGCGCCAAGCACTATGCCGTGCACAGCGGTCCCGAAAGCACACGCCACACAGCCAACATCAATGACGTCTCGCCACGCGATCTGTGGGAGACCTATCTGCCCGCGTTTAAGTCGCTCGTCCAGGATGCCGACGTGCGCGAGGTGATGTGTGCTTATCAGAGCGTCGACGACGAGCCCTGCTGCTCCAACAACCGCCTGCTGCAACAGATCCTGCGCGATGAGTGGGGATTCAAGCACATCGTGGTGAGCGACTGCGGTGCCGTGAGCGACATCTGGTCAAGCCATAAGGTGTCGAGCGACGCCACTCATGCCTCGGCACGCGCCACACTCGCTGGCACCGACGTGGAGTGCGGATACAACTATGCCTACAAGAGTCTGCCCGACGCCGTGCGCCGAGGACTCATCAGCGAGAAGGAAGTTGACAAGCATGTGATCCGTCTGCTCGAAGGACGTTTCGACCTCGGCGAGATGGACGATCAGAAACTCGTTTCGTGGAGCCGCATCCCCTTCTCTGTCGTATCCAGCAAGCAGCACGCACAGCTCTCGCTCGACATGGCACGACAGTCGCTCGTGCTGTTGAAGAACAGCGGCAACATCCTGCCCCTCGACCCAAAGAGCCATGAGCGCATCGCCGTCATCGGACCCAACGCCGACAACCGCCCGATGATGTGGGGCAACTACAATGGCACGCCGACACACACCATCGACATCCTCGACGGACTGCGCAGCCACTATAAAAATCTGGTCTATATCAAAGGCTGTGACCTCACCGCCGACAAGGTCATCGACCCGCTGTTCTCCCAGTGCCGTGCCGGAAAGACCACAGGACTCAAAGGCGAGTTCTGGAATAACACCGAGCGCGAGGGCAAAGCCGTCTCCACACAATATTATACTCAGCCCATCGCCGTGACCACCGCCGGCATGCACAACTTTGCGCCGGGCGTGAAAGTCCAGGATTTCTCTGCCCGCTACTCCACGACGTTCTATCCTAAGCAGAGCGGCGAGGTGGCGCTTGACGTTGAGGGCTGCGGACACTTCGAGGTGTATGTCAACGGCGAGCGCAAGCAACAAATGCACACTTGGCGCACGATGCCCACCCATACCGTGCTGAAAGTAGAGGCGGGCAAGAGCTACGACATCCGCGTGGACTTCAACTATGTGAAGACATGGAACGCCGACCTGAAGATCAACTTCGGTATCGAGAAGCCGGTAGACTACACCGCAACGATCAAACAACTCAAGGGCATCGACAAGGTGATCTACGTCGGCGGCATCTCGCCGGCCCTCGAAGGCGAGGAGATGCCCGTGCACATCGAGGGCTTCTCGGGAGGAGACCGCACAAATATCGAGCTGCCGAAAGTACAGCGCGGACTGATCGCCGCCCTGCACGACGCCGGCAAGCAGATCATCATGGTCAACTGCTCGGGTG
>CAMCBZ010000057.1 GCA_945873145.1 uncultured Prevotella sp.
GGGCGGTGACGAGCATACTGATGATCGTCGGGATGGCCATCGTCGGTATGACACGGCGTATTGGTGCTGTGGTGAGATAGGTGTAGTTGTCTGTTCCTGCGTGCATAATGTTATTTCAGTTGCAACTCCACAGGGCAGTGGTCACTGCCAAAGACCTCGTTGTGGATTTCTGCCGCCGTGATACGCGGCTGCAAGCTGTTGGACGTGAGGAAGTAGTCGATGCGCCACCCTGCGTTTTTCTCTCTCGCACGGAAGCGGTAGCTCCACCACGAGTACTTCACTTCATCGGGGTGCAGCAGTCGGAAGGTGTCGGTGAAACCGCTGTTGAGTAGCACCGTCATCTTCTCGCGCTCCTCGTCGGTGAAGCCTGCGTTGTGGCGGTTGGTCTTAGGATTCTTGATGTCAATCTCCTCATGAGCCACGTTCATGTCACCGCAGACGATGACAGGTTTTTTGTCGTTGAGTGCTAAGAGGAAGTTTCGGAAGTCGTCCTCCCACTTCATGCGGTAGTCGAGACGACGCAGTCCGTCTTGTGAGTTCGGCGTGTAGACACAGACGAGATAGAAGTCTGCATATTCGAGCGTGATGACGCGCCCCTCATGGTCGTGATCGTCGATGCCCATGCCATAGGCGACGCTCATCGGCTCGTGCCGTGCGAAGATCGCCGTGCCGCTATAGCCTTTCTTGTCGGCATAGTTCCAGTACGAGGTATATCCGGGGAACTGCAGGTCGAGTTGTCCGGCCTGCATCTTGGTTTCTTGCAGACAGAAGAAGTCAGCATCCAAGTCTTTGAAATAAGCCTCAAAGCCCTTGCTGATGACTTTACCGTCGTCGTCGGTCTTCGGCTTCATGCAGGCGCGAAGTCCGTTGACATTCCAGGAGATGAATTTCATGCGTTTGTGATTAAAGAGTGCTATATATAATAGTGCTATATATAATAAGGTGTACCACCCATATGCTGTGCCTACCTTATATATAATAAGGTGTAGGCAATTGTTATTTCACTTTCAGCAGGCTGAGGAACTCCATGCGAGTCTTTGCCGACTCGAAGACACCGCTGTAAGCGCTCGTCGTGGTCATGGAGTTTTGTTTCTCCACGCCACGCATCTGCATACAGAGGTGACGGGCCTCTAACACCACCATGACACCTTGCGGCTTGAGCGTCTCACGGATGCACTGCTCGATCTGCTCTGTCAACCGCTCCTGCACTTGCAGACGGTGAGAGAAGATGTCGACGACACGGGCAATCTTGCTCAGTCCCGTGATGTAACCATTGGGGATATACGCCACGTGCGCCTTACCGAAGAACGGCAGAATGTGGTGCTCGCACATCGAGAAGAAGTCGATGTCCTTGACAATGACCATCTGATTGTATTTCTCCTCAAAGAGAGCGTCGGTGAGCACTTTCTTCGGGTCCTGTGTGTAGCCGCGGGTGAGTGTCTGCATGGCCTTTGCCACGCGCATGGGTGTCTTGACGAGTCCCTCACGTTCCGGATCTTCACCCAGCAAAGTCAATATGTCTTTATAGTGGTCAGCCAGTTCTTCAAGTCCCGGCCGGAATTCTGTTTCTGGATTCATGAATACAATGTTGAATGATGAATGAACTATAATGTTGAATGATGAATGAACTATAATGTTGAATGATGAATGAACTATAATGTTGAATGATGAATGTTGAATGAACTACAATGTTGAATATTGAATGAAGAATGACTTTCACCCCTACGGTGCACTTATTTATTCATTATACATTACTCATTATACATTATACATTATTTAGTTTACTGTGATCTTCCCCTTAACGATGGTAGCGGCCTTATAGCCCATCTTTCTGACCGCGTGGAGCATTTTCTGGGCTTCACCGAGCGAGCGGTAGTTGCCCACACGGCAAATCCATCGGGGAGAATAGAAGTGAACATATATCGGTTGGTCAGGGAAACGCATCTTGATGTCGTTGCCTGCCTGTTGAGCTTTCATCTTGTCAGCGCGAGTGTTACCGCCAGCGAAGGCCTGAACACGGTATCCGGTGACCTTGCGGCTGCCCCGCATGATCTTCTTGCGCATATCGACGGTAGGGATCGACATCTCGTCATCGTCCTGATAGCGTGCCTGATTTCTGCGCTCGCTCTCTAATTTCTTTTTATAGGCCTCAGCCTCGCGGGCCCATTGCGCTCTTTTCTCAGCCTCAGCATTCTCAGCTTTGGTTTTTGCCTCCTCAGCAGCCTCCTGACGTGCTAACGCCTCAGCCTCTTGCTTGGCTTTGGCGGCAGCTTCCTGCCGGCGCATCTCTGCGAGTTGCTCCTCTCGTCTTGCTTCTGCGGCGGCCTCAGCCTGCTTCTGTTCTGCAAGTGCAGCGGCGCGGCGGGCAGCCTCAGCGTTTTTGTTGGTTTGAGTAGAAGACTTCTTGCCCAGTGCCAAGGCAGCCTTGCGCTCAGCCTCTTTGGCCTTGTCGATGGTGCTCTGCTTCTGTGCTGCAACCGTCTTACTTCCCTCTGTCTTTGCCTGAGCACTTGTCTTCGCGCCCGGCGTAGTGTTGTTTTGTGTGGTTATGCTCTTTTCCGGGGACGAAAGTGTGCTGCCGTTGACGAGATCCGTGATTGCCTTGCTCTGCGTCACCGTGATCTTACCTTCTCCCTGCTTCTGCTGTTGCAGATGTCCAAGGAAGGTCTGTGCGTGCATCGGGGCAACGCCCAATGTCAGCATGCCAATAATCCCCAAGATCAGTCTCTTCATAATTGTTGTGGTAAAAGTCAGGAATTAGAGAAACGGTGAGATGGCACCACAGAGCAGTGGCACGCTTTCCGTCCCGACTCTCTAATTCCTGATGGATGATGGATAATTACTTCCAAGCGTCGATGATAGCCTTGAAGTCAGCGCACTTAAGAGAAGCACCACCGATCAGACCGCCGTCGATGTCAGGCTTAGCGAAGAGCTCCTTAGCGTTGCCGGGCTTGCAGCTACCGCCATAGAGGATGGTAGTGTCCTCAGCAGCCTCTTTGCCGTACTTCTCAGCAACGATGCTACGGATGTAAGCGAGCATCTCCTCAGCCTGGTCGCTGGTAGCTGTCTTGCCAGTACCGATAGCCCAGATCGGCTCATAAGCCAGCACGATGTTCTTCCACTCCTCAGCAGAGAGGTTGAAGACGCTGCCGTCGAGCTCAGCCTTGACGACCTCGTTCTGCTTGTTAGCCTCGCGCTCCTCGAGAGTCTCGCCGCAGCAGAAGATCACCTTCAGACCGTTGGCCAGAGCCAGCTGTACCTTCTCCTTCAGGATCTCAGCAGTCTCGTGATAGTACTGACGACGCTCGCTGTGACCAAGGATGACATACTGTGCACCGGTAGACTTCACCATAGCGGCAGAGACCTCGCCTGTGTAAGCGCCCTTCTCCTTGTCAGCGCAGTTCTCAGCACCGAGAGCTACGACATTCTGATCCAGGACCTCAGCGACCTTTGCCAAGTGGATGAACGGAGTGCAGACGATGACACCACAATTTGGTTTGTCAGCAGCACAAGCCTCGTTGATCTCTTTTGCCAGGGCGATGCCCTCCTGCAGGTTCTCATTCATTTTCCAGTTGCCTGCAACGATTTTCTTTCTCATTTTGCTTTTCCTTTCTATTAATGATAAGTTAAACAGTTGTTGTTGTATCTGATTTTCTTTCTTCTTCTGCCAAGCCCTGAGCCACTTGCTCCACGCCCACAGTCTGTCGGCGAGCGTAAGGAGGAACAGCGGCAGGATAAACCAGAGGGCCACCTTCGCCATTGTGCCTGCGGCGGTGTGGTCGTCGGGTTGTCCGATCGGCAGCTTGCTGATGTCACCGTGGAGGTCAGCCGCATCGGGCAGGTCGTTGTGGCTCCACTTGCGCAGGATGGTGCCGTTCTTGATAAGCATCAGTCCCGGGTTGCTGCGTATCATCGTCTTGAGTGTGGTGCCGTCGGTGAGCAGGAAGGGATATTCCGCACCTGTGATATCCTCCCAGTGTTTGATGTCTTTGTCGCCCGAAGCCGTCAGACAGTAGAAGGGGATATGCTTGTCGATGCAATACTCATAGAGTTGGTCGATGGCACCGAAGTTGCCGTCGTCGGCAGTGCTCAGTTCGGGAGCGATGAGCAGGAAGGTATATCCGCGGCGGTCGAGGATGCTGTCGGTGATGTCGTCGCCGGAGCGGGTCTGAATAGAGAAGTCGTGGATGGGCGGCACATAGCCCTCGGCGGTCTGCACCGTCTTGGAGTCGATGAACTTCCACGTAGAGTCGGGATAGTTGTCGAGGGTAAATTCCTTCTTCACACCGTTCTTTTCGAGGATAAAGGTTGTCTCGAATTGCGGTTGCGGTGCACCAGGCGGTATCTCCATGCCTTTCTTGATGTTCACACCGACATGATAGGGACGGAAATCGAAGACTGGCAACTTATAGAGACAGTAGGTGCTCGTGGCGAGGATGAAGACGATGGTGTAGTTGACGGCAATCCACTGGTTGGGCTTCGAGATGAAGCGGTACATGCTGAGCGGTTTCCGCCAGAGCAGCACGGCGCAGGCCATGAGCACGATGTTCTTCAGCAGCGACTCGGTGTTGGTGAGGTGGATGGCATCGCCGAAACAACCGCAATCCTTGACGGGGTTGGCAATGACGAGCCACAACGTGATCAGCGTCATCACCGACATAAAGAGTAGGATGATCTTTGACGTCAGCCGACGGTGGATGGCAAAGACCATGAAGATGCCCAAGCAAAACTCCAGGCCGTCGAGCAACACGGCTGCCGCGATGAGCAGATAGTCGGGCAGAGCGCCTGCCAGGCCGATGGCCTCAAGATAGTCCTGCATCTTGTAGAGCGTGCCCAGCGGGTCGATGGCTTTGACATAACCAGAGAAGATAAAGGTCAATCCAACGACAAAGCGGGCTATGTTGACGAGGATCGTCGTCAGCATCGTGAGCCAGCGGGGTGTGGCATGAGCTTGTGTTTGGGACTGTATGTTATCTTCTTTGTCGGTCATGACCAAGTGTTGTGTAAGAAATGCGAATGTAGAATCTTATCGGGCAGTGGCGGAAGCGCCGGGACTACGCCTTCTCTTCGGGTCGCTTCGTGCGTATGGCACCGAAGACGGCATAGTTGATGATATCGTAATAGTTGCTGTCGATACCTTCCGAGACGAGTGCCTTGCCCTCGTTCTCTTCGAGTTCTTTGACACGTTCTATCTTTGTGAGGATGAAATCGGTATAGCTGGTGACACGCATGTCTCTCCAGGCCTCGCCATAGTCGTGGTTTTTACGCTTCATCAACTCGAAAGCCTCGTGGGCATAGTGGTCATAGAGCTTCAGCGCCTCGTCGGCTGTGGTGTCGATGGTGTCGGCGAAGCCCTCCTTGAGCTGTATGAGCCCGATGATGCCGTAGTTGATCAGCGCGATGAACTCCGGCCGTATGCCCTCGCCGACAAGACTTTCTTTTGTGATCTCGAGCGTGCGGATGCGCTTGGCCTTGATAAAGAGCTGATCGGTAAGCGAAGAAGGACGTAGCATACGCCATGAGGCGCCATAGTCATGGAGCTTCTTGGCAAAGAGCTGTCTGCACTCTGCCATGACGTCCTGGAACTGTCTTTCTGTTTCTTGCACGTTTGTACTCATTATTATATATAGTGCTAAGTTTCTGCAAAGTTACAGAATTAAATCGAGAAACGGAAAGATAAGCGGAATAAAAAGCAGCCTCACCCCATGGAGAAGGGTTAGAGGATGGGGCTGTAGGTGAGGGGGGGTGAGGCTACTGTTTTACTTACACAGCACCACGTCTACATCTTGCAAAGTGACGAGGATGCCCTTGGGCTGGGACTCGAGTGTAGGAAGGATCTTGTCGAGAAACGAGCGGAGCTTTTCCTCGTCGTCGATGATCTCCACGACGATGGGATATTTGACGTTGAGCTCCCAAAACTTGTTGGAGCGTAGCTTGCTGGCTTTGCCGTAGCCCATGATGCCTTGTAGCACAGTGGCACCGGCCAGTTGCTCACGCTGTGCGGCGCGTGCGATCTCCTCGTAGAGCGACTCGTGGCGGATCGTATCGGTGTTGCTGAGATAGAAACGGAGTATCTTTTTCATGTTGATATATATATGCGTTATGCGAGATGAGGACAGTCATGCCCCCCTACATTAAAACCATGTACTCATCTGCAGTTAGGTGTCGCCAGAGTATCTACTCCCCTCTCCCTTTGGAGAGGGGTTAGGGGGTGAGGCTGCAGCCTGTTAAATCATCTTGGCGCAGGCGTTGCCGGCGACGACGGCGAGGAAGCCCAAGGTCACGCTCAGCCCTAAGTAAAGGGCGAGGTAGAGATAGTTGCCGTCACGCATGAGCGTCGTGCTCTCATTCATAAAGGTAGAGAAGGTCGTGAAGCCGCCACAGAAGCCCGTGGTCAGGATGAGTTTTGCCGACGGCGACATCCAGCCTCCTGCCCAGTTTAGCCCAGACAGAAAGCCGATGATCAGACAGCCGAGGATGTTGACCGCAAACGTGCCAAAGGGAAAGCTCAGCGGTATCAACACTTGTATGACCTTGGAGACAACAAAACGGCAGCCGCCACCTAAGAAGCTGCCGCAGCCCACGAGCATGAAGTCTCTCAGCATGAGTGTTCCTCCTCGTGATGTTCGTCGGCGCAAGGCATCGTGTAAGTTTCCTCGTAGATGGCTTGCAGCAACTGCAACCCGGTCTTTGTCTTGAAGATGTTGTTGCGTGCCGCCTCTATGCCGTGCTTCGAGATATGGTCTTCGTAGAGGTTGACAAGGAAGTCGGCCTCCACAAGGATCTGATAGTCCAGAGCGTCAATGTTCTTATAGGTGTGGTGATGCGCGATGAGCCAGCAGATGCGCTCAATGTCGGCTTCGGCATAGTGCATCGATTCCAGTATGGCGCGGGCCGGCGCCGGTCCTTCCTGCTCCTGGTATTTGCCGTTGCTACTGCCGTATTTAGCCTCAGCAGGATGTATGCCGATGTCGTGAAGTACGGCTGTGGACTCCAAGACAAAGAGCGTGTGGGCGTCCAGTCCTTCGGCGCGTCCGATGAGTTGCGCGAAGCGGTGTACCTTCAACAGATGTTGTATGCGCATGGGATCACCCTTATCAAAAGAGATGATGCGGAGAGTGAGGGCATCGATAATTTTTTGCGTCTCTTCCATATTTCTCAAATTAATTTATCAAACTGATCTATGATTTGTTCCGCCCCAGCCTCTTCCAGTTCTTCGCACGAGCCATTGCCATAGGTCACGCCACAGGTGTGGGCTCCTGCATTGCGCCCCATGAGAATATCGAAGCGGGTATCGCCGATGACAAGCGTATCCTCAGGCTTACAGCCGGTGGCCTGCAGGATCACATTGACAGGCTCGGCGTCGGGTTTGGCATGCGCCACGTCGTCAGCACCAATGAGGGCACAGAGCCAATCGGTGATGCCATACTCCTCGGCAAAACCTTGCAGCGACTCATGACAACGGCTGCTGGCCAAAGCGATGAGCCTACCGTGTTCATGGAGTGTGCGGAGCGTGTCAATGACACCGGGGAAAGGAGGCACGGAATCCGGGCGGTTGTTACGTCGGAAGATGTCGCGGTAGACAGCAGCGCAATGGTCTGCCGTATCGTCGTCGATATGACAGGCCACGGCAAAGCATTTCTCCAGTGGCAGTCCGATGGTGGCGGCGCAAGCATCCTCCGTCGGTAAGTCCATGTTCAGTTCACGGCATGTATCCTGCATGGTCTTGACGATGAAATGCTTGGAGTCACCGAGTGTACCGTCGAAGTCGAAGATGTAAAGGGCGTATTGTCTTGTCATATCATCTATCGGTTGCGTCTACTTCTTTACTTTGACTTCATACAAATCGGTGCGTCGGTCGAGCAGGTTGCGCACAGAGCCGTAGGTATGTAGCTGGCTGAGACGGTTGAGATCCACGTCGGCCACAAGGATCATCTCCGTGTTGGGCGTAGCCTCGGCACGACGTCCATCGTTGGGGAACGGGAAGTCGCAAGGCGTGAAGACAGCACTCTGCGCATACTGGATGTCCATGTTATGAACACGCGGCAGGTTGCCCACACTACCGGCGATGGCCACATAGCACTCGTTTTCGATGGCGCGCGCCTGGGCACAGATGCGCACACGGGCGTAGGCGTTTTGCGTGTCCGTCATAAACGGCACGAAGAGTATCTGCATGCCCTGGGCGGCAAGCAAGCGGGAGAGCTCCGGAAACTCCACGTCGTAGCAGATCACCACGCCCACTTTACCGCAATCCGTGTCGAAGGTGCGGATGGCACTGCCGCCGTTGAGTCCCCAGCACTTCACCTCGTCGGGGGTGACATGGATCTTCTCGTACATCTCGTCAGTACCGTCGCGGCGGATGAGGAAGCCCACGTTGTAGAGGGCACCATCTTCCTTGACATACGGCATGGAACCCGTGATGATGTTGATGTTATAGCTGATGGCGAGCTCGCGGAAGCGGTCGCGGATCTTGTCGGTGTACTGTGCCAGCGCACGGATAGACTCAGCCTCGCCGAGATGGTTGTAGCGGGCCATGAGCGGTGCGTTGAAATATTCGGGGAAGAGGATGAAGTCGCTCTTGTAGTCCGACACCGAGTCGACGAAGAACTCCACCTGCTCGAAGAGTTCGTCGATGCTGCGGTAGGGTCGCATCTGCCACTGTACCATGCCGATGCGCACGGTAGGCTTGCGCTCCACCTTCTGGTCGCGCTTGGGCTCATAGTAGATGTTATCCCACTGCAGCAGGCAGGCGTTGTGTTTCGACTCCTCGTCGTTGGGCAGATAGTTACGGATGATACGGCGCACGTGGAAGTCGTTGCTCAGCTGGAAGTTCAGCACGGGATCGTAGATCTCGCGCGAGCGCACCTTCTCGATATACTCTTTGGGGCGCATCGTGTCGGCGTATTTGTGATAGTTGGGGATGCGTCCGCCAAACATGATGGCCTTGAGGTTGAGCTTCTCACAGAGCTCCTTGCGGTATTCATACATGCGTCGTCCGAGTCTGAGACCACGGTAGTCGGGATGAATAAACACCTCGATGCCATAGAGAATGTTGCCGTTGGGGTTGTGCGTGTTGAAGGTCTCGTTGCCCGTCACCTGCGCATAGGTATGGTCGCCCTTGACCATGTCATAGTCCACGATGATGCTCAGCGCGCAGCCCACGATCTTTCCGTCGGCGATGACCACCACCTGTCCCTCTGGGAAAATCGTAATCAGCTTCTTGATCTGAGCATGGGTCCAAAACTCGTCGCTGTCACCATAGATGCGCTTGAAAGAGCCTGCGAGCTGGTCATAGTCCTCCATACGCAGGGTGCGCAGCTCTACCTTGTTGATTTGATGTGTCGTTTCCATTGTTTTTGATGGTTAGGACGACGTTGCCGTCCCGTTTCCTTTCACCTTGATTTTGTGTGCAAAGATAACCAATATAATCAAGACTACAAAATCAGAAAGATGAAATTATCAAACGACACAATAATGACACAATTTGTTTTGAAATTGATACGAATTGCTCCACCCATCATACATATATCAGAGATATTGTGTACCTTTGCACCACAGAACTATCTATTTCACACAATTTCGCGATGACCGTTATTCTTTCCATCTTCCTCCTGAGCATCGTGGCGAGTTTCATCCAGCGCACCACGGGCTTTGGCTTCGGCATCTTCATCATGACCATGCTGCCCTTTCGGCCCACTGGATATTTTCCGTGGGCCGATATTGTAATCTTCTCGGTTACGGATCTATAATTGGTTAGAGAGGTTCAAAACTCAAGGAAAATGGTCATAGGCATAAAATTGTCCTTCGGACATAATTTCTTTACTTCAATTACAAGTGCTGTTCCTCTCTGATAATTGTCAATGTGGGTGTCCCAATGACGAAAAAAGGAAAAAACGGCGCACTGGATAAAGCATGGGGGAAAGCCTACCCCGGGACTAAGCACAAAACTGTTGCCACACGGTACATGATTGCTTGAAAATTATTACCTTTGCGGCATGAAACAGACGACCAACAACGATATGTACAAGTGTCTGGCAACGTATGTGTTGCCGGAAGGAGTTCTTGAGTATTTTTCCCTGACCGAAATAACAGAGGAGGATCCAAAGTCAAAAGCGGCAGACCCTCTTTATAAGAAAGAACTTCACATCTACCTTGACGAACGTGACAACCGCACGGAGGACATGGCTGGCTCAACAAGCAAAGGCTTTACTGATGAAAGCTTTATATACGACTTTCCCATCCGTACCCACAAGACCGTCATCCATATCCGTCGACGCCGCTGGCTGATGCCCGACGGGACGAGTAAAATCATAGACCTTGAGAAACATGTAAGGCTAACGCATCCCGGCACGCGATACTCCAACGAGTTCGCGCTTTTTTTAAAGTTGGCGGATGGACAATGAGGTCGTTACGGCACGCTCACTCGGACGGACGTACATGATAAACGGCGACACACTTGGGAGGAACTACAAGGAAGTCCTGAGCGGGTACCTAAAGTGGGAGCAGAAAGACCATGCCTCCGACTGGGTGCTTCTTGCAAAAAATATCGGTCCTCGTACAGGCATAGACGAGACATCGTTGGACAACGAGCTCTACACTATCATCCACAATAAGGACTCCCACGGACGTAAGGGCGCCATAATAGCCATTATCAAAGGAACGAACCCTGCAGACATACTCAAAGTCCTGTATCAGTTGCCCAAGGAGATCAGGGAAAATGTCACAAGCACAACGATGGATCTCTCAGACACAATGCGCGCTATAGTCAGGGACGCCTTCCCTAATGCCAGAGTGACACGCGACTGCTTCCATGTGATAATGCGGGGCGGCGAAGGTATAGAGGAACTGCGCCTCCGTTTCAAGCGCGAGGCAATAAAGTCGTTGAAGAAGCAGAAGACTGAGTTTAGGAAACATCTTGAGAGCCTCGCAAAGGCAAGGAAAAGATACGCGGCCAAGATGAAAGAATCCCATGGCGGCAAATGGCGTAAGAGCAAACGCGGGCGCAAGCCACAACGCATGAAAACGCGCTTTGAGCCGGAAAGGCTCGCCAACGGAGAAACGC
This sequence comes from uncultured Prevotella sp., assembly GCA_945873145.1. GTDB lineage: Bacteria > Bacteroidota > Bacteroidia > Bacteroidales > Bacteroidaceae > Prevotella. The sequence goes on from CAMCBZ010000057.1 coordinate 11,063, forward strand.
TCGTGGAGGCCCTGACGAGATGCCGCAAGCAACTGATGAAGAGCAGGGAAAAATGGACTGAGAAACAAGAGGAGCGTGCCAAGATACTATTTGAAATATATCCCAAGTTGGAAGAGGCCTACTATCTCATCAATAGTCTGAGGGCGCTATTCCGCAACAAGAGTCTCAACAAGGAAACGGCAAAGGAGAAACTGCACGAATGGTATGGCAAGGTAACAGAATCAACTCTTAGGGAAATTAAGTCCGTCAGAGACACCATCAAGTCCTATGAGGATGAAATTCTCAACTACTTCATAGATCGGGAAACAAATGCCTCAGCAGAATCATTGAACTCTAAAATAAAATGCTTCAGGTCGGAACTAAAAGGAGTGAGTGACTGCTCCTTCTTCATGTACCGTGTGGCAACAGTTTTGGGTTAGTCCCGGGGTAGGCTTTCCCCCATGCTTTATCCAGTGCGCCGCCCTTTCTCATGCCCTCGTATGCCGAGGCTACCACGCTCACGGGACTCTTGGCCATGAGCAACTCCATCTATATCGCCATCCGCATGCACCGCTATGTGCAGTGGCGGCGCGTCGTGCCGATTCTTTGCGCTTTTGTCGTGGTCTCTACGCTGTCCATCTTTTGTCTCAAGAAGATCGACGACGTGGTACTGCGCCATGTACTCGGCGTGGTACTCATCCTGTTCAGCATCTACTTCTGGTTCTTCAACAAGAAGATACACCTGCGTCCTACCCTGCCCACACAGATTGGCACCGGCGTGCTCAGTGGACTGATGGGAGGCTTCTTCAACATGCAGGGGCCGCCCGCCGTGCTCTACTTCATCTCCACGACAAAGGATAAGAACCAGTATATGGCGATGGCACAGATCTATATGCTCAGCGGCAACATCATCATGGCGCTCGTGCGCACCTACAACGGTTTTATGACCACCACCGTGGGCCTCGACTACCTCTATGGCATCGGTGGCGTAGCCATCGGCACGACACTCGGCGGCATCCTCTTCCGCCACCTCTCCAACGGCATCTTCAAATATGTCGTCTACACCTACATCGGCATCAGCGGCCTCGTCATCCTGCTCACGGCAAGGAGATAGAAGTTCGCCTACAATCCAACTGCCAAGTGGCTATAACGCAAAAAGCCCCGGACCATCGGCGCATAGCAGCCATGGTCCGGGGCCAATTTATATAACTATAATAAGGTGTCATTATCTACTCTTGCAGCATTTCACTCCCCTCTCCCCTTGGAGAGGGGCCGGGGGTGAGGCTCTTTCTTCTCCCCTTGGAGAGGAGGGGGAGTGAGGCCTGCGGATCAGGTGAGCCTTTGTTGAAGGGTAAGCCTTTGATACGCCTCCACCACCGTATCGTGTTTGAGCAGTCCTTGCGTCATCACGTCCTTGCCACATTCCTCCTCTGCCATCGCCTCAACAAGGAGCGGCCAAAAGACGCTATCAGTGTCCATTGGTGGCAACGGCTTGTTAGGAGGCCATCCCGTGCGCAGACATATATAGAGGAGATAGGTCGAGGGATTGTTCTCCGGTGGCGGAGCCCACCGGAGAATCACCTTCCGCAGCGTGTTGAGGTGGTGGCGCGCCACATAGGTATGGAGCACGATGAAGGCGGCACGAAGACCATAGCGCATCTCGCTGAACTGACAAAAGGCGGGATCCGTCTGTCGCTGTGTCATTCCCTTCCATTGTGTGCGTGTCCGCCTGATGTTGAGTGGATTGTTATTTCTAATTCCCCTTGGGATGATCTTCTTGCTTGTCCTCATCGTCATCGTCATCTTTGAGGTTCTTGACATAGTTGATAATAGCAGAGAGCACACTGGCCAACAGGCTCAGAAGCCTTACGATTTGTTTGATTTTCATGTTGTTTTGAGTTTAGTTAACGAAGATAAAAGAGAGAAAGCCTCAACCAGCCTCACCATCACCAGCCTCACCCCCGTACCCCTCTCCCAAGGAGAGGGGAGTAAAATGAGTGATAAACAATACCATTCAAATGAATAGGTGAGTATGTTCATCCCTTGACGGTAATTACTCCCCTCTCCCCTTGGAGAGGGGTTGGGGGTGAGGCCGGGTCGGGGGTGAGGCTCTCTCTATTTTACGGATTCACATGAGAGCTGTCCGAGCCGCTGCCCTGACCACTGTCAGTCGGAGTAGTGTCAGCAGCAGTCTTACCCTCGGTCTGAGAGGCGCGCTTAGCCGAGATACCATCAAAGAGATAGTAGCTGTTGACGCGGGTTCCGGTGACCTTGCCGTCGGCAGAGACAGTACCCTTAGCCTTAATGACGGTGTGCTCCGGGCTGAAGATCACACGATAACCGGTGATGTTGTTACCCTTGAAAGCACCGGGCTCGCTGGCTCCAGTCGACTTGACATTGATCTGGAACATTCCCAAGCCATTGACGCGCACCTTGTTGGAACTCTGCAGCGCATCGCGCATGACCTCCACGAGTTCGGTCAGGCAGGCCTTCACGTCGGAGCGCTTCAAGGTGCAGTTGCGCTCGATGACGTCGGCGATATCGTCCAGATCCACGGTATCGGTATGGATGGCACGGGCGTAGTACTTGCCGAAGCTCTTGCTGTTCTTGAGTTTGTTCTGATACAAACGATAATAAATAGACATAATACAGTAAATTTGAAATTAAAACAGGTTCCTCTTGCCTCGGTCTCTTATTAGGAGGGTAGGTGAGGTCTTTTGTTTACGTTTGCAAAGTTACTAACTCGCGCCCGCGCAGGTGCACGTTATTGAAAGTTACTGTAGGTTATTGCGTGTTATTGTCGGTTATATACTACTTTCGTTGAATTATCCTTGTGAAATGAGGCCATAAAAAACCGCAGCCGCCCTTAGGATCATTGGACGGTTGCGGTAAGATGTTGTAAGGAAGAAGGGCTCCCAAGCCGTGTTTTACTTATTGACAGCGTGTTTACGGGAGTAGTAGCCCATGTTGTCGGAGGGTTTGAAAACGAGTTTATCGTGGGCTTCTACCAGGATTTTCTCTTTGTTCGTAGGGTTGACATACTGTCTTGCGGCTACATTCTTGACGTAGAACCGCCCGAAGTCTGGGATGGCAACCTCCTGATCTCCCTCTGTGAGATTGTCGGCAATGGCGCCCAGCACAGCGTTGATGCAGTTGGCGGCATGCGCTTTCGACACCTGTAGCGAAGCAGCTACGGCATCGGTAAGTTGTGTTCTATTCATGCTGATTTGCTTTTATGTAGTGCAAAGATAATCATTATTTCTCAATCTCACTTCAAAACCTCCTACGTTTTTTCCTAACACTCCCGCCTCTTTATCCAGCGCATTGCGTAGTGTGCATCGCGCGCGTATATATAATAAGGTGTTGCGCCCTTCCCTAACTCGAGCCCTTCCCTAGCCCTCCCCAAGGGGAGGGAATGTCAATACCCTCCTAACACCCTTTGAAGGTAATTACTCCCCTCTCCCCTTGGAGAGGGGCTGGGAGTGAGGCTGTTTCTTGCATATTTGTTCAACCAAGGTAAGGGTCTATGATCGCTTTTTATGATGAATCTTTCAATAGTCTCAATAATATTCCGTAAATTTGCAGTAGAATATACCATCAGATGCTTTGCAAAAAAGATAAGATGCTACAAGATACCAAGTGCCGAATCCATCATCTCGTTGAGAAATAGTGAATATTAAGGCTACAACTCCTATATTCGCCATAGAGACTCCCGTCTTACAAAGCCATGTAGGAGGCGACGCGTCTCGCGGCGCGATAATCTCTTGCGATTTTATATGGCTTTGTGACGCGAGACGCGTCACCTCCTACATTCTCATCTCT
>CAMCBZ010000058.1 GCA_945873145.1 uncultured Prevotella sp.
TAAGAAAAGCGAGTCTTAGAAGGTTATCGCTACAAATTAATTGAAAACTCAGAATCAATTGGCATAAGGGATTTTTTTTAGTTTTTAGACCGACAGCCATACGGCTTTTATGTCATTTCTCGAAGTGCTGATAGTCCTTCACGCTGCGCCATGCTCCTCCCCAATGGAAACCATGAGAAGTGAACAGCCGGTATAGCAAGTCACTGCGTGTGATCTTATGTGCGAACGTGACTGAGCGGTCGGCGTAGCGCGAGGCGGTGGCAGGCTGTATCGTTGTCTTGCCGTGGCTGCGTCGCACGCAGGGATTGTAAAGTGGGTTGATGTCGACAGCGAGACCCTCTGCATGTTTTGAGAGCTTGGCAGAACCTTTCACCACACGGTAGCAAAAGCAACTGGTGTTGTTAGCGCGCATCGACTCCTCGTCGCTGGCATGATAGTCATCGATGAGCCGCATCTGTCCGATAGGGTATCGCTGCTGATAGAGTTCGCGGAAGATGGCGACGAGGTCAGTGGCAATCAACTTGTTACACACCAATTCGCCGATATGAGTGTATCCATCGAAACCTACATAGAGCGTGCGGACATAGCGGAGTGATGACCGCGCAATTGTGCAGCCGGTAGGGTAGGAGCGGCCACGCATGCGGGCAAAGACCGCATCGGAAATCGGCTCTGCCAGAAAGCAGCGCGAAAGGCCATAGTGGCTAACAGCCTCTGTACTGACCACGCATCCGGCTTGCCATGACTGTAGCTGGCGCAGATCTTGTCGGAGCGATTGTCCTTGAGCAGAGGTACTCGTCAGAATCATCAGCGCAAAGAGAGCAAAGATAATTTTTCTTTTCATTTTCTCCTCGTGCTGGTGCCCGTGATGTGTCCGGAGCGGTCTTTATAAGTTGTGGTGGTTGTTGTGCCACTGGTGCGTGTGGTACTCGATCCCGTGACATGCCCATATCCGTCCTTGTAAGTAGTCTCTGTGCGTTGCCCGTTGGTACGTGTGGAGCTCGACCCGGTAGTGTGTCCATAGGCATCGCGATAGGTTGTGGTGGAATGTCCGCTACCGTCGGTCCGTGTGAAGCTACGCCCGGTGACATGTCCGTATTTATCTTTGTAAACCGTCTGTTGGTTGCCTCGGCTGTCCGTGGTTGTCTCAGCGGTGCCGGTGATGTGTCCATAGGCATCGCGCCTCGTCTCCGTGGTCTTGGAACTCTGGGCGCTCATGCTCAAAGGGAGAAGCATGAAGAGCGAAAGAAATACCTTTTTTTTCATACCTTATCTTGCTTACTGTAGAATCATAGAACAATTGAGTGCTGCAAAGATATAAAATCAATTTGAGATTATGGCCATAAAGAAAACGTTTTTCTTTGTGGTTTCATTTGTTTACGTTATCTTTGCATGTAAAAAGATACCTCTATGATGAACTTACTTACTGTCATTTTTATCCTGCTGGTTGCTGTAGAGCATCTCTACATCATGTTTTTAGAGACCTTTGCGACCACATCGCGCCATACTTCTAAGACGTTCAGCATCGACGTGGATGAATTGAGCAATCATCATATATCTACGCTGCTGAAGAATCAAGGTGCTTACAATGGGTTGCTGGCTATTTTGCTGGGCTATGCCGCCATCAGCCAGAATCTGCTTTGGAGTCGTCTGCTGTTGGGCTATGTCATTCTTGTAGCCCTTTTCGGGGCATGGAGCAGTGACCCGAAGATTCTCTTCAAGCAGGGTGGGTTAGCTATCGTGGCTATGTTGGTGAGTTTCATAGGGTGAAACCAATAGAACTATTAATTACGAACTATGAGCAATAAAAAAATTGTACTGGTCACCGGAGCCACCAGTGGCATTGGTGAGGGCTGTGCCAAGCGCTTTGCCCAGGGGGGATACCGCGTCATCGTCACGGGCAGAAACCGCGGGAAGTTGGAAAACTTGAAAACAAGTCTTGAGGCCGATGGCGCCGAGGTATTGGCCTTAGCCTTTGATGTGCGTGACCGTGAGGCGGCCCGCAAGGCTGTGGAGAGCATTCCCGATGACTGGAAAGACATCGACGTGCTGATCAACAACGCCGGACTGGCACGCGGACTGGAGCCGGAATACCAAGGCAACTTCGAAGACTGGGATCAGATGATCGACACCAACATCAAGGGATTGTTGACCATGACACGTCTCATCGTACCCGATATGGTCAGACGTAACAGTGGACACATTATTAATATTGGCAGTGTGGCGGGTGATGCTGCTTATGCCGGAGGCAATGTCTACTGTGCTACTAAATCGGCCGTGAAAGCGATTACCGATGGACTGCGCATCGATGTGGCTGACACCCGGCTGCGCGTGACCAATATCAAACCGGGACTTGTGGAGACTAACTTCTCCAATGTGCGCTTCCATGGCGACACTGAGCGCGCAGATAACGTCTATCGGGGCATCAAGCCGCTCACGGGCGACGACATTGCTGACGTGGCCTTCTATGCTGCCAGAGCACCCGAACACGTGCAAATTGCTGAAGTGCTCGTTCTGGCCACTCACCAGGCCAACGGAACCGTGATACATCGTGAAAAATAACGAGTGAAAAACGATGAAAAAGCCTATCATCACTATGCTGGGGACGGGCAGCGCGCTCGTCTCCCGTTGCTTCAATACATGTTTTGTGCTGGAGAGCCTCGACGGCACGCGGCTGATGGTAGACACCGGTGGCGGCAATGGAATACTTACTCAGCTACGACTGGCTGGCATCGATCGTGGTGACATCAGCCACCTCTTCATTACCCATGCCCATACCGACCATATCCTCGGTGCTATTTGGCTCATACGAATGACATTGCAGCGCGACCGGCCGAAGCAACTCCATATCTATAGTCACCAACGTGTTATCGGTTTGCTCAATGTCTTCTGTCAGTCGTTGCTGCCCAAGAAACAGACCGACAAGATGCCCGACCGTATCATCTTCCACGAGCTTTTGGACGGCGATCGTTTTCAGGTGGGCGATATGCAGTTGCAATGTTTCGACATCCACTCCACCAAAGAAAAGCAGTTTGGCTTCACTGCCCTCCTTCCCGATGGACAGAAGCTCGTCTGTCTGGGCGACGAGCCCTATAATGAGGCTTGCCGCTCCTACGCCTTAGACGCTGACTGGCTGATGAGCGAGGCCTTCTGTCTCTATGCCGACCGTGAGCGCTTCAAGCCCTATGAGAAGCACCATAGTACGGCACTTGACGCTGCACGCAACGCACAGGCTCTTGCTGCTCGTCATCTCATCCTCTATCACACCGAGGAAGAAACGCTCAACACACGCAAGGAACTCTATACGCGTGAGGCAAAGAGTGTCTATACAGGTCCAGTTTTTGTACCTGACGACTTGGAGGTGGTCACCTTGGAGTGAGACCGTTGCCTTAATTGATGAGCTTATTGACGGCAGCTTGGGCACGGTAGTAGAGCAGTCGTTCGTCTTCATCGCTGACGGGCTTTGTCGTTTTCAATTGATCCATCAGACGGTTGGCAAATGCCGAGATGTGTTGCTGATGGCGTTTTCGGATGTCGAAATAGCGTTGCAACTCATAGACAGCTCGCGCGGGTAATGTGTTCTGCATGAGCACGGCGAGTTCTAAATGATATTTCGCACGATACTCTTCCTTTCGTTGTTTAGAGATAGCCATACAGTATAGTGCTATTTTCTCGCTCGGGTTATGGATGATTTTGGCCAGTTCTGCATAGAGGTAGCTGTCCTGATAGCGGTGAAGCAACTTCTTGTAGGTAGCCACAGCATCTTCTTTCTTGCCAAACAGTGCATGCATCTGTGCAAGGTGTCGGAGATTGCCTTTGTAATTGGGGGACTTCTGCAAGGCTGTGCGAAAGAGTCCGGCGATGGTGTCGATATATTTGGCGTCGCGCTGTGACAGATTTTTCAATAGGTGATTCACAACCTGCTGACCGAGCGATGGCACGGGATGGCCTTGCGCCACATAAGGTTGCCAGTCCGATTCGGTCATACGGTTGAAGTAAGGCATGAAGTAGACGAGGTTGAAGTTGTCGATATTTTTGTCGAGTGTCAGTGCCGCGTTGACAATAGCACGGTTGCCCATGAACAGACGGTCGTCGATAGCTGCTTATGCCGGAGGCAATGTCTACTGTGCTACTAAATCGGCCGTGAAAGCGATTACCGATGGACTGCGCATCGATGTGGCTGACACCCGGCTGCGCGTGACCAATATCAAACCGGGACTTGTGGAGACTAACTTCTCCAATGTGCGCTTCCATGGCGACACTGAGCGCGCAGATAACGTCTATCGGGGCATCAAGCCGCTCACGGGCGACGACATTGCTGACGTGGCCTTCTATGCTGCCAGAGCACCCGAACACGTGCAAATTGCTGAAGTGCTCGTTCTGGCCACTCACCAGGCCAACGGAACCGTGATACATCGTGAAAAATAACGAGTGAAAAACGATGAAAAAGCCTATCATCACTATGCTGGGGACGGGCAGCGCGCTCGTCTCCCGTTGCTTCAATACATGTTTTGTGCTGGAGAGCCTCGACGGCACGCGGCTGATGGTAGACACCGGTGGCGGCAATGGAATACTTACTCAGCTACGACTGGCTGGCATCGATCGTGGTGACATCAGCCACCTCTTCATTACCCATGCCCATACCGACCATATCCTCGGTGCTATTTGGCTCATACGAATGACATTGCAGCGCGACCGGCCGAAGCAACTCCATATCTATAGTCACCAACGTGTTATCGGTTTGCTCAATGTCTTCTGTCAGTCGTTGCTGCCCAAGAAACAGACCGACAAGATGCCCGACCGTATCATCTTCCACGAGCTTTTGGACGGCGATCGTTTTCAGGTGGGCGATATGCAGTTGCAATGTTTCGACATCCACTCCACCAAAGAAAAGCAGTTTGGCTTCACTGCCCTCCTTCCCGATGGACAGAAGCTCGTCTGTCTGGGCGACGAGCCCTATAATGAGGCTTGCCGCTCCTACGCCTTAGACGCTGACTGGCTGATGAGCGAGGCCTTCTGTCTCTATGCCGACCGTGAGCGCTTCAAGCCCTATGAGAAGCACCATAGTACGGCACTTGACGCTGCACGCAACGCACAGGCTCTTGCTGCTCGTCATCTCATCCTCTATCACACCGAGGAAGAAACGCTCAACACACGCAAGGAACTCTATACGCGTGAGGCAAAGAGTGTCTATACAGGTCCAGTTTTTGTACCTGACGACTTGGAGGTGGTCACCTTGGAGTGAGACCGTTGCCTTAATTGATGAGCTTATTGACGGCAGCTTGGGCACGGTAGTAGAGCAGTCGTTCGTCTTCATCGCTGACGGGCTTTGTCGTTTTCAATTGATCCATCAGACGGTTGGCAAATGCCGAGATGTGTTGCTGATGGCGTTTTCGGATGTCGAAATAGCGTTGCAACTCATAGACAGCTCGCGCGGGTAATGTGTTCTGCATGAGCACGGCGAGTTCTAAATGATATTTCGCACGATACTCTTCCTTTCGTTGTTTAGAGATAGCCATACAGTATAGTGCTATTTTCTCGCTCGGGTTATGGATGATTTTGGCCAGTTCTGCATAGAGGTAGCTGTCCTGATAGCGGTGAAGCAACTTCTTGTAGGTAGCCACAGCATCTTCTTTCTTGCCAAACAGTGCATGCATCTGTGCAAGGTGTCGGAGATTGCCTTTGTAATTGGGGGACTTCTGCAAGGCTGTGCGAAAGAGTCCGGCGATGGTGTCGATATATTTGGCGTCGCGCTGTGACAGATTTTTCAATAGGTGATTCACAACCTGCTGACCGAGCGATGGCACGGGATGGCCTTGCGCCACATAAGGTTGCCAGTCCGATTCGGTCATACGGTTGAAGTAAGGCATGAAGTAGACGAGGTTGAAGTTGTCGATATTTTTGTCGAGTGTCAGTGCCGCGTTGACAATAGCACGGTTGCCCATGAACAGACGGTCGTCGATATGTGGATAGAGTTGTGTGAGCTGATAGAGCAGTTTGCGAGCGTCTTCTATCCGTTTCTCTTTGACGCGCAGCTTAAACAAGTCGTTGGTGCACCAAAACATGCAGAGGTTGGTGTGCGGTCCTTGGTGGATGGCATAGATTTGCAGAATAGCGCGGTAAGCCTCTTCGGTGCGCCCCTCTCTTCTTAGCTCAAAAATGTCTCTGACTTCCATAGTTTTCGGTTTGTTGGTTGGTAAGGTTGGTGGAGTTATTAGGTTTGTCGGACTTATTTCATGGGAATCTTATACTCGTCTTTCGCCCAAATGATGTTGCCGTAGAGATCGTAGTAGTGGTCTTGTGCCATCCATTGTTGATGCTTGGGTGTTGCATCGGGGTTGAGGCATCGTGAAGCCCTCTTGATGACGATACATCCTTTTTGTACCTCTATGCAGAAACCTTGCCCTATCTTCTTCGACTTATGCTTGCGGGAGTCATAGCGCCAAACCTCCTGTCCGTCGTCTAAATATAAGCTGGCTAAGTTGCCACGGTCCACGGCAATGAAAAAGAAATTACCATCGGGGCTGAGCCATGTGGTGATGATTCGGGCATAGCTGTTTCCGGTAAACGGCACGTCGTGTTGGCGGTCGGTGAGGACATCGTATTGATAGAGGCGGTTGGCCATGGTGAAGTAGAGGCAATGGCGATAGACGTCAGTGTATTTCGCCACTACGCTGGCATGTCGCGGCAGATGGGCGACGACAGCCTTCACCCGGTTGGCGACGGGTGTCTGAGCTATAGACAGCAGGGCAAAGAGCAGGCTTGCCGTAAGAGATAACAGTCGATGACTCTTTAATAGCATTTGTTGATAAAAGATCCAGGGACGATATATCGTCCCTGGATAAGTATAGATGAAAAATTTTCGTTTTTGATTAATAAGAGAAGAGCGGATACTGCTTCATCGTGTCATTAACTTTCTCACGCACGCGCTTGATGACCTGTTCGTTCTCGGGGTCTTTGAGCACTTCGTCGATGAGGTCGGCGATGAGGTGCATCATATCTTCCTTGGCGCCACGTGTGGTCATGGCAGCGGTACCCAAGCGGATGCCTGATGTCTGGAAAGCACTGCGCTCATCGTAGGGCACCTCGTTTTTGTTGACGGTGATGTCAGCAGCTACGAGTGCGTTCTCTGCGACTTTACCCGTGAGATCGGGATATTTCTGACGCAGGTCGAGGAGCATTGAGTGGTTGTCAGTGCCGCCGCTCACGATGCTGAAGCCATGGTCGATGAGGTCCTGAGCCAGCACGGCAGCGTTTTTCTTCACCTGAGTAGCATACTCTTTCCATGACGGACGCAGGTTCTCACCGAAGCCGACAGCCTTGGCAGCGATGACGTGCTCCAGCGGACCACCCTGGTTACCAGGGAAAACAGCCGAGTTGAGCAGCTGGCTCATCTTCTTCAACTCGCCCTTCTTATTACGTTTGCCAAAGGGATTGTCGAAGTCTTTGCCCATGAGAATCACGCCACCACGGGGACCACGCAGCGTCTTATGCGTCGTCGTGGTGACGATATGGGCGTATTTCACTGGGTTGTTGAGCAGTCCGGCAGCGATGAGTCCGGCCGGGTGAGCCATGTCGATCATCAGCAGTGCACCCACCTCGTCGGCGATCTTGCGCATACGTTCATAGTCCCACTCACGGCTATAGGCCGAGCCACCACCGATGATTAGCTTCGGCTTGTATTCCAGTGCGAGCTTCTCCATATTGTCGTAGTCCACGCGCCCGGTCTCGCGGTTGAGCGTGTAGCCGATGTGGTTATAGAGGATACCGGAGGTGTTGACACTGCTGCCATGAGAGAGGTGCCCACCCTGGTCGAGGTCAAGACCCATGAAGGTGTCGCCGGGCTTCAACACAGCGAGCAGCACGGCTTGGTTGGCCTGTGCACCGGAGTGAGGCTGCACATTGGCAAACTCAGCGCCGAAGAGTTTCTTGACGCGCTCGATGGCGAGGGTTTCTACCTGGTCCACCACTTGGCATCCGCCATAGTAACGTTTGCCGGGCAGACCCTCAGCATATTTGTTGGTCAGATAACTGCCCATAGCCTGCATCACCTCGTCGCTGACGAAGTTCTCTGATGCGATCAGCTCCATGCCTCTGAGCTGGCGCTGGTGCTCCTGCTCGATGAGGTCGAAAATCTCTTGATCTCTTTCCATAGTGTGAATGTTAATAATATGATTTATACAAGTTCTGCTTAGACAAGTTCTACGTTGTTGATGTCCTGCTCTTTGTCGCAATAGTGACATTTCACGATGCCCTTCTCCTTGTCGATGACAGTAAAGAAGGTGTCCATGGGCTCGTTGTTGGTGATGCACTTAGGATTGTTGCATTTGATGATTCCGTGGAGCTCATTGGGTGTGACCACCATTTTCTTTTCCACCACCTCGTAGTCCTTAATGATATTCAGGACCACGTTGGGCGCGATGACCGACAGTCGGCTGATTTCCTCGTCGGTGAAATATTTATTGGTGATCTTGATGATGCCTTTTCGTCCGAGCCGTTTCGACGGCAGGTTGTAACCGATGAGCGTCGGCACGTCGATGTCGGTGAGATGCAGCAGACGTGCCACCTCATAGGTTTTCTCTGAAGGTATGTGATCGATGACAGTGCCGTTCTCAATGGCGGCCACTTGCAATTCTTTCTTTCCCATGATAATGCAATGATGATCTGATAATACTCTGATAATGAATGCAGTGAGATGCTCTGATTAAAACTTTGACTCAATGATGGTCTTGTCGTTCTTTACATCGTCGAGGGTGATGCCCAGGCAATAGCAGAAGATTGCCTCGCGGGCATAGAGTCCGTTTTGAGCTTGCTGGATGTAGTAAGCGTGGGGGTTGCTGTCGACATCGTAAGCAATCTCGTTGACGCGCGGCAGCGGGTGCATGATCTTCATGTTGGGCTTTGCTTTCGAGAGCATACTGTTGCGCAGAATATAGACGTTTTTCACGCGCTCATACTCCATCAAGTCAGAGAAGCGCTCTTTCTGCACGCGGGTCATATAGAGGATGTCAGCGTCGGCAATCTCCTCCTCATTGAAGGCCGTGTGCTCATGAAACTCGATGTTGTGCTCCTTGCAGTAGAGTTTATACTCTTGTGGCATAGCCAGCTCCTTTGGCGCTATGAAGTGAAAAACAGGGTGGAAATGGCGCATGGCCATGATGAGCGAGTGCACGGTGCGGCCGTATTTCAGGTCACCCACAAGATAGATGTTGAGATTCTCGAGTGTACCTTGTGTCTTGTAGATAGAGTAGAGGTCGAGCAGACACTGTGAGGGATGCATGTGTGCGCCGTCTCCGGCATTGATAATGGGGATGGGAGCCACCTCGCTGGCATATTGTGCAGCGCCTTCGATGTAGTGGCGCATGGCGATGATGTCGGCATAGTTGCTCACCATCAGAATGGTGTCTTTGAGGGTTTCGCCCTTTGTGGTACTGGAGGTCTTGGCATCGGAAAAGCCAATGACACGTGCGCCTAATCGGTTCGCGGCTGTCTGGAAGCTGAGCTGAGTGCGCGTGGATGGCTCAAAAAACAATGTTGCGACGACTTTGCCTTTCAACAGCTCACGGTTGGGGTGTTTCTCGAATTCCTTGGCCATGGCGAGCAGATACATAATCTTCTCTTTGGAGAGGTCTGCTATCGTCACAAAATTATGTTTGTCCATATTATTTTGATTGATGGGTTATTTTCGACTGCTAAGTTACTGATAATTTTCCATATAGTGGTGCTGTTTGAAAGAAAAATTGTATTTTTGCAAAAGAAATAATAAATATTCTGATGAGAAGGACTTTTATAAAAACGTTGTGGATATGTCTCATGTCATTGATTGGCATTGGGTTCCTCCTCTTTTTCCTCATTTGGTTTGGGGTGATCGGCTATTCGCCGGACATTGACAACCTTCAGAACCCGATCAATAAATCGGCTTCGCAAATCTATTCCGCCGATGGCAAGATCATCGGCACCTACAATGCAGACAAGGCCAACCGCATACCCGTGCCTTACTCCAAGCTGTCGCCCTATTTGGTGAAGGCTTTAGTGGCTACGGAGGATGAGCGATTCTATGAGCATTCGGGCATCGACTTCATCGCTCTCGGACGAGCCATCGTCAAGCGTGGGCTGATGGGGCAGACAAGTGCCGGTGGTGGCAGTACGATCACGCAGCAGCTTGCCAAGCAGCTCTATTCCGATCCTGCCCAGTCCACTACGCAGCGACTGTTGCAGAAACCCATCGAGTGGGTCACAGCCATCAAGCTTGAGCGCAACTTCACCAAGGAAGAGATCATCTCGCTCTATCTCAACTATTTCGATTTCCTCCACGGTGCTGTGGGCATCAAGACAGCGGCCAACACCTATTTTAATAAGGAGCCCAAGGACCTGACCCTCGACGAGGCAGCACTGCTCATCGGCTTGTGCAAGAATCCCTCGCTCTTCAATCCTGTCCGCTATCCCGAGCGCTGTAAGCAGAGACGCAATGTGGTGCTGGGACAGATGCTCAAGGCCGGCTATCTGTCCAAAGCAGAGTATGAAGAAAATGCGGCCCAGCCCATCGTGCTCCGATTCCATCGCGCTGACCATAAAGATGGCACTGCAGTCTATTTCCGTGAATTCCTCAGACAATATATGATGATGGATGCACCGAAGAAAGCTGACTATCCATCATGGAACAAGCGGCAGTATGTCATCGACTCCATTGCCTTCGCTACGGATCCGCTGTGTGGCTGGTGCAAGAAACACACCAAGAAGGATGGCTCTTTCTACAATGTCTACACCGATGGCTTGAAGATTTTCACCACCATCGACTCGCGTATGCAGCGCTATGCAGAGGAGAGCGTCTACGGCCATGTGGCACAGTTCCTGCAGCCGGCGTTCAACGCCGAGAACCGCAAGAAGCCCAATGCGCCTTTCACCAGCAAGCTTACTCCTGAACAAGTGCGGCAAATCATCGGACGATCGATACGTCAGAGTGAGCGCTACCGCAATATGCGGGAGGCTGGAGCCTCGCCCGAGGAGATCGAAAAGGCTTTCCATACGCCTACCGACATGTCTGTGTTTACCTATCATGGCGACATCGATACGGTGATGACGCCTTTGGACTCCATCCGATATTATAAGTCGTTCCTTCGTGCCGGATTCATGAGCATGGATCCCCATACGGGGCAGGTAAAAGCTTATGTCGGCGGCATGGACTTCGAGCATTTCCAATACGACATGGTCATGGGCGGACGCCGTCAGGTTGGTTCCACCATCAAGCCTTTCCTCTATTCGCTGGCCATGGAGAATGGCTTCTCGCCCTGTGATCTCGCTCCCAACGTGCAGCGAACTTATATGGTAGCCGGTCAGCCGTGGACACCACGCAATGCCAATCACAACCGCTATGGACAGATGGTGACGCTCAAATGGGGCCTTGCACAGTCCAATAACTGGATCTCGGCTTATCTGATGAGCAAGCTCAATCCCAATCAGTTTGTCTCCATCCTGCATAAGTTTGGTATCAACAATCCCGACATCTATCCCTCCATGTCGCTCTGTCTTGGCCCTTGCGAGGTGTCGGTGGGTGAGATGGTAAGTGCCTACACTACCTTTGCCAACAATGGCATCAGGGTGGCTCCTCTGTTTGTCACCCGCATCGAGGACAATGAGGGCAACGTGGTGGCTGAGTTCCATCCCCGGATGAACGAGGTGATCAGTTCCGAGAGTGCCAACAAGATGCTTGTGGAGCTGATGGCGGTTGTCGACGAGGGTACGGCAGGAAGACTGCGGTATAAATATAATATCCCCGGAGAGATCGGTGGCAAGACGGGTACCACTAACCGTAATTCCGACGCCTGGTTCATGGGCTTCACGCCTCAGCTTGTCAGTGGTGTTTGGGTAGGCGGCGAGGATCGCGACATCCATTTCGACTCCATGCGCATGGGTCAGGGTGCCACGATGGCTTTGCCTATCTGGGCTTATTTCATGAAGAAGGTCTATCGCGATACTTCTTTGCCTTATAAACCCACGTCGACATTTGGAATTCCCGAGAGCTTCAATCCTTGCGCCAAAGACGACGATGGTGGCCTCGGCATAGAGGAAGTTTACGAATAACAAGAATCGTATTAAGAAGGGGGTGTCCATTTTGGGTACCCCCTTTATTTTATAACATTTCTCAATAATTTCGTAACAGCACATCGCTCAATCTTTTGTAACTTTGCACTCGTAAACAAGAACTTGGCAGAAGACCATGTTCAATTACAGAGAAATTACAATTAAAAAAACAAACGACCATGAAAAAGACATTTAATGTATCCGGTATGAAGTGCAGCCACTGCGCTGCCAACGTTGAAAACGCATTGAAGGCTGTGAAAGGTGTAGCCAGTGCTGAGGCTCAACTCGAAGACAAGACTGTCACCGTGGAATTTGACGAGCAGCAGACCAACGAGGCTGATCTCAAGGCTGCTGTAGATGCTACCGGCCGCTATGAGCTGACCGACTAATGTGATTCTATTATGAAGAAGACGATTCCTGTCATCGGCATGGCCTGTGCCAGCTGCTCCGCCAATGTCGAGCGCAAGCTCAATAGTCTTGATGGCATTCAACAGGCTTCGGTCTCGCTTCCGGGCAGAAGTGCGCTTGTCGACTACGACCCTGCCAAGATTTCTCTTGAGGACATGAAGCGGGCCATCAACGGCATTGGCTATGACCTCGTCATTGAGGCTGACCGTAGTGCGGTGGAGATAGAGCGGAGAGCCTATACATTGCTGAAGCGCAAGACAATCCTGAGTTGGCTTTTCGCTGTATTGTGTATGTCGCTCTCCATGCACTGGCTGCGCATTGGAGATACTTCACTGACCAATCAAGTGGAGTTGCTCTTGGCTTTTGCCAACATTGTCGTCTGCGGTTGGACCTTCTACCGTACGGCATGGCGCCAGTTGCTTCATGCCACTGCCAACATGGATACGTTGGTGTGCCTCTCCACTGCCATCACCTTCCTCTTCTCTGTCTTCAACACCTTTTGGGGCGAGCAGACGTGGGGCAGCCAGGGCATCGAGTGGCATACCTATTTCGACGCTTCGATCATGATCATCACCTTTGTGCTCACTGGCCGTCTCTTAGAGGAAAAGGCCAAGGACGGCACCGCCTCCAGCATCCGTCAGCTCATGGGTATGTCCCCTAAGACTGCCCACATTGTTGAGGATGGACAAGTGAGGGAAGTGCCTGTCTCTACGATTGAGAAAGGCGATGTCCTCGAAGTGCGCCCCGGCGAGAAGGTGCCTGTCGACGGCGAGGTGATCAGCGCAGAGAGCTTTATGACAGCCGACGCTGCCTATGTCGACGAGAGCATGATCACGGGCGAGCCGACACCAGCCGAGAAGAAGAAGGGCAGTAAGGTCTTGGCCGGTACCATTCCCAGCCAGGGCAAGTTCCGTATGCGAGCACGTGAGGTGGGGGAGAACACGGCTTTGGCCCATATCATTCAGATGGTACAGCAGGCTCAAGCCTCCAAAGCACCGGTTCAGCGCATCGTCGACAAGGCTGCTTTGGTGTTTGTGCCGGTGGTGGGTGGCATCTCTGTGCTCACCTTTGCTTTGTGGTTGCTCATCGGCGGCACTGATATGATGCCGCAAGCCATCCTTTCAGCAGTAGCCGTGCTCGTGGTGGCGTGCCCTTGCGCGATGGGCTTGGCAACTCCTACGGCATTGATGGTGGGTATTGGCAGTGCGGCACAGGATAAGGTGCTCATCAAGGATGCCACAGCTCTGGAGCGTCTGCGCAAAGTGGATGCGCTGGTCACTGACAAGACTGGCACGCTGACGATTCCCAATCAGAATGTCGACTTCACTAAGTCCGACAATCTTCCTTTAGAAGAGCGCGAGCAACTCAAGCCACATGCTGCTGAGGCCATGAAGCAACTCCGGAAATGGGGCATTGAAGTGTGGATGATGAGCGGCGATAAGGATGAGGCCGCCCGCTATTGGGCACAAAAGGCAGGTATCACTCACTACAAAAGCAAGGTACTGCCTACGGACAAGGAAGAGATGGTGAGACAACTGCAAAGTGAGGGAAAGACGGTGGCCATGATTGGTGATGGTATCAACGACACACAGGCTTTGGCGCTCGCTGATGTGAGTATCGCCATTGGCCGTGGCACTGATGTGGCTATGGATGTGGCGCAGGTGACGCTCATGGGCGATGATCTTCGTGCTATTCCCAATACCGTTATCCTCAGCCGCAAGACGGTGAAGATGATTTGGGAAAATCTCTTTTGGGCCTTCATCTATAACATCGTCTGCATCCCATTGGCTGCCGGAGCTCTACGTTTGTTTGGCATCGATTTTCAGATCACACCGATGTGGGCTTCCGCATTGATGGCTTTCTCGAGCGTAAGTGTGGTGCTCAACAGCCTCAGATTGAAGTTTGTCCTTAGACACAGGCAATAAAGTTTTCAAGCCCCTGGATTCGCTGGTAGAAACTCTGTCATCGCAATATGCTGAAGAGTATTGCGTTATCATCATCAGAAATTTTATAATACGAAAGCAGTATGATGACGCATGAGCAAAGATGGATGATGATGTGGCAGAAGTATATGGACTTTCTGCACGATAACAAGAGACGCCCTTCCAAGTATTATCCCGAAGAGCGTGACTTGGTCAATTGGGCAAAGCACAACCGCAAGCTGGTCAACAAAGGTGAACTCAAAGAATGCCGCCGAAGCCGATTTGACGAGCTTGTCGCTGAGGCCGAGAAGTATCAGCGTGTCAATCAGCATCAATATGTCAATGGTGAAAGTACACATAAGGAAGCCTCACCCCCAGCAGCCTCACCCCCAACAGCCTCACCCCCAACCCCTCTCCAAAGGAGAGGGGAGTA
>CAMCBZ010000059.1 GCA_945873145.1 uncultured Prevotella sp.
AAAAAGAACCTCGTCGACAAGTTGACGAAGATAGCCGTTGAAGAATATGAGAAGAGCAATGGCGCCAAGCCAACATATATAGAAGTTCTATGAAACTTGATGTTGACAAGATAAACGAGAAGTCTCCTTATTTCGTCAACAGTATTGGAGACTCCTATGTGAGTTTCCAAACCGATTATGGCGTCAAATATTATGCGGGCTTTGATCCTGATGATGTCTCTCTGCCTGAAGAGCTGGTTTGGCAGTTTGCTATAGTTAACATCAATAATAAGAAGTCGCCACGCGATTCAAAGGTGCGGCAGACAATTATTGCCATCGTAGAGAATTTCTTTCTTCAGAACAATGAGGTTATGCTTTACATTTGCGAAACGGGAGACGGCAAACAGTCGATGCGTAACCGACTGTTTAGTTATTGGATCAATTATCATAAAAAGAATTGGAATATATCTTTCTGGTCATCTTCTGTAAAAGACGAGAACGGAGTGGTGAATCATGCAACAATCATTGTTAGAAATGACAATCCTCGATTTGACAAGATAGCGGAGAAATTTGCAGACACAATCCAACTCTTCAATGAAAAGCCAAAAGAATAAACTATGAGTCAGTGGAAGAAAACAAAATTAGGTGAAGTAATCTTCATTAAAAAAGGAGATTATATCACAAAGAAAACGGCAAAACCTGGCAAATATCCGGTGATATTAGGAGGTCAAGAGCCTGCTTATTACATTAATAAATATAATCACACGGGTAAGGCCATTGTCGTTTCAAGAAGTGGAGCTTCTGCTGGATTCGTGTCTAAATGGGATCAGCCTATATTCATTACCGACGGATTCCTTATTGAACCTTCCAATAAAATTACGTTTGATTTCCTTTATTATTCAATGAAGTATAGGCAAGCTTTCCTTCACCACATACAAAGAGGAGCTGCCATCCCTCATGTTACACCCTCTTTAATATCAGATATAGAAATTAATCTGCCAGATCTGGATGATCAATACAAAATTACAGATACCCTTTACAGTTACGACTCACTAATAGAAAACTACCAGCAGCAGATAAAGCTGTTGGAGGAAGCGGCACAAAGGCTTTATAAGGAATGGTTCGTCGGCCTCCACTTCCCTGGATATGAGAACACAAAGATTGTCAATGGAGTGCCGGAAGGATGGGAGAAAGAAACGTTGGGAAATATTGTTCCAATATTGACAGGGAAAAAAGATGCGAACTTCGCTGATGTTAAAGGCAAATATCCATTCTTTACTTGTGCTCAGGATATTTTAAATGCACCTTCTTATTCATTTGATGGATCTGCTGTTCTACTTGCTGGGAATGGCGATTTCAATATTAAATTGTATCGAGGAAAATTTGAGGCATATCAGAGGACATACGTTTTGATACCAAAAGAACTAAAATACTTGTTTCTCATTTATAATGCCATAGCAACTAATTTAGACCGGCTTTCAAGTAGAGCAGCTGGCTCGACAATAAAGTTCTTAACTAAGGGTATGATATCTTCAATTCCAATATTAATTCCATCAGCTTTAGTATTGAAAGAATATAATTGCCTTTCTGAAGAGATTCAAAATAAAATAGAATTATTAAGGCTTCAACTCCGTCTCCTCACTGAGGCCCGCGACCGTCTTCTCCCCAAGTTAATGTCCGGTGAGATAGAAGTCTGATATTGTTGCGGATGGAAAAATATTCCGCTAAAGTTGCAATTATCCAAATAAAAGGCTAATTTTGTAGAACAGAAATCTACTTGTTTATGTCGTTAGATTATTCAGAGGACACACTCATACAAGAAGGCACCGCCACTATCCTTGAACGCCTTGGATGGGAAAGCATCTATGCCTACGACCAGGAGGTGCTTGGACAGCCAGGCACGTTGGGACGTAACACCTATCAGGAGGTCTTCCTGCGCCAACGGTTTCGCAAGGCTCTGCGCCGTATCAACCCATGGATCAACGAGGATCAACTCGTCGAGGCTTGCGACGCCATGACCTCGCATTCGGCGACACAAACGCTCATGCAGACAAACGAGCAGAAATACCGGCTCATACGCGACGGCATCAACGTCACGGACATTAAGCCCGACGGAACGAAAGGCACACGACGCGCGCAGGTCATCGACTTCAACAATCCCGAAAACAACGACTTCCTGGCCGTACGCGAGCTGTGGGTGTATGGACAGATATACCACCGCCGTGCCGATGTGGTAGGATTTGTCAATGGTCTGCCACTTGTCTTCATGGAACTGAAAAACCACGACGTGGCCATTGACGACGCTTATAACAACAACTACAGCGACTATCTCGACGTGATACCTCAGTTGTTTTGGTACAATGCCTTCGTCATTCTCAGCAATGGCGACGAAGCACGCGTTGGCACGGTAGGCTCCAAGTGGGAGTTCTTCAGTGAGTGGAAACGTCTGAAAGAGAGCGACGCGGGCAACATAGAGTTGCCAACCATGCTTGAGGGCATCATGAGCAAGGAAAATTTCCTCGACATACTGGAGAACTTCATTCTCTTCGACCATAGCGACGGTCAAACCGTGAAGATTATGGCCCGCAACCACCAGTTCCTCGGTGTGAACGAAGCTGTGGAGAAGTATCGCGAACGAAAGCTCTGCCAGGGCAAGCTCGGCGTGTTCTGGCATACACAGGGTTCTGGAAAGAGCTACAGCATGCTCTTCCTTGCACAGAAAATACGCAGGAAGTTCGAAGGCTCTCCGACGATAGTCGTTCTTACCGACCGTGATGAGCTGAACCGACAGATTAGTGGCATCTTTGAGAGTTGCGGGCTGCTTGGCAACTCCAAGGCAAAGCAGTTCATAGCCACCAGCGGCGATGACCTCATAGAGAAGCTGAAAGGCAATCCGTCGTTTATCTTCTCGCTCATTCAGAAGTTCAACAAGCCTGACGCTAAGCCTATCTATCCCGATCACGACATCATCCTGATGAGCGATGAGGCTCACCGCACGCAGAACGGAGTCTTTGCCGAGAACATGCTTCACCTCTTGCCGACGGCCAACCGCATCGGTTTCACCGGCACGCCGCTGATGAAGAACGACAACATCACGGCGCGCACCTTCGGCGGCTATGTGAGTATCTACGACTTCCAGCGTGCCGTAGAAGACCATGCCACCGTGCCTCTATATTATGAGAACCGTGCATCGAAGATTAAGGACTTAAAGAATCCGGTCATCAATGAGGAGATAGCGTCGGCCCTCGACGATGCTGACCTGTCGCCGGACCAACTGGCAAAGGTGGAGCATGAATTTGCCAAGGAAGTGCATCTGCTCACTGCTGAGAAACGGCTGCGGCTTGTTGCCAAGGACTTCGTGCGCCACTATAGTGACCTGTGGACGACGGGCAAGGCAATGGTGGTGAGCTACAACAAGGTGACCTGCGTCCGTATGTACAACTATGTGCAGGAATACTGGCAGGAGAAGATAGAGGAACTGAAAGATCAGGAGAGACATTCTACCTCTGAACAGGAAAGCCAGAAACTCAAGCGTAAGATAAAATGGATGGAAGAGACCGACATGGCTGTTGTCATATCGGATGAGCAAAACGAGCAGAAGACATTTCAGAAATGGGGCCTCGACATCACTCCGCACCGCATACGGATGATGAAAGAACCGCTGGAGAAGAACTTCAAGAATGCCGAAAACCCCTTGCGTGTGGTCTTCGTCTGCGCCATGTGGCTCACAGGCTTCGATGTCAAGACGCTGTCGTGTCTCTATCTCGACAAGCCAATGAAAGCCCATACACTCATGCAGGCCATTGCCCGCGCCAATCGTGTGGCGGAAGGTAAGACCAACGGACTCATTATAGATTATATCGGAGTAGTGAAGGCTTTGCGCAGGGCTCTTGCCGACTATACCGTTGACCGCTCGGAACTGGGAGGTACTGACCCGACCATTGATAAGGAGCAACTGATAGAACAGATAAAGGAAGAGCTTGCTGCTATAGAGAATTATCTTGTTCAATACGGCTTCGAGATAGATGATGTTATCAAGGCCCAAGGACTGGAGCGACTGTCGGAGATACGCCGTGGTGCTGATGCGATGTGTACTTCTTCAGAAACAAGAAAGACATATTGTTTGATGGTCAGCAGAATGCTCAACCATTGGAAATACCTTGACCATGAGGATTATACCTTGGACATGAAAGCCAAGCGAGACGCGATGGAAGCTATATACAAAGAGTTGCAGAAGAAACGCAAGCATGCCGACATCACCGACCTCAGTGTGGAGATAAATAAGATTGTGAACCAACATCTCGAAGTGGAGGATACATTGGCGGCTGAGGGCAGCAATATTAAGATATTCAACATCAGCCAGATAGACTTCGACCTGCTGCGTCGGGAGTTCGACCGCACACGCCAAAAGCACCTCATGATACGTGATATCATGGAAGCCGTCAGGTTTCGGATGGAGCAAATGCTTGCCGATAATCCGTCACGAGTCAATTTCTACGAGCGGTATAGAAATATCATTGAGGAATACAACAGCGAACAAAACCGCGCAAACATTGAGCGCACGTTCGAGATGCTGCTCCGCTTGTCTGAATCTCTCACAGCAGAGCAGGAACGCTATCTGCACGAGGGCTTTGAGAATGACGAGCAACTTGCCATGTTTGACTTGCTGATGAATAAGAAGGACTTGAATAAGAGTGACATCAAAAAGTTGAAGAAGGTGGCGATAGACCTTTATACCAAGATCAAAGAAAAGCTTGCCAATATGGATCATCCTTTCGACAAACCGGAGACGCGCGCTGCCATAACCAATGTGATCCGATATGTTCTTTATGAGGAATTGCCAGAAAGCTGCTATGGAGACATGGCTGATTATCAAAGTCAGATCTTTACCTATGTCAGTAATAGATATGGCAATGCAGTGTAATACTCCGTGTCTCTGTGTGAGTAGTTCTTATCGATAGAAGAATTCTATCATTCTCAAATTCTCTAAAAAAAAAGCGGCGTAGCATTGGCTACGCCGCAAAACAGCTTTCTTATTTCTGATTGTATGGTTAAGGAATAAACCTTATTTGTCGGCCGGATGGTCATAGCTGCTCTTGCGCACGTCCCAGTACATCTTTGTGTAGTAGTTGTTCGTGCCGTCGGTGAGCTTGGCGATCGCCTCCTTGAAGTTTGTACCGTTGAGCGTACTCTCGTTGGTCGGGTACTTCACGCGCTCGATGATGTCGCCCTTGGTATCAGACAGCGGAGTGAACTTCACTGGCTGATCCTTATAGATGCAGGCGATCTCGCCCGGTCGCATGAGCTGCTCGGGGTAACCAGTGCGTCGGATCTCGGTCCAGGCCTCCGTGCCGTTGGTGAAGAGGTCGAGATATTTCTGGATGGCACAGCTCTCAGCGTCTACCTTCTTCGACACGGCAGCGACATAAGCGTCCTCGTCGGCAGCACTCAGCGTCTTGCCGGCCAAGCCGTACCAGTATGCGAGGCTGGCGCGCACGCCGTCCTCATAGTCCTGACGGTCATAACCATTATATTCGCAGAGGATGAACTTCAGCTCGGCATAGGTCATCAGCGGCACGCTGTAGGTAGGTGTCAGCGCCAAGGGGTGACCGCTGTACCAGTTAGGCGAAGAGGCGCGGAACTTATCCTGAATACCGGTTGGCGTGACAAACGGTATACCCGTGTACTCGCCGCTGTCGTTGGGACAGGTGTAGATGCTCAGT
This sequence comes from uncultured Prevotella sp., assembly GCA_945873145.1. Classification (GTDB taxonomy): domain Bacteria; phylum Bacteroidota; class Bacteroidia; order Bacteroidales; family Bacteroidaceae; genus Prevotella. The sequence goes on from CAMCBZ010000059.1 coordinate 5,703, forward strand.
CGCGGATCCACGGTACCCGGCCAGGGATGCGTCTTGTGGTTGAGCTCATCGGCCTCGCCCTTGAGCAAGTAGAGCAACGGACGGGCAATGGAGAAGTCGTTGCGGCCCTCGACATAGAAACCCTCGTAGAACTGGCAGTAGTCCGAGCCGGAGGACGAATAGGTGAACTTCGCCGCGTCGGCGTTGCTCTGCATCACACCGCTCTCAACGGCCTCACGGATATAGGTCTTCCAGTTCGGGTCGACCTTTGAGAGATGGATGGCGAGGCGGCACTTGAGCGAGTTGCCGAAGCGCTTCCATTTCGTGGCGTCGCCGCCGAAGATGACATCGCCTGCAGTGAAGGCCGGCTTGCTCACGTCGATGGAGTTGACGGCGTCGGTGAGCTCCTTGATCATCTCGGTGTAGATGTCCTTCTGTGAGTCATAGACCGCGTAGAGCGTACCCTCGTTCTCGAGTTTGCCGGCCTGCGAGTAAGGCACGTTGCCCCACGTGTCGGTGATGACATCCATGAGCCATACCTTCATGATCGTGGCCGCGGCGATCTGGTTGGCGTTGGCGCCGTAGGCCGCGTTGGTGGCTTTGTATTTCTCATCCGTGTTGAGGGTGACGACCTTGTCGAAGTTGGCCAAACCCATGTAGAGATAGTTGAAGTAGCTGTTGTTCACCGTCTCGCGTATCTGGTAGCGGTCTTCCTCGGTGTAGTTGCGCTGCACCCACTGCTGGCTGTAGGTCAGGCACTGGCGTCCGCTGAACCACACGTCGTAGATGTTGTCCATGGCCCACTTCTCAGCGCCCTCCATGACCATGTTCGAGGGCACGTCAGCGGGTGAGTTGGGATTCTTGTTGACGTCGTTGATGTCGCTGCACGAAAAGGTTGTCAGAGCCACGGCCCCGATTGTCATATATCTGAGTATCTTGTTCATAGATTCATCCTCCGTAATTAGAATTTGACATTTACCGTAAAGCCATAGCTGGCCACCATCGGCGTGGCACCACCCTCGATACCTTGAACGTTGCCACTGCTGGTGACGATCATCTCAGGGTCGAAGTGCTTGCAGTCAGGGCCCCAAACGGCGAGGTTGCGGCCGTAGGCACTCAGGCGCAGACCCTTGACAAACCAGTTGGGGCGCATCTTGAAGGTGTAGCCTATCGACACTTCACGCAACTTGACATAGTCGCTGCGAAGCACATTCTGTGCGGCCGGGCCGGTATAATAGTTCTCATAGTAGTCGCGCGCGCTGACCACCTTGGTGTTTTTCATCGGTTTGCCGTTGGCGTCAGTAGCCACTTTATACGATCCGTCCTCGTTTTTGATATAGTTGCCGTTGGCGTCGGTGGCAGCGACATAGCCGTCGGTGACGATGCCCTTCTCACGCACGCCGTTGGCGGCTGTTTCCTCAAACATACCGGTGTAGCAGCCCCAGAGACGTGTCGTGGAGAAGAAGTGACCGCCATGGGAGAAGTCGAACTGGATGCTCGCGTCGAAATTTTTAAAGCGGAAGCTGTTGACCAGACCGCCCGTGAAGTCGGGATAGATGCTGCCAATGTTGCGGTTGTCAGATGTGGCCATATAGAGTCCGGTCTCGGGATCGACGAGTTTGTGTCCGTACTCATCGTAGAGATAGTCGGTACCCTTGATGATGCCGTAGCCCTCACCTACCGACGCGCCTACTTCCACCTTGAAAGGAGCTGTGCCCAAGCGCAGGTAGTCGACACCGTCGGTGAGGCTCTTCACCTTGTTCTTATTGGAGGCGAGTGTCAGCGAGGCGTCCCATTCGAAGTCGTGCGTCTTGACCGGAGTGCCATGGATAGCGAACTCGATACCGTGGTTCTGAATCTCGCCGCTGTTGACAACTTTGTACATATAACCTGTCGTACCCGAGACAGACAGCGGAAGAATCTCGTCTTTTGTCGTCGTGGTGTAGTAGGTCAGGTCAAAGCCGAGGCGCTCGTCGAGTATGCTGGCCTCAAGACCGAACTCCCAGGAGTGTGTGCGCTCAGGTTTCAGGTCTTTGTTGTTGAGCGTGTTCTGCATACGGTAGCCCGGCGTGGAGGGGTCGATGTTGGTGTACTGCAGGAAGGTCTGCTCCACCTGATAGGGGTCGGTGTCGTTGCCCACCTCGGCATAGCCGGCGCGCAGCTTACCATAGTTGAGCCAAGGCAGGCGCTTCTTGAGCAGTTCGGAGAACAGCCAGCTGGCGGTCACCGAAGGATAGGTATAGGTGTTGTTGCCCTTAGGCAGTGCCGAGCTCTTGTCGGTTCTGACGGTGCCTTCGAGGTAGAGCATGTTCTTCCAGCCGAGGGTGACATCGGCAAACAGCGAGTTGATGGCCTTCTCCTCCTTGTAGTTGTAGGCGTGAGGCGTGGAGACAGAGTTGGCGAGGTTGTAGAAGTCGGGGATGGCAAGGCCGCCGACAGTCTCGCCGTAGATGTACTCATAGTGGCGCTTCATGATGTTGGCGCCGAGGTTGACCGACACGCTGTAGTCGTCGTGGAAAGTCTGGTTGTACATCAGCAGGAACTCATGGTTGATCTCGTACTGCGTACGCGACACTTCCTTGTATTTCGACTGTTCCTGAGAGTAGACGGCGTTACGCTCATACTGCTTCATCGTGTAGTAGTCGAGGTTGGCCTTGTACTGTGCCTTCAGCTCGGGGAGAATCTGATAGCTGAAGCCGGCGTTGCCGTAGATACGGTCGCGTGAGTCGTTCTCATAGTTTTTGTAGCGGCTCCAATAGGGGTTGTTGTGGTATTGGATAGTAGGGTCGTCGAAGCTGCCCATGTTCCATGATCCCTGTGTGCCGTCGGGTTGGATATATAGATCCTTGAGTTCATTCATGTTGAGCTGTCGCTGGCCCCACTGCGTGAACTTCACCATGATGTTGTTGTCGCCGTAACCGGTTTCCTGGCGTCCCTTGGTGCGGTTGTTGAAGTAGTTGACCGTGGTGAAGACATTCAGCCGCTTGTCCTTGCTGGTGATGTTACCACTGACGTTGAAGATGTTCTTATACTGACTGCTGTTGGGCTCGTAGCCTGTGAGCGATGAGTTGGTATAGGAGATGCGGTAGGCGCTGTTGTCGTAGACGTGTGAGATAGCTACATTGTTGGTGTAGCTGATGCCGGTTCTGAAGAAATCGCGGTAATCACTCGACGCCGGGCTCCAGGGCGATGTGGTGGGGTCGCCCTGCTCGCCGCCGATGCGCCATTTGAGCAGGTCATACCATGAGAGCACCTGCCGTCCGTCGAGTTTCGGACCCCAGCTCTCGTCCATACCGTAGTCAGGAATGGTGTAGGTCTTGCCGTTGATGGTCTGTGTAGAGAAGTCGTCGCCCTCGCCGCCGTGGGCATACTCGCCTGCGTAGCCATAGCCGCCGCCGTACTGGCTCTGTAGCTTAGGCAGTTTGGTGACACTCTCAAAGCCGATGGTCGAGGAGTATTCCACGCCGTAGCCAGCGTGCTGACGGGCGTGTTTGGTGGTGATCATCACCACGCCGTTGGAGGCGCGGCTGCCATAGAGTGCCGAGGCAGCGGCACCCTTCAACACGGAAACGCTCTCGATGTCGTCAGGGTTGATGTCCTGCACAAGGTTGCCGTAGTCGTAGCCCTCGGCACCACGGGCTGTCTCTGTGCTGTTGTAGTCTTTACCTTCGATAGGCACACCGTCGACGACGAAGAGCGGCTGGTTGTTGCCCGTGAGAGAGTTGGCGCCACGGATGAGGATCTTCGCGCTGCCGCCCATGCTGCCTGCGCCGGAGGAGATCTGCAGACCGGCGATCTTTCCCTGCAAGGCGTTGACAGGGTTGCTCAGTCCGCCGCGGCTGAGATTGAGGTCTTCGCCCTTTACTTCGGTGACAGCATAGCCGAGGGCTTTCTTCTGTCGCGACACGCCAAGGGCAGTGACAACCACATCGTTGAGCGTGGTGTTGTCGGTTTCGAGATAGACGGTTTGGTTTTCCTTAGCCTTGACGGTCTTGGTTTTCAAGCCAAGGTAAGAGATGCGCAGCGTACTACCGGCCGGGATGCTCATCTGATAGTGTCCGTCGACATCGGTGACAGTACCCGTCTTGGTACCTACGACCAGCACCGAGGCACCCACTACGGGGTCGCCTTCGGCGGTAAGAATCGTGCCGCTAACTTTTGTCTGAGCCATTGCTAATCCTGAACTTAGCGTCATCGTGGCTAAAAGCATCTTAAGTCTTTTGTCCATAAGCTCTCTCTAATTAATACAGTTAACAATAATACGATATATTTCCTTCCTCTCTATTTCCAGATAACTGGAGTGTTTTAATTTTATGCAAAGTTAAGTAATTATATCATAACCTCCAAATAAAAACAGCAAAAAGTTTGTTTAAAGGCGTATTTTCCCGTCTTTATGATATTATAATAGCATTTATAATAACGATAATATATGTTTTTATGCGCTTTATATTCCTTTTGATATTAGCACTTCGCTCTGATGACAATGTGCTAAGAGGCAGTTGTTACGAATATCTATCCACAAATCGACACGATTGACAGGCTGCTGAGATCCCCCCGCCCGCACCCATAACAGCCTTTGCGAGCAAGCTCGCAGTCTGTCCCATCACTTCCACACCACCCCTAACGGGGTTAAAGCCTGCCTATGACGAAAATTGCCAAGGCATAAAATTGTCCTTCGGACTTAATTTCTTTACTTCAATTACAAGTGCTGTTCCTCTCTGATAATTGTCAATGTGGGTGTCCCAATGACGAAAAAAGGAAAAAAACTCGCCTTTTGGCTCACAAATAGGCTATAATACGCTCGATGCCACTCGGAGATCAATCATCTTCTGTTGATATAACTGACAAAAAAACGCCGTTTTTTAGGCGATTTTCTGAACGAAGGTGTAGGTTGCTCGAAATTTTGCGAATTTTGAGCAACTTTCTGTAAAGTGTTGAATAACAAGGTATTATAATGATGATACGTTTTTCGTCATCACAAACAAGGTACTTTTGCTTGAAAAAACAGATAGAGGTACCCCTCAGAAAGGCTTTCTGATGCTATCATCTTCCGTTTCTGACATGGTCAGAAACGGAAGATGACAAGGTCAGAAACCGTTTCTGACAGTATCAGAAAGGCTTTCTGACCTTGTCACCTCAATAATTTAGTTGATTTCATCACCCTTTCTCGTACTAATTCTAAAAATGTTTCTCTAGATTGATAGTCCACGGTGATGTATTTTTGTCAAGGAATTTTGGATAAAAGTAGTACGGGAATGGAGGGGACGCAGTCGGTCTGTATTCACACCCAACAGGAGCCGTATTGGAATTGTTTATCCGTCATCTTACTCCCCTCTCCCTTTGGAGAGGGGCTGGGGGTGAGGCCGTTGAGGCTGGAGAGGCCATTAACCCTTTAGCCAGTTCTCCACGATCTTGCTGCCCATCGGAGTGAGCACGCTCTCGGGGTGGAATTGGATGCCGTGGATGTTGTAGTGGCGGTGGCGCAGTCCCATGATCTGGCCGTCGTCGCTGACAGCGGTGACCTCAAGGGAGGCGGGGAACTCCGTGCGGCTGACCACCCAACTATGGTAGCGGCCCATGAGCAGACGCTTGGGCAGTCCGTCGAAGATCGGGTCGTTGCCAAACTGTGTGCCCTCGGTGGCTACGCCATGATACACTTCGCTGAGGTTCTCAAGCTTCGCGCCGAAGACCTCGCCAATGGCCTGATGACCGAGACACACGCCGAGCATGGGCTTGCGTCCGGCGTAGGTCTTGATGACATCAAGGAGCAGACCGGCCTCGCTGGGGATGCCGGGACCGGGACTGAGTATGATTTTGTCGAAGGGCTCCAACTGACCGAGCGTGAACTGGTCGTTGCGGTAGACCTCCACCTCGGCGCCTAATTGCTTCACCAAGTGAGCGAGGTTGTATGTGAAGCTGTCGTAATTGTCTATGATAACGATTTTCATTTCTTTTGTTTTGAGCACTGAACTCTTTTTATTTGCACATTGAATTATCATCAATTAACCATGAATTATTCGCTAATTCTATAATTTATGAGAAATTCGTGGCCAATTAATGGACATTCATGTGAATGATATTCATGAATCATACATGTCATGGAGTCCGCAGAGCTGCAAGAGAAATGATATGTTCTCTGTGGCTCTTTGACTCTGTGTGAGAATGTATTTATAGCTTCTCAGCAATCTTGATGGCCTTGACGAGAGCTCCGAGTTTGTTGTTGCTCTCGTTGAGCTCATAGGCGTCGTTGCTTTTGGCCACCACGCCGCTGCCGGCCTGGAACCACAGCTCGCCGCCACGGCTGATGAACGTGCGGATGACGATGGCCTGGTTGAGGTTGCCGTTGAGACCGATGAAACCGATGCAGCCACCGTAGGCGCCACGGTTGTGGGGCTCCATCTCGCTGATGAGCTGCATGGCGCGCACCTTTGGCGCACCCGAGAGCGTGCCGGCGGGGAAGGTGTCGAAGAACGCTTTGATGTGGTCCGCGCCCTTGTTGAGCTTACCGCTGACACGGCTGACGAGGTGGATGACGTGGCTGTAGAACTGCATGTCTTTGTAGAAGTCCACCTTCACGTCGTGACAGTTGCGGCTCAGGTCGTTGCGGGCGAGGTCCACGAGCATCACGTGCTCAGCATTCTCCTTCGGGTCGTTGCGCAGGAACTCAGCGGCCTTGCGGTCCTGCTCGGCGTTGCCGGTGCGCTTCGTAGTTCCTGCGATGGGGTCGATATACGCTGTGTCGCCCTCAATGCGGTTGTGAGTCTCAGGACTGGAACCGAAGATGCGGAAGCCACCGAAGTCGAAATAGAAGAGATAGGGCGACGGGTTGATGGAGCGCAGGGCGCGATAGAGTTTGAAGTCATCGCCCTCGTAGCGCTGGACAAAGCGGCGCGAGATGACGATCTGGAAGACATCGCCGCGCAGACAGTGCTTGACGCAGCGCCGGATGTTGGCCTTGTGCTCCTCATCGGTGAGCGTCGAGGTGGCCTCACCGACAGGGTGGAAGCTGTAAGGTTTCACATTTGCCTTGTTCACTGCGCGCTGCAAGTCGGCAAGCTGTCGGTCGCCGTCGTCGCTGTCCTTGGCCAGGGTGATGAATGTCATCGTGTTGTTGAAATGGTCGAAGACGATGAGGTCGCGGTAGAGGATATAGTAGATGTCGGGTGCATCGTTCTTTGCCATCGTCGTGTCCTTGACCTCGATGTTCTCGAAGTAGCGCACGGCGTTGAAGGCCGTGTAGCCGTAGAGGCCGCAGAAGTTGGCACCCTCGCCTTCGATATGGAAGCGATGGATGAAGTCGTCGAAGTCTTTGACGATGGCCAGCTTGCAGGCCTCGCCCTTGCCGGGCCCCGTGGCGGGCAACTCATGTTCCTCGGTGGTGCCGTCGGGTAGCGTGATGATCGTCTTACCATGACTGACAGCGATGGAGGCAATCGGGTTGATGCCGATAAACGACCGTGCGTTTTCCGAGCCGTGATAGTCCGAGCTCTCCATCAGCGCACTCTGCGGATAGATGTCGCGCAACCGCATGTATACGGCTACGGGTGTATAGAGGTCGGCGAGAATCTTATTTGTTCTCGTCTCAAACTTAAAATTTTCCATATTCTTTCGCCATGTCTTTGTGAGTGAGATAAGTGTTCATGTCTTTGTCGCCACGTCCGCTGACGGTGAGCACCACCACGTCGGAGGGTTTGAAAGACAGCTTGCGGAGGGCAGCAACAGCGTGTGCGCTCTCTATGGCGGGGATGATGCCCTCGGTACGCGTGAGCTCGTAACCGGCATAGATCGCCTCGTCGTCGTTGATGGCAAGCACCTTTTCACGTCCCTGCTGGGCGAGATAGGCGTGCATGGGACCGATACCCGGATAGTCGAGACCGGCAGAGATGGTAAACGCCTCCTTGATCTGACCGTCGTCGGTTTGCATCACCAGTGTGCGGGCTCCGTGGATGATGCCCTCCGTGCCACAGTGCATGGTGGCAGCGGTGTAGTCGGTGTCGATGCCGTGACCGCCAGCTTCGGCGAGCACAATCTTCACGCGGTCGTCGTCGACATAGTGATAGATGGTGCCGGCGGCGTTGCTGCCACCACCTACGCAGGCGATGAGATAGTCGGGATAGTCACGCCCGATCTTTTCTTTGAGTTGCCACTTGATCTCTTCGCTGATCACGCTTTGCATCTTCGCCACGATGTCGGGGTAGGGATGCGGGCCCATCGTGGAACCAACGAGGTAGAAGGTGTCCTCGGGATGGCAGCACCAGTCGCGGATGGCTTCCGAGCAGGCATCGGAAAGCGTCATGTTTCCGGTGGTCACTGGATGCACCTTTGCGCCGAGCATTTTCATGCGCTCCACGTTGGGATGCTGTCGCTCCACGTCGGTCTTACCCATGAAGATCTCGCAGTCCATGCCGAAGAGCGCACAGACCGTGGCTGTTGCCACACCGTGCTGACCGGCACCGGTCTCAGCGATGATGCGTGTCTTGCCCATCTTACGGGCGAGGAGTATCTGTCCGATGGCGTTGTTGATCTTGTGTGCACCCGTGTGGTTCAGGTCCTCGCGCTTGAGGTAGAGCTGGCAGCCATAGCGCTCACTCATGCGCTTGGCGTAGTAGAGTGGTGAGGGGCGCCCGGCATAGTCGCGCAGCAGCGTGCGGAACTCCTGCTTAAACTCCTCGCTCTCGATGATCGGCAGGTAGGCGTCCTGCAGGTCGTGTACACATTTATATAATATCTCGGGGACGTAGGCTCCGCCGAACTGGCCAAAGAAGCCATCCTTTGTTGGATTAGTC
>CAMCBZ010000060.1 GCA_945873145.1 uncultured Prevotella sp.
GGCGGAAGGAGTGGAACGTGATGTGCTTGGTGATGCCGGAGCTCTTGATCCATTTCTTCAGTGGATGGTTGAACATTTCTATGGTGAGTCCGGGGAACACCTTGCCCTTAGAGCGTGGCTTGATCAGCTGGAACGTCTCGTTGCTGATGGGCACGTAATTGCGCTGCTGAGTCTTCTTGCTGATGAAGTCGAGGTAGAGACCGCCATCGGCATACTCGCAGACCTCATCCCAATCGAGCTTGATGATGTCGCTGCGTCTCAGTCCCGTCAGGCACGAAAAGAGAGAAGCACGACGGATGATCTCCTGCTCGCACGGTGTCTGGCTGAGCGTCTGCAACTCGGACAGTGTCAGCGAGTCCTTATGGGTCGGCACCGACTCGATGCGCTCAAGGAAGTCGTTGGGATTATTCTGGATCATGCGTTCGCTGTACGCCACATTGAGAAGGGCACGGAACGTAGACCAATAGCCTGCCGCAGAGTTCTGGTTGATGGGTTTTCCCGTCCGCATGTTCTTCGCATTGAGTAGGTACTCACGGAAGCGGCGGCATAGGTCAAGGTCCACCTCGCCGCACGTGCAGTGTCCATCGACGAACCGCTCAAAGTGCTTGTAAACGAAGTCCCACTTTTCGTTCTTGTTCATAAGTATGCGCTTGAAGTAGGCGAGGAAGTCACGCTTGCTCGTCGTCTGGTCGAAGAGGTCGTAACGCTCGCTGACCACGCTCTCATACCGCTGGCAGCGGATCATCTCGGCCTTCTCGCGCATGCGTCTGTTGAAGGCACGCTCCATCTTGTTCTTGGGATTGGCATAGATGTAGATGCCAAGATACTCACGGCGGATAATTTTCATCGTTACCTTGTCACGGACTCCGGGATAATAATCCAGGTAAAGAGAAATCTTGTCATGGGCAAGCTTGCGCTCGCGAAGGGTTACATTTTTACAGTACTGCATAGTCTAATTGTTTTAAGTTGTTATTATTTTCTTTGAATTGCTATCATTTGTTTTTGGTGTGCAAAGTTCTGAATTCCGGCTTCACTGACCAAACGATGACGCGTGTCAGCACTCATTAAATCAGTTTTTTCCTCTTTTTTCCTTAAAAATCTTGTCTATATCGGTCTTGTCAAAGTACGAGAACTGCGCTTTGTGCACTTTTCTGACCTTGTAATACTTCACCGTATTGTACACCGTGGTGCGCGTCACACTGTATTTCTCCATGATTTGCTCCACGGAATAGTACTTGTCACGGCTTTCGAAATCATCGCTTTTCACCTTGTCTATGTCATCCTTCGAGTAGAACACTTTCCCCTTGACCTGTTTGGTGGGAATCTTGTGGCGGTAGGCAAAGCTGCGTCTTGACTCAGGCGTCATCATATAGAGCTCTTCCATGTCCTTGGCACTTATCCAAAGCTTCACCCAAGGTTTGGCCTCATATTTGGCAAAGGCCTTCTCAATGACTTCGGAGGGAAAGTAGTTGTAGCCTCCGATGGACTTCTTCTCCTTGATGTTCATGGCGCGTGTAATATTCTGCACATGCTTCACCGTCATGGCATACTTGTCGGCGATCTGCTCGATGGACACATATCCTTCGGGGATGCGTGCATGTCTCTCTTCCTCCTTGCGCTTCAGCAGGGCATCGATGGTGGCATCCTCAATAGAATCGTTCTTCTCTATGCGTCCATCATTTCCGCGGTGCCGCATGATCGCATCGAACTCGTCCTTAGCAATCAGAGTAAACTTTCCCTCTTTGGCCGTCGTCAAGTGGTAGGCACGGGTATAGTAGCTTATCTGATCCTTTGACAAGCCATAGATTTGCTTAAGTTGAGGATATGTATAGTACTTCTCATCTTTGAGCGGGTCTTTGAGTTTGTCTATCTCCTCCCTGCTGTAATAGACCTTCCGCAGGATGGTCTTTCGGGATATGTTGTGACGTTTGACATAGTTCAACACGGCAGAATGTGACATGCCGAACTTCTCCATGATTTGTGGGATAGTGTAGTAATCACTGTCAGAAACGGTTTCCGTCAGTGCAGCGAACTTTTCATTCACAACCTTCTTTGGGAAGAACGAGTTTCTTCCCTCAAAAACAATAGGAATATTATATTTATTAATCCGCGTTCTTACTGCCTTGCGTGAGATACTAAACTTCTCGATTATCTCCCTCATTGTGTAATATTCACTTTCGGTCTTACGCCCGTACTTCTTTTTCTTAAAAGAGGGAGCATTGTCGAAAAGAGAATCAAGGTCAGAGCGGCGTATCACAATTCTGTTCTCACTCAATTTAACAGCCTTAATGATACCTTGGTAAATATATCTGTAGACGGATGTCGATGTCGTCCCGAGCAATATAGCAACATCTTTGGGTGACAGAAATGGCTTGTTGCCTATCAAACCAATTTCCGGCACTTGACATTTCGTCGTTTCCCCGACTGCATTCACCTTTTTGGCATTTGACCTCTTAGCGTCACGCCTGCAACTTGGGCTACAATAACGTGTACCAAAGTTGTGCGCAATGAATGGCTTTCCACACCAGCTACATCTTCGTTCAATGTCCATGATTAGTCAAATTTTAGTTTACAATTCTTCTACAGCCAACAACACGCATCCACAGGCATCCACAACTTTGTGCCTTCGATGTCATTCCGCGTGATACGGCATTTTTGCGGCTTCCACAACTTTGTCCTTTCAATGTCGCTTCCACAATTTTGTATGGCGCGTATTAGAGGGCGTTGGTACAACCGCGGTACAAAGATAACTAAAATAACTGGGACCAATTTGGACCAACTCGGAAAGTGTTAAAAAGTAGGTGCATGAAAAAACCGCTGAAAATCAGCGGTTTAGTCTAAGTTGCTTCAAATTGGTTGAAATTGGTAAAGTCGTAAAAATGGGGTTTCACTTTCCTATGCAGAAGTGCTGGAAGATGTTGTTGAGGGTCTCTTGGCTGGAGATAGCACCGCCGGTAATGTCGCCGAGGATTTGGAGCACTTGGCGGAGGTCCTCTGCCACAAGGTCGGAGGGGAGTGAGGAGGTGAGGCCGTCAAGGACGCGCTCGAGAGCTTCGTGGGCGTTGACGAGAGCGTCGTAATGACGACTGTTGGTGATGATGATGGTGTCCTCGGTCAGTTCGGGAATGTCGGCGAGGTGATAGATAGTTTCTTCCAATTGGTCGATACCCTTACCCAACTTGGCACTGATGCTGAGCTCGGCAGCAGGACGTAGCAGGTTGGGGGAGACGATGGGAGCACTGCCAGATGAAGGCGAAGATGCAAGGTCGGCTTTGTTGCGCACCAGGATAAGTGGCTTGTCACCGATGCGACGGGCGATGTCGGCAGTCTCCTCATCAGTGGGCCGACAGTCGACGAGCCATAGGAGAATAGAGGCCTCATCCATCTTTTGATAAGCGCGTTCAATGCCCATTTGTTCCACCTGGTCGTCGGTATGACGGATGCCGGCAGTGTCGATGAAGCGGAAGGTGATGCCATGGATGAGCATGGTGTCTTCCACGATGTCGCGCGTGGTGCCGTCGATGTCGCTGACGATAGCCTTCTCCTCGTGCAGCAACTGGTTGAGGAGCGTACTCTTGCCGACGTTGGTCTTTCCAACGATGGCCACGGGGATGCCTTTTTTAAGGGCATTACCCATCTTGAATGACCGAGCAAGGGTCGTCACTCTATCATCAATTTGCCGGGCAAGCGTGATCAGCTCTGAACGGTCGGCGAACTCCAGCTCTTCATGGTCGCTGAAGTCCAATTCCAATTCCAATAAGGAGGTCATCCTCAGCAGCTGTTCGCGTAGCCGTGAGAGTTCTGAGCTGAAGTGCCCTTTAAGTTGGCTCATGGCGAGATGGTGAGTGGCCTGATTGTTGGCGGCGATGAGGTCGGCAACAGCTTCGGCCTGGCTTAAATCCATCTTACCATTGAGATAGGCGCGTCGAGTGTATTCCCCGGGTTCGGCCATACGGCAGCCGTTCTCGATGAGCAGTTGTAGGATGCTGTTAGTGATGTATTGGCTGCCATGGCAGCTGATTTCTGCACTGTCCTCACCTGTGTAACTATTGGGGGCATGAAAGACACTGATGAGTACCTCGTCAACGATATTGCCTTTTCTGTCTTTTATCTCACCATAGTGCAGGGTATACGGTTTAGCCTCTGTCAAGCACTTATGGTTCTTGGCGGAAAAGATTTTATCGATGATGGCGAGGCAACCTTCCCCGCTGACACGGACGATTGCTATGGCACCGCCCGTACGGGTGGCAGGAGCACAGATGACAGTTTTCAATGTTGAATGTTGAGTGTTGAGTGTTGAGTGATGAGTTTCTCCTCCACCCTTTATAGTCGGGGGGGGAGGATAATAGCTAAATTCTTTCGAGCACTTTCTCAATGAGTGTGTCGATGTCAGCCTTGTAGTTACTTTCCGCCTTATGAGCCACGCGGTTAGCGATGACCATGCAGCAGGTGACGGCATGATGGCCCATGAGCTGCGACAGTCCGGCGATAGCGCTCGACTCCATCTCAAAGTTGGTCACGCGCAGGCCATCATACTCGAAGCTCTCGATGCGCTCATTGAGTTTAGGCTCAGCCAAGGGTAGACGGAGACGGCGGCCTTGAGGACCGAAGAAGCCATTGCATGAGATGGTGTATCCGCGCACCATATCCTCACCGGCGATGCGATTCAGAAGATCAGCGTCGGAAGTAGCCACATAAGGATTTCCCATGAAAGCTTTCCATCCCACATGTTCTTTGAAGGCCTGCTCGAGTTTGAGATCACTCACCTCATCACGTCCGGCATAGAAGTTGAGCAGTCCGTCAAAGCCGATGCTCTTCACACTGGCGATGAATGTCCCCGTTGGAGTATAGGACTGTAGTCCACCGCAAGTGCCGATGCGCACGAAGGTGAGCTGCCGGTGTTTGTCTTTCTCGGTACGTGTTTGAAAATCGATATTAGCCAGTGCGTCCAACTCATTGAGCACGATGTCGATGTTATCGCATCCGATACCCGTACTCTGTACAGTGATGCGCTTGCCGTGGTAGGAGCCGGTGATGGTGTGAAACTCACGGTTACTCACCTCACACTCTTTTGAGTCGAAATGTGAGGCCACGAGTGTAACACGAGCCGGATCACCTACGAGAATCACCTTATCAGCAAGCTGCGTTGGGTGGAGGTGAAGGTGAAAGATAGAGCCGTCGCCGTTGATAATCAGTTCAGACTCAGGAAATACTGTTTTTGCCATGGTTGTTAGGATTTAAAGTTACAAGTACTACTTGCTTATGATGATTAACTATTTTTGCAGTTCAGCCTGTCGCAGTTTCTTTGCCACGTTGTGGAGGTCGGTCAGTTGCTGTTTCAAGTCCTTCTCCTTGCTGAGGATATCTTGTGCGAGTGCCCGTTGTCCCCGTGCATAGCGCTCACGGTTATGTTCGAGGCTGCGGCGCGTGTCGTCGATCATATTATTGAGCTCCACCCATTGCCGGAAGAGGTTTCTGGCTACTGGTGATTTCAATTGCTTCTCGTCGGTGATCAGCGTGTTGTCGTTGAGGATAAAGGATGTGGCGACATGTGTCTTGGCTACGTTTGCGCGTGCTATCATCGCATCGCGTCGTCTGAGAGCTGCTTTTCGGTCTCCGAAAGTCCAGGTGTCGGCGATGCGGTGGATCTGCGCATAGCGCTCCAGCTGTGCCTTGGAGAGGTTGTCGGCTGTGAAGTCTTTTCTCACCTGTGAGGGCACAAAAGTGTAGATACACACGCTGTCGGCATGCTGATGACGGTCAGTGACGAGCCATCCGAGCGTATCGAGGTCATCGATAGCCAGCAGATAGTCGTTGGCCGTAGAGTTGAAGGGCAATCCATAGTTCTGTGGTTGCAACCATTCATCCTTGTCGCTGTCGTAGGAAGTCATGAATATGTCGCGTCCACCAATGGTATTTGGTCCTGTTGCTGAGAAAAAAAGCGTGACGCCATCGGCGCATAGGAAGGGATAGTTTTGCCAGTGATAGTCTTCATCGCTGATATCCGCAAGACACGATTGTTGGCTCCAGTCGTTACCCACCTTCGTCTGCATGTAGAGCGCCGTGGAGGTACTGTCGCCCAAGGCATAGAAGCGTCTGTCGTCCAGTTCCGTCTCATACTGTGCCAAGACGTTATTTCCCTTCCTGCTTTTCACAGAGAGTTTTCCCGACTCAGCATTGAGTGGAATATGGCTGAGGAAGTCATTTTTAGTCACGACCACGCTGTCGATGAACATCACCTTGGCAGTGGCAGGTAGCAGTGTGTTGAATAGTTGCCGTCCACCATTGCTGTTGGTCTTAGTTTTCATCGTCGCCACAGCCTTACCTTTCACTGTGGTGTTTCGCTTTTGAGCCCCCGCGGGCACTGCTGCGAAGAGTAGTGCCGTGAGGATCCATGCCTGTATTTTCTTCATGTCAAAAACAAATATGACTATTTAGCTTCTTTCAGATGCTTGTCCATGTTGGCAGCGGCGCGTCGTCCGTCGCCCATGGCCAGAATGACCGTAGCACCGCCGCGCACGATGTCGCCACCCGCGTAGATGTCGGGTTGACTCGACTGCATTTCTTCATTGACTACGATTGTGTTCTTGCGTCCGAGTTCCAATCCTTGAATGCTCTTGGGCACCAACGGGTTTGGTGACACACCGATGGCTACGATGACTTGATCACACTCCAGTGTCTCCGTTTTACCCGTAGCCACCGGGCGGCGTCGGCCACTGGCGTCGGGCTCTCCGAGCTCCATGACGTCGAGTACAGCGGCTCGCACACGTCCGTTGTCGTCAGCGAGGTATTCTTTTGGATTGTGGAGCGTAAGGAAGTGGACACCCTCTTCCTTGGCGTGCTTCACCTCTTCGAGTCGTGCAGGCATCTCAGCCTCAGAGCGACGGTAGACGAGTGTCACGTCGGCACCCAGGCGCTTGGCCGTGCGGCAGGAGTCCATAGCAGTGTTACCACCACCAACGACGATCACTTTCTTACCTATATTAATAGGAGTATCCGTATCAGGATTGGCAGCGTCCATGAGGTTGACGCGTGTGAGGTACTCATTGCTCGACATCACGTTGATGAAGTTCTCACCGGGAATGTCCATGAAGTTAGGCAGTCCGGCACCTGAGCCCACGAAAATGCCCTTGAAACCTTTATCCTCCAAGTCTTTCACGGTGATGGTCTTGCCCACGATGCAGTCGGTCTGGAAGTGTACACCCATCTTGCGCAGGTTGTCGATTTCCACGTCAACGATGCGGTTAGGGAGTCGGAATTCAGGAATACCATATTTGAGCACGCCTCCGATTTCGTGAAGCGCTTCGAAGACATAGACCTCGTAGCCTTTCTTCACCATATCGCCGGCGAAGCTCAGTCCCGAAGGTCCAGAGCCGACGACAGCCACCTTGATACCATTTGACGGAGCCACCTCGGGCAGTACTCCCCGTCCGCTCTCGCGCTCATAGTCAGCGGCGAAGCGCTCGAGATATCCGATGGCCACAGCAGGCTCCCTCATCTTCAAGTGGATGCACTGGCTCTCGCACTGTTTCTCCTGAGGGCACACGCGGCCGCAGACAGCGGGCAGGGCAGAGGTCATCTTCAGTACGCGGGCAGCATCGAGGACATGTCCGCGCTCTATATTCTTGATAAATGATGGTATGTTGATGTTTACCGGACAGCCTTCTACGCAACTGGGCTTGCCGCAGTCGAGGCAGCGATGAGCCTCACTCATCGCCATGTCGAGCGTCAGTCCCTGGTTCACCTCCTCGGTGCGGGTGGTGGCGCGGTATACGGGGTCGAGCTCCGGCATCTTCACGCGCTCAATCTGCTTGCGCTCCTTGGCCGTCATCTTCTTGCGGAGTTCTTCGCGCCAGGGAGCGCTGCGGTCAATGAGACTTTCCGTGGGTTCTTTCCCATCGTCTGGAGAGGGTTTTGCTGTTGGTTTATCACCGCAGACTGTACATGTCTTGTTGTCCTCGCCGTGGTGGAGATGTCGCTCATAGTTGTCCATCTCCTCTTTCTCTACGCCTTTAAAGGTGCCCATGCGCTTCATCATCTCGTCCCAGTCAACGAGATCACCGTCGAACTCCGGTCCGTCGATGCATACAAACTTAGTTTTTCCGCCAATCGTCAGTCGACAGGCACCGCACATGCCCGTACCATCGACCATGATAGTGTTGAGCGAGACATCGTTGGGGATGCCATATTTATGGGCCAGCAGCGAGGTGAATTTCATCATCACCGGAGGACCAATGGCGAGCACCTTGTCGACATGCTCGCGCTTGATGACCTCTTCCACACCGACGGTGACAACGCCTTTCTTGCCGTAGGAGCCATCGTCGGTCATGATGATGACCTCGTCGCTGTATTTCTTGACGTCATCGACCATGATGACAAGATTCTTCGTACGTCCGGCGAGCACCGAGATGACCCGGTTTCCGGCTTTCTTCAGCGCGGTGAGTATGGGGAGAATGGCAGCGATGCCAATGCCGCCACCGGCGCAGACTATAGTACCGTATTTTTCAATCTTCGAGGCATTGCCCAGCGGTCCCACGATGTCTTGTACCTCGTCGCCCACATTGAGCTGGCAAAGCTTTGTCGAGGACAGTCCCACCTCCTGTACCACGAGGGTGAGGGTACCCTTGGCGGGATCTGACTTTGCGATGGTGTATGGCACCCGCTCGCTATCTTTGTCCACACGCACGATGATGAAATGCCCAGGGCGGCAGCTGCGCGCGATGAGCGGTGCTTCCACCTCCAGGCAGAACACCTTTTCCGAGAATTGTGTTTTCTTTAGAATCTTGTTCATTTCAGCCTTTGTCTTTGGTCTTTACGTTAGCACAAAGATAGCAAAAAAAATCGAGTTCCTCAATGAATATCCGTTAAAATAACTCTTACAAGAGAAAAAAAGACAGTTATTTCATCTTTTCAGCCTCTTTGTGCGCGGGGCTCAGTCCTTTCTTGTCGCTGATGAAATTGAGCACTACCATTTCTATCAAACATGTGAGTTCCTGAAACATGATATGGCATCGGGGCCATACCAGGCAGACGACAAAGCAGGGAAGCCAAAGATAGAGTATCTTGGGGCAGCGGTGGAAGACATAGATCACCGAGGCCACGCAGCAGAGAATGCCGCCGAAATAGTGGAGAAATGTGTTTGAGGTGTGGTAATGGGGTGAGAGGGCCACATCGGCCAGTCCTATGATCATCAACCACACCATGGCTCGGCCTTTCTTGTCGGTGTGGCGAAAGAGGGTAGTGGCTACGAATGCGATGACCGTCAATATATATAATGAGAAGTCCAGTTCATGGGGAATCAGATACGAAGTGCATGACATACTGTGAGGCAGGCTCCCGCTGACCGAGGTGCAGAGCACTACATAGATGGCTGTGATGGCGAGCTCCGCAATACTGATGATTTTTGTTGACTTCATAATGCTTAACTGCTTGTTTACTTGCAAAGATGCAAATAGTGTACCGAATCCGATGCGAAATATTTGCAAACAAAATACTATTATTTGCAAAGAAAGTGCAAGGAAGTCTCAATGATTTACAGTATCTTTGCAATAGATAATACCCACAACCTGATAATGACATCATGAAATCGACATTACGACATCTCTTCGGAGCTCTCTCCATGCTCCTGTTGTTTCCATTTGCGGCTCAAGCCCAATATGTGCAGTGTCACGGCGGCAAGTTCTGGCGTGGCGGCAAACCTTATTATTATGTAGGCACCAATCTGTGGTATGGTGCTATTCTTGGTTCTACAGGCCAAGGCGGCGACCGTGCGCGCCTCTGCCGCGAACTTGATCGGTTGAAGGCAGCAGGCATCGACAATCTGCGCATCCTCGTGGGCTCCGACGGGCAGCGGGGCGTAAAGACCAAGGTGGAGCCCACATTGCAGGAAGCACCGGGCGTGTACAACGACACGATCCTTGCCGGACTCGACTATTTGCTCCAGCAGATGGGCAAGCGCAAAATGGTGGCTGTGCTTTATCTCAACAACTCGTGGGAGTGGAGTGGGGGCTACGACTACTATCTCGAGCAGGCCGGACTCGGCAAGGCACCGCGACCCAACGAGGCCGGCTATCCTGCTTTCATGAACTTTGTGGAGCAGTTTGCCGCCAATGAGAAAGCCCATCAGCTCTTCTACGACTATGTGCGCTTCATTCTCGGCCGCACCAACCGCTACACCCATAAGCACTATGTCGACGACCCAGCCATCATGTCGTGGCAGATTGGCAACGAGCCGCGCTCCTTTTCCAAGGAGGCTCTTCCTGACTTTGAGCGGTGGCTCAGCGAGACCTCAGCTCTTATCCGCAGCATCGACAAGCACCACCTTATCTCCATCGGCAGTGAGGGCGCATGGGGCTGCGAGGGCGACTACGGTTGCTATGAGCGCATCTGTGCCGACAGAAATGTCGACTACTGCAATGTCCATCTGTGGCCCTATAACTGGGGATGGTCCAATGCTGACTCGCTCGTGGAGAATCTGCCTCGAGCCTGCGCCAACACCAAGGACTATATCTCGCGCCATCTCGCCATCTGCCAGCGCTTGGGCAAGCCCCTCGTAATGGAGGAGTTTGGTTATCCACGCGATGGGATGAGCTTCCGCCCGGGCTCCCCGACGAAGGGACGCGACACCTATTATAAATATGTCTTCCAACTTGTGGCTGACAATGCGCGCCAAGGCGGACGCTTCGCCGGCTGCAACTTCTGGGGATGGGGTGGGGAGGCCCGTCCGCGTCATGAGCAGTGGCAGGTGGGCGATCCATACACCAACGATCCGGCCCAGGAGCAGCAGGGACTCAATTCGGTCTTCGACTGCGACAGTTCTACGCTTAGCGTCATCAGCAGCGTGATCCGTCAGTTCAAGAAATTGCATTAATCAACACACATTATATTATTATACATCTATTAGTACATTATGAATAAAAAACTATCTACAATGGTGTTGTCGCTCTGCATGGCGGGTGCGGCTTCGGCTCAGGCTCCGCAACTCAATGCCCATAACATCGATCAGGTGCTCCAGGCAATGACCTTGGAGGAGAAGGCTCAGATGCTTGTCGGCGGTGGCAACGACGGCTTTGTCGGATCGGGCTCCATGCTCGGTCATCAGAAGAAATTAGTAGCCGGAGCAGCCGGTATCACCGTGGCCATCCCACGGTTGGGCATTCCCGCCACGGTGGTCTGTGACGGTCCGGCCGGTGTGCACATCGACGCCCATCGTCAGGGTACCACTCAGACTTTCTTTGCCACGGGCTTTCCCGTGGGCACCTGTCTGGCCTGCACGTGGAATACCGATTTGGTGGAGCAGGTGGGACGCTGTGAGGGCAACGAGACCCTGGAATATGGTTGCGATGCCATCCTTGGTCCAGGCATGAACCTCCACCGCAATCCTCTCTGTGGCCGCAACTTCGAATACTATAGCGAAGATCCCATTGTCACCGGCATGATCGGCACTGCCATGATCCGCGGCATACAGAGCCAGGGGGTCGGCGTGTCGATGAAGCACTTTGCCGTCAATTCTCAGGAGAGCGACCGCACGCGTGTCGATGAGCGTGTCTCGCAGCGCGCCCTGCGTGAACTCTATCTCCGCGGCTTCGAGATGGCTGTGCGCGAGGCTCAACCATGGACGATCATGTCGTCCTACAACAAAATCAATGGTGTCTACGCCCAGGGCAACTACGATTTGCTCACCAAGGTGCTCCGCGACGACTGGGGATTCAATGGCATCGTCATGACCGACTGGATCGGCAAGCGCGCCGACCTGCCCGTTGCCGAGGAGGTTCATGCGGGCAACGACCTGCTCATGCCGGGCTATCCTGCTCAGGCCGAGGACATCGTCAAGGCCGTCAAGGAGGGCAAGCTCGATATCAAAGATGTGGACCGCAACGTGCGACGGATGCTGGAGTATATCGTCAAGACACCGCGCTTCCGCCATTACGCTTTCAGCAACAAGCCCGACCTCAAGGCGCATGCTCAGGTGACCCGACAGACGAGCACCGAGGGCATGGTGCTGCTCAAGAATGGCGACTTCAACGGTAAGGCCGTGCTGCCCATGGAGGGCATCAAGCGCGTGGCACTCTTCGGTGTCAACAGCTACGACTTCATGAGCGGTGGCTTGGGCTCGGGCTGCGTCAATGTGCCCTACGTCGTGGATATGGCCGACGGACTGAAAAACGCCGGCGTCTCCACTACATCTCAGCTCACCGACATCTATACGAAATATGTGGCCTATGCCAAATCCAAGCTCAAGGCCGACAAGAACCCGTGGATGTGGTTTCTCGATCAAGGGCAGCCTAAGCTCGATGAGATCGACATCACGCAGCGCTGCGTAGAGCATGAGGCTCCCGAGGCCGACGTTGCCATCATCACCATCGGCCGTCAGGCCGGTGAAGGCATGGACCGCAGCATCGAAAGCGAGTTCAACCTTACCAATCAGGAGAAGCAAATGATCAGCCGCGTGAGTGGTGTTTTCCATCAGCAGGGCAAACCGGTCATCGTCGTCATCAACTCCGGTTCTGTGATGGAGACAGCCTCCTGGCGCAGTCTCGTTGACGGCATACTCGTGGCATGGCAGCCCGGTGAGGAAGGCGGCAATGCTGTTGCTGACGTGCTCACTGGTAAGGCCAATCCCTCCGGGCATCTGACGATGACGTGGCCGATAGCAGCCACCGACGTGCCCTCTACGGCTAACTTCCCAAGCCAGCCTGACTATTACGGTCTGACTGACGCACTCTATGACCATCGTGTCAAGGGGGTCAACTATACCGATCACGACGAGGACATCTATGTGGGCTACCGCTATTTCGACTCCTTCGACAAGCCCGTAGCCTATCCCTTCGGCTATGGTCTGAGCTATACCACTTTCTCCATGTCGGGCTTCTCAGCCAAAGCTGACAAGCATGGGGTCACAGTGAAGGTTACAGTGAAGAACACTGGTTCGCGTGCCGGTAAGCAAGTGGCGCAGGTGTATGTTGCAGCGCCTAAGGGCAATGAGGAAAAGCCGGTTAAAGAGCTGAAGACTTTTGCCAAGACCCATCTGCTGAAGCCCGGTGAGAGTCAGACACTGACAATGAGCGTGCCGCGTCGTCTGCTGACGAGCTTCGACGAGGCTGGCAGCCAGTGGAAGGGTGAGGCCGGTGACTACACCTTCATGGTGGGCGACAACGTGGAGCATATCCTCGGCAAGGCCACCGTCAAGTTGGGTGCCTACACCGAGAAAGTCTCAGAGGCTCTCAAGCCGCAGGTCAACCTCAGCCTGCTAAGAAAGAAATAGAAAAGCCTCACCCCCCTTCCCCTCTCCGAAGGAGAGGGGCGTGATATGCTTCAAGAAACCCTTAAAGTCCACCAATAACTCACTTCAATCCACCCGCAGAGCATTTTACTCCCCTCTCCTTCAGAGAGGGGCAAGGGGGTGAGGCTGTGAACGGGGGTGAGGCTTCGTGAGGCTCCTATCTTTGTCATTTCGTCAGCCATTAACTGACATATTGGCCATTATTGTCAGGTTAATTGTTTAGGTATATACTTTGCAATAAGCAGAGTGAAGTTCGGAAGTCCGAAATGGATGGAAGAGCTCCAAAGAATTGAACAATAACCATTAATACGATAATCAGGAGGTATGTCTTATGTTACTTGCTAAAAGAAATGATAACAATTGGATGTCAAACTTCTTTAATGACTTCTTCGACACGGATATGATGCCGCGTATGAACGCTACCGCTCCTGCTGTGAACGTCAAGGAGTCTGACAAAGGATATGTAATGGAGATTGCCGCTCCAGGCTTGAAGAAAGAGTATTGCCGCGTAAGCATTGACAAGGACGGCAACCTCAACCTTAAGATTGAGGACAAGTTCGAGCACAAGGAGGAAGACAAGTCTGAGGACAAGAAGGAGCACTATCTGCGCCGCGAGTTCAACTACAGCAACTATGAGCAGACCTACGTGCTGCCCGAGGATGTGGACAAGGAGAAGATCAGTGCGAAGGTTGAGAACGGTATCCTCACGATCGACCTGCCAAAGATGAGCAAGGAAGCCGAGAAAGAGGATAACAAGAGCATCGAAGTGAAATAATTCATTTTTGCCTCATCTCTCTTACATCAATTCATCATATATCCCTCTCGTCTCAAAGCGATCCGTCGCCGAGAGACGAGAGGGATTTTTTTTATTCTCCCCTCAACCGCCACACCGCCACACTGCCTCAACGCCACATTTATAGCTATCGCATGTAGGCAAAGCAAATATTGTAAAATAAGAAGGAAGTATATATACATAATATAAAATACTAATTACTGTCTCTTATACACATCTCAGAGCACACGAGA
>CAMCBZ010000061.1 GCA_945873145.1 uncultured Prevotella sp.
TCAACGTCACCATCAAGGAGACGGGCGTCAAGGAGACGGTCTATACCTATGGCGAGTATATGCGCCGGTTTATCAACGACTGCCGCAAGGCCGGCGCACATCCCATTCTCATGTCGCTCACGCCGCGTGATGCCTACGATCCTCAGACCGGAAAGATCGTCAGGAAAATCCACACGCAGTGGTTGCAGGCCGTTGCCGCCGAGGAAGGTGTGCCCTTCATTGACCTGAACGAGATCTCGGGAACCAAGCTCGACGGGTTTAGTAAGTGGAAGGAGAAATACTATTTCTATCAAGATCATATCCACACCAGTCGTTTCGGAGCAATGATGAATGCGCGCTCGGCTGCTGAGGGCATTGCCGCCAGTCACAACCCGTCCCTCAAGCCATTGCAGGCGATGCTCCATAACCTTGCCCTGCCGACAGAGCCCGTGAAGCGCGAGGCTGGAAAGCCCGTAGTGTGGTTCACCGGCGACAGTACCGTGAAAAATGCTGATAAGGATAAGAAAGGCATGTGGGGACTGGGCTCGCAGGCCTATACCATCTTCGACAAAAAGAAGATTGTCTGCTACAATGCCGCAAAGGCCGGACGCAGCTGCCGCACCTTCCTCAACGAGGGACGGTGGGAGCGCGTCTACAACTCCATCCAGCCCGGCGACTATGTGCTCATCCAGTTCGGCCACAACGACATCGGACCTATCGACAGCGATAAGGAGCGTGGTGAGATTCCCGGTGCAGCCGATACCTGTCATGTCTATCGGAGTAAGTCCAAAGGGACCTATGAGCTCGTCTACAGCTTTGGCTGGTACTTGAAGAAGTTCATCGACGACGTGCGTGAGAAGGGCGCTACACCGATTCTCGTGTCGCTCACTCCGCGCAACGAGTGGAGCAACGGACATATCGAGCGCCGCAACGACACCTATGGCAAGTGGTACCGTGAGGTCGTGGAGGCCACGGGGTGTGAGTTTGTCGACCTGCACAACATCGCTGCGAACTACTACGACAAGCACTGCGGATCGAAGGAAAAGGCAGCAAAGTATTTCAACCACGATCATACCCACTCCTCACTTCTCGGCGCTCAAACGAATGTCAAAGCACTCGCCAAAGGACTGAAAGACATCCACAGCCCACTGGCGAAGTATTTGAAATAAGAGAAGCCCTTCCCTAACCCTCCCCAAGGGGAGGGAAATGCTATACCAAGTGGGTGGAAGGCTTAGTTGTTTGTAAAACATAGTTTGAAAGAACTGAAAACTGAATACAAAAAACTAATAATAAGACAATGAACCGACGACTCTTATCCTTGCTTCTCTGTCTCTTGGGCGCATTGCCTTTGCTGGCAGAGAACGGTGCCGACAGCGTGCTGACACTGGCTCGCCGCGTCAACGGCCGCTTCATGAGGGTTTATGCTGATCCTACGCAGCCAACCTTTGTGAAGAAGATGCGGCCGAGCTCGTTGTGGACACGCGCCGTGTACTACGAGGGGCTTATGGCACTCTACGCCATCGACCCTCGACAATGCTATCTCGATTATGCTGACCGGTGGGGCGCCTTCCACCACTGGGCGCCACGCGACGGCATAACCACCACCGATGCCGACAACCAGTGTTGCGCTCAGACTTATCTTGAGCGCTACGCTATGACGGGCGACACGCTGATGGTCAGTAGCGTCAAGGCTAACCTTGAACACCAGATGGCTACCGGACGCTATGACTATTGGACATGGATCGATGCCATACAGATGGCTATGCCGGTGTATGTGAAGTATTACAGTCTTACCGGCGACCGCCGCTATCTCGACTATGCCATCAACAGCTATCTGTGGAGCCGCAACACCTGCGGTGGGGGACTCTTCAACAAAAAGGACGGACTGTGGTGGCGCGATAAGGACTATGTGCCACCATACCGTGAGCAGGATGGCAACTACTGCTATTGGAGCCGGGGCAACGGCTGGGTCTACGCGGCCCTGTTGCGGTGCATGGATGTCCTCGACAACAACACGAAAGAATACAAGCTGTTGAAGAAGGACTTCCTCGCAATGTCCAAGGCGCTGCTGCACTGTCAGCGTACCGACGGCTTCTGGAATGTCAGCCTTCACTCTCCGGCTACCTATGGCGGTCCGGAGATGACGGGCACGGCGCTCTTCCTCTACGGCATGAGCTGGGGCATACGCCACGGACTGCTCGCCGCCGCTGACTATCGGCCGGCCTGCGACAAGGCCTGGCGGGCACTTATGACCTGCGTACATCCCGACGGCTTCCTCGGTTGGAACCAGGGCACGGGTAAGGATCCGTCGGCCGGACAGCCGCTCAGCTATGACAAGATGCCGGACTTCGAGGACTATGGTACGGGTTGCTGGCTGCTCGGCGCTACGGAATATGCGCGGATGATGCAACCAGCGCTCAATGCTTGTCTGCCCTTTGTACTGCCCGAGGCCCGTCCCGGCACCCGTTGGTGGTGGTTCGGTTCGGCCGTCGATGAGGCCGGACTGAAAGCCAATCTCGACGCACTGCACCATGTTGGTATCGGTGCTGTGGAGGTCACTCCTATCTATGGAGTACAAGGCAATGAGGCACATGAGCTGTCCTACCTCTCTCCCGAATGGATGCGTGCCCTGCAGTTCACCGAGCGCACAGCGGCGGCCGACAGCGTGGAGGTGGACATGAACAATGGCACGGGATGGCCCTTCGGCGGTCCCTGGGTGCCCATCGACGAGGCAGCGTGCAAGGCGTTTTTCGTCGACACACTGGTGAGCAATAAGGCTGACATCAGCAAACTGACCTTTTCCATACCCGACAATGAAAAGAAATACGCGCGACTGACGGCTGTGAGGAGTTTCAAAACAGCAGACAAGCACCGCCAAAGAGTGATTGCCCTCTTCCTCAGCCGTACCCTTCAGCGTGTGAAGCGGGCCGCTCCCGGTGGTGAGGGCTGGGTCATCGATCACTTTGACTCTCTTGCCGTGGCGCACTATCTCCAGCATATCGACTCGGCATTTACAGCCAGCCACACGCCTTATCCGCATACTTTCTTCAACGACTCCTACGAAGTCTACGGAGCCAACTGGACGCCCCGGCTGCTCGAAGAGTTTCAGGCACGGCGTGGCTACAACCTTTTGGACAGCCTCGACCGCTTTGTCGACAGCGACGCACAGGTGGTCTGCGACTATCGCGAGACGCTCTCCGACCTGCTCTATCACAACTTCACGCAGCAGTGGACGGCATGGGCCCACAGTCACGGTGCCCTCGTGCGCAACCAGGCTCACGGCTCTCCCGCCAACCTGCTCGACCTCTACGGCACTGTCGACATCCCCGAGATCGAGGGCTTCGGCCTTTCCGACTTCGGCATCAAGGGCCTGCGGCGCGATCCAGGATTCACGCGACCCAACTTCAGCGACGTCAGCATGTTGAAGTATGCGTCCTCTGCGGCCCACGTCACGGGCAAGCCTTTCACCTCCAGCGAAACCTTCACCTGGCTCACTGAGCATTTCCGCACGTCATTGAGCCAGATGAAGCCCGACCTCGACTTGATGTTCTCCTGCGGTGTCAACCACATGTTCTTCCACGGCACACCCTACAGTCCGCGTAACGCACGCTGGCCGGGATGGCAGTTCTACGCCTCGGTCAACATGAGTCCCACCAACTCCACTTGGCGCGACGCACCTTGGCTGATGGATTATATCCGCCGTTGCCAGAGCTTTCTGCAATGGGGCGAGCCCGACAACGATTTTCTCGTCATCTTGCCTGTGAAGGAAATGTGGAAGAAAGATACCCGTCATCCGCTGATGCTCTTCGACATCCACTCCATGGACAAGAAGGCGCCGGAGTTTATCCGTGCCATCCGTGAGATCGACTCCTTGGGCTATGACTGCGACTATATCAGTGAGCGGCAGCTCGCCCGCGCCAAGAAGGTGGGTGAGCAATGGATCACGGAGGCGGGCACCTGCTACCGTGGACTCATCGATCCGACCAAGCCTATCAACAGTCAGGCACTCGCCCGGCTTGCCCAGGCTGAGCCGATGCGCACGCAGCTGCACTTGAGAGCGATCCGACGCAGAAACGGCATGGGCTATCACTATTTCATCGCAAACCTTACACCCAACGATGTAGACAGCTACGTACCGCTTGCCGTAGCGTGGCACGACGCGCTGTGGTACGATCCTTTGACGGGCCAGCGCTATGCCGTGGAGCAGCGCAACGGTCAGTTGCACGTTGCGCTGCGGAGTGGCGAGAGCATGATTCTCCAGACCTTCGACCGCGCGCTGCCCCAGTCGCTTGCCGCTCTGCCCCTCCGTGCCTTGCCGGGTGGCCAAACCAAAGTGCTTGCCGGTCCTTGGCAATTCGCCTTTGAGCAGTCGACACCGGCGGTACGCCGCACGTGGACACTCGACAAGCCCCAGACATGGGAAACGCTTGGCGACGACAGTGCTGCCGTGACAATGGGCAGCGGAGCCTATTCCACCACGTTTCGCCTGAGCGCTGATGAGGCCCGACGGCCTTGGTTGCTCGACCTGGGCGATGTGCGCGAGTCGGCAGAGGTATGGGTCAACGGCCACTTTGCAGGCTGCGCGTGGTCTGTGCCGTTTACGCTCGACGTGAGCGGACTGTTGAAGAAAGGCGACAACACGTTGCGCATCGTGGTCACCAACCTCCCTGCCAACCGCATCGCGGACATGGATCGCCGCGGCATCAAATGGCGCGTGATGAAAGACATCAACGTCGTGGACTTGCAATACCATAAGACCAGCTATGCCGGTTGGGCTCCCATGAAGAGCGGACTCAACGGTAGCGTCAGACTCGTAGCACTCCATCAGTAACCAACACCATACATGTGAAGACCAAATTCGTATATAGTGCAGGTTGATGCGCTGTAAAATGCGAGGTGCTCTACACCTTATTATATATATAACGAAAACAAAAGCAATGAAACATATCCTTCTTTTCCTTCTGCTGCTCTGTTGCGGCAGCGCAAGTGCAGACACCTGGCCCGACGGTACACCGATCGACGCATGGTTCAGCGACACCACGAAAGTGGATGTGCGCAGCCTCGGCAGGCAATATGTCATCACCGACTATGGCGTGAGCGATAATCCCGCGATCGTACAGACGAAAGCCATCCAAGCCGTCATCGACCGTTGCCAGCGTGAGGGCGGCGGTGTGGTCGTCATCCCGTCGGGTACTTTCCTCAGTGGTGCGCTGTTCTTCAAGCCGGGCACTCATCTCCATCTCTGCGAGGGAGCCACGTTGAAAGGCTCCGACCGCATTGCCGACTTTCCCGTGCTGACCACACGCTTCGAGGGCGAGACGTGCAAGTACTTTGCTGCTCTCGTCAATGCCGACCATGTCGACGGCTTCACGATCACCGGCAAGGGCACCATCGACGGCAACGGCTATCCCTATTGGCAGGAGTTCTGGATACGGCGGCAGTGGAATCCCGCCTGCACCAACAAGGACGCACAGCGCCCGCGACTGGTATATATCAGCAACTCCAGTCGCGTCACCGTACAGGACGTGCATCTGATGAACAGTCCCGTATGGACCAACCATCTCTACAACTGTGACCACGTGCGCTATCTCGACTGCTTCATCTTTGCGCCTACTCAGGGCGTAAAAGCTCCGAGCAGCGATGCCATCGACATCGACAAGTGCCACGACATCCTTGTACGTGGCTGTTACATGAACGTCAACGACGATGCTGTCGTGCTCAAGGGCGGCAAGGGAACCTATGCCGACACCATGGCCGTCAACGGTCCCGTCAGTCGTGTGCTTGTAGAGAACTGCCACTACGGCACGGTGCACAGCATGCTCACCCTTGGTTCAGAGAGCCTCCACGACACCAATGTCATCCTGCGCAACTGTACGAGTGAGAATGCCGACCGCGTGCTCTGGTTGAAGATGCGGCCCGACACACCGCAGCGCTACGAGCAGGTGCGTGTTGAAGGCATCACCGGACGGGCACGCAGCGTTTTGGTCATTCGTCCCTGGACACAATTCTTCCAGCCCGCCAAGCGCCGCAACATGCCCAAGTCATCATGCAGGAACGTGACGCTGAAGAATATCCGGATGGACTGTGACAGCTTCTTCGACGTGGGCACGAGCGACAAATACAGTCTTTCTGATTTCACCTTTGAGGATATCCGCGTCACTGACAAAGCCGGTAACTTCTCCTCTACGCTCATCCCCGGCACGGTTGTCCGCAACGTGGTCATCAACGGAAACGAGAAAAAATGAGAGGGCGACACGAGGATCGTGCTCTTTCTCATGGCGGTCTAAAACACTTTGTTTATCTTTGTAGTGATCAAAACCACTCATTAATAATCAGTAAATAATCATCGATGTATCATAGTTCTATCATTTCTATCGTCCGTCGCGGATTGCTCTGTTCTGTCGGTCTGCTGTCTGTGTACTTGCCAGCTTGTGCCCAGCGTGACACGGTGAACATCGTCGACTGGCAGTTCTCCCGTGCCGGACTTTCGCCCGCGCAAGCCAATCAGGGCAGTGGCGAGTGGCAGAGTGTAAGGTTGCCCCACGACTTCCAGATCAGCCAGCCGTGGGTAGCTCCTACTGCTGACGAGCACGCCGACAACCGTGATCAGGCTGCCAACGTCAAGAGCCGCCTCTCCTCGCGCGGCTTCAAGGAGATGGGCAAAGGCTGGTATCGCCGCACATTCACGCCGGACAACAGTTGGCGCGGGCGTCGCGTCGTGCTGGAAGTAGGCGGCATCATGCTCGTCGGCGACGTCTGGCTCAATGGTGAGCGCATCGGCGGAACAGAATACGGCTACGTTGGTTTCGGCATCGACGTCAGCAGCAAGTTGCGCTACGGCCAGGAGAACGTGCTCACTGTCTTGGCTGACACACGCGGGCCGCAAAACTCAAGATGGTATACTGGCGGCGGTCTCTTCCGCGACGTGAAGTTCATTGTCACCGACCGGCAACTGTTTTTCGACCGACATCCGCTGCAGATCACGACGACAGGCAACCGCAAGGTACACATCAGGGCCGCCATCTCTAACTATGGCTCTCAGCGGCAGACAGCCCTTGCCGTGCGCATCCTTGACGCTCAGGGACATGTAGTAGCCCATTCCGACACGCTGTTGGCACTGACCCGCCACCGTCACACGATGGAATATCCTTTGGCCGACATCACGATCGACCATCCTCATGTGTGGGATTTGGATACTCCTTATTTATATAGTGCTGAGCTGACCCTCCGTGACGACAGCGGACGTGTCGCCGACCGGGTGACGGAGCCCTTCGGAATCCGTACCATCGAATACGGTCCCTCCTTCGGCTTTAAGCTCAACGGCCGTAAGGTGATCCTCAAAGGCATTGCCAACCATCACACGCTCGGTGCTCTCGGTGCCGCCGCCTATCCGCGTGCCATCGAGAAACGCATCAAGTTGCTCAAGGACTTCGGCTTCAACCACATCCGCTGCTCCCACAATCCCTATAGCGAAGACCTCTACCGCCTCTGTGACAAATATGGCATCCTTGTCGTCGATGAGCTCTATGACAAGTGGCTCACACAATATGCCGGAGGCCGGCAGCCGTGGATGAACCACTGGCAATACGATGTGCCGGAGTGGATACAGCGTGACCGCAACCACCCCAGCGTCATCATGTGGAGCTTGGGCAATGAGCTCCAGACCTATCCCAACCTGCCTTTCAACGACTGGGGCGTGACGCCCTACCGTCTGCTGCGCACTCTGTTGCGCCGCTACGACGACACGCGGCCGGTCACCGTGGCCATGCACCCGCGCGGCCGCAACTGGCAGACCGACTCGCTGCCCTGCGACCTGGCGATGATCACGGACATCCAGGCTTACAACTATCGCTATATGTACTTCCCGGGCGACGGCCAGCGCTTTCCCAACATGATCTTCTATCAGAGCGAGGCCAACCTGCCGATGATGGGACCTAACTATTTCGACATGGATCTCAACCGTGTCGTGGGCCTGGCCTATTGGGGTATGATAGACTACAACGGCGAGAGCCTTGGCTGGCCGCGCAAGGGATGGGACAACGGTGTCTTCGACCGCTCGCTGCTGCCCAAGCCACAAGCCTATCTGCTCAAGGCGATGTTCACCGACAAGCCTGTCGTGCACATTGGTGTAGCCGGTGGCAAAGAGGAGGCGATGACATGGAATGGTGTGACCTTCGGCGGTGACAAGGTCACGTGGCATTGGAACCGTACGCCGGGCAAACGCTATACCATCTACACCTACACCAACGCTGAGGAGGTGGAACTACGGCTCAACGGCAAAAGCCTGGGCGTGAAGAGAAACAGTATGAACCCTAACACGCGCGACAAGATCCGGTGGGACAACATCGCCTACGAGCCGGGTACGCTGGTCGCCATTGCACGCAACGGCGGTAAGGAGGTGGCACGCCACGAGATTGCCACCGCCGGACCTCTCAAACGTTTGTCGCTCATTCCCGACAACGAGACATGGAAAGCCGACGGACAGGATCTTATGCACATCCGTGTGCTGGGTCTCGACGCGAAGGGGCGGCGCACACCTTTGGCCAACGACACGCTCACCATTCGTGTCAGCGGACCTGCCGAACTGGTGGCTACCGACAACGGTGACATCGCCGGAAACGCCATCTCTACCGATCCGACCACCAGTCTCTGTCAGGGCAACCTGCTCGTCATCCTTCGCGCGGATACCAAGCCGGGCAAGGTGCGCATGGAACTGGTCGACAAGGCGGGACGCGTGAGAGGAAAATGCACGGTGGAAACGAAACAATGAATAATGTATAATGTACAATGCATAATGTACAATGAATAATGATAGGTTAAATAGATCAACTATGAAACATTTCATTCATCTCTGCGTCTGCCTGCTGCTGTCCTTAACAGCGCAGGCGCAAACCCAGACTTTCGACCTGTCGCGTCAGAGCAAGGCGGGCAAGCCGTTCACTTTCTCTGTGGCGGTGCCGGACGGAAACTATCGCGTCACAGTGGAACTGGGCAGCAAGCACCATGAGGGCAACACGATGGTGCGCGCCGAGAGCCGCCGCCTCTTTATTGAGGACACGCCCACAAAAAAGGGAAAGTTCAAGACCATATCCTTTATCGTGAACAAGCGCTCGCCGTATATCACGGACAAGGAGCGGGTGAAGCTCAAGCCCCGTGAGAAAGACTATCTCGACTGGGACGACAGCCTCAACCTGGAGTTCACCGGTCCTCGCCCGGCCGTGCGGCGCGTGACAATAGCACCCGACACGACAGCAGTCACCCTTTTCCTCTGTGGCAACTCCACCGTTGTCGACCAGCCTTACGATCCTTACGCCTCATGGGGACAGATGATCACGCGCTGGATGGGCGACGGCTTTGCGGTGTCAAATCACGCTGAGAGCGGACTCACTGCCTCGTCGTTTTATTATCAGAACCGTCTCGACAAGATTCTGTCGATGATGCGTCCGGGCGATTATGTGTTCTGTGAGTTCGGCCACAACGACCAAAAGGAGAAATCGCCGGGCAGTGGCGCCTGGTATAATTTCTCCTATATGTTGAAGATCTATATAGACAGGGTGCGTGCCAAGGGCGGCAACATTGTCTTTGTCACACCGACGCAGCGACGTGCATTCGACAACAGTCGCCTGCATATCCGCGAGACCCATGGCGATTATCCCGATGCTATGCGTGCCGTGGCCAAGCGTGAGCATGTGCCTGTCATCGAGCTCCACGACATGACGCGCACGTTTTTTGAGGCGCTGGGCTACGAGAACAGTAAAAAGGCTTTGGTGCACTATCCTGCCGGCACGTGGCCCAACCAACCTAAGGCATTGGCCGACAACACGCACTTCAATCCTTATGGCGCATATGAGGTGGCCAAGATGGTGGTCATGGGCATGAAGCGCCTCCACCTGCCGATGTCCAATGGTCTGCGTGACTGGAAAGACTACGATCCTGCTCATCCCGACGATCCCCAGCTCTTCCTGTGGACATCGTCGGCAAGAGTGAATGTGGTGAAGCCGGACGGGAATTAAGGAGGAGCCTCACCCCCAACCCCTCTCCCAAGGAGAGGGGTTGGGGGTGAGGCTGTGTTTTGGAGTGAGGCTGTTGTCACTTTATCATTAGTGACGCGGCTTGCAGGTCAGTGGCTTGGGCATGGACGACGACGGGCTTGGACTTGTCCTTGACGCGCACCACGACGAGACACTTGCCGAAGAAGGCAAGGCGATCGCTGGCCTTGAAACGCTCGGTAGAGAACTGCGAGCCGTTGTCCACGCCGACGATGTCGGCATTGTCGGCCGTGAAGTAGATATGGTTACGCGCGTCGGGACAGAGCGTGCCATCCTTGTCGATGACTTCTGCATTGACAAACGTGGTCGTCTCGCCACGGTAGTCGCAGGTCAACCGTATCGACGTGGCTGGTCCGGCCGTGCGTATCGTCTGGCGGCGCACCTCCTTGCCGTGCTGACGTGCTACGGCGGTGATCTCACCGGGTTCGAACGCCACGCGCCACATCACATGATACTGGTGACTGTCGGCCTTGCGGTGGATGCCCTGACTCTTGCCGTTGACGTAGAGCTCCACCTCGTCGGCATTGTTGTAGTAGCACCAAAGGTCGACTGTCTGACCCGGCAGCCAGTTCCAGTGCGGAAAGAGATGAAGCACAGGCTTGGTGGTCCACTCGCTCTGATACATATAATAGGAGTCCTTCGGGAAACCGGCCAGGTCGATGATGCCAAAGTAACTGCTACGTGCCGGATAGCCGTAGGGCGTGGGCTCACCGATGTAGTCCCAGCCTGTCCAGATAAACTGCCCGGCGCAGTAAGGCGTGTGCTTGACGATGTCCCAAGTCTCCTCGTGGGTAGAACTCCACGGAGCATGGCTGTTGTCATAGGCCGAGCACATCATCGTCGCGTTGGTATAAGGCTTGTCCCATCGCTTCGGTGCTATGTAGACGCTGTCGGAAGGCATACGGTAGTAGCCGCGCGTCTGCAGGGCAGAGACGCTCTCTGTCATGAGAAAAGGCTTGCCGGGGAAGTTCTTCGGCTCGTCCTTGATCCACTGACGATGGTAGTTGAAGCCGATAAGATCCAAGGCGCCCGACTTGAAGAGATGGTTGTCGGGCGAGGGCTCGTTGCATCCTGCCGTGATCGGACGGCTCTTGTCGAGGCTTCTGACGATGTCGGCGAGATGGATGGTGAGCAGCGAGTTGGGTGATAGCTCCTTGCCGTGAGCGAGCGTCGAGGCATCGTGACCCGCATTGAGAATCAAGTTGGCCTGCTCCAAGGTCAGGGCGTCGGCACTGGCCGATGACCACTGTTCGAGCACCTCGTTGCCGATGCTCCAGATGAGTATCGAGGGATGGTTGCGGTCGCGGAGCAACATGTCGGTGAGGTCGCGCTGGTGCCACTTCTCGAAGAAGCGGGCGTAGTCGTTCTTCGTCTTGCGGCGCATCCACATGTCGAAAGCCTCATCCATGACGATGAAGCCCATCGTGTCGGCCATGTTCAGCAGTTCGGGCGCGGGAGGGTTATGGCTGCATCGCAGGGCGTTGACGCCCATGTCCTTCAACTTCACCAGTTGGCGCCGTAGCGCATCGTTGTCGAGAGCCGCACCCAAGCAGCCGAGATCGTGATGGTCGCAGACGCCGTTGAGTTTCATATTCTTGCCGTTGAGCCAGAATCCCGTCTTGGCATCGAAGCGGAACGAGCGGAAAGCCGTCGTCGTACGCACGGCATCTACGGTCTTACCAGCGATGATGATCTCAGTGAGCAAGGTGTAGACATTCGGTGCATCGGGGCTCCACAGGCGCGGGTTGCGCACGGTCATCTGCTGATCGGTGCTGCCATTTGCAACCTGCGCGACGATCTTGCCGTTGCTGTCAAAGAGCGTGTTGCGCACCATCGGGTGCTGCCCTTTTTGGCTGTCATCGGCGAGGGTGACGGTCACGGGCACCGTCCACGTGCGTCCATTTTTCGTTGTCGGCATAACGTATACGCCCCAGTTGGCGATGTGCAGCGGCGAGGTGGCGGTGAGCCACACGTGGCGGTAGATGCCACAGCCCGAGTACCAGCGCGAGTTGGGCTGGTCGCTGTTGTCGACACGTACGGCGATGACGTTGTCTGCTCCGCGGCGAAGGTAAGGCGTGAGGTCGTATTGAAACGAGATATAGCCGTAGGGCCGTGTGCCGAGCAGGTGACCGTTGATATACACCGAGCTGTTCATATACACGCCGTCGAAGGTGATGAAGAGATGGTCGTCGGCGGTGAGTGAGGCGGGGACGGTGAAGTGCTTGCGGTACCAGCCAATGCCGCCGGGCAGTGCGCCGCCACCGGCGCCACTCGGGTTGTCGACGCTGAAGTCACCCTCTATCGCCCAGTCGTGCGGAAGGTCGAGCTGTCGCCACGACGTGTCGGCATAGTCGGTGAGCGCCATGGCGGAGCTGTCGCCGAGACAGAACAGCCAGCCACGGTCGAAGTTGAGCGTCTCGCGGGAAGATGAGGGGAGAGACGCAAGGAGCGAAAGGAAGAGGGTGCAAAGCAGAGAAGGGATGTGGTGAGTCATGGAGGGTTCGGTTTTTGTTTATAAGGGAGAAGCAGGGATGAGAGAGGGCGCGCCCGGGTTTGAGAGTTGAGCGCGCCCGGGTTTGAGAGTTGAGCGCGCCTGGTTATAACCAGGCGAACAGAACGGAGCACCCCCGACGCAGGCGGTTGCCGATGGCTCACCCCTTGGCGGTAATTACTCCCCTCTCCTTGGGAGAGGGGCTGGGGGTGAGGCTGTGTTTGGGGGTGAGGCTGTGTTTGGGGGTGAGGCTGTGTTTGGGGGTGAGGCTGTGTTT
>CAMCBZ010000062.1 GCA_945873145.1 uncultured Prevotella sp.
TTTCTTTGCCATTTCGCTCGTTTGCACTACTTTAAATAAAATAGGCTGCACTCGGGAATGAAAAATAAAATTCCATTTTATTTTGTCATTCCACTCGTTTGCACTATCTTTAGATAAGATAGGCTGCATTCGGGAATAACAAAATAAAATTCCATTTCATTCCATTTTATTCCATTTTATTTTGTTATTCCACTCGTTTGCACTATCTTTAGATAAGATAGGCTGCACTCGGGAATAACAAAATAAAATTCCATTTCATTCCATTTTATTTTGTTATTCCACTCGTTTGCACTATCTTTGCAGTAGATAAAAGCAATTGCAATGACTTATACTATTGAAAAAGTAACCACACTCATCGGCGCACGCCGCTATGGTAGTGCGGACGCCAACGTCGGCTTTCTTCTGACAGACAGCCGCTCGCTCTGTTTTCCCGAGGAGACCTTGTTCTTCGCCCTTAAGTCAACACGTAACGATGGACATAACTACATCCCTGAGCTCTACCGCCGTGGTGTCCGCAACTTTGTGGTCACCGACGTACCTGCCGGTTATGCTGTCGACTATCCCGATGCTAACTTTCTGAAAGTTGTCAACACGCTCGAAGCCTTGCAGCGACTCGCTGAGCGCCATCGCGATGAGTTCAACATCCCTATCATCGGCATTACGGGCAGCAACGGCAAGACCATGGTCAAGGAATGGCTCTATCAGTTGCTCTCTCCCCAGCTCTATGTCACCCGCAGTCCACGCAGCTATAACTCTCAGATTGGTGTGCCCCTCTCGGTGTGGCTCATGGACGACAACACCCAGGTGGGCATCTTCGAGGCAGGCATCAGTCAGCCAGGCGAGATGCTGGCACTGCGTGACATCATCCAACCTACCATTGCCGTGCTGACAAACCTTGGTGACGCTCATCAGGAGAACTTCTCGTCGATGGAGGAGAAGTGCCGTGAGAAGCTCATTCTCTTCCACGATGCACAGACTGTCGTGTACAACGAGGATGACGCTATTATTAATAAGGTGGCAGGCGAGTTCAACTACCAGGGCGAGCGCTTGTGCTGGTCGCTGAAGGACAGCAAGGCACCGATGTATGTCAAGAAGATCGAGAAGAAAGACGCTTCTTCCACGATTCACTATATATATAAAGGTGGTAAGGAAAGCCGCTATACCATTCCGTTTATCGACGACGCGTCGATCACCAATTCCATCATCTGTGCCGCTGTAGCCCTGCATGTCGGCGTTTCTGCCGAGCAGCTTGCCGATCGCATGGAGCAGTTGGAGCCGATCGCCATGCGCCTGGAGGTGAAGGAAGGCCGCCACGGCTGTACGCTGATCAACGACTCGTACAACTCTGATATCAATTCGCTGGATATCGCGCTCGACTTCATGAACCGTCGTCCCGACCATAAGGGCCGTCGCCGCACGCTTATCCTCAGCGACATCTTCCAGAGTGGCGAGGAACCAGCGGAACTCTATCACGAGGTCAGTGACCTGGCGCGCAAGCGTGGTGTGGTGAAGTTCATTGGCATCGGTAAGGTTATCAGTGAGTATGCCGACGAAATACAGATAGCAGAGAAGTTCTTCTTTGAGAGCGTTGAAGCCTTTATCCATAGCGAGGTCTTCAAGAGCCTGCGCGACGAGGTCATCCTGCTTAAGGGCGCTCGTAGCTTTGGCTTCGACCAGATCACGGAGCTGCTTGTACAGAAAGTGCATGAGACCGTGCTGGAAGTGAACCTTGGCGCTGTGGTGAAGAACCTCAACTACTACCGTTCGTTTATGAAGCCCGAGACTAAACTCGTGTGCATGATCAAGGCAGATGCCTACGGTGCCGGTAGTGTGGAGGTGGCCAAGACCTTGCAAGACCACCGTGTCGACTATCTCGCCGTGGCTGTCGCTGACGAGGGCGCTATGCTCCGTGGTAATGGCATCACCAGCAACATCATGATCATGAACCCCGAGATGAGTGCTTTCAAGACGATGTTCGACTACGACCTGGAGCCGGAAGTCTACTCTTTCCGCCTGCTCGACGCATTGGTGAAAGCCGCAGAGAAAGAGGGTATCACAGGTTATCCCGTACATATCAAACTCGACACAGGTATGCACCGTCTCGGTTTCGACCCCGTGAAGGATATGGACGAGCTCATCGACAGACTGAAACATCAGAACGCCATCATCCCGCGCTCGGTCTTCTCGCACTTCGTCGGATCCGACGACAATTCCTTCGACGACTTCTCTGCTCATCAGTTCCAGCTCTTTGACGAGGGCAGCAAGAAACTGCAGGCCGCCTTTGACCATAAGATTCTCCGCCATATCGACAACTCTGCCGGCATCGAGCACTTCCCCGAACGCCAGTTGGACATGTGCCGTCTCGGTCTCGGACTTTATGGCATCAACAGCCGCAACAATCAGATCATCAACAACGTGTCGACGCTGAAGACGACCATCCTGCAACTGCGCAATGTGCCTGCCGGTGATACTGTGGGCTACAGCCGCAAGGGTAAGATCGACCATGACAGCGTCATCGCAGCTATCCCTATCGGCTATGCCGACGGACTGAACCGCCATCTTGGTAACCGCCACTGCTACTGCCTTGTCAACGGCAAAAAGGCAGAGTATGTCGGCAACATCTGCATGGACGTGGCTATGATAGATGTCACGGGTATTGACTGCAAGGAAGGCGACTCGGTGGAGATCTTCGGCGACCATCTGCCCGTGACCGTGCTCAGCGATGCCCTTGATACCATCCCTTACGAGGTACTCACCGGTATCAGCAACCGCGTCAAACGCGTATATTATCAGGACGACTAAAGGATCAGGACGATTAAATCCCGGAAAAAGAATGAGAGAAACAGACGACGACAATGATTCCGCCGTCTCTTGAAATAACAATAGAGAGGCTGCAATGACGAGTTGTAGCCTCTTTTTCATTTCAAGGTTTTCTCTATTAAGGATCTTTCTATCAACGGTTTTTCTATCAATGTTTAACTTATGCAGAATCGTAGAAAGCGACATCTTGTACTTTGGATTGTCTTTTGCGTCATTGTCTTGCTGACAGTCGTTTTGGGAGGCGCAAGCTGGTATATGCTCGACTATGCCCTGCGTCCGTCTTTCAACAAGGGACGGCACGAGGCTTATATCTGGAAGCGGGTAGAGCGAAGCTATCCGTCGTTGCGTCCGTGGACCGACAGCCTGCGGGCCAACCACTGCCTTCACGATACCGTCATCGTCAATGCCCGTGGCGACAGTTTGCATGGTGTCTATCTCTTTGCGCCACGCCGGAGTAGCAAGGTAGCCGTGGTTGTCCATGGCTATACCGATTGTGCGATTTATATGCTGCCTTGGGCTAAGGTCTATCAAGAGATGAACTACAATGTCCTTTTGCCGGAGCTCTACGGCAATGGCCGTAGTGCGGGTGATCACCAGCAGATGGGATGGTTCGACCGTTTGGATGTGCTCCGGTGGATCAGCATTGCCAACAAGTGCTTTGGTCTGAGCGACCGACAGTCGCGCATGGTCGTACATGGCATCTCCATGGGTGCGGCGACGACGATGTGCGTCTCAGGTGAGCAAACGCCAAAGTATGTGAGGGCCTTTGTCGAGGATTGTGGTTACACCAGTGCGTGGGATGAGTTCGGTAGTGAGCTGCGCGATCAGTTCGGCTTGCCGCCTTTCCCGCTTCTCTATACAGCTTCCGCCCTCTGTCGTCTGCGTTATGGCTGGTCGTTTGGCGAGGCCTCGCCGTTGAGGATGGTGGCGCGCTGCCATAAGCCGATGCTGTTTATCCACGGCACGAAAGATGATTTTGTGCCGACGTGGATGGTGGATCCGCTCTACAAGGCTAAGCCACAGCCTAAGGAGAAGTGGCTCGCAAAGGGATCCGCACATGCCCGCAGCCTCCATGATCATCCCCAAGCCTATCGTCGTGTGGTGGGGCAGTTTGTGGAGCGCTATGTAGAACCATAACACATTATTATATATAGCACAATCTCATTGTTATGAATCTTATCGTTATGAAGAAATATATCTTAGCAATCATAGTCTTGGCGAGTTGCTTCGCTTGTCAGCCAACCGAGGACGAAAAGGCGGCGCCACTGATGAAAAAGATAGAGACGCTCTATCACAACGGGCAGTATCAGGCTGCTCTCAACGCCATCACCCAACTGCGCGCCCAGCATCCGCGCGCCATCAAGATCCGTCAGCGGGCACTGATCATCTGGCAAGACGCCAGTCTAAAGATGACGCAACAGGACATCGGACGTACTGATTCCGCCCTGCAAGCCACTATTCAGCAGATGAACGGCGAGCGCAGTCTGCTTCGTCGCAACCAGCTGCGTGTCAAGCGCGACTCTCTGCAGGTACGCTATGATGCACTTTGTGGTACGGTCAGAATCATTCATGCACGTCAGAAACAAAACAAGCAATAACGGTCGGCTTGACTGATCTGAGAGATAGATGATAGAGTGCGGAAGCCATTTCTGTGCTCTTCATATCTGTTATCATCGTGTTACAGTCAAGGCCAACGTAGCGTATTCATAAAGCAAAAGTTTGCTTATGTGATTTTTTTTTCGTAAGTTTGCAGAAACGTTGAAACCATTAACTTTATTGTTTCTAATCATCCAACAATATCAAGTGTATGAAAGAATTCTTTAAGATGACTGGTGCGACGATTGTCGGCCTATTTGTTTTCTCCATCGTGGCGTTCATGATTGCCATGATGACGCTGTCGGGAATGATGGCGGCATCAGAGGCTACTCCGAGCGTGCAGAAGAACAGTGTTCTTGTGCTAAAGCTCGATGGTAGTTTGTCAGATCATGGTACCACTTCGCTGCGCGATGAACTGCAAGGCAACACCAGCCAGACTTTGGAAGATATGCTTACTGCAATCAAGCAGGCAAAGACCAACGACAAGGTAGCCGGTATCTATCTTGAGGGCGGCAGCTTCGATGCTGATCCGGCTCAGGTAGAGGAGATCTACGATGCCTTGCAGGATTACAAGATTTCGGGAAAATGGCTGGTGGCATACGCTGACAGCTATAATGCCTTTACCTATTATCTTGCCAGTGCAGCCGATAAGATCTATCTCAATCCACAAGGTGGTGTTGATTGGCACGGACTCGGCGGAAAGATGTTGTACTTCAAACCTTTGTTGGATAAGATTGGAATCAAATTCAATGTCTTCAAATGCGGTAAGTACAAGAGTGCTACAGAACCGCTGATCAACGACCACATGAGTGACGAAGCCCGTGCCCAGACCACACGGTTCATACAGGGTACGTGGGATAAGATCGTGACAACGGTGAGCAAGAACCGCAAGATCAGCGCAGACACACTCAACGCATACGCTGACCGGTACATCGGTGTAGAGGATGCGAAGAACTTTCAGAAATATCATCTCGTCGACGGATTGCTCTATGCAGACCAAATGAAGGCCAATATCAAGAAGCGCTTGGGACTGGACAACGATGACATGATCCCGCAGGTGTCAGCCACTGACCTTGCTTCCACGGTCAAAGAAAGTAAAGGCGACGAGATCGCCGTGTACTATGCCGAGGGAGAGATTGTTGACGAGGCTTCGCCGCAGTCGATGTTTGACAGTGGCAGCATGATTGTAGGAAAGGATATGGCTGATGATCTCAACGATTTAGCTGATGATGACGACGTTAAGGCTGTTGTGATTCGTGTGAACTCTCCCGGCGGCTCAGCATACGCATCTGAGCAGATCTGGCATGCCATCATGGAACTGCGCAAGCGCAAGCCTGTGGTTGTGTCGATGGGCGGTTACGCTGCTTCGGGCGGCTACTACATCAGTGCACCGGCTGACTATATTGTCGCTGAGCCCACCACGCTGACGGGTAGCATTGGCATCTATGGCGTGAGCATCGACCGCTCTAAGTTGATGACGGGCAAGCTGGGCATCAACGCCGATTATGTTCAGACCAACCGCAACAGTACTATGGGCGACGACATGGCCCCCATGACGGTGGAGCAAGAGTCACTCATGCAAGCCTCTGTCAATCGTGGCTACCGTCTCTTCAAGTCCCGTGTGGCTGATGGCCGTGCCATGACGATGGACCGTGTGGAGGAGTTGGCCCAAGGACATGTCTACTTAGGTATGGACGCAAAGAAACTGAAACTTGTCGATGCGTTAGGCGGACTGGATGTGGCAGTGGCGAAAGCTGCGAAGCTGGCTTCGCTCTCAGAGTGGCATACCGCTTCATATCCTGGAGCAGAGGACATGTTTGACCAGATGATGGATCTGTTCAACAGTTCCACGGGCTCATATCTCGACGGTCAGTTGCGTGCTGTGTTGGGCGACGACTATGGTGCCTATATGATGATGCGCAGGGCTACGATGCTGAGCCGCTTGCAGGCACGTCTGCCTTATGACTTGATAATCAAATAACAATCATGCGAACAGAAGGGGATTACATCAAAATCAATGAATGGCTCTTGCCGCTGAGCTGGCTCTATGGCCTTGGCGTAGGCTTCCGCAACTGGCTCTTTGACCTCGGCGTGCTAAAAAAGCGGTCTTTTGCGATACCGATCATTGCTGTGGGCAATATCACAGTGGGCGGTTCCGGCAAGACGCCACATGTGGAATATCTCATCCGACTACTGAGAGATGTAGTGCGTGTGGGTGTACTCTCGCGTGGCTATAAGCGCAAGAGCAAAGGCTATGTGCTCGCTGACGACGAGACGACAGCACGCGAGAT
The DNA here is from genome assembly GCA_945873145.1 of uncultured Prevotella sp. Classification (GTDB taxonomy): domain Bacteria; phylum Bacteroidota; class Bacteroidia; order Bacteroidales; family Bacteroidaceae; genus Prevotella. Next base: position 6,708 of record CAMCBZ010000062.1, read on the forward strand.
CGGCGACGAGCCTTACCAGATGAAACAGAAATTCCCCGATGTCTACGTCGCTGTGGACAAGAATCGCTGCCAGGGCGTAGACCGGCTGACGCATGACAAGGAGACACATGATGTAGACGTCATCCTTCTTGATGACGCCTACCAGCACCGCTATATCAAACCCGGCATCAACATTCTGCTGGTCGACTATCACCGATTGATCATCTACGACAAGCTCTTGCCGGCCGGACGCCTGCGCGAGAGTCTCAACGGCAAGAGCCGCGCCGACATCGTGATCATCACCAAGTGTCCGAAAGACTTGAAGCCTATGGAGTTTCGTGTGCTCACCAAGGCCATGAACCTCTATCCCTATCAGGAACTCTACTTCACCTGCATCGACTACGACGCTCCCGTGGCCGTCTTTCCCAAGGAGGCAGAGCCGCTTGCGAAGACCGACTCACCATTGTCGGGTAAGAATGTGTTGTTGCTCACGGGCATCGCTTCTCCCTTGCAGATGGAGGCAGACTTGAAGAAGCAGTGCCGGTCTATCACACCGCTGACCTTTGCCGATCACCACTTCTTCAAGGCAAAGGACGCGCAGCGCATCAACGAGGCATTCCAGTCATTGCCGGAGCCGCGCTTGATCATCACTACAGACAAAGACAGTACACGTCTTGTGAACCTCGAAGGACTTGACGACGATGTGCGGCGGCATCTCTACCGCCTGCCCATCCGCATCAGGTTTATGCTTGACGAGGCTGAGGCGTTCAACCATAAAATCATTAGCTATGTACGAAAAAATTCAAGAAACAGCATCCTGGCTAAAGGCAAGGATGACAGCAAGCCCGCAGACCGCCATCATTCTGGGAACAGGCCTCGGACAATTAGCTTCCGAGATAACTAAGACACTGGAAATTCCTTACAAGGACATTCCCAACTTCCCCGTGTCTACCGTGGAGGGACATGCCGGAAAACTCATCTTCGGACAGCTCGGTGGCGTGGACATCATCGCCATGGACGGCCGCTTCCATTTCTATGAGGGCTACTCGATGAAGGAAGTGACCTTTCCTGAGCGTGTGATGTATGAGTTGGGTATCAAGACGCTTTTCGTCAGCAATGCCTCAGGCGGCATGAACCCGAAGTTCCACATCGGCGACATGATGGTCATCACCGACCATATCAATCTCTTTCCTGAGCATCCCCTGCGTGGTAAGAACTTCCCGACAGGTCCGCGTTTCCCCGATATGCACGAGGCCTACGACCATGAGCTGATCGCTCTCGCTGACAGTATCGCTAAGGAGAAGGGCATCGCCCTGCAACACGGTGTCTACGTCGGCGTGCAGGGTCCTACCTTTGAGACGCCTTCCGAGTATCGGATGTACCATCTCTTGGGTGGTGACGCAGTAGGCATGTCGACCGTTCCTGAGGTGATCGTGGCGCGCCACTGCGGCATCAAGGTCTTCGGCATGAGCATCATCACTGACTTGGGCGGCTTTGAACCACCAGTGGAAGTCAGCCATGAGGAAGTGCAGAAGGCTGCCAACAGCGCTGAACCCAAGATGACGGAGATCATGCGCGAAATGATCATTAGACAGAGTAACAAGTAGAAAAGACAGAGTAACATAGTATACTGATTTTGAGTTAGACATAGTAACATAGTATACAGACTCAATAAAAGACATAGTAACATAGTATACAGATACTCTTAGGAGAATATATGGAAATAGCAAAGTTGGGTGAGTTTGGTCTGATCGATCATCTCACTAAAGATATCAAGCCGGTCAACGAATCGACACGATACGGTGTGGGCGATGACTGCGCCGTGCTCCACTATCCTGATTCGGAAGTATTGGTGACTACAGACATGCTCATGGAGGGCATACACTTCGACCTCACCTACATCACGATGCAGGAGTTGGGCTACAAGGCTGCGATGGTGAATATCTCTGATATCTTTGCCATGAACGGCACGCCACGGCAGATGACGGTATCGCTGGCCATTGGCAAGCGATTGAAAGTGGAGGACATCGAGGCTTTCTACGATGGACTGCGCCGGGCTTGTGAGAAATGGAGCGTGGATGTGGTTGGTGGAGACACGACGGCATCCTATACGGGACTGGCCATCAGCATCACGTGTATCGGTGAGGCAAAGAAAGACGACATCGTCTATCGCAATGGCGCCAACGAGACGGACTTGATTTGTGTGACAGGCGATCTTGGTGCGGCCTACATGGGCTTGCAGTTGCTCGAGCGCGAGAAGAGTGTATTCTATCAGCAGGTCGACGCCATGAACAAGAAGTTGCAGGAGGCTAACAAGGCCGGAAACACGAAACTCGTGGAGCATTTGCAGCAGGAGGCACGCAAGCTCAATGACTTCCAGCCGGACTTTGCCGGTAAGGAATATCTGCTTCAGCGACAGCTCAAGCCGGAGGCACGTGGCGATGTCATCAACCTGCTGCGGGAGAACAATATCCATCCCACGGCTATGATGGACATCTCTGACGGACTCTCTTCCGAGCTCTTGCATATCTGCAAGCAGAGCCACTGTGGTTGCCGCGTCTATGAGAAGAACATTCCGATCGACTATCAGACAGCAGTGATGGCGGAAGAGCTGAACATGAATGTCACCACGTGCGCGATGAACGGTGGCGACGACTATGAGCTTCTCTTCACCTGTCCTATTGGTGATCACGACAAGCTCGATGCTTTGGAGAGCAAGGGCATTAAGCAGATCGGATATATCACGAAAGAGGAGTTGGGCGCTCGCTTGATCACTCGCGACAATAAGGAGTTTGACATCACGGCGCAAGGTTGGAATGCGCTGAAGGAGTAAGCGCTTGTAGCTGCTTCTCAAGACTGCTTGGTGCTTCTCAAGATTGCTTGGCGCAGCTTCCAAGAATAAGAAAAAAGGCAATCACCGCATTGAGGTGATTGCCTTTTTCTATATATATAATAAGGTTTAGTATGCTTTGCGGCGTGCTACACCTTTTTTTCGTTATTGCTGTTTCGACTTAATATAATCGCTGAAAGCCTTATCGAAGGCTGCGAACTGCTCTTCGTTGAGGCTACCCAAAGTCTTACGCAGACCTTTGTAGTAGATGGCTACCTTCTTATGGATCTGGTCAGGATCAGTGCTGGAGGCATAGATTTTGTCGATGTCGATATGCATCTGCGGAACGAGGTTGTTGAGGAATACCAGATCGCCGGTGTACTGCGGAGTCTGTGCGGAAGCAGCCTGCTGAGCCTCGCTTGCGCTGTCAGCGGATGGTGCAACAGAGCCCGATACGCTGTTGCTGGTCGTATCTGTACTTTGAGACTGATCGTTGCTGGCTACCTCGGTAGAGTCGGTGTTGGCGGCCTGCTGGTCTGACTGTCCGCCACGGCTGAAGAGCAGTACGACGGCGATGACCACGAGTACGGCGATAGCAGCCACCAGTCCCACCATCTTTCTGTTGACGGGCGATGATGTCTCTTCGCTCTTGCGGCTATAGCGGTGATGCTCAAAGGCTTCCATGAAGTCCTCGATGCTGGCGTAGCGCTCGCTGCGACCAAAACTGCAACTGCCATTGACGACTTGGTCATACTCGGTGCCAAGGTTCATGGTCTTGACGATCATACCAAGAGAGTAGACATCAGCGCGTGCGTCCAGCGTCACCGTGCCGTCCTTGGCCTCCGGTGCGATGAAGCGCAGGCTGCTGTTCGGCATACTCATCGTGTCGGCGTAGCGCAGTCTCAGGTTAAGCACCTTCACCTCGTCGGTCTTCTTGGTGATGAAGATAAAGGCGGGGTCGAGCGCACCATGCACCATTCCATTTTCATGAAGGTATTCCAGAGCAGATGCAATCTGACCGACCACACGCTTCTTCTCGTCCTCGCTATGTCCTTCGTCGAGATATTCGAGCAGCGAGCGGGAATCTTCCCATTCCATCTCAATGCACGTGCCGAGTCCCTCCACGTCTTTCATGGCGAGGTATTTCACCAGATGCTGATGGTCGAAATCTTTGCAGCGGTCAAACTCCTTCTTCAGAGCCCGCTGATATTGTGGCTTGCTTTGATAGGCTTCCTTGAGTGAGACGAGCAGGACGTCCTGTCCGCCGTCTTTTCCTGTTGTCAGCTTTTGGATGCTGGCTGTTTTTATCTCCTGCATGTCTGTTACAGTCATGGCTTTTTATGATTAAATGATAAACTAAGTGCAAAGATAGCGCAAACGAGTGAAATGACAAAGGAAAACGCAGTTTTTCTTTTCATTTCCGAGTGCAGCCTATCTTATCTTAAAAGATAGAAGACCCCCTCTAACTCCCCCTATAGAGGGGGAGGACCGCAATACCCATGTATTACCTTGTAGACCAGTCTCCTTGCTGGTTGATATAAATCAATTATGCCTTATTTCTGCCCTCTCAAGTATGCTGGAAAATAGCTTTGAATGGCTATTTCTTTGCTTGCATGGTTGATGTAGATCAATATCAATCGATTACACTGAGAATTTCTTGCAAGAATATTAGGTAGTGCGGAATAAGAAAACTAACTTTGCCTCCGAACAATACGACAAGCGGCGCAAGCTGTGAGTCATAGTATCAACCTTATCAACGTAAAAAGATTGTAGTTATGACAGACAAATTGGTGACAATGAATGCCCAGGCTAATCTGCAAGACAAGATGCGTATCGACATGATTCTCGGTGGCCGTCGTGCAGCACTGGACGCTTTGAAGGCTAAGAAGGCATAATTGCTTTTTTGCTTTTAGTAAGTTTTAGACACTTCGTTTAGAAACACAGATCGGTGTTCACTACAGGTTCAAAGCCTGTAGTGGACACCGATATTTTTTTATTTCTCTATCTCCAAAATCTCCTGGTAGATGCGCTGTACGGGTAGCCCCATGACGTTGTAGTAGCTGCCGTGGATAGATGTAACGCCGATATAGCCGATCCACTCTTGTATGCCATAGGCACCGGCCTTGTCAAACGGACGGTAGTGGGTGATGTAGTAGTCGATCTCGTCGTCGGTGAGTCGCCGGAAGGTGACGTCCGTAGTGACTTCGAACGTCTTTTGTGCTTTGGCTGTGGTCAGCGTCACGCCGGTGACCACCTGATGCGTACGTCCGCTGATGAGACGGAGCATACGGCGTGCGTCATCGGCATCGTGTGGCTTGCCGAGTATCGTATTATCGACAATGACCACCGTGTCGGCAGTAAGCAGCAGTTCGTTGTCGGCAACCTGATAGGCGGCAGCCTTCTCCCGTGAGATATATTGCGGTACCTCTTCGGCACGCAGCGTCTCGGGATAGTTCTCGCTGATGCCTTTGGTCACCTTCACCTCGAAGTCCAGGTCCAGTCCTGCCAACAGCTCTTTGCGGCGTGGCGATGCGCTGGCAAGTATGATTTTCAGTTTCTTCGTTTCCATTTTCTTATTGTCCATAACCTTTTTCTCAGCGCAAAAGTAGCCTACAGTTTTTCGATGTCCCCTATCGCCATTCCCGTTATTTTTCCGATCGTCTCCAAAGGCACTCCCAAGGTCTTCATAGCCTTCGCATTCTTTTTTCTTTCATCCGAAGCACCCTGCTCGATACCTCTTTTAAGTCCTTTTTCCATTCCTTTTTCCATTCCTTGCTCCATTCCTTTTTTCATTCCTTGCTCCATTCCTTTTTTCATTCCTTGCTCCATTCCTTTTTTCATTCCT
>CAMCBZ010000063.1 GCA_945873145.1 uncultured Prevotella sp.
GGTACTGGAAGTATTTCTCGTATTCGTTGAGCGTGTAGTCCTGGTTGATATCCTCCACGTCAGGCGTACTCTTAATAGAGGTGTCGTAGCGCTCTGTGCGTCCGTCGCTGTCGGGAGAGTTGCCCTGCGGGTTGTTGATGTACTTATATCGGCGGAGAATGCTGGCCTTCATGTCGTCGTAGTCCGAGCCACGGAAATAGTGGTAGTCATCGTGGGCCGGGTCAGCCCAGATAGAATCCCACACTGCCTGGTTGACCTTTCCCTGCACAGCCTTGAGGAAGTCCTGATACGAGTCAAAGGTCTGCTCTTCACTGTCGTTGAGTCCGTTGAGACCTACGTCCTGCAAAGCGCGGCTGCCCTTGGTGGTGGCGAAGGCATAGGTGACATTGGTTGTTGTCGGCACTTTGCCCCACTGTGTGAAGACATAGCTGTTGGAGCCGTCGACAGGCATGCTGCTCTCTGCAAACTTCTTGCCATCGTGGAGCACGTCTTCCGACACCTCACCGAGGTCGATATAGAAGTCACCGCCGTAGTCGCTGGCATTGCCGGCTTGGCGAGTATGGATAAAGGGATCCATCATCCAGAACTCCACATACTCGATGTTGGCCGTTTGGAAGTCGTTGGTGTCGAGCTTACGCATCATACCGCCCCAGTGGCGCGTAGGATTGTTGAGCGAGCCGTCGGCGGCGAGGTCAGGGTTGAAGTTGTAAGGGCCGCGCTCGTTGGGGTAGTAGGCAAGGTTGAGCACGGAGATGGTCGACGTAGCTCCGTTGTAAGTGCTTTGGTCGCGGTTGGGATAGAGCTCCTTGACGTAGACCTCGCGCACATAAGGGTCGCTGAGTTGGTTGAGGTCGCTCTTGATGTGTCCCGGAGTGAGCGAGGAGCTCAGACGGGTGAAGAGCGGGTCAATGGTGTACCAGGCGAGTTGCGAACGGTTAAAGCCCGAGCGCAACGTTGTGTTGTCTGTGTGCTCAGGGAACATCGAGGGCACGCTTGACAGTTGCCAGTTGTAAGGTGTGGAGACGTCGATCTTGTCTGTTGTGTTCTCAAAGTCGTCGAGATAAGATGCATTGTCCTGCGTGCCATGACTCTGTCCGGCGATGAGTTGTGCAAACTCACCGGTGAAAGAGATCTGTGAAGGCTGTGTCAGATGGAGCAGAGGCAGCTTGTCGAGCATGTTGGTAAGCCACTGGCTCTCATGCTTCCAGTTGATGTTGAGTCCCCACAGTGTGTTGTTGACAGGCTCTGCGCCCATCGATACCTTTGTGGTGAGAGCCTGCTCGGAGAGGTGCTGAAGCGTTCCTGAGAGTTGGAAGTTCTTGGAGAAGTCATACTCCCAGTTCATGCCGAACATTGTTTTCCGCTCTTGTGCATAGTCGCTCTGGCTCTCCAACGACACGTTGACTGCGGTACCTGCGTCGATGATGCTTTGGTTGAGAATGGTCACCTCGCCGGCGCTGTAATCCACGCTATAGTCGGAACCTTCGGTCAACTTCACGCCACCGGCAGTGACAACGACGGAACCTTGCGGTACGTTATACGCGCCGAGAGAGATGACGTTGGCCTGTGTGCCGCGGAACTGTCCCTGCAACAGATACTTGTCTTTTTCGGCTATCTGCTTGGCAATGGTCTTTGTGGAGTCGTAAAGTTCGGTGAAAGCATATTTGGAAGCAGTGGCAGCAGAGACTCCTTTGCCCACGAGATAGTTATAGAGATAGCTGCCGAAAGGCTCAGCGGCAGGGAAGAAGACGCGGCCGTCGCTGACGGTGTAGCCCTCGACAAAGTCGAAATAGCCGTTGGAGTGAGCCTTGTTGTTATTGTCAAGACGGTCAGCGCCGAGTACCTTGATGAGCGTCTGGCTCTTTACCTGTGGCTCGGGGATATATGAGAGATAGACACCGGTGGTGTCGCTCTGGTATTTCACGTCGAGGCGGAACTTGTCTTTCTCTACAGAGGAAGCCAGGTAGTAGACGTTCTTCATCATCAGCGGCCAGTTGCCTTGTGAGGGGTTGTTGCTGGTGTTCTTGAGCGATTTGACGAAGAGAGCCTTGGAGGCATCAGTAACATCGCTGGCAAACTCACCGACCTGATAGGTTCGTCCACCATAGGTGTACTCATAGGCGATGGCGAGCACCTGGTCGGTTTGCAAGGCTGTCTTCAACGAGACGTAGCCCATTGCATTGTTGATGGAGTATTCAGAAGAAGAGAGCAGACGTGCACTCTGTAACTTTTCATAGTCGTTGCCACCCACAAGCCCGGCACCGTCGAGCACTGACGATGTCTGGTCAATGTCACGTGCATTGGCATATTGACTCGTCATGGTGCTGTACTCCGTGTTGGCATCGTTCGACGGCACGGGCTGTCCGGTTGTCGTCCATTTGATGCTGCTCACCTTGCTGTTCTCACCGAGATCGGTCAGCGCAATGATGTTACGTGTATTAGCGGTGTTGCCACTTTTGTTTGTCACCCAGATCTCCACACGGTTGATAGTGACGCCCGTAGTGAGATTGGGTAGCGTTTTCATGGCCGCATCATAGTGGTCATGGAAATAGCGTGCAAGGAAGAAGTGACGGTTCTCCTCATAGTCAGAGGCATCAATCTCAAATGGAGTGAGCTGCTTGCCGCCGGAGCTGGAGACACTCTTGGACGTACTCTTCTTCTGTGAGGCCACGGTTTGCAGTTTCAGCTTACCGAACTGCATGTCCGTGCGAATACCGAAGAGACTGCTGGAGCCCTGGATGAGTGAAGAGTTGGAAGGGAAGGATACATTACCGGCCTCGACGAGTTTGATGATTTCATCTTCCTTTCCGTCGTATTTCAACTTCATGTTCTGCGCATCGAAGTCAAACGTAGCGTCGGTGTTGTAGTTGAGGTTGAGGTTCACCTTGTCGCCGACCTTACCGTTGACGTTGAGGTTGATCTTCTCGTCGAAGTCCATTGTGGTGGTCTTGCGGTTTCGGATTGGCAGCGACGGGTTGTCGATGTTTTTGAATGTAGCGCCAAACTTCAGTTCTGCTGATCCTTGCGTCTTGATGCGCACACCGCCGGGGCCGAAGATCTTCTCCGCTGGTCCCAGGTCGAAGTGCATGTCGGTGAAGTCGAACTTCTCCTTACCTTTTGCTTTGTAGATCTCGTCGTTCTTGCCCCGGTAATAAGCGTTTCGCCAGTTCTTCTCGCTCCACTTCATATATTCCTCGGGCGTCATCATGATGGGAGCAGCGAGATAGGTCGATCCCATCTTCGTGCCAATGATGTAGACGTTGAGGCTGTCGTTGTAGGTCACTTCGTATTTCAGACCGTCGGGACGCTTCAAGTCGAGCGCGCTTTGGTCGAGATCATCGTAGGTGACAGGCATGGTGCGCTGGATCTTCCAGCGCGGATGGAGCAGAGAGTCGGGAATAGAATCTTCGTCGGCTAACAGCGGTTGGGCTTGTGCATGGATATTGCCTTGCTTGTTGCCGGCGTTTTGCGCCTTGTTGTTACCGCCGTTTTGCCCTCTCTGGCTTTGTCTGTTTTGGTTTTGCGGCGTCTTTACCACTTGTGGCGACCAGGGCATGGCAAGGGCATAGCTGACCGTGATGACAGCCAGCACAAGTAAGACTACAATATGGTAATGACGATGTCGCAAACTACTTAATTCTTTTTAATGCTTCCTTGACAACCATCTCCACGGCGAGATCGGGCTGCTCGGTGAGGATGGCGACGACAACTTTCGCAGCCGGTGCGGGCGAGAAGCCCAGCATGGTCAGTGCGGCCACGGCTTCGTCCTTCACGGCATTGTTCACAGCCGGCGACTCGTTGCGGCCCGATGCCACATGGAGTTCGTCTGCAATGCCCGATGCCGCGATCTTGTCTTTCAAGTCGACGATGATGCGCTGTGCGGTCTTCAGTCCGATGCCCTTCACGCCTTTGATGAGTTTCTCATTGCCACTGGCGATGGCATCACAGAGCTCTGCCGGTGTGATGGAAGACAGCATCATGCGCGCCGTGTTGGCTCCTACGCCACTGACGCTGATGAGCATACGGTAGAGCTCGCGCTCTTGGCGTGTAGCAAAACCGTAAAGTGTGAAGTTGTCGTCGCGGCCACCGGTCTGTAGCGATTCGTGTACGAGGAGCTTCACTTCTTTTTTGCCTTGGATGGCTGTGTAAGTGTTGAGGGAAATATTCAGTGCATAGCCTACGCCGGCAGCCTCCACAACGGCGAGAGCTGGTGTCAACTCGGTCAGCTGACCATGGATGTATTCTATCATTTTCGTTTTTTTGTCTTATATATAATAATGTGTGATGATAAGATAACGTGAGAGGCGGGGGATTATTGCATCAGAAGACATGAAGCTACTGCAAAGCAGCAGCGAACAGAACCCAGCAACAAGGCGAAACGAAAGTAGCGATTGTGCCCACCAATAAAAAGCGAGCGAGAGCAAAAGCAGGGCAGCGCAAATTTCCCCTTAGAAGTTTGGGCAGATGAAAGGAAAAGCGTAAATTTGCAGGCAATTATGGGAAGAAACAAGTTTTCACAAAAGGAAATAGAAAAGATCGGCAAGCTGCTGCGACAGAAAAACTCCGTCAACCGTGGCAAGCAAAAGCTTATCCGTCATGAGCTGAGAGTGGATTATGAGTTCAACATCTCAGACTTCAATGAGCCGGGGAAAGCCTTTGGCGAGGAAGAGTTGCAGGATGCTGTGAAGCGTGGTGCCATTCAGATCCTTGATGATGCAACCATCGAGGCAATGAAGGCCAAGCGTGCCCGTGACAAAGCACGGGACGAGGCTGCCCGTGAGCAGGCTGCCGTGGAAAGCGGAGAGCAGACCGACTGGAAGAAAGCCATGGAAGAATGGAATGAATGGGAAAACGGTAAGCAACAGAAAGATTAATAAATACCAATAAATTGCAAGGGAAACATAGTTTCTAAGAAAATATTGTTATCTTTGCAGGATACAACGGTTAGCATTCGTCAGCACGACAGACGACAGCCCGAAGGGAACGTATGCATTGGCAAGACAAGCGACCGCTCGTAAGTTACTTGACCCGTTCAGAAGATATACAACCAATAATACAACCAATAAGAGAAATGAAGAAGATCAGAGCTGCTGTGGTAGGCTATGGCAATATTGGCCACTACAGCGTACAGGCGCTTGAGGCTGCGCCCGATTTCGAGATTGCCGGCATCGTACGCCGTCTGGGCGACAAGGACAAGCCTGCTGAGTTGGCTGCCTATGATGTCGTCGACGACATCGCTAAGTTGAAGGATGTTGATGTGGCTATCCTTGCCACACCGACGCGTGCTTGTCCCGACCTTGCAGAGAAGATCGTGGCTCTGGGCATCAACACTGTTGACAGCTTCGACATCCACACGTCTATCCTCGACTATCGTACCCGTCAGATGGAAAACTGCAAGAAAGCAGGCCGCGTGAGCGTCATCTCAGCAGGATGGGATCCGGGTTCGGACTCTATCGTACGCGTACTGTTGGAGAGCCTGGCTCCCAAGGGACTCAGCTACACCAACTTTGGTCCGGGTATGTCGATGGGCCACAGCGTAGTGGCGCGCTCCAAGAAGGGCGTGAAGAACGCTTTGTCCATGACCATTCCTTTGGGTGAGGGCATCCATCGCCGTATGGTTTATGTGGAGTTGGAAGACGGCTACACCGTGGAGCAAGTCTATGACGAGCTCAAAGCTGATGACTACTTTGCTCACGACGAGCTGCATGTCTTCGCTGTGAAGAGTGTCGACGAGGTTCGTGACATGGGTCACGGCGTGCACATGACGCGTAAGGGTGTGAGCGGCAAGACTCAGAATCAGCGCTTCTCCTTCGACATGAGCATCAACAATCCGGCACTTACCGGTCAGGTGCTTGTCAACGTTGCGCGTGCCTCCATGCGTTTGCAGCCGGGATGCTACACCATGCCTGAGATTCCTGTCATTGACATGTTGCCGGGAACACGTGAGGAAATCGTAGCTACGCTCGTCTGATCTTTAGCCTTTTCGGGCAATAACAATAAAGTCTATTATGCCGGTCGTGCATAATAGACTTTATTTTTTTGCTACATTGCTTTCGAGGATTCTACCTTTTGTTATCGAGAACTCTGCTCTTTTGTTTTAGTGGATTTCACCCACCTTGCTTTATAAGGTTTCACTCCTTAGCTTTAGAAGACTTCACCCTGTTGTTATTGGCAGCACAGCTTGATGACGTTTACCTCCGGCCAGGCTCCGAAGCGGAAAGGCACAGTGCCGCCAATGCCAAGCGAGACATAGAGCATCGATCCGTCCTCGACATATTTTCCTCCCCATTCGTTGTAAGCCCATTTAGCAGGCGAGAAGCGACCCACGCGTATCTGTCCCGCATGGGTGTGGCCGGACAGTGTCAACGCGATGTCGGTCTGATGGAGCACACCGCGTCGCCAATGACTCGGATCATGGCTAAGCAGAATCTTGAACATGCCTTTGGGTAAGTCTCCCAAAGCCTTATGCAGATCGCCATAGTCGGGAAACGGCGGACGGCTGATATTCTCTACCCCGATGAGTCCGATGGCATCGTAGCCACGACGGATGACAACATGCTCATTGAGCAGCAGGTGCCAACCAGCCTTCTCCTCCAGATATTTCAGTACGTTTTGGTTTCGGCGGATGTTATACTTGCTTTTATCCTCACCGTATTCGCAATAGTCGTGGTTGCCCATGACGGAATACACACCGTCGCGCGCGCACACCTCTTTTAATATATGCTGGAAAGGAATGACTTCCTCGGCACTGACATTGACGAGATCACCAGTAAACACCACGAGGTCGGGATGCTGCCCGTTGACGATTCTCACCATCTTGTCGATGAAACTTCGGTTGCGCAGGAACGTACCGATGTGGATGTCGCTGAGCTGTACGACGCGGTAGCCGTCGAATGACTTAGGCAGCAGGGGAGACGTGCATGTGGCAGTCTTCACCACGATGTGGCGCCAGCCAAAGAAGAAACCATAGGCGGCCAGCATGTTCCAGAAAATAGGTAGCGGCAATGCCCATCGCCAGCCCACAAAAGGCCATAGTGCCAGGAACAGCAGTCCCGGTATGCCGATGATCAGCACCAGCCCGTAGGCTAAGCGCATGAATGTGTTGTGACGAAGATGAATTCTCAATGTTGAATGATGAATGTTGAGTGTTGAATTATTTAAACGTAGCCACGAGCGGCAGATGATCGCTGAAACCATTGAGATAGCGCGGACCAAGATAGTTGCGGCGGGGTTTCACACCACCGTATTTCTCGTCGGGCACCAGCAGGAAGGGTGCGTCATGGATGTGGCAGTCGACGAGTTGTCGGGCCGATGTAGCGTCGCAGAGAATATGGTCGAGGCTGCCCCACAGACCATGAAAGCGATAGGTGCCTTTTGCCCCGTGACGTCCCTGTGCCTTTGCTGATACCTCTACGAGACCATGGCGAACGAGGAGTTGGAGCGTGGGGTCAGAAGAATAGTCGTTGAAGTCGCCAGCGATGATGATGCGGGCTTGGGGCGACAAGGTTCTGACAGAATCCACAGATTGCAAAAGGCGGTTGATGACTTTCTGTCGGTAGGGCCGTGAAGCCTGCTCGCCGCCACGTCGGCTGGGCGCATGTACGGCGAAGACATGGAGTGTGTCTCCTGTGATCACCTGTCCGCAGGCATAGAGAATGTCGCGTGTGGGGCGGAATCCCTTTACTGGCGCGATGCGGATGGCGTGATAGTGGATCAGGGCAAACGAGAAAGGAGAGTAGAGTAGGGCGACGTCGATGCCACGCTCGTCGGGGCTGTCGGTCATCACGTATTCATAGCCCGCATTGCGGAGCAGTGACCGCTTGGTGAGATCACGCATCACACTGTCGTTCTCCACTTCAGTGAGCACCACCATGTCGGGAATCACCTTCGTGGTGTCCAGTTCTCCACACGAGAGAATGTCCTGCCCGATGCGGTTGAGCTTATGCCAGTAGCGCGATGGCGTCCAGTGCATCGCGGAGGCAGGCAGAAACTCCTCGTCGTGCTTGAGGCTGTCGTGCTGCGTGTCGAAAAGATTCTCGCAGTTCAGCTCCACAAAGGTGAACAGACAGATGAGCAGATACATTGACTAATGTTGAATGTTGAGTGATGAATGATGACTTACTCCAATGTTGAATGATGAATGTTGAATGATGAATGATTCTAATGTTGAGTGTTGAATGTTGAGTGTTGACTTACTCTATACCCAACTTCCCCAACCTCCAATGTTCAAGCCCTAAGCCCTCTTTGATGGGAGAGGAAACGGTTGAGCATTTCCCTCCCTTGGGAGGGTTAGGGAGGGCTGTAGAGAGTCTTTATTCGTCCTCCAGGAACAGCGGGTCTTCCGGCGTGACCATCGTCGGCTTTTGGTCGAACTGCTTCAGGAGCGTTTCAGGCACATAGCGCTTGTTGACCACGAGACGGAACATATAGTTTTGGAACCAGTTGTCGGTCATGATCAGATAGCCGTTCTGACCGTAAGACGGTCCCCAGCTGTTCTCCACCTTCCACTTCAGCGGCTTGCCCTCAGCATTGAGGTCAACGGCGGTGAGCGTCATGGCGTGGGTAGAACCACTGTCGAAAGTCTCGATGCGCTGAGCCTTGTTCATGCCGAAAGTAGTACCCAGCAGCGAACCATAGTCAAAGTTGTCGGTGTCGAGGTATCCGCGCTTGCGGTCGAGCTGCTTGCCCACGTCGTAGCTGGAGTACATCTTGTGGCCATCCTTCAGTGAGGCAATGGCGAGGCTCTCAATCTCGTCCATCGGCAGGTTGAGATATTTCCAGTTGTGGCCGTCGTAGGTGTGTCGGTCATACTCCACCTCATAAGTCTTGTGATAAGGCCGGCGCGGGTCGTTCATGACCATGATAAACGTACCGTTGAGCGGTCCGCCTACCGTAGCCTGATAGAACGACTTCGGTGTGTAGGTCTTGGCGGGTCCCACAGCCTTACCGTTCTTGTCGCGGAAAGTATAGGAGAACTCCTTGACCGGTTCTCCCAACGTCAGCGTGAGGATGTGATAGATCGTACCGAGCATCTCGGTCTTTCGCTTTTTGATGTCGGCAGGTCTCTTACCGTCAGCGACCATACGGCGCAGTTCCAGCCCAAACTCGCGCAGCTTCGATGACACCATCTTCTGCATCTGTGAGGTGTTGTCGCTGGAGAACGTCTCCGGCATGACGCTCATCGGCACCAGTCCGTATTTCTCGCTCAGGTCAGCCACGCCACAGAAAGTACCGCCGTCGTTGATGGGGTTGCGGAAGAAGAACTGCACACGCGTGTCGTCCATCGGCTTGCGTGCACAGTCGATGACCCCTTGCAGCATAAGGTTGGCCTTTTCCAACTGATCGTAGAAGAAGAGGTAAGAGTGAGAGAACTCCACACGCACCGAGTCGCCGTGAGCTTTGGCAAAGTTGGCGCGCAGCACGTTCAGACCCGAGAACATCCAGCAGCGGCCAGAGCTCTTCTGGTCCTCGATATTCTGCTTGGGCGTCTCTATACTGAAATAGGTGTCGACCTCACCTAAGTTTTTGTAGTTCTTTGCCAAGTCGTCGATCTTGTTCGACGCGATGGCATTGGCCAAGGCCTTGTAGGCAGGGTTCTTGCTTTGCGACTGCTCGATCTGTTGCAGCATCGAAGCAGAGATGCCGCCGTCGCGTGTCTGCGCCAACATGGTGCTGGAGGCAGCCACGAGGAACAGGGCCAGGATGGTTCTTTTCTTCATATTTGTAAGATTTGGTTTTTGTTTATGTACTTATGATGTTCCTTGCAAAGGTAGCAAAAATTATGGTCTTTTCACCATATTATCAATTAAATATTGTACCTTTGCAAGGCTATAGCAAACGAATGTGAATGGATAAGAACAAATACGGACTTCTTAGTCAGATCAAATATCCTTCCGACTTGAGGAAACTCAGCGTCGACCAATTGCCAGAGGTATGCCGCGAGCTCAGACAGGATATTATCGACGAAGTGTCGGTCAACCCCGGGCATTTCGCTTCCAGTCTTGGCGTGGTGGAGATCACCGTGGCATTGCACTATGTCTTCGACACGCCCGATGACCGTATCGTATGGGACGTGGGCCATCAGGCTTACGGGCATAAGATTCTGACGGGCAGAAAGGACACCTTCTGCACCAACCGCAAGATGGGTGGTGTGCGTCCTTTCCCCTCTCCGGAAGAGAGTCCATACGACACCTTCACCTGTGGTCATGCGTCGAACAGCATCTCTGCCGCGCTGGGCATGGCGGTGGCTGCCCGCAAGACGGGACATCCCGAGCGCCATGTCGTAGCTGTCATCGGTGACGGTGCCATGAGTGGCGGACTAGCTTTTGAAGGACTCAACAACGTCAGCTCTACGCCCAACGACCTGCTCATTGTTCTCAACGACAACGATATGAGCATCGACCATGCTGTTGGCGGCATGGAGAAATACCTGCTCAACCTCGACACCAACGAAACCTACAACCGGCTGCGCTTCAAAGCCTCGCAATGGTTGCATTCCAAGGGTTATCTCAACGACGACCGGCGGAAAGGAATCATCCGACTCAACAATGCTCTGAAGAGCGCCATCAGCCATCAGCAGAATATCTTTGAGGGCATGAACATCCGCTACTTCGGACCCTTCGACGGGCACGACGTGAAGGAAGTGGTAAGGATCATGCGTCAGCTCAAGGATATGCGAGGCCCCAAACTGCTTCATCTCCACACGGTAAAAGGCAAAGGATACAAGCCTGCCGAGAAAGCCGCCACCATCTGGCATGCTCCTGGCCGCTTCGATGCCGAAACGGGCGAGCGCATTGTGCCTGACACAACCAACGAGCCTCCAAAGTTCCAAGAGGTATTCGGCAATACGCTGTTGGAACTGGCACGGCGCAACCCCAAGATCGTCGGCGTGACTCCGGCCATGCCAACGGGTTGCTCGATGAACATCATGATGAAGGAGATGCCCGACCGTGTCTTTGATGTGGGTATCGCTGAGGGCCATGCCGTGACATTCTCCGGTGGTATGGCCAAGGACGGCTTGCTGCCTTTCTGCAATATCTACAGTGCTTTTGCCCAGCGCGCCTACGACAATATCATCCACGATCTGGCGATTCTCAACCTGCCAGTGGTGCTCTGCCTCGACCGTGCCGGCCTTGTCGGCGAGGACGGACCGACGCATCATGGTGCCTTCGACATGGCGGCCTTGCGTCCGATTCCCAACCTCACCATAGCCTCGCCGATGGACGAGCATGAGCTGCGGCGGCTGATGTACACCGCACAGCAGCCCGGGATGGGCACCTTCGTGATTCGCTATCCGCGTGGTCGCGGCCATCTGGTCGACTGGCAATGCCCGCTTGACGAGGTTGCCGTGGGCACCGGACGTGTCATCCGTGAGGGCAGTGACGTGGCTGTGATCAGCATCGGACCGATGGGCTACGACGTGGAGAGTGCCATCCGGCAGATAGAAGACGAAGATCCAAGCCGCAAGAACTGTGTGGCACATTACGATCTTCGCTTCCTCAAACCGCTCGACGACCACCTGCTCGACGAGATCGGCTCGAAGTTCAAACACGTGATCACCGTGGAAGACGGCGTGCGCAACGGCGGCATGGGATCGGCTGTGCTTGAGTGGATGAGCGACCATGGCTATCATCCCGAAGTCGTCAGGCTCGGACTGCCCGACTGCTTTGTGGAGCATGGCACCGTGGCACAGCTGCGGGAAAAGTGGGGACTGGATGTCCCAACTATTAAGAAGACGATAGAAGAAAGTTTGAAATAGACTTATGAAGATCATCATTTCCGGCGCATACGCCATTGGTACCTATTTGGCACGGCTGCTCTCCCGCAATCAGGAAGAGATCACCGTGATCGATGACGACGAGGACCGACTGGCCCGTATAGGCAGCGACTATGACTTGCTGACCCTCCACGGCTCGCCATCGAGCGTAAAGACACTCAAAGAGGCCAATGCCGGTGACGCGGACCTGTTTATCGCCGTGACACCCGACGACAACGAGAATATCAACAGCTGTATTCTCGCCCATGCCCTTCACGCCCGCAAGACGGTGGCAAAGATCGACGACAGCGAGTATATGGAGCCCGACATTCAGCAGTTCTACAAGGA
>CAMCBZ010000064.1 GCA_945873145.1 uncultured Prevotella sp.
ATGTTTACTCTGTTACTATGTCTTTTTCCTTGTTCACTCTGTTATTCTGTCTTATCATTAAAGACATAGTAACAGATTAGACATAGTAACGAAGCTATCTTATGTTTACTCTGTTACTATGTCTTTTTCCTTGTTCACTCTGTTATTCTGTCTTACTCCGTCAGTCTGATGATATAGTCAGCAACACTTGACGGATGCCGCTCGGCGTACTGACGGATATCTTCCTCAGCCGGCACGAGCTTTCCCTTGACGAGTCGGCTGATGACGGGGTTGAGATTGCTGGCCACGTTGAGCATGCCGGGTAGGAGCAGACGCTTGACTTTCGGGTCGGCCAACAGAAGGGCAAGCACGCGGGCAGGCTGGTTCTCACCGTTGCTCCATTGGAGGATGGAACCCAACAGCCGCGGATCGGTGCGGAAAAGTGCGACGTAGAAGCGGTCGATTGCTGTCTTGATGGCGTGAACCGTCTCGTGGGTGTCGTCGCCACGGCGCTCCTCGCCAGTATAGCGTGCGATAAGATGCCGCAACTGCTGCAAGGCAAAGAGCTCGTGATAACGGTCGTCGAGGTGTTGGAGCCGTCGCAAGATGGCGATGCGGTCGGCACTTCCTAAGGTGGGGAGCATGTCGCTCCATTGATGGATGAGTGTGTCGGTCACCTTGTCCTGCTGTTCCAGTACGGCGATGTCCCGTAGCCGCTGCTCGACGAAGCGTTGCAGACGGTCCTGCACTTCCTTGGACATCAGCTTTTCCATGCGCTGGCGGATGGTGATAAGCGTTGGTGCCATGTCGCCAATTGGCTTGATGGCGAGTCCCTTGCGGTAGCTGTCGATGATCGCGGGCAGGTCGTCGCTGACGCCTTCCACGGGCAGAGTGCCGGATAGCTGGTCCAGGTCTTTGCTCAGTTCCTGGCTGATGGCACTGATCTGCCGGAGCCAGGAAGCATTTCTCGAAGCCTGCTCGCCCAACTGCTCGGGTCGTCCCTGGGTCAGCACCTGCTGGCTGTCGCCGATGAGCTGATGGGCATCGAAGAGTTCCGTTTGCCTGATGGCGTCGATCTGCCGCAATACGAGGCGCACGAAATAGAGTGCTGCATGGCTGTTGAGGCGCATGATACGCTCCGAGACAGCCGCGAAGCGCTGGTTCGAAACCTTCCATGAGTGTTTCTTGCGGGTGCCGAGGCGGTGGATCTCAGCTTCTATTTCCTTCAGTTCACGGGTTTCCTCATCGCTGAGAATATCGTGGTATTTCTCCACTGCTTCCAGCCGTCGCATGAGATCACGCTGCCGTGCTTTCAGTTCCAGACGGTAGGACCGGCGCAGACGCAGCAGGAAGAGGTAGATGAGCAGCAAGGTTCCCAGCACGATCGCTGTACCCTCGAGGAGACTGCGGCGTGTGATCATACTCGTCTCCATGGCGATCCATTCAGCCTGCTGTTCGTTTCCGGCCTTGAAACAGAGCACGCCGAGGTCACTGCCTAAGTAGAGTTGTCCGTTGCTGACCAGTGAGGCTTGCGGGTGGAACTTGATGTCGCGGAAATAGATGCCCTCTTTGTGCAGCCTCAGTCCTTCTACCTTGAGCTTCATGACGCCCCGCTCCAAGAGTGCGTAGACGACGCTGTCGTTGACTGGCAACAGAGCGGCTGTTCCCTCCACCCTGATTGTGTCGGGTCCGCCTTGCAGGTAGATGCCGTCGTTGGTGGCCAATAGTGTAGCAGGAGGGTAAGAGTTGATGATCGCTGTCAGCCGCGGATTGGAACTCTGGTGGGCGAAGACAGGCTGCGGTCCGTCGCCGCGGTCGGTCCACAGTCCGTCGTTGAGTGTGGCGATCATCATGCGCTGATTGTCGGGAGCCGTATAGAACGAGGTGACATATTTGTCGCGGAACGATGCCACGCTATGCGCCTGACGGCTGTCGAGCGGCAGTTTCATCATGCCGTCCTGCACACCTATATATAATATAGGAGTCTTTGTGGGCAGCAGTCCCATGGCGGTCACCTTTTTCTTTGTGGCGAAGATCTCATGGGGTACGTGAGAGAGATAGTTACCCCAAAGGTGGTTGCCGAGGGTGAGACGGAATATCTGTTGCTGATTGTTGAGGTAATAGAGTGTGCCGTTGTCGGCGACGCAGTCGATGATGGCGTTGGTATGGATGAAGTCGAAGATCTTTCCTGCTTGCCTGCTGCCGTCGGGGAGTGCGAAGACATTGCCGTGGTCATCGACAAAGCAGAGCCGTCCCTCGTCCTGGCAGGCGGCGACGATGGGGTAGGGCGCCGAGCCAGAGAGATGGCGGGGCACCTGCCACACGGCGTGGTCGGTGACGAGCCATACAAAGTCGTCGTCGACGAACTGAGCGACTACGTGCGAGGACTTCATGGGTACCGGTCGCCGCAACTGCAAGTGGGAGAAGTGGTGGAGGTCGTCGGTGAGTATCGCGTGGGTGCGGCTGATGAAGCAGTAGGTCTTGCCCGTGCGGAAAAAGCTCGTGGCCACGTCGGGCAGGGCGTAGGTTTTCTCTTCGCCGTTTGGCTCACGCTCGTAGTATTGGTCACCGGCGAGATAGCAGAGCCGGTCGCCCTGGCGTTCCACCCATGTCACCTTACTTCCGGCATGTATCACCTGCGCCTTGCCGGAGTGAGAGTCTAAGAGCGCCAGTCCGCTGTCGGTGGCGAGTGCCAGTCGTCGGGTGTCAAGGTTGGCGATGAGCGGCGTGGCAAAAGGCGAGCTGTTGCTGCGGTCGCGTGGGTATACTTTTTCCAGTCGGTGCTGTGCGGCATTCAGCACGAAGAGACCTTGGCTGGTGGCTGCATAGAGCCGTCCGTCCTTCCACCGGATGTCGTAGACCGAGTAGTGGAGGCCTTTGATGTCGATGGAATAGTGAGCGACGGGGGCGAACGTGTTGCCGTCGAACCGGTATTGTGCCAGTCCGCCGTTGCGATGTCCAATCCAATACGTGCTGTCGTGTCTGACAACACAGTAGATGCGGTCGGAGCCGAGCTTATAGTGCTTCCGGCCCCGTGCTGTCATGCGCCAAAGATCACCGTATTCGCCGCCGATCCAGTGCACGCTGTCGCCCTCGGGGGAAAGCGAGGCGAGCGGCTCATCGAAGTAGGTCTCTATCTCGTCCCAGCCCGATTTCTCTTTCTCTTTGGTGCAGCCGGTGAGGAGCAAGGCGCCGAGAATGGCAATCAGTGCCACGTTCCAATGTGGTGATCGCCGTGTCGCGCTGACGGGTGAAAGCCCCCGACGACGGCGTAGGTTGTCAGAGAGTTGCGACATCGCCGTCATTATCCTTATTGTCATCTTTTTAGTTATTATCAAGAATTTGAGAATTAGAGAATCTCGTGCGCATCGTTGTGAATTGGTGAGAATTGGAGAAGATAAGCAGCAGGGCTGCTTCCGTCTGATCATTCTTTTTCATTCCTGTTGATGAGATAATTCTTAAATTCTCCAATTCTTGAGATAAAGATTTGGTCTAAGAGATCCTTCGTTGAACTTTACGGAGCGGTGTGCCGTCCTACTATCTTCGGGCGTTTCTTCCCCTCTTTCAAGGGTCAGCGTGCTTTGTTGCTGATCACCTCGTTCATCACCCGATCGTTGTCGTCGACGGGCACCTGCTCCACGCGCTGAAAATCAAAGCACACACCGATCTTATAAGCTCGTGGCACTTGTGCCAGGAAGCGGTCATAGTATCCGCGTCCGCGCCCGAGGCGGTGTCCCATGCTGTCGAAGCTCATGCCCGGCACGATGATCAGTTCTATGCTGTCGAGATCGTGGTAAGGCTTGCCGACGGGTTCGAGCAGGTTGTAGATGCCTTCGGCGAGGTCGTCGGGTCCCGTGTATTGCCGTGGCTCGATATGTTCCTTGTCGACGCATTTCGGCAGGATGACGGTCTTGCCCTCCTTGAGCAGCGTGTCGACGAGATGCCGTGTGTCCACCTCGTCGGGCAGCGCGTAGTAGAGCATCACCACGCGGGCAGCCTGCATACGTGGGTGACTGAGCAGCATCTGCTCGATCTCTTTTGACCAAGCCTCGCGTTGCTGCAAAGAATATTGTTGTTTCCGTTGCCGGATTGTCTGTCTGAGTTGTTGCTTTAGAGAATGAAGGTCGCACATATTTCAAAGTGATTACTTAGGACTGACAAAGTTAGGAATAATTTTCTAACAGCCTATAGGAAGACGCGATTTTAACATTCTTAGATGAGAATCGCCACGAATATCTCTCGGGTGACATTAGTGAAGATTCGTGCAGATTCGTGGAAGAAAAAACATTTGTTGACACGAATGGCTCTCGGTCAGCATTAGTGTAGAAGATTTACCTGATTGTCAGCGAATAGTGGTACTTCTTAAATCAACATGTTTTCCCAGCCTCTAGAGGCTGAATGCATCTTTGATGCGTAATAATAAGAAAAGCGACTACCGTCGTGCCATAGTGCCATAGTGTTGTGCGCTTCGCACACTGTACCTCTTCGAGGCACGGCATCAGTCTGACTCACTACCATTAAAAATCCCCAGTCTGCGTGAGCTTCGCTCACATAGACTGGGGTTAAGGGAACTTCAGCCTCTTTGAGGCTGTGAGGCTGTAGATACGGGAGTGAGACTTTCTTTAGTACGCCTCGCTCTCTTCGTCTTTCACCTCTTCCACAGTGAGCTTCTTGTGGTCCATGGCGTGCCAGCAATAGGCGATGTAGGCCAGTACGAAGGGGATGAGGAGAGAGACGTAGAACATAGTCTTGAGCGTGAACAGGCTGCTGCTACTGTTGACTATCGTCAGCGAACTCTGCAGGTCAGCGTTGGACGGATAGTAAGCCGTGGCATTCCATCCCGCGATGAGGAAGAGAACGAGGACAACGAGTACCGTGCCGATGCCGGCCGGCCAGATGCCCCGCGCATAGTCAGCCTTCAGCCACGTGCGGAGGATGCCGTAGAGCAGGGCTAACACACCAATGAGGAGCACGATAGCCAACGGCCACATCGTCAGCAGGTTGCTGAGATATTTCCCTGATGCCATGCTCACCACACCCGTACCGGCATCGTAGGCATAGCCGTCCTTGACGAGCAGACGTACGAAGAAGGCGAGAAAGAACACCAGGAAGGCAACCGTGTTGGGCAGCAGCTTGCTACGGCAGCGCTCACGCAGCGTCGGATCGTCGATGTTGTTGCGCATGTAGAGCAGGCCGAGGATGCGGGCCAGACAGAGTACAGCCAGACCGAGCACCACATTCCACGGGTCGAGGAGTGCGTCGAGACCGCACGAGGCATTGGCCCAATGGCTGATGACGGGTTGCGAGAGCGCCGTGACATTGGTTTTGTCCACGATGAAGTTACTGCCGTCGAAGAAGGTGGCAACAGCACCGCCGAGGAGCAGCGGACCCACAATGCCGTTGATGATCAGGCACACTTGGAAGGTACGCGCTCCGAGAAAGTTGCCGAGCTTGTTCTGAAACTCGTAGCTGACAGCCTGAATGACGAACGAGAAGAGGATGATCATCCAAAGCCAATAGGCGCCTCCAAAGCTCGTGCTATAGAACAGCGGGAAGGCGGCAAAGAACGCTCCGCCGAAGGTGACAAGCGTGGTGAACGTAAACTCCCATTTGCGGCCGGTGGAGTTGATGACCAGACGGCGCTCGTCGGGCGTCTTGCCCAGTTCAAAGATGAGCGTATTGGCTCCCTGCACAAAGAGCAGGAAAACCAGCAGGGCTCCCAACAGCGAGATCAGGAACCACCAATAGTGCTGAAGAAATGTATATGACATGGTGCTTTGATTCTATGATTCTATGATTGTCGTGAACGATATTACGCTAAAAGTCTGTTTCTAAACCGGCTTGCGTCTTTACTCAAAGTTGTATTTCTTGATCTGCTTGCACAAGATGCTGATCTCCACGGCGAGCATTGTGGTGAAGAGGAAGAGGAAGACGAAGAACGTCGTGGCGATGCTTCCCGACGACACGCCGGAGACGGCGGCGCCCACGGGCAGCATGTCCTGGATGGTCCACGGCTGTCGGCCTACCTCAGCGACCACCCATCCGGCCTCGCTGCCGATATAGGCCAGGGGCAGCATGACAATGGCGGCGATGAGCAGCCAGCGCGGCTTGGTGATGTCGAGACGATAGATATAGTGGAGCACGACGAGGAAGAACAGGATAAACAGGCAGCCGATGCCCACCATCGTGCGGAAAGCGAAGAAGCTGATCGGGATGTTGGGCACGAGATGGTGCACGTCTTTGATGTAGCCATAGCCGAAGTACGGCATGTCGGCCTTGAGCTGCGGCAGGATCTTCTGCGCCTGCGCCTTGGCGGCTGCGGTGTCGCCCTTGCCGCTCTTGGCAGTGGTCATCAGCTGACGGTATTGTGCGAGGTTGGCGATGGCACGGCGTCCGCGCATCATCTTCTCCTTGGCTGACGGCTCCTTGCTGCCGTCGGGACGTGTGAAACCACCCAAGAGATCGTTCACGCCGGGCACGTAGCCGTCGGCATGGTGTGTGGCGAGAATCGAGAGCATCTGCGGTACGGCGATGCGGAAGGGCGGTTCCACCTCGTTTTCATAGTCGGGCTGCGAGAACGGTCCGGGCAGTGCGACGACGCTGAGACCCTGATGTGTGCCACCATTGTAGAGACCCTCCATGGCGGCGAGCTTCATGGGCTGAGTCTGAGCAACCATATAGGCCGAGTTGTCACCGGTGAGGGCGCCGAGCAGCGTAGCGACGAGCCCGACGATAGCTCCTATCTTGATGCTCTGTTTGGCCAGTTGCGTGTTGCGGTGCTTGAGCAGATACCAGGCACTCACGGCCACGGTGAAGGCGGCACCGATGATCCACGAGGTCGTCACGGTGTGGCAGAACTTATCCACTGCGAAAGGCGAGAGAGCCACGTCGGCAAACGACGTCATTTCGAAGCGCATCGTGTCGGGGTTGAACTCCTGACCGATAGGATATTGCATCCAGGCGTTGGCGACGAGAATCCACCAGGCCGAGATGGTGGCACCCAGACCGGTGAGCCAAGTCGAGGCAAGGTGAAAGCCGCGTGAGACTTTGTTCCAGCCAAAGAACATCACGGCCACGAAGGTGCTCTCCATGAAGAAGGCTACGATGCCCTCGATGGCGAGCGGCGCGCCAAAGATGTCGCCGACCATCCACGAATAGTTGCTCCAGTTGGTACCAAACTCAAACTCCAGGATGATGCCGGTAGCCACACCCATGGCGAAGTTCACGCCAAAGAGGCGTTGCCAAAAGCGTGCGGCTTCCTTCCAAAATGGTTTGCCCGTACGATAATAGCAGGTCTCCACGATGCCCATGATGAGTGCCAGACCCAGCGTGAGCGGTACGAAGAGCCAGTGATAGATAGCTGTCAGGGCAAACTGCGCGCGCGCCCAGTCCACCGTGCCAGTAGAGATGTCTAATAGGAGGTTTGTCATTGTGCTGTTGTTATTTTATGGTTATTTCTTCAATATCTGTGAGGAGACGAACTCCGCTTCCTGTCCTTTCTGTGCGTGTTCATGGATGTAGTTGGGAAAGAAAAACAGTTTGAGCACGGCAAAGATGATGAACAGCTTGATGAGGATCACTGCCCACAGCGTGCGTCCGACGGTCATGCTTCGGAAGCCGTCGTAGTAGAGATGCCAAACCGAGGAGGCGAAGTGCTTGAGTCGTGCCATCATCAGCGTTTTTGCTTTTAGGAATGCTATTGACGGCAAATATACGATAAATATTTTAAAGAAACAAGAAAAAGGAGAAAAAAAGAAGCGGCTGGGTAGCTGCACAGCAGCATACCCAGTCGTATAATTCTGAAGGATGTGAGGATCCGCTTGCGAGATATGAGCGGAGCGGAAAACGATGGAAAGCCTTATCTCAGTTTCTTTCCCTCGAAGTGCTCGATGGCCTCCACCCATTCGGGCCACATCTCCACAGCCTCGTTGGTCTTCAGGTCATAGGCCACCATGATCGTTTGGCCGACGCATTTGAGCTCCTTCGTGTCGGTGTCGATGAGTCGCTGGGCGAGTTGGAAGCTCTTATGCCCGATGTGCGTGATGGCTGTCTCCACTGCTACATGGTCGCCGATATGCACCTGCGAGAGGAAGTCAGCGTCGACGTGCACGGTGACGATGGCGTGGCGCTGATCGATCTTCGTATGGGGGATGTTGGCGAAGTAGTCCATCTTCGCCATGTCGTAGTATTGGAAATAGAGCGTGTTGTTGATGTGTCCGAACTGGTCGGCGTCGTTCCATCGCAACTGTATTGGGAGCGAGTGATGGAACACCACGCTCTCCTGTTCTTTTTCGTCTTTTGTCTCTTTCATAATGATAGTATTATTCCGGCACCTTATCATACATAGCCTTCCACCAGCTGTCATCGTCCTGCAGCCACTTGGCAAACCAGGCGAAGATGGTGTTCTGCCATTTGATGCGCTTGTTGTAGTCTTGAATCCAGTGGTTCTCACCCTCCACCTCTACGAGTGCGACGGGACGACCGAGGAGTTTCAGCGCCGTGTAGAGCGCTATGCTGTTGGCCGTGGGCACGTTGGTGTCGGCGGTGCCATGGACGAGGAGCAACGGCGTGTGGATTTTGTCAGCGTTGTAGAGCGGGCTGTGGTTGACATAGAGGTCACGGTCCGACCACGGATAGCGGTTGGCCATGCTCACCTCGCTGTAGGAATAGCCCCAGTAGCCCGATCCCCAGTACTGCGTGTGGTCGCTGATGCCGGCGTGCGAGACGGCAGCGGCAAAGAGGTCGGTCTTGGTCTGGAGATACTGCGTCATGAAGCCACCGTACGACGCGCCGAGGCATCCAATCTTCTTGGCATTGACAAAGCTATGGTCTGCGCAGAACTTCTTCGTACCCTCGATGATGTCGTCAGCCACGCCGTCGCCCGCTGTGTCGACATGGCGGGAGGCAAACTCCTGGCCGAAGCCAGCGGCACCGCTGGGCTCGATGACATAGACCACATAACCCTTGGAGGCGTAGAGCGGGAAGGGATAGTTACCGCCAAAGTAGCGGCTCGTCGGTGAGCAACCGCCATAGTAGTAGACGATCATCGGGTATTTCTTCGTCGCGTCGAAGTGAGGCGGCAGATAGTAGCGGCCGTAGATGGTGTCGCCGCGCGAGCTCGTGAAGTTCCACGACTGGCAGGTCGGCAGGTCCACGTCGGCGAGCTTCGTCTGCTGGTCCTCCAAGAGCGTAGACTTGCCGTTGGCGGTGTTCATCGTATAGAGGCGGTCGACGTTCATCGCACTCTGTCCGTTGTAGCAGAGCACGGGCGCTGTCTCAGCCATGTCGACACCGCCGACATAGTCCTCGGGTGTGCGGAGCGTCTCTATCTTTCCGCTCTTCGGATCCATGCGGAAGAGGCGGCGGTAGTCACGGTCGAGGGCGTTGAAGTATATCTTGCCGTCGTAGTAGTTCCACTGCATGGTCTCGATGCTCGGGTCGAAGTCCTTGGTCATCGGGCGCACCTTGCGTGTGGCGCAGTCGATGGTGTAGAGCTGATAGTCGTACATGCTCGGGATGCGGCCCTTGGGCAGGTTCTCGCCGATGCCACCAAGACACTCCGGCGATCCCTTCACGGCAATGGTGCGGGCGTCGGGCGAGAAGATGGCGTTGGCGATGAAGCCGTCGCTGTCGACGAGGCACTCCGGTTTCATCGTGTTCAGGTCGAGGCGATAGACCGAGTAGAGCGTTGTCGGACGCTTGCTCAGACGTGCACGCGATACCATATATAATAGATAGCGTCCGTCGCGTGAGATGTCGCAGAGCGAGACATCGTGGTAGCCGAAGGTCAACGGCTGGGCATAGCCTGTCGCCAAGTCATATTTCAGCAGTTGGTTGCGGTTGCGCCACCCGGGCTGCCGGTCGTCGGGCTGAATGATCTGATGCACCTGACTGTCGTCCTTCGGTCCCTCCACTTCTTTCGAGATGATAAGGTATTTGCCGTTGGGCGCCATCGTCCAGCTGCCGTCGGGAAGGTTTTCGGTGAGCACCTTCTCGGCTCCGGTGACGACATCGGCTTCGATGAGCTGGTTGCCCTTGACGCCCTTGCGGGTGAAGAGATAGCTGTCCTTACCCGGCATCCAGCGCAGGTTGCGGTCAGAGGACCGCACGATGGTACCGCGGCGCAGGTCGTAGATGGTGTAGAGCCAGGAAGTGTTGTTTGCCGACGTGGTCTCGTACGACGTGGTGATGGCGTAGCGTCCGTCGCTGCTGACCTGACTGCCATAGTAGTGCTTGCCGTTGAGGAAGTCAAGGAGCGTCAGTTCGCGGCGTCCGTTGTCGGATGTGGAGAACAGCGCGTCGGTGTCGGTGTCGAGACTCACCTGCAGCGAGTCGTGGTCACCGGGCTCGGTGAGATATTTGATGACAATGTCGTGGGTGGCGGGGGTCAGCGTCAGCGATCCGTCGCTCTCCTTGCCGTCGACATAGAGCTTGTAGTGTTTCATCTTTCCCACTTTCAGCGTGCCCTTGGCATAGCGGCTGTTGGTGAGGGTGAACTGGAGCAGATGGAGAGCTGTGGCGGCTTTGTCGGAGGGAGCGAAAGCGCCCTGGTATTCCTTGCCTTTCCGTGCCTTGGTCAGGTCGACGAAAGTACCGAGCAAGTTATCAGACTTGTAGCCCTTGCGGTCGAGGCCGATGGTGTCAACCATCACGGGGCGTTGCAGGACAAAAGGACCGCTGTAGCGGAAATGGGTCACGGGGCGTGTGGCGGCCTGCATGGGTTGCAGGGCGCATAGGGCGAGCCCTATCATTGCGGTACTCTTACTCCACAGTGCGGTGGAAGCATGATGACGGATGTTCTTCATAAATGATGTGGTTAAAACAAAAAGATCTCTCAATTCAACTGCAAACTTACACAAAATTTGCGAATTCCGTGCAGAAACGGAAGAATATATTCACAAAATTAGTTGTTTAATCAAAATGATATTCTTATCTTTGCAAAGAATCAAGATGTGAAGCTATGATTATAATCAGTTCAAGAGATTTCAGAACCAATCAGACTAAATATCTGAATTTGGCAAGAGCGGGTGAGGATGTTGTCCTGCAGTCTCGCTCTGGTAACTTCAAGATCAGTCCGGTGTTGAAGGAAGATGGATTAGACAAGAAAAATGATATGATGGATAGGTTGCGCCATGCCTTGCAGGAAGTTAAAGATGCAAGACAAGGGAAGATAAAACTCCAAACCGCAGAAGAACTTCTCTACGAACTTTAATGACTCCCTTTTTATGTTCTCATTGATCATGAGAAGGGGAAGATGTGTCTTCTTTTTCTACTTCTTCTTGTAGTAGTGCGCATAGTTGAAGAAGGGCTCAGTAACTACATTTTTGCTTGACGCACGATATACAT
>CAMCBZ010000065.1 GCA_945873145.1 uncultured Prevotella sp.
ACGAGCGGTCCGGTGTATGTAGGCGCCTTCGTGCTGATGCTCTTCATCTTAGGACTGTTCATCGTGAAAGGTCCGATGAAGTGGGCCTTGCTGGCCGCCACCATCCTGAGCATCCTGCTCTCGTGGGGCCGCAACTTCATGGGCTTCACCAATTTCTTCCTCGACTACATCCCGATGTACGCCAAGTTCCGTACGGTGGCTTCCATCCTCGTCATCGCTGAGTTCACGATACCGCTGCTCGCCATGATGGCTTTGAAGAAGATCATCGACGAGCCGGAGATCCTCAAGACCAAGATTCGCTGGGTGTGGGTGAGCTTTGCGCTCACCGGCGGCATTGCTCTGCTCTTCTGGCTGATGCCTTCCGTGTTCTTCCCCGACTATATCTCGGCGCAGGAGAATCAGGCCCTGGCACAGATCCCGGCTGAATATCTTGGTCCGCTGAAATCCAATCTGACGGCCATCCGTGAGTATATCTTCAGTTCCGATGCCCTGCGCTCGTTCATCATCGTAGCCCTCGGCACGGCACTGCTCATGCTCTATAAGTATAAGAAGCTCAACGCCAAGCTCCTCGTGGGCTGCGTGACGGTGCTCTGCCTCGTGGATATGTGGCAGGTCAACAAGCGCTATCTCAACGATGGCATGTTCGTTGAGGCCAGCGTGCGCAACAGCGACCAGCCGATGACAGCCACCGACCGGCAGATCCTCAAAGACAAGGGATTGGACTATCGTGTGCTGAATCTCGCGTCGAATACGTTCAACGAGAACGAGACTTCTTATTATCACAAGAGCATCGGCGGCTATCATCCTGCCAAGTTGCGCCGCTATCAGGAGATGATCGACGCCTATATCGCTCCTGAAATGCAGAAGATGATGCCTGCCATCTCGAAGGCCGGCGGCGACATGACCAAGGTCGACGGCTCAAAGGTGTGGCCTGTGCTGAACATGCTCAACGCCAAATACTTCATCCTGCCGTTGCAGAGCGGACAGACCGTGCCCTTGCAGAATCCTTACGTTCAGGGCAACGCATGGTTTGTGGATAAGGTCGATTATGTCGACAACGCCAACCAGGAGATCGACCGCGTGGGCAAGATCGACCTGCACCATGAGGCCGTCGCTGACAAGCAGTTCAGTGAGCAGCTTGGCAAAGCCGTCAAGCAGGACGGTACCTCCATGGCGGTCATCAAGAGCTACGAGCCCAACCACTTGACTTACGAGGTGAACTCCGACAAGGGCGGCGTGCTCGTGTTCTCCGAGATCTATTATCCCGAATGGACAGCAACCGTCGACGGACAGAAGGCTGAACTGGGACGTGTGAACTATATCCTACGCGCCCTGAACGTGAAGCCCGGCAAGCATGAGGTCGTTCTGGACTTCCATCCTGCTTCCATCCGCACGACCGAGACACTGGCCTACTGCTCTTATGGCATTCTCGCCCTGCTGATTGCCGCCGGAGCCTTCATGGCACGCCGCAAGAACAAGGAGAAGGAATAATGCGTTTTACCACCTTATTATATATAGTATATTGATCAGATCACTATTTTTCGACATCGACGGCACGCTGGTGAGCTTTCGCACGCATCGCATCCCGCAGGCTACCGTCGACGCACTTACTGAGGCGAAGGCCCGTGGCGTGAAGATTTTCATCTCCACGGGTCGGCCTATACAGTTTATCACCAACCTCTCTCAGATCGAGCCGCTCATCGATGGCTACATCACGACCAATGGCGCCTACTGCTTTGTAGGTCAGGACACGGTCTGCTGCCATGCGATCGAACCCGCCGACGTGCAGAAAATCCTGCAAGCGTGTGACCGTTTCGACCGGGCTGCCGTCGTCGTTGGCCGGAAGACCATTGCTGTCTACAACCGCCAGCCCATCGTAGACAAGTCGTTCGGTGAGGGACTGGGATTGACCGACATCGACTTTGACGAGCTCAGCAACGTGCTCCGGCAGGACATCCTGCAGGTGACACCGTTTATCACTGACGAGGAAGAGGCTCAGCTCATGCCGTTGATACCCCATTGCGTCGGTGGCCGCTGGACCAAGGAGTTTGTCGACATCACCCAGGAAGCCGCCGACAAGGGCAAAGGACTCGTGGCCATGGCTGCTCATGAGCACTTGGGCATCGACGAGACGATCGCCTTTGGCGACGGTGGCAACGACATCCCCATCATCCGGCAGGCCGGTATCGGCGTGGCAATGGGCAATGCTACCGACAACGTCAAGGACGTGGCTGACTACATCACCACGGCTGTCGACGACGAGGGCGTGAAGAATGCCCTCATACACTTTGGTGTCATCAAAGGCTGAAAACAATACTTTGGGGATGTATATATATTGAAAATAACGTGAAAACGATGCTTCTTTAAGAAAAAAGCAGTAATTTTGCGATTGATATCATTAGATTAGGACATACATGGAAAAACTTGTTATCAACTCCTTTGAGGATTTTGCTTCTCACGAAGGACAACAATTAGGAATATCAGACTGGTTGCAGGTGGATCAAGACCGCATCAACCAGTTCGCCGACGCAACACTCGACCATCAGTGGATCCACGTCGACGTGGAGCGTGCCAAGCGTGAGAGCCCCTATAAGAGCACGATTGCGCATGGCTATCTGACCCTCTCGCTGCTGCCCCATCTGTGGGGACAGATCATCGAGGTGAACCATCTGAAGATGATGGTCAACTATGGTATGGACAAGATGCGCTTTGGCGTGCCCGTCATCACCGGCAGTCGCATCCGACTCAATGCCAAGCTCGACAAGATCGAAAACCTGCGCGGCATCTGCAAGGCTTATATCGGTTTCAAGATCGAGATCGAGGGTCAGCGCAAGCCTGCACTGCAGGGCGAGGCTCAGTTCCTCTATTATTTTGAATAGATCATGGATCATTTACCTAAAGACCCGGCAATGCTGGTCTCGGCAGTGAATATGCTGTTGCGCGACGAAGAGTTTGACTCGCTGTCTGAGCTCTGCTATTGCTTTAATTGTGAACCAGACCATCTCAAGAGCTATCTTGCTGAGCATGGCTTCTCGTGGAACGAACATCAGAAGCAGTTCAAGGAATGCTGAGCGAATGCTCAACAGGGAATGGACTGAAGATTTCAACAATTTCTAAAATCGAAATTACTTATGTGTGGAATAGTAGGATACATTGGCCAGCGTCAGGCCTATGACATATTGATCGGTGGACTCCACCGCCTAGAATACCGTGGTTACGATTCTGCCGGTGTGGCACTGATCAATGGCGAGGACCAACTCAATGTCTACAAGGCAAAGGGTAAGGTTGCTGACCTGGAGACAGCTGCCGCCGGCAAGGACTGTTCGGGTACGGTGGGTATTGCACATACCCGCTGGGCTACTCACGGAGAGCCCTCGGTGCGCAACGCTCACCCTCATGTGTCGGACTCCGGCAACATCGTCATCGTGCACAATGGTATTATTGAAAACTATACCATCCTGCGCAAACAGCTTGCCGAGAAGGGCTTCACCTTCAAAAGCGAAACAGATACCGAGGTGCTCGTGCAACTCATCCAGTATGCACAGGACAAGCACAAGTGCTCTCTGGCCGAAGCTGTGCGCCATGCACTGAACAAATGCATCGGTGCTTACGCCATCGCCGTACTCGACCGGCGCGATCCCGGCACGCTCGTGGCTGCCCGCAAAGGTTCTCCGCTCGTCGTGGGCATCGGCAAGGACAACAGTGAGTTCTTTGTCGCCTCAGATGCTACGCCAATCGCAGGCTACACGCAGAACGTCGTGTACCTCGATGATGAGCAGATCGCAGTATGCCAGCCTGGCAAGGAGCTGAAGATCATCGACCTGAAAAACAAAAAGGTCGATGTCAGCGTCAAGCAGATCGATATGGATCTCGACATGCTCGACCGTGGCGGCTTCCCCCATTTCATGCTCAAGGAGATCTTTGACCAGCCGCGTTGCTTGCGTGACTGTATGAGCGGCCGTCTCTTCGACGACAAGGTCATCCTTTCAGCCGTGCGCAACAACCGCGCCCGTCTGCTCTCCGCCACCCGCTTCATCATTGTGGCCTGCGGTACGAGCTGGCACGCCGGACTCATCGGCAAGCAACTTATCGAGCATTATTGCAAGATACCCGTGGAGGTGGACTATGCCTCGGAGTTCCGCTATCGCGATCCCGTGATATTGCCAACCGACGTGGTCATCGCCATCTCGCAGAGTGGTGAGACCGCCGACACGCTGGCTGCCATCAAGTTGGCCAAGGAGCGAGGTGCGTTTATCTTTGGCATCGTCAACGCTGTCGGCTCCAGTATCGCACGCGAGACCGACACGGGAATCTACATCCACGTGGGTCCCGAGATCGGTGTGGCTTCGACAAAAGCCTTCACCGGTCAGCTCACCTGTCTGACGCTGCTCGCCCTGGCACTCGCCAACGCGAAGGGTACCGTCTGCCACGATGAGTTTATCAGCCTGACGAAAGAACTGGGTCAGATTCCCGACAAGATCGACAAGTTGCTCAAGGAGAACGACTGCATCAAGCAGTTGGCCCGCACCTATACCTATGCCACCAACTTCCTCTACCTCGGTCGTGGATGGAACTATCCCGTGGCCTTGGAGGGCGCGCTGAAGTTGAAGGAGATCAGCTATATCCACGCAGAGGGCTATCCCGCCGCTGAGATGAAGCATGGTCCTATTGCGTTGGTGGACAACATGATGCCTGTGCTCTTTGTGGCCACACACCACGAAGGCTATGAAAAGGTCGTCTCCAACATGCAGGAGGTCAAGGCGCGTGGCGGCCGCATTATTGCAGTCATCACTGAGGGCGATACCGAGGTGCAGAAGATCGCCGACGAGGTGATCAATGTGCCGCCGACATTGGCTCCTCTGGCGCCGCTGCTCACCGTGATCCCCTTGCAGTTGCTCGCTTACCACATTGCCGTGGAGAAGGGCCTGAATGTCGATCAGCCGCGTAACCTCGCCAAGAGTGTAACCGTGGAGTAGGGGAGCGCTTCTGCTCTGCCGTTTCTCTTTTCGTTTATAAAAAAGCAATTTAGATTATGCAATATTTCATTGTTATCAACGACGTGCAGCAAGGTCCGTTCAGCATCGACGAGTTGCGTCAGCGCAATATCACTTCCGACACGCTGGTATGGGCCGAGGGTATGCCGCAATGGACGCCGGCCTGGCAGGTTGAGGAACTGCGGCCGCTCTTCTATGCCGATGCTCAGACCGCTCAGCCCACTGCCGCTCAGCAGAGGCCGACGCCTCCGCCATACGGAACTCAAAATGGTGCGCAGCCTGGCAGTATGCCGGGCGGCAACTATCAGGGACCCGGTGCAGGCGGTACTACGCCGCCACCTTACCAGCCCGAAAAGAGCAACCGCAAGAAGGTGCTCACCTATGTGGGCATTGCAGTAGCCATCCTGCTGCTGCTCATGGCGATTACCAATCCGTCTAAAGATGAGCACCGCCAGGTCATCAAAGACCATATCACTGCCGGCTTCAACCGGGGACTGAATAGCGGCGACAACAGCGGACTTGCCTCATTGGCGTCGTCGATGATCTCGGCTTTGGCCGGTCCGGTCATCAACAGTGCCATCGACAACCTGCTGCAATACCACAACTATGTCTTTTGGTCCACAACCACTATCGACATTCCGGGTGCCGGCGAGCAGCGCACGTCCTTGGGTATCTTCGGCAAAGTGTTTACCTCTGACGAGGCTACCATCGCCGAGGCGGTGGCGAAAGCCACGGGCGACAAGGACGACGAAAAGGACACGACGACCACAACCATTTTCACCGGTGACGACAACAGCGGTGATGACAACGGTGGCGATGTCACTCAGCAGGTCACCGACACCATCGAGTCGATGGGCAACAAGGTCGGCCGTACGGTCGTACACCGTGTCAGCCGTGAGGTCAGTAAGGAGATCAAAAAGGAAATCAACCAAAACGCTGACAGCGCGACGGCGTCGGGTATCAACAAGATCATTGATGCCGTGGAGAGCTTCCTCAAGGGACTTTGATGACTTTACGTTTCAAATAGAGACACAAAGAACGCAGAGACGGCCTCACCCCCTAACCCCTCTCCGAAGGGAGAGGGGAGTGAAATGTTGGATAAACAATTCCAACACGAGTTAAGGAGGGGGAGGAAATAAAGGCTTCTATTGGTATATGGGTGTGCGTTAGCCCTTTGCGTTCTCTGCGTTTTTGCGAGAATAAAACCTGTGAGCTATTTTAGAGTTAACGCTCCGCTACGTTGAATAAAGAAAAAACAAACCCTCCCCTTTTGAGGAAATTGCAATACCCTTCTATCCCCCTTGAAGGTAATTACTCCCCTCTCCCTTTGGAGAGGGGTACGGGGGTGAGGCTTCTAAATCTTCTTGATTCTTTTGTGTGAGTCTTGCAAAATCATTAACTTTGCAATATCGGTTATTACTTTGTTACAATAAAGAGATTCTACTATGAAGAAAAGACCCTTCCGATTTCTATCTTTGGCTTTTGCTTCCTTCTTCGCGATGGCAGCACAGGCTGAGGACCATCCGTTGTGGCTGCGCCATTGCGCCATCTCGCCCGACGGTACGCAGATCGCCTTCTGCTATAAAGGCGACATCTTCACGGTGCCTGCCGCTGGTGGTCAGGCACGACAGCTGACCTCTAACGCCGCTTACGACGGCAATCCCGTCTGGAGTCCCAATGGACAGCAGATCGCATTCATGTCCAACCGGGAAGGAAGCATGGACATCTATGTCATGAGTAAAGATGGAGGCACGCCCAAACGGTTGACTACGGACAGTGGCGACGAGACGCCAATTACATGGCACGACAACAACCATGTGCTCTTTTCGGCCGCGCTGTGGACGGAACCGAAGTCGATCATCTTCCCGTCGAGACAATTTCCGCAAGTCTATGAAGTTGACATCAACGGCTCACGGCCGGTGAAGTTCTCCGACATCACCATGGAGGACATGAGCCTCAACGCCAAGGGACAGATACTCTATCACGACAAGAAAGGTTATGAGGACACGTGGCGTAAGCACCATACTTCTCCGATCACACGTGATGTCTGGCTCGACGACAATGGCAAGTTCACAAAGTTGACATCGTTCAAAGGTGAGGACCGCAACCCGGTGTGGAACAACAAGGGCGACGGTTTCTGGTATCTGTCCGAGCAGGACGGTACGTTCAATGTCTATCAGCGCCCCTTGCAGAGCAACAACGCTACGCAACTGACACATTTCAGTGGTAATCCTGTGCGCTTTCTCTCAGCATCGAATGACGGCAAGCTCTGCTTCTCGCAGAACGGTGAACTCTATACGCTCGTGCCCGGACAGCAGCCGCAGAAGGTCAACGTCTCGATAGTCGCAGACTCAAACGACAAGGATGTGGTGCGCCGTACGCTGACAAGTGGCGCCACGGAGTTTTGCCTCTCTCCCTCAGGCAAGGAGATCGCGTTTATCGATCACGGCGATGTCTTCGTCACGTCGACCGACTATAAGACGACAAAGCAGATTACCGATACGCCTGAGCAAGAGAGAAACCTCAGCTTCTCGCCCGACGGACGCTCGCTCGTCTACGCCTCTGAGCGCAACGGTCTTTGGCAGGTATATCTGACAAAGATCAAAGATGCCAAGGAGAAACAGTTTACCTATGCCGGCGACTTGGTGGAGGAACAAATCGTGAAGAGTAACCGTACGTCGTTTATGCCGAAGTTCAGTCCCGACGGTAAGACGGTGGCGTTTGTCGAGGATCGTGGTACGCTGAAGTCCATAGACGTGAAGAGCCATGCTGTCAAGACGCTCATGGACGGCAAATATATCTTCTCTTATTCCGATGGCGACATTGACTATCAGTGGAGTCCCGACTCCCGATGGATCATCACCAACTATATCGGCAATGGCGGATGGAACAATGCCGACGTCGCCCTGGTGCCTGCCGACGGTTCGCAAAAGGTCGTGGACCTCACGGAAAGCGGATACAACGACGGTGCGGCACGTTGGGCTTTAGGCGGAAAAGCCATCGCCTTCGCCTCTGATCGTGCCGGCTATCGCAGCCATGGCAGTTGGGGTGCAGAGCAGGATGTCTATCTGATGTTTCTGGATCTCGACGCTTATGAGCGGTTCCAGATGAATAAGGAAGAGAAGGAACGCTTCGACGAGGCACAGAAGGAAAAGAAAAAAGAGGAGGACAAGGCTAAGGATAAGAAGAAAAACAAAAAAGGCAAGAAGTCGCAGCAGAAAGATGAGAAGGATGCCAAAGTGAAGCCTTTGCGCTTTGACACGGAGAACTGTCGCGACCGCATCGTCCGTCTGACCGTCAACTCGTCGGATCTTGGCGACTTTATCCTCTCGCCCGGTGGTGATACGCTCTATTATGAGGCCCGCTTTGAGGACGGCTATGATCTTTGGCGGCACGAGATGCGTGAGGGAAAGACCACGCTCGTGATGAAGAAGGTCAATGGTGGCGACCTGCAGGCCGACAGTGCTTTCAAAAGCCTTTTTGCCATCAGTGAAGGAAAGATCAAGAAGATAGACCTGGCAAAAAGCGAGATCAAGGATGTGGACTTTGAGGCACGCTTCAACGATAAGCCTTATCAAGAGCGCCGCTATCTCTTCGATCATATCTGGCAACAGGTGAAGGACAAGTTCTATGATCCGAAACTGCATGGCGTCGACTGGAAAGGCTATCGCGACAACTACGTCCGCTTCCTGCCGTATATCAACAACAACTTCGACTTCAGCGAGATGGTCTCGGAGATGCTCGGTGAGCTCAACGCCTCGCATACGGGGTGCCGCTACTATCCCAATGGTGCGTCATTGCAGACAGCAGAATTGGGGCTGCTCTATGACAGCCACTATCAGGGCGACGGGTTGAAAGTGGCCGAAGTGATCAAGCGCGGGCCTTTTGCCGTGAGGAATACGGGTGTCACGCCCGGCTGCATCATCGAGAAGATTGACGGACAAAAGATCCTCAGAGACTCAGACTATACTTCGTTGATGGACGGCCGGGCCGGAAAGGATCTGCGCGTGAGCGTTTACAATCCTAAGTCTGGCAAACGCTTCGACGTACAGGTACGCCCGATCTCACGTGATGCACAGCGTGAACTGCTCTACAAGCGTTGGGTGGATCACAACCGTGACCTCGTCGACTCTCTGTCGCATGGGCAACTGGCCTATGTGCATGTCAAGGCAATGGACAGCGAGAGCTTCCGTACGGTGTTCAGTGAATTGCTCAATGACAAGAACCGCAACCGCAAGGCGGCGATCATCGACGAGCGCCACAATGGTGGTGGATGGCTTCACGATGATCTCTGTACGCTGCTCAGTGGCAAGGAATATCAGGAGTTCATCGCTCACGGCAAGTACGTCGGGCGCGATCCCTGGAACAAATGGGTGAAACCTTCTTGCGTGATGATCTGCGAGGATGACTACAGCAATGGCCACGGCTTCCCGTTTGTGTATAAGACCTTGGGCATTGGCAAACTCATCGGTACGCCTGTTGCCGGTACGATGACCGCTGTGTGGTGGGAGACGCTGATGGACCGTAGCCTCGTCTTCGGTATTCCGCAGGTCGGCTGCCGGGATATGAACGGACAATATGGTGAGAATCATCAGCTCGATCCCGACGTGGAAGTCTACAACACTCCTGAGGACTATCTCACTGGTGACGACGAACAGCTCAAGAAAGCTGTAGAAACTATGATGAAATAACAGCTTTGCAATGTCAAAGCTTACTGAAAATCACGAATATAGCGGAGTATTGCTTCTCTATATTCGTGATTTCTTATGTTCATGATTCTGGTAACTGTTCAGCAAAAGTTTTCTGTGATTATTTTATTTCAAGAATTTGAGAATAAGAGAATTTTTCTATTGACAGGAATAATAAAGAATTATAAGAAAGAAGCGAACTGCTTATATTCTCCAATTCTTACCAATTCACAATAATGCACGGGATATTCTATAATTCCCAAATTCTTGATAAAAAGAACAAGAGCACGTCGTTAGGCTTCACCTTCATTCTCTGAATAGTTACTCCATCTGCTTTTCATCTGCGTTTATACTCTATGTATCTTACACATTCTGGAAGACAAATGTAAACTACTCTGTTAGTCTTTCAACGAGTAGGTAACGGTGGTGACGACACGCACGCGCTTGATGTAAGGCGTGTTGGCGTCGCGGTCATCGATGGAGAACTGTCCCT
Source organism: uncultured Prevotella sp. (assembly GCA_945873145.1). Lineage (GTDB taxonomy): Bacteria > Bacteroidota > Bacteroidia > Bacteroidales > Bacteroidaceae > Prevotella. The sequence continues at coordinate 10,176 of CAMCBZ010000065.1, forward strand.
GATCAGCGCTGACAATCTTGTTGAGTTTGGAATGGCTGTTCTTGGCGAATTGCTGCGCTGTCTGCTCAGCATTCTCGATGGCCTCCGTCATCATCTTTGGCTTCATCTTTTTGAAAGAAGTCAACTGATAGCTGACGTTGTTGGCCGCGTCGTAGTCACCAGCCACAACGGCGACACCCTGCTTGAGCAACTCGCCCTGGCGTGCGATGATCTGTCGCACCTGGTCGACGTGCGTCGAGGTGACGGTCACCACCACCGTGACATTGTAGCGGTAAGGTTTGTCATTACCTGAATACTGCTCTGCGTTCATGTCGATCACCTTCGGTGCTCCCGTGCTGATCTCGCTGGGCTGAATGCCATTGGAGAGCAGAAACTGCCGGATGGTCTTCTGCTTGGCGGCGATACGGTCATAGAGTTCTGGCAGGTCGTTGCCGATTTCCTTGGTGATGATCGGCCATGTCACCTTGTCGGCCTTTACCTCCTTCTCGGCCAATCCTTTCACGGTGACCTTGCGGTCTTTTTCCGTGAAGTTGTCCATACCAGCTTTCAAAAAGATGCCAAGCAACACGATGCCAAGGGCAACAATGGCAGAAGAGAGAATACGTTCTTTCATGGTCTTATGCTTTTAATGGTTGATTTAGATTTCTATCTGATGGTTGCAAAATTAAGAGATAGACTTCAAAGTCGCAAAGGGAAATCCCTATTCTTTACGAGGATTCCCGATTGTGTGAGAAAGAAATGGGAAAGACTCTGTATGCGATTTGAAGAAAGTACACGTGAAAAGAACGGGAAAGTGTGAGCCCTCGCGTTCTTGGCTGAAGATATAACGTCTTTAAGTTTAACGCTCCATCTTCGATGGAATCACAAAGATGAACGAATATCGAGAATATATTTTCTAAATATTCGGCTATATTCTTTATTCCGCGTAGCGGAGCGTTAACAAAAAAGACAGAGTTACAAGACTTATACTCTACAAGGCGAAGCCTTCTCTGTGCCTCCGAGTCTCTGTGTGAGATATAAAAAATCGAATTTTCTTATTCTTTTTCTTTGTATTGTATTCGGTTTGCAGTACCTTT
>CAMCBZ010000066.1 GCA_945873145.1 uncultured Prevotella sp.
ACGCGCTGCTCAGGAGTCTCGTGGGCTCGGAGATGTGTATAAGAGACAGATATATATAATAAGGTGTAGTCGTTATCGGATTCTGTCCATCGACCGTACCAGTTCCTCATCAGCCTTGATGCCACGATAGGCCAGAACGAAAAGGATCAGTCCCACCAATGGCAGGCAACCGGCAAAGCGAGGATGGAACGTGCCCATAGCCTTGAAAAGGTGCAGGACACAGAAAGCATAGTAGCCATACCATACCAGACTCAGCACGATATTCGCCACACAGATCTTCATCTGCATCTTGCGCTTCTTGAACAGTGGGATGCAAGCCAGCGTCAGCGCACCCGTGATCACCAAGTCGACGAAGAGCAGCGGGTGAACCTGATAGCCACCGTTGGCGTAAAGCCCGATGTTATAGAACAGCGCAGGGACGCCCATGCCCTTAGGCTCGATGGCTCCCAACGGCAGGCAGAGGCAGACAATGACGGCTGCCAATGCCAACAACAGGAAAACAGTTTGCTTGCGTTGTATCATCAGATCAGATCGTCTTTACGCTCGTTGTCAGCGGGCACCTCATCAGCTGGATTTCTCCAGTAGATCTTTCCTTCGATAAACTCCTGCGTTGCCAGCAACGACGGCTTCGGCAACTTCTCGTAGTAGCGGCTGATTTCAATCTGCTCACGGTTCTCAAACACTTCCTCCAAAGAGTCGTTGTAAGAAGCAAACTCCGAGAGCTTCTTGCTCAGGTCTTCCTTGATCTGAACGGAAATCTGGTTGGCGCGCTTCGAAATGATCACGACACTCTCATAGATGTTACCAGTCTCTTTGCACAAGTCCATCACATTGCGGGTGATGGTGTTTACCGGAGCATTTGATTTTCTATAATCCATTCTATCTATAGTATTATCTATTGTTGATTATCTATTATTGACTTACAAATTTCCTATTATTGACTTACAAAAGGCGGGAGGACATCAGTCCTTCGCCGTGCTTGTTATCTTCTTGCACTTAGCAATATATTCCTCGGCAAGCTTGCGCTCCTTGGAGTCGGGATACTCATTGACAAAGCCGTAGGCCTCGTCCTCGGCATCCTGGAAACGCTCCATTTTCTTCGACTCGACGCTCTGCTGAGCCAGCTCATATTTGCTCTTCATGATCAGCAGTGCGAAGTCCTCGCGGCGCTTGGTATAGGGATAGTCCTTCAAGGCATTCTCTGCCGTGACGATGCAAGCCTCATAGTTGTTGCCACCGTCGGAGCAGTTGCCGAAATACGTACCAAGATTGTAATACAGCCGGGCCGAATAGAGTTCCTTCTCCACCAGCTTGTCCTGCAAGTCGAAGAGGCGCTTCTGAGCCGTTTCCTTCATCTTGGCGTCGGGAAAGAGGTCGAGATAGGTCTGAAAAGCCGCTATCGCCTGCACGGTCTGACTTTGGTCGAGACGGGGCTCGGGCGTAGACATGTAGAGACTCTGACCGACGTAATAGTATGCCATCTCTGCGAAGTAGCCGCGAGGATAGCTCTTGGTGTACTTGCTGAAAGTCTCGGATGCGGTCACGTAGTCACGGCTGCAATACTCAGCCATGCCCAACATATAGAGGCATTCCTGAGCGTCGCGGCTGCCTTTTTCCGGAACGATGAGATCCTGGAGAAGCGTCGTGGCACGGGTATACTTGCCTTCGGCAAAGCATTCCTTGGCGTATTCGTACTTATAGCGGTAGTCGGTTGACTTATACACTCGGTTGAACTCTTGTGCACAACTGGTGAACAACAAGACGAAACCCAATGTAAGGAGACACGTTTTCTTCATATCTACACTTTTGAACTGCAAATTTACATATAAATATTTTATTAACAAAGGCATAGAACATTTTTTAGCATAAAATGTATGTGCAATGCCATAAAAGTCGTATATTTGCACTTATGAACTTCCAACTCACTTCAAAATACAAGCCAACCGGCGATCAGCCACAGGCGATACGCCAACTCACCGAGGGCATCGAGCACGGCGACCCCGCACAGGTGTTGCTCGGTGTCACCGGATCGGGCAAGACGTTTACCGTCGCCAACGTCATCGCCAACGTCAACAAGCCTACGCTGGTGCTGAGCCACAACAAGACTTTGGCCGCCCAGCTCTACGAGGAGATGAAGGGGTTCTTCCCCAACAATGCCGTAGACTACTATGTCTCGTACTACGACTACTACCAACCCGAGGCATATCTGCCGGCCACAGACCTGTATATCGAGAAGGATCTGGCCATCAACGAGGAAATCGACAAGTTGCGGCTGGCCGCCGTCAGCGATCTGCTCTCGGGGCGTCAGGATGTCATCGTGGTGTCGTCGGTGTCGTGTATCTACGGCATGGGCGGTCCCGTGGCCATGCAGGAAAGCATCATCGACATCAAGCAGGGCGAGAAAATCGACCGCAACGTGTTCCTGCGCAAGCTCGTCACCGCACTCTATGTCCGCAACGACATCGACCTGCAACGTGGTTGCTTCTCAGTGAAAGGCGACACGGTGAACATCGCCATGGCCTACAGCGACAACATCCTGCGCGTGACGTGGTGGGACGACGAGATCGACAGCATCGAAGAATGCGACGCTGTCACCATGCACACCCTGCAGCGCTTCGAAGACTACCACATCTATCCCGCCAACCTCTTTGTCACCACACAGGAACAGACCAACAGCGCCGTGAGTCATATCCAGGACGATCTCGCCAAGCAGATCGATTACTTCAAGGAGATGGGTGATGATCTGAAGGCACAACGCATCAAGGAGCGTGTGGAGTACGACCTGGAGATGATCAAGGAACTCGGCCATTGCTCGGGCATCGAGAACTATTCGCGCTATTTCGACGGCCGTGAACCGGGACAGCGTCCTTACTGCCTGCTCGACTTCTTCCCCAAAGACTATCTGATGGTCATCGACGAGAGTCACGTCAGCGTACCGCAGATCAGCGCGATGTATGGCGGTGACCGTGCCCGCAAGCAAAACCTCGTGCAGTATGGTTTCCGCCTTCCAGCAGCCTTCGACAACCGTCCCCTGCGCTTCGATGAGTTCCACGAGATGATCCATCAGGTCATCTATGTCTCTGCCACACCGGCCGACTACGAACTTCAGGAGGCTGATGGCGTCGTCGTGGAACAACTCATCCGACCCACCGGACTGCTCGACCCGGAGATAGAAGTGCGCCCGTCGGAAAACCAAATCGACGACTTGCTCGACGAGATCCTCACACGCAGCCACCGCGACGAGCGTGTTCTGGTCACTACGTTGACCAAGCGCATGGCCGAGGAGCTCACCGAATACCTCCTCAACCACGGCGTGAAGGCCAACTACATCCACAGTGACGTGGCCACGCTCGACCGTGTACAGATCATGAACGACCTGCGCGCCGGTGTCTACGACGTGCTTGTCGGCGTGAACCTTCTGCGTGAGGGTCTCGACCTTCCGGAGGTTTCTTTGGTTGCCATCCTCGATGCCGACAAGGAGGGTTTCCTGCGCTCTCACCGTTCACTGACGCAGACTGCCGGACGTGCAGCCCGTAATGTCAATGGCAAGGTGATCATGTATGCCGACACCATCACCGACAGCATGCAGAAGACCATCGACGAGACAGCCCGCCGCAGAAGCATTCAGCTTAAATACAATGAGGACCACCACATCACGCCCAAGCAGATTGTCAAGGCCATCAAGAGCTCCATGCCGCAGGCCAAGAGCGAGGAGACGAGTATGCGCCGCGCCACCGACAAGCCGATCGCCTACAGCGGACCGGAGGAGACGTCGATAGTGGCTGCCGATCCTATCATCCTGCACATGACGCGTCCGGAGTTGGAGAAAAGCATCGCCAACACCAAGGCACTCATGGAGCAGGCTGCCAAGAACCTCGACTTCATCCAGGCTGCTCAGTACCGCGACGAGATCGTGAGGCTCGAGAAACAGTTGGAGATGAAAGACTAAGAAAAGACGACCAGGCTAAAGTGCCTTGCCGTCTCTATAGTCTCTATAGTTTCTATATTCTCTATAGTTTCTATAGCCTCTATAGCTTCTATACCAAACAAACGTTAAAACCAACACCCCGCCTTTGTAATACCACATTATTTCGTAACTTTGCAATATTATAGGCAAACTTAGGATTATGAAGAAAATCATCATCGCATTGCTGGCCTTGATGCCCTTAGCATGTATGGCCCAGAACACATGGGAAGCACCCTCTGTAGACTCCGCGCAGATCAAGGCGGAGCAGGCCCAAAAAGCCAAGGCCGAAGCACAGAAGAAACTGGAGGATGCCAAATATCTCGCCGGTGCCGTACCTGAGATCGACGGCAAGGTGGTCTTCACCCTCGACCGCGACGTCCCAGGAAAGACCGCTGACCAGATCTATTCCGCCGTCTACGGTGCCCTGCAGGCGCTCACCCAGGAGCAATGCGAGTTCCCCAACAGCAAGATATCCGTAGTCAACAAAGGCGAGCACACCATCGCCGCCCGCTACAAGGAATGGCTGGTATTCCAAAGCTCCTTCCTCTCGCTCGACCGCACCGTGTTTAACTACACGATCATCGCCCAGGCTACCGACGGTCACATCCACTGCACCATGGAGCGCATCTCCTATCAGTATGAGATGGACCGCGGCGACTCCGAGGGTATGTCGGTCAAGGCTGACGACTGGATCACGGACAAGCACGCACTGAACAAGAAAAAGACCAAGCTCTATAAAGGCAGTGGCAAGTTCCGCCGCAAGACCATCGACCGCAAGGACAACATCTTCGGCAAGATCTGCAAAGCCTTAGAGATCAAATACTGATCCCTTACCATCCCCCTCAAGAGCAGGCAATCTCCCCCCAAGAGCCGGGAAAGAGCCCCCGCGCAGCCCTGTGGTTTTGGTGTTCCGTTCGCCTGGTTACAACCAGGCGCGCCCCCTTGTCTACAACCAGGCGCGCACCCTTGCCCACAGCCACCCGCGCCCCCTTGCCCCGCATATTCCTGCGCTCTTCCTTCCCCCCCTCCTCCCTTTAGCTAACAACAAAGCAAACAAAAGATTGACAGATGGACGACAACTCACAGATTGAACACCGCAGCAGGCTCGAGCCTATCAAGCGCCGTGGGCAGTATCCCGTTTTGCGCAACTGGCTCAACGCCATCTTCATGATCGGCGCGCTCATCGGCGTCGCCGTGTTCTATTGGTCCGACAATACCGTCGGCACTATCATCATTCTCGCTTCCATGGTCTTCAAGATCATCGAATGCGGACTAAGATTTCTGAAATGAAGAAGATACTCTCGCTGCTCTTCCTCCTCGCTATCCACTTCTCTCTGTCCTTGGCGCAAAACACCTTGGGCAATGACAACTTCAACCAGATCAACGAGAACGGAGACATCAGCCGCAGAAACGGAAGAAACAACACCGACTCGCTCGGATCGGACAAAGAGATACCCAAGGGCATCTATGTCTGGACCGTCGACGAGCGCTTTGGCGACCGCACGCCCGCGCCGCTCGACACCATGTCGCACATGTTTCCCAACACTGTCTTCGCCACGGGACTTCGTGGAGAATACAACACTACGGGCAACCTCGGATCGGCACGGCAGACCCGCATCTTCATTGACCGACACAACCAGGGGCAGTTTATCTTCACCCAGCCCTACGACTATTTCGTGAAGCCCGTCAGCGAGTTTCACTTCACCAACACGCTCTCGCCATTCACAAACCTCACGTATAACAACTGCGGCAACCGTACCAACGGTGAGGATCACTTCACCGCGAAGTTCGGCGTCAACGCGGGCAAGAAGCTCGGCGTCGGTTTCAACTTCGACTATCTCTACGCCCGTGGCTACTACGACAGCCAGGCGGCCTCGCATTTCAACTATACGATGTACGGTTCCTACCTCGGTGACCGCTATCAGGCTCACTTCCTCGCCTCTACCAACCACGAGAAGGTGACCGAAAACGGCGGTATCACCAACGATGACTACATCACGCATCCCGAAGCCTTCACTGACAACTATGCCGAGAACGAGATACCGACGATGCTCACTCAAAACTGGAACCGCAACGACAACCAGCACATCTTCTTCTCACAGCGCTACAGCATCGGATTCAACCGCAAGGTACCGATGACCGCGGAAGAGATCAAGGCGAAGAAGTTCGCCATGGAGTCCAAGAAAGAGGAACAGGAGCAGAAGGATAAGGACAAGCTCGAGAAAGACGCTGCCAAACGGGGAGTAAAGCTCTCTGAGAAAGATCTCAAGAACAAGAAAAAGTTCGCCGGAAGACCCGACGACGCCAAGATCGCCGAAGGACCTGCAAAGACCGACTCCATCGACAAGGGCGGACGCATCAACGTCAGCAGCAAGGCCGTGGCCGACAGCCTCATCGCTACCGAGAAAAAAGCCAAGACCGACACCTCGTGGCTCAAGAACGAGTACGTGCCTGTCACCAGTTTCATCCATACCCTTGCCTTCGACAACTACCGCCGCATCTACGAGGCTTATCAGACACCAGCCAACTACTATCTCGACAAATACACCGTCGCTGAGAAGCTCTCCGGCGACTCTATCTACGACCAGACCAAGAGTTGGACCTTGCGCAACACGTTTGCCATCTCGCTGCTCGAAGGTTTCAACAAATGGGTCAAGACGGGAGCCAAGATCTTCGCCGAGCACGAGTTGCGTCATTTCACGCTTCCCGACTCCGCAGGTGTCAGCTCTTGGAACGAGAATGCGCTGAGCATTGGCGCACAACTCAGCAAGACGCAGGGCAAGACACTTCACTACAATGTGACCGGAATGCTCGGCGTGGCTGGCATCAACGCCGGAGAGATACATGTCAACGGTGGCGTGGACCTCAATTTCCCGCTTTTCAAGGACACGATGACGCTCGCCGCCTCGGGGTTCTATGCCCACGAGAAACCCTCGTTCTACTATCGTCACTATCAGAGTCGCCACTATTGGTGGGACGATGAGGACATGAGCATGATCGACCACCTCCATCTGCAAGGACTGCTCAACTATCAGAAGACACGCACGCAACTGCGATTCGCCTTCGACGAGCTACGCAACTACACTTATTTCTCCACGGGCTACACCACCGACAACGATCAGCGCCTATATAATAAGGTGTCGGTCAAACAAGCCGGCTCGCCCATCAGCGTGTTCACGGCCGAGGCCCGACAGAATTTCACGTTTGGCCTCCTCAACTGGGAAACGGTGGCCACCGTGCAGAAATCGACGGACGAGGACGCGCTGCCCCTGCCGTTGCTGAATGTCTACACCAATCTCTATCTGAAGTTCAAGATCGCCCACGTGCTGAAATGCGACTTAGGTGGTGACCTGCGCTACTTCACCGAGTACAACGCGCCGGAATATGTGCCGGGCATTGGACAGTATGCCGTGCAGGATAACGACAGCAAGGTGAAAGTCGGCAACTGCCCGATCATCAACGTCTACGCCAACTTCCACCTCCAGCACACCCGCTTCTTCGTGATGATGAGCCATATCAACGCCAGCATGGGCAAGAAAAACTATTTCTTCGCTCCGCACTATCCGCTCAACGGCAGCGTGCTCCGCTTTGGCATCAGCTGGAACTTCTTCAACTAACACTCTGTATACCTCCCATTGCTCACCGCAATGCCGAGATCACAATAACAACAATGGCTAACTGCTCATCATGAGATAAGAATGAGCTGTTAGCCATTTTAATTGATAAACATCGAGAATAGAATTTGGCTATCCATCGCCAAGGCTTTCTATACCCTCAAAGAATCAACCCTACAGACGTAGTAATGCCGAAGAGGAACATGTTTCTGGCGGTTTCTCCCAACACCTTATTTAATTCCCGTCCATGGTCTATCTTCATCAGATGGGCAAAAGCCAAAGTATGCAAAGGCAGATAGACGATCAACGGAAGAAGGAAAGCCCAGAGATGACCTTCAACGATGAAGACGATATTCAACAGCAGCGCCACAACGCCGGACAGTAGATAAAGCATCTCTCCTCCCCGATGGCCTACTCTGACGACCAATGTCATCTTACCATCACGCCGGTCGTTGTCGATGTCACGATTGTTGTTGATTAATAATAAGGTGTCGATGACAAAGCCACAGGCCAAAGACGCAAGGAACACGGTCAGCGTCACCATTCGCGGACCTTCCGGCAGACAAAGATAATAGGTCAAACAAACAGGAACGATGCCAAAGAACACCAGCACGAGCATGTCGCCTAAACCCAAATAAGAGAGCTTGGTGGTATAAAGAAAGCAGAAGAGCACGCACAGCGCGCCGACAAGAATCATCTCCAGTCCGCCAAACAACACCAAGGGCAAGCCGACAGCACAACCGAGTGCCGTGGTAATGAGCAGCGCCTTGCGCATGGCACCTTCGGTCACCCATCCCATCGAGCAGGCACGCTGTGGCCCCAGTCGCGTAGCCGCATCGTCGTTGCCACGCTTGAAATCGACATAGTCGTTGACGAAATTGGCATCAATCTGCATGATAAACGCAAAGAGAAAGCACAGCACACAAGGCAACCACGCTATCGCCCAGCCATGATCAGCTATCGTCAATGCCGTACCAATCATCACCGGCACAGCAGCTCCCGTCAATGTCTTGGGGCGTGCGGCCAGCAGCCAGGCACGAAAGGAATTGGTTTTTACGTTATTTTCTTCTATCATCTTCTTATTTCTATTAAATGAGTCGCTCAGTTTGCAGTTTTGACTTTCTTACTGGCAGAATTCATCAAAAAAGAGCCTCAGTCCACGATAGCTATCGTCGACTGAGGCTTTTATCTATGTTTCCACAAGCTTAGAACTCAGCGTTCTTCGGCGTACGTGGGAAAGGAATGACGTCACGGATGTTCTGCATACCCGTCACAAAGAGGATCAGACGCTCAAAGCCCAAGCCGAAACCAGCGTGAGGACAAGAACCAAACTTACGTGTATCGAGATACCACTTATAGTTGTTCTCATCCATGCCGCGTGCCTCGATCTCATCGAGCAACTTCTGATAGTTTTCCTCACGGACCGAACCACCGATGATCTCGCCAATGCGCGGGAAGAGCACGTCAGTGCCCTGCATCGTCTTGCCGTCAGCATTCTTCTTCATATAGAACGCCTTGATCTCGGAAGGATAGTCCGTCATGATTACCGGGCGCTTGAAATGCTGCTCCACGAGGTAGCGCTCATGCTCACTGCTGAGATCCATACCCCAACCGGTGACAGGGAATTCGAACTTATGTCCGTCCTTGACAGCCTGCTCCAGGATACGGATACCCTCAGTATAAGGCAGACGTACGAAATCCTCCTTGATGACAGACTCCAACGTAGCGATCAGCGTCTTGTCGATCATCTTGTTGAGGAACTCCAAGTCGTCCTTGCAGTTGTCCAACGCCCACTTCACGCAGTACTTGATGAAGTCTTCCTCGAGATCCATCAGCTCGTCCTTGTCGATGAAGGCAACCTCCGGCTCGATCATCCAGAACTCGGCGAGGTGGCGCGGCGTATTGCTGTTCTCAGCGCGGAAAGTAGGACCGAAGGTGTAGATGGCACCTAAGGCTGTTGCACCGAGCTCACCCTCAAGCTGGCCGCTCACGGTGAGGTTGGTCTTACGTCCGAAGAAGTCCTTATCGTACTCCACCTTACCACTCTTTGCCACACGGTCGAGATCGAGGGTAGTCACCTGGAACATCGATCCGGCGCCCTCAGCGTCACTGGCTGTGATCAGCGGTGTGTTGAAGTAGTAGAAGCCATGGTCATGGAAATACTTATGGATGGCGATGGCCATGTTGTGACGGATGCGGAAGACAGCGCCGAAAGTGTTGGTACGCAGGCGCAGGTGAGCGTACTGGCGCATATACTCGAAGCTCTGACCCTTCTTCTGCATGGGATAGTCGCTCGGACAACCACCGTAGAGCTCCAGTTCGGAAGCCTGAATCTCACAGGTCTGTCCTTTGCCCTGGCTCTCCACGAGCTTACCGGTGGCACGGATGCACGCACCGGTAGTGATGCTCTTGAGCAACTCCCCATCCACCGTCGAGGGGTCAACGACAATCTGAATGTTCTTAATGGTCGAACCGTCGTTCAAGGCAATGAAGTCCACAGCCTTGCTGCTACGATGCGAGCGCACCCAGCCTTTGACAGTCATCTCTTTTCCAAAGTCGGTGCTCCGCAGGGCATCGGCCACTTTTGTTCTACTCATGATATGTCTCTCTTTGTTGATTCAAACATACTGTTCACTCACTCTCATTACTCGAACATGCCGCTGCGCAGCATCTCCACCTCTTTCTCGGTGAGGAAGCGCCAGTCGCCACGGCGTACGTTCTTCTTGGTCAGTCCGGCGAACTGCACGCGGTCGAGTTTCACGACACGGTAGCCCAGGCTCTCGAAGATACGACGCACGATGCGGTTCTTGCCGCTGTGGATCTCGATACCTACCTGGCTGTGGTCACGCTCGTCGGCATACTCAATAGCGTCGGCATGTACCTCGCCATCCTCCAGCTCAATGCCCTCAGCGATCTTCTGCAGATCTTCGGGAGCCACGTTCTTGTCGAGGAAGACATGGTAGACCTTCTTCTTGAGGAACTTAGGATGGGTCAGCTTGCTGGCAAGCTCACCGTCGTTGGTCAGCAACAGCACACCGGTGGTGTTGCGGTCCAGACGGCCTACAGGATAGATGCGCTCGGGACATGCGTCCTTCACGAGATCCATCACGGTCTTACGCTGCTGGGGATCGTCGCTGGTGGTGACATAGTCCTTCGGCTTATTGAGCAGCACATATACTTTCTTCTCAAGTGTGACAGGCTGATCGTGGAACTTCACGACATCGGAGCGGAGCACCTTGGTACCAAGCTCGGTGACGACCTTATCGTTGACCGTCACCACACCAGCCTGGATGAACTCATCAGCTTCACGACGAGAGCAGACGCCGGCATTTGCCAGATATTTGTTCAGACGAATCGGCTCGTTCGGATCGATGTTCTCCTCCTTGTACTCGATACGCTTCTTCATGCTATACTTAGCATTGGGATCGTATCCGGGACGGTGCTGTCCGTAGCCACCCTGACGGTTGTAGCCGCCCTGGCCCTGCTGACGATAGCCACCCTGCTGACGATAACCGCCCTGCTGACGATAGCCACCCTGCTGACGCTGTCTCTTATACACATCTGACGCTGCCGACGATACTCCTTGTGTAG
>CAMCBZ010000067.1 GCA_945873145.1 uncultured Prevotella sp.
ATCGTACAACAGCTGTCAGCCAATAGCGCTGCTACAGATGTTCATAGGATAAACCAATAGGATAAACCAAACAAGCGCGTTGCAACACCACTGTCGCAACGCGCTTGAATTGTTTTCAGACGTTTCCGCTTATTTTCTGTACTTGCAGCATCCGGGAAGCTTTGCATAAGCAGCGGCAGAAGCCTTGGCCTTGTCGGTATCGTGACCGGCAGCAGCTACAGCCTTCTCTATCTTGTTAAGATTTGTCTTGCTGTCATCGAAGACTACGCTGCAAACCTTCGTGTCTTTGTTCCAGGCTGCGGTGAGTACGCCGGGAACAGCCTTGGCTGCTTTCTGAATACGAGCCTGGCACTTCTCACACTTACCCTGAGCCTTGAAGGTCTTCTTCACGGTCTTGGCCTGAGCAGAAGCAACCATTGTCAAGGCGGCAACAAACATCAATACTGTCTTCTTCATAATTTTTCCTTTCTAAATTGATTATTACTTGATAATTAAGTCAGATAAAAAGAGGTTATCCTTACTTTTTCGGCAAAATTACAAAAAAAACGATGAGACCCAACAATATTCCCAATAAATTTTGCTAATTTTGCAAATTGTAAGATTGTATAAGCTTCATAGAGAACATATCTTCGTTACAGCCTATGGCAAGACGTATCAGTGCATATCTCACGATTCTGCTCTTTCTGATCGCGGTATCAGGATTGCAGATCAATGTTCATTACTGTGGTGATGAACAGATGTTCATGGTGCTGAACGGCATCAACGTTCACAGTTTTGCCGATGCCGCTGACGACTGTTGCCACGGGGGCAATGATAAATGCAGCGGCTGTCATGACAAGGCTCACTTCGTACAAGTAAAATCTCATTTCGCCCGCGGTCAGACCATAGACCTCACCCCAAGTCTTTACGATGCCAATTGGTTCCATGGCGATCTGCCCGCCTTGTGGCAGCCGCTCTCATGGAGCGCTCTGACCTGTGAGACGGAATCGTCCTCACATTATTATATACCTCCGGCTCCACCTGGACTTTTTGTGGAGCCTCATGGTTTGCGCGCGCCTCCGAGAGGTTGACAACACGCATTACAGGGGCGGCCACAGGAGGCTCCCTAAAGCGAAACCTCACTTTTTTACGCAAATCAATAATTTATGGTAAACAAAATTATAGGCTATTTCCTACGCAACCGCATCATCTCGCTGTTCGTGCTCCTCGCCGTCATCTTTGGCGGCTTGGCTACCATGCCCTTCGACTGGGGTACGGACGACATCATCCCGCGTGATCCGGTGGCGGTGGATGCCATTCCCGATATCGGAGACAACCAGCAGATTGTCTCCACCGATTGGATGGGTCACTCTCCGATGGATATTCAGGAGCAGATCACCTATCCGCTCACAACAGCTCTGCTCGGCATACCGGGCGTCAAGACGATACGCTCATCGTCGATGTTCGGCATGTCATTCATATACATTATTTTTAATGACAACGTTGAGTTCTACTGGAGCCGCTCGCGCATCCTTGAGAAACTCAACTCCCTCCCCGCAGGCCTTCTGCCCGACGGCGTGCGCCCCACGCTCGGTCCCGATGCCACGGCCCTCGGACAGATTTATTGGTACACGCTTGAAGGCCGCGACCCCAAGACGGGCAAGCCCACCGGCGGATGGGATCCGCAGGAGCTCCGTACGATACAGGACTACTACGTGCGTTACAGCCTTTCGTCGGCTGCGGGCGTGTCGGAGGTCGCCTCTGTAGGCGGCTTCGTCAAGGAGTATCAGGTAGACCTCGATCCCGATGCCATGCGCGCTTATGGTCTGAATCTCATTCAGATCATGAAAGCGGTGAAGAACTCCAACATCGATGTAGGAGCCGGCACCATGGAGGTCAACCGGGCCGAATATCTCATCCGTGGATTAGGATACGTAAAGAAGCTCTCCGACCTGGAGAACGCGCCTATCACCTCAAGCAACGGTGTGCCTGTGCGCATCAAGGATGTAGCCAAGGTCAGTTTTGGGCCAGCCGATCGCCGCGGAGGTCTTGACAAGGAAGGCCAGGAGGCCGTGGGTGGCGTTGTCGTGGCACGCAACGGCAGCAACCCGATGGAGGTCATCAACAACGTCAAGGACAAGATCAAGGAGATGGAGAGCGGACTGCCAGAGAAAGTGCTGCCCGACGGTACCCACTCTAAGGTCACTGTCGTACCTTTCTACGACCGTACCCAGCTCATCAAGGAGACTATCGGCACGCTGGAGAGTTCGCTGACCCACGAGGTGCTTATCTGTATCATCGTGGTGCTTATTCTGGTGCTTAACCTCCGGGCCTCTGTCGTCATCGCCACCATGCTTCCCTTGGCTGTGCTCTGTACGTTCATCGTGATGAAGCTATGTGGCGTGGAGGCGAACATCGTCGCCCTGTCGGGTATCGCCATCGCCATCGGTGTGATGGTCGACGTAGGTGTCGTCTTCATGGAGAATGTCGTGCGTCATGTACAGAGTGACGACCGCGACACTGTGACAGGCGAGGTGGTATGGCCCCGCGGCAAAGCATTGGAAGACACGATTCTCTCCGCCGTGAGCGAAGTGAGCTCCGCGGTAATGACAGGTATGGCGACAACCGTCATCTCCTTCCTCCCGGTCTTTGCCATGCAGGCCCAGGAAGGCAAAATGTTCCATCCGTTGGCTTTCACGAAGACCTTCGCCCTGCTCTCGGCGCTCCTGCTGGGTCTCGTCATCCTCCCCACCCTCGCCTATTGGATCTTCTCGCTGCGCATGCCGCAGCGGTGGGCGATGCGCCTCTTCCGTGGCAAGCCCGCACCGAAGACCGTCAAGATAGGACGATGGCAGTTCAAGACCAACTATCTCACTGTAGCTGTCATCGTGCTTTTCGCTACCTACATTCTTACCGGTCACTGGATGCCCTTAGGCCCGAAGAACGGCATGATGCTCAACATGTTCTTCGTGCTTGCCATCATCGGTGTGGTCCTGGCGCTGCTGTGGCTTATGGTCATCTATTATGAGCGCATCCTCCGCTGGTGCCTCGACAACCGTTGGAAGTTCATGCTCATCCCGATGCTGACCCTCGTTGCCGGTGCCATGATCTGGAAGCATACAGGCTCTGAGTTCATGCCGACACTCGATGAAGGCACGTTCATGCTCATGCCGACAAGCATGCCCCACTCCGGTGTGGAAGAGAATCTCGACCTCTGTCGTCAGCTCGACATGCGTGTGAGTGCCATCCCCGAAGTAGAGAGCGCGGTGGGCAAATGGGGACGCACAGAGTCGGCGCTCGACCCCGCTCCGATACAAATGTATGAGGTCACGGTCAACTATCGTCCGGAGTATATGCTCGACGACGACGGTCAGCGCGCACGCTTCAAGACGGACATTCACGGACGGTTCCTGCTCAAAGGCGGCAAGACCTACGACCCGGCGAAGGAGTTCCGCATCATACCGCGCGACTCGCTCATACCCTCCTCTCACGGCGAATACCTGCGCCAGTGGCGCGACAATATCCATACAGAGGACGACATCTGGAATGAGATAGAGAAAGCCAGTAACCTTCCCGGACTGACGGGCTCGCCCAAGCTCCAGCCTATCGCCACGCGCCAGGTGATGCTCTCAACGGGTATGAAAGCAGCCATGGGACTGAAGGTTTATGGGCCCGACTTGGAGAGTATCGAGAAAGTCGGCCTGCAGATGGAGAAAGCTCTGAAAGACCTTCCGCAGATCAACCGCTCCTCGGTCTACTATGATCGTGCCGAGGGCGCGCCTTATATAGAGATCACGCCAGACCGTGAGAAGCTCGGGCGCTACGGCATCCAGCTCGGCGACGTTCAGAGCGTCATAGAGACAGCGGTTGGCGGCATGAGCGAAGGCACGACGGTGGAAGGCCGTGAGCGCTTCCCTATCCGTGTGCGCTATGCACGTGAACTCCGCGACAATCCCGATGCACTTTCGTCAATCCTCGTACCCGCGGCCGACGGCACGCAGATCCCGTTGGGACAGGTGGCCTCAATCAGATTCACGCCGGGTGCTTCCATGATCTCCTCGGAGAACACGTTCCTCGTAGGTTACATCACCTTCGACAAGAGTGACTCCAAGGAGGCAGAGGTCGACGTGGTCAACGCGGCAAAGAAGCATATCGACGAGCTCGTGGCTGCGCACAAGATCAATCTTCCTAAAGGCGTGAGCTACCGCTTCGCCGGAAGTTATGAACAGCAGGTACATGCCGCCAAGCGACTGAGCATCGTCATCCCGATAGCTCTGCTGCTCATCTTGCTCATCCTCTATTTTCAGTTCAAGAGTATCACAGCCTCGCTCATCCATTTCTCGGGTGTCTTCGTCGCTTTTGCAGGTGGTTTCATCCTTATGTGGCTCTATGGTCAGCCTTGGTTCCTCAACTTCTCCGTCGCCGGCATCAATCTTCGCGACATGTTTGGCATGGGTCAGATCAACCTCTCCGTCGCCGTGTGGGTGGGCTTCATCGCACTCTTCGGTGTAGCCACCGACGATGGTGTGCTCATGGGTACCTATATCCATCAGACATTCCAAAAACGTCATCCGCAGACGAAGGAAGGCATTCGTGAGGCGGTTGTCGAAGCAGGAAAGAAACGTGTGCGTGCCGCCTGCATGACGACGGCAACAACGCTGATCGCCCTCCTCCCCGTGCTCTCGTCTACGGGTAAAGGCTCCGACATCATGGTGCCGATGAGCATCCCGACATTTGGCGGTATGCTTATCCAGACCATGACAATGTTTGTCGTGCCGGTGATGCAATGCTGGTGGAGAGAGGGAGCTCTCCGCAAAAACAGGGAAAACAATCGCATACAACCATCATAAAATATGAGAACAGATAAAACTATATATACACGCTGCCGGCTGTTGCTGTTGATGTTCTTCGTTATCACAATAGGTGCCCAGGCCCAGTCCTCCGACAGCCTTGCAACCTACATCGCTGCCGCTATCCGCAACAATCCCGCGGTGATAGGCGGATACAACGCTTATAAGGCACAGGTGATGAGCGCGTGTGGCGCGGGATCACTCAACGACCCCACTATACAGGTGGGTGTCTTTCCGAAGAGCATGCAGCATGTCAACGGCAAGCAGATAGCGACGTTCACCATCATGCAGATGTTCCCTTGGTTCGGCACACTGAAGGCCGAGCGTGAGAACATGGAGTACAAGGCCGAGAGTGCCTATCAAAAGTTTCGTGCCGACGGCATAGCCCTGGCTTATGACGTGCAGAAACAATGGTACGCCATGCTCGCCACACAAGAGAAGATCAAAGCTGTCAAGGGTAAGATCAGCCTGCTCGAAGACATCAAGAAGCTCGCGCTGCTCACTTACAAGACGCAGAGCCGCATGCGCAACGCAAAGATGAGCGATCAGCTGAGATTAGAAGCCGAAGAGCAGAACCTCGAGGAACAGATAGCGAGTCTCGAGGCAAAACTGGCGCTACAGCGTCAGCAGTTCAACATCGTGATGCACCGCGATGCCAATGCACCACTCGTCGTTCCCGACACCATTGCGCTTCGCGAGATGCCTTCCTTCTCTTGGAACGACATCGAGGCTCAAGACCCGCTGCTGCAAAAGTCAGTGGCAGACGGCAAGGCTTTCGAGGCACAAGAGCGGCTCGCTACGAACATGGGTAAGCCGACGTTCAGCGTAGGACTGCAGTACATGCTCAACGGCAAAGTGATGAATCCGAAGATGGAGAACATGAACGGCATGGATATGGTCATGCCGATGGTAACAGTCTCCGTGCCTATCTATCGGAGAAAGATCTACATGAGCAAGGAAGCGGCCAAGCTCAACAAGATCAGCACCGACTACGCTTACCAGAACCGTCAGGATGCGTTGAAAAGCGAATACCTGAGCATTGGGCAACGCGCCGAGGACGTGAAGCGAAAGGTAGAGCTCTACGACAAGGAAGTAGAGATCCTCGACCGCACGCTGAGCCTGATGAATACGGAATATGCCACAGGATCAACCTCACTTACCGATATTCTTGAGACCAACCGTCAGTATATCGACTACGCGCTGAAGAAGGCAGAGGTTTATGCTGACTACAACACACTCGTAGCGGAATATGAGAAGATGGCAAGTCGATACGATTATGCCACACGTGCTGAGAATCCGCGAAAGAAATAACAAAAGGACAATATCATGAACAAGATAAAAGATTTCATCATACGCCACAAGATGACCTTAGTCGTCCTCTTCGGCCTGGCATTAGGCATCGGCATCGGTTATGTGGCATTCCACAAAGGTGGCAGCGGGGCAACCGCCTCGTCTGAGAATAAAAAGACCATCTGGACCTGCACCATGCATCCACAAGTACGTCAGGATCATCCAGGCAAATGCCCGATCTGCGGCATGGATCTCATTCCGCTGACCGATGACAGTAAATCATCTGAGTCGGGTATGGAAATGGATCCCAACGACATCATGCTCAGCGACGAGGCCATGGCCTTGGCCAATGTGCAGACAGAAACCGTGAGCACCGGAGCCACAGCCAAGGAGATCCGCCTCTTTGGAAAGATTCAGCCCGACGAACGTTTGGAGCAGGTACAGAGCGCTTATGTCGACGGTCGTGTAGAGAAGCTCTTCATCAATGCTGTCGGCGACCGCGTAGGCAAAGGACAGACGTTGGCCGTCATCTATTCGCCTGCCCTCTACGCCGCAGAACAAGAGCTCGTCGAGGCTCTCGCCTACCCCATGGCTGCCCAACGCAAAGCGCTTGTAGAAGCAGCCGTGGAGAAGCTCGAATTGCTGCAGATTGACCGTGCGCAGATAAACCGCGTCATACGCACGAAGAAAGCATCGCCTTATGTCTCACTGAAAGCAAATACAAGCGGAACTGTTGTGGACAAGCAGGTGGAACCCGGCGACTACGTCAAGCAAGGGCAGCCGATGTTGAAGATCGCGAACCTCAGCACGGTCTGGGCCATGTTCCAGGCTTATGAGAGTGATCTGCCCTTTGTCAAGGTGGGATCCACGATACGCTTCACGACCGAGAGCATGCCCGGCCGTTCCTTCACGGGCAGGGTGAGTTTCGTAGACCCTGTGCTTGACGACAAAAGCCGCACGGCAGGGGTACGTGTGGTGATGAGCAACCCCGGCGGCATCTTCAAACCACAGATGATCATCTCCGGCTATGCCATAGCAAGTATGAAAGGCTATGAGGACGACATCGTCGTGCCTAAGTCTGCCGTGCTGTGGACGGGCAAGCGCTCGGTGGTCTATGTAAAGGATGAGAGCGTATCGATGCCTGCGTTCCAGATGCGTGAGGTGACGCTCGGCCCCAGCCTTCCCGATGCTTATGTGGTAACCGACGGTTTGGCTGAAGGTGAGACGATCGTCACCAACGGCACCTTCGCCGTGGACGCTTCAGCTCAGTTGGCGGGGAAGAAGAGCATGATGAACAGATAGGAGTTGCGGGGTGGGCTGTCACTATATGACCGACTCCACAACACCCAATGTAATGACAACTTAAAACAATAACAAAACGGGCGGCATTCGCAAGTGAATGTCGCCCGTTTATTTGTTAGTGCTCGTTAAAAAATGTAACTAAATCGTTCCGAACAAGACCTTAGCGCTTATCGATGACTCCATACTTAATCCACTCTTCTTGTGGATAATTATTACGAACCACATTTTTCGTTCTAATGTACATTTCCTTGCACTGAGCAAGAATACGGTTGGTATGCTTAACCTGTTCGGAGAGATGCTTGCGAAGTACCTCTGTATCCTCGGAATTCTTATGTAACTCATTGAGTTGATTAGACATAGCATCCAATTCCTCAAGGGATATTCCCTTATCGTGCACCTCATCAATCTGGGCCTTCAGAGCGTTGATAAGACGTGTACTTTTTTCTACTTGCAAATCAATTGTCTTAGACATAGAATATAGTTTTAGTTGCGTTAATGATATAGCAAAGTTAGTCATTTTTTTCGAGAAACGAAACGCTCAGAATATGAAAAATTAAGCATTATTAAGCCTCTAACGCATGCGTGTAACTATTCAGTTCACCACAGGGATCTTTCCCTGAGCAAAACGGGAAATAACATTTAACATTAGACAGACTCAATCTTAAGCTCTCTGTGGCGCAGCGATGATAAATGTTATATAGAAGCTGCCATATCGCCCTTTGGCGATAACAAGTTGTTGATATAACAGGGTTAGTTATATAGAAGCGAATGCCCGCCCGATTTCTCTTTCTGATGGTTAATCTCAATTATGAGCCTTGTTTAAATGCCTATCAATCAGCAAAATAAGTATGAAAATAGTTCTGTTTTTGTTTGCTTATTTCAGACTTTTTTCGTACCTTTGTATCTGTGAAAGAGACAGTTACGGATATAGCAGATGTGCTGAAAAGCATGAATGAGAAGCTGGGGTCGATGCAGAAAACCATCGATTCGCAGCATGATACTATATGCAATCTTAACCGTAACATTAACAAACTGAACGTCGAGGTCAGCAAACGCAATGCGATAATAGAGGATCTTAAAAAGCGTCTTGCAAAGTACGAAACTCCAGACAAGAACTCTAACAACAGCAGCACGCCACCTTCCAAGGAGAAGATACAGGACGAAGTCGTCCGGCGTACTAAGACGCTGCGCAAAACGAGCGGTCGTAAGCCGGGTGGACAAGCAGGACACAAGGGCTGTACACTTTTGAAGACAGACAGTCCGGATTCCGTTGAAAACATCATTCCTAATTACTGTAACGAATGCGGCAACTCGCTCGAAGATAGTGAGCTTGTGATGGATTATGTTACACAGGTGATATCTCTTCCTGAAATGAAGCCCATAGTAAAAGAAATCAGACATTATGTTGCTATCTGTAGTAAGTGCGGAGCAAGAATACAATCCCACGTTGCAAGGAAACGCGGGGCAAATGCCGTTGTCTATGACGCTTCTGTCAAAAGCCTCGTCGTCTATCTTTCGGTAGTACAGTTCCTGCCTTATGGTCGCATTGCCGACTTCTTACTCGAAGTGTGTAATCTTTCGATAAGCGAGGGCTCCATGGTTAACTGGATAAACGAGGCCAAGACAAAAGCAAAGCCTGCTATTGACAAAATTAAGATGCTCATTATGCAGTCAAAAGTTGTAGGCTTTGACGAGTCGGGCTGCTATTGCAACAAACGGCTGGACTGGGCTTGGATAGCACAGACAGTGTATTTTACACTCTTGTTCCGTGCTGGAGGAAGAAGTTCTAAGGAGCTTGAAAGTCGTTTTGCTGACAGCCTTGAGAGAATGATAGCAGTAACAGATCGCCATAGTGCCTATTTTGCCTTGCACTTCTTGAACCATCAGGTTTGTCTTGCGCATATACTTAGAGAGCTGCAATATCTGAACGAACTCGACACAACACAGCAATGGTCTGGAGAAGTTGAAAAACTTTTGAAGGAGGCAATCCACGAAAGGAATACAAGGCCTAACGAGTGTATTGAAAAAGAACCGTGGCTCGAAAAGCTTGATACTCTGCTCAAGAAGAATTTGGAAGGATTTAAGGAACAGTTTCAGCGTCTCAAGAACGGTCTTATAAAATGCAGGGATTATATCTTCAACTTTCTGGAGGATCCTCTGATTCCTTCTGACAACAATGCAAGCGAACGAGGCATAAGAAAGTTGAAGATAAAACTGAAGAACTCTGGTACCTTTAGATCGGACTTAGGTGCAGATGCTTTCTTTGACCTGCATTCAATAATAGAAACTGCGAAGAAACATAAGCAGACACCATTTGAGGCAATCCGAGCACTGTTTGGTGCTACGGACAGCCCTGCCGTACCTTCTATATAACATTTATCATCCCTGCGCCCCTGCGCCACTGAGAGCTTGAGATTGAGTCTGTCTAATGTTAAATGTTATTTCCCGTTTTGCTCAGGGAAAGATCCCTGTGGTGAACTGAATAGTTACTTAATAAGCATAAAAAAAGGATGCCCTATATGAGCATCCTTGTATTATTATTCGATATTGGGATTGACCGCTGAGAGCAGCCGAAGCTTGATGTCAGTCACGTGCTTCTTGCCGCGCTGGATCTGCGATTCGGTAATATCGACATTTCCCGCTCCTTCGGAAATAAGTGCATTATAAACAGCCTCAGCCCAATTGAAGCCATTGCTAATATTGTGGCTCGGAAATTTCTCTTGCATGGCAGCATGAAAAGTACGGTAGTTGTGACCTTTATTAGCCAGATTGCTTCTGACCATTGCAGCAAAGATATATGGAAGAATAACGTCTGTGCCCTCCAAGTGTTTCCACTCGGACAAGATCTTTTCAATCTCGACAGTCAAGGCAGAAACGTTTTCAGTAGGCAACATTTCTTCTATAAGAACAACCTTACTTTTTCTTCCTCTACGTCCTTTCACCTCACGCAAGGCATCGTCAATGACTTTTTTGACATCACCTTTTTTCAACTGCTTACAGAACTCTTTCCACTGGCCTTTAGAATATTGTCCTTTGAGGATGCTTGCGCCTATTAGTGCTTCCACACACCGCCTTCCTATAATCTTTTCCCAATAAGGGCTGTCTGCTTTCAAGAATGTGTGAGAGATGAGGTCGGCAGCATGAAGGAAGCCATTGTCGAATACGATCCAATAATAAAGGCTGAGCAGGTAGGGATTCTTGTGAAGCAACCGTTCACGGACGGCATCATTGTTAAGTGTTGAGTCAAGCATTTCTGACAAGCGACCTCTCAGCGGATTCTCCTCAGAATCCATCAGACTTTGCACGTGGTGCTTATTGCCGGGGAAAAAACTGGACACTATTTTTACCATTCCTC
>CAMCBZ010000068.1 GCA_945873145.1 uncultured Prevotella sp.
ACCACATCGGTAGCTTTGGGGTATTGCTTTTCTCCCCCCTTGGGGGGAGTTAGAGAGGGGCCGGAGTTAGAGGGGGGCTCCCACTTTCAACCTATATTTATCCGTGTACACGATGCTCATGATCTTCGGCAATACTTTGATGCGACGTGTCAGTGCCAAGGCCACGTGTCCCATCGTGCGTCTGAGATTCAGCTCCACGCAGGGATGCACCATCAGCTTGTTGTCCACACTGACCACCATCATGTCGACGCCTAACGGACCACGATAGCTGTTGCCAAGCTCTCGGCTGAGCACCATTGTCAACTGCTCCTTGATCATAGTGAGCTGGTCCGTGCTGATCCAAGTCGTCAATCGTGCAACCTTATCTTCCTCCGTGTCGAGGATGCTACCCGTGTAAGCACCGCTGCGTGTGTCGAAGACCGACAATCCGCAATAGCGCACCGTACCGCGACCGTCTGAAATGAACTCCATGGCGAAGTCCAACACCTTATTATAATAGGGCTCCAGCATGAGACAGCCTTGCCGGTCGATAACGTTGCGTGCCCAGTTGCGCATCGGGATACAATACGAGGCCTTATCCCTTCCGTCGAGATACCTGATTCCCCTGCCACTGCTGCTCCAAGGTGCCTTCACCACGACACGCTCATGATCATGCAGCAAAGACATTAAACCACTGACACTGGTCACCGCAGTAGCCTCGCCCACCGTGTCGGGCAGAAGGCGCATAGCGGGCAACACATGCTCCGCGGCCCATTGGCGATGGCTGATATGCCTGATAATCTCCATACGGTTGGGCATCGGCAGCAGCGCAGGCGACACACCAGCCTTCACCATACGGTGGAAGAGCGCCTGGTCCCAGCCCCACGGAGCGATTTCCTCGGGCTGACGCACATCCAGCACGTCAGCAATTTCTTTCCAACTATGCCATGATCCCCTGGCCTTCAACCCCAAATGCCGGAAAGCCTCCTTAGCCGCTTCTACGTCTTCCACGATGACTTTGTCGGCTTCCTCGGCCCATATCATCGGCAAGAAACCCAAGTCGTGGCGCAACTGCCGGGCCGCATGAGGAGCGGTAAACTGCTCTACATGTGCTCCTAAAGCAATGTCGTGTTCAGGGTTGAAAATGTGAATCATGTCTTATCCTCTTTGATTTTATTAAATGCAAAGTTACAAATATTAGCGCAAATACATGGTTTTCTTTTTGTTATTTGTGATATTTTCAATAAAGAAACAGCTCTTTTGCAAAGTAGGTAATAGAATTACGAGGGAGAATTCACACAAGTCTTCACACTAATATTATTTACAAAACTCTGTCAACAAAACCTTTCATTCTAGAGAAAAGGCAACGCGCTAAGGAGCAAAAAACGATGATCAGAAAACCAAAAAGCTGATCTCTACCCCTCAGAAAGCCTTTCTGATACTGTCATCTAAGCGTGATGACCGGGTCAGATAAGCGTAGTGAGCAGGTCAGATAAGCGCGATGACAGTATCAGAAAGGCTTTCTGACCACATGGCAACCGACGAAACAATACGTATTAGTAGCCGCACGGAAAACGCAATCAAATACTTCTATCATATCTTGTTATCTTTCAACAACTTACAGAAAACCTTCTGAAATTTCAAAAATCAGCGCCAAGTGGGTACTTGCTCGAAAAGAACGCCATTTTAAGGCCACTTTTTTGTCAGAAAAACCAACAATTCGGAATATTGCTGACCTCCGGAAAGGAATGCTTGTTCTGCAACAAGCTAAAGAAAACAATCGAGCGTTGCAACAGCAAAAAAGCAAGAATGAAATAGCAAAGACAGTGCAGTAGTGCGGAGTGTCGACTTGTGCACAGGTGACGTTATTCCGCAACAGACATGACAGTCTGACGAGTGTATGGGATTGTACTTGTTCTTTCGCATATTATTTTTAGGTATTGCCAGCTCATGATGACACTTTCCGCTATCTGCCGTCAACACCGTCTGATAATACAAAATTTGCTAAAAACAAAACTTTTTGCTATCTATGGTTTGCAAAATTAAAATTAATCATTATCTTTGCACTGTATAACCAATACAGACATCAAAGACATCTATGGAATCCTTCTTTCGCACCCATGCCTACCTGGTGGACCACACCAACGCCCCAGTACGACGCGTCCTTATGGACGAGATTGACTGGAACGACCGCCTTATTGGCATTAAGGGCACTCGTGGCGTGGGAAAGACGACATTCCTGTTGCAATACGCCAAGGAACATTTCGGCAGCAACGACCACAGATGTCTGTATGTCAACATGAACAACTTCTATTTCCAGGGGCGAGGCATCGCCGACTTTGCCGGTGAGTTTGTCGGACAGGGTGGTCAGGTGCTGCTCATCGACCAGGTGTTTAAACAGCCCAACTGGAGCCGGGAGTTGCGAGAGTGCTACGACAAATATCCCCAACTGAAAATCGTTTTCACCGGATCCAGCGTCATGCGGCTCAAAGAGGAGAACCCCGAACTCAATGGCTTGGTGAAGAGCTACAACCTCCGTGGCTTCTCCTTCCGGGAATATCTCAACCTCAAGGCGCATACCCACTTTGTGCCATTGACCCTGGATCAGATTGTGAGCAACCATGAAGCCATCGCCAAGGACATCGTGCAGAGAGTGGATCCTACGACTTTCTTTATGGATTATCTCCACCATGGCTTCTACCCCTTCTTCCTTGAGAACCGCAACTTCATGGAGAATTTGCTCAAGACCATGAACATGATGACAGAGGTGGACATCCTGCTCATCAAACAGATAGAACTGAAATACCTCACTAAGATCAAGAAGCTCTTCTATCTCCTGGCCCTCAATGGTCCGCAGGCACCGAACATCAGTAAACTCGCCGACGAGATCGACACCAGCCGTGCCACGGTGATGAACTATATCAAATACCTTGCCGATGCCCGACTGATCAACCTTGTCTACAATCCCGGACAGCAGTTCCCCAAAAAGCCCTCGAAGGTGATGATGCACAATCCCAACCTGATGTATGCCATCTACCCTATCACCAGCAGCATGCAGGAAGTCATGGAAACCTTCTTCGTCAACACACTGTGGAAAGACCATCTCGTCAACCAGGGCGATAAGGACCACTGCTATCTCGTGGACAACAAACTGCGCTTTCGCGTCTGCGACGCGCTCGTGGCTGACAAAAGCCGCAACGCCAGCGGAACGATCTACGCACGATACCACCAGAAAATAGGTCACGGCGACCAGATACCTTTATGGTTACTGGGTATGCTCTACTGACACCTATTATAATATAACGCAAAAACATTATCAACTTTTTATCATCTATTTTTTCACAAAATGGCAAAAGAAAAGAAATTCATGACTTGTGATGGTAATACCGCTGCCGCTCATGTAAGCTATATGTTTACTGAGGTGGCTGCCATCTACCCCATCACACCGTCGTCTCCTATGGCTGAGCACATCGACGAATGGGCTGCCAAGGGTCGTAAGAATCTGTTTGGTCAGACCGTCACCGTACAGGAGATGGAGTCTGAGGGTGGTGCTGCCGGTGCACTTCACGGCTCTTTGCAGGCTGGTGCGCTGACATCCACTTACACCGCTTCTCAGGGTCTGCTGCTGATGATCCCAAACATGTACAAGATTGCCGGTGAGCTCCTGCCTTGCGTGTTCAACGTTTCTGCACGTACACTGGCCAGCCACTCTCTGTGTATCTTCGGTGATCACCAGGATGTGATGGCTTGCCGCCAGACCGGCTTCGCCATGTTCTGCTCAGGTTCAGTGCAGGAGGTGATGGACCTCACTGCCGTTCCTTACCTCGCTACTCTCGAGACGTCTGTGCCGTTCATCAATTTCTTCGATGGCTTCCGCACCTCTCACGAGTATCACAAGATCGAGGCTATGGACATGGAGGACATCCGTCCGCTCGTCAACCCAGAGTATATCAAGCGCTTCCGCGACCGTGCGCTCTCTCCTGAGCGTCCTGTCACTCGTGGTACCGCTGAGAACCCTGAGACTTTCTTCACACACCGCGAGGCCAGCAACAAGTACTACGATGCAGTGCCTGAGGTCGTTGAGAAATACCTCGGCGAGATCTCCAAGATCACAGGCCGTGAGTATCATCTGTTCAACTACTATGGTGCTCCCGATGCAGAGAACATCATCGTGCTGATGGGTTCCGCTACTGAGCCTGCCCGCGAGGCTATCGACTACCTGACAAAGCAGGGCAAGAAGGTTGGTATGGTGGCTGTACACCTCTATCGTCCGTTCTCTGTCGAGGCTATCCGCAAGGCTATCCCTGACACGGTCAAGCGCATCGCCGTGCTCGACCGCACCAAGGAGCCGGGAGCTGAGGGCGAGCCTCTGTATCTCGACGTCAAGAGCGCGCTCTATGACGATCCTCGCAAACCGCTGATCGTCGGCGGTCGCTATGGTCTCGGTTCTTCCGATACTACTCCTGCCAAGATCATCTCTGTGTTCAACAACCTCGAGCTCAACGTGCCGAAGAACCACTTCACTGTCGGTATCGTCGACGATGTCACCTTCACCTCTCTGCCTGAGGTCGAGGAGATCCCGATGGGCGGTGACTCTCTCTTCGAGGCTAAGTTCTATGGCTTGGGCTCAGACGGTACTGTCGGTGCCAACAAGAACTCTGTTCAGATCATTGGTAACAACACCAAGAAATATTGCCAGGCTTACTTCTCTTATGACTCTAAGAAGTCTGGTGGCTTCACCTGCTCTCACCTGCGTTTCGGCGACGAGCCTATCCACAGCGCTTATCAGGTCAACACGCCTAACTTCGTGGCTTGCCACGTTCAGGCTTACCTCCACATGTACGACGTGACACGTGGTCTGCGCGACAATGGTACGTTCCTGCTCAACACCATCTTCGACGGTGAGGAGCTCGTCAACTTCATTCCTAACAAGGTAAAGCGCTACTTCGCTAAGCACCACATCAAGGTGTACTACATCAACGCTACGAAGATCGGTCAGGAGATTGGTCTGGGCAACCGCACCAACACCATCCTGCAGTCCGCATTCTTCCGTATCACCAAGGTCATTCCTACCGACCTCGCTGTCGAGCAGATGAAGGCCTTCATCGTGAAGTCTTACGGCAAGAAGGGTCAGGACATCGTGAATATGAACTACGCTGCTGTCGATCGCGGCGGTGAGTACAAAGAGCTGACCGTAGACCCGGCATGGGCTAACCTGGCTGATGACGAGGCTAAGGAGGACAACGCTCCCGCATTCGTCAAGAACCTCGTGCGTCCTATCAACGCTCAGGCTGGTGACCTGCTCAAGGTTTCTGACTTCGTCAACAACGACACTGTTGACGGCACATGGCAGAACGGTACCGCAGCTTGGGAGAAGCGTGGTGTCGAGGCTTTCGTTCCTGTCTGGAATCCTGAGAACTGTATCCAGTGCAACAAGTGCTCGTTCTGCTGTCCTCACGCTTGTATCCGTCCGTTCGTCCTCGACGAGAAGGAAGCAGCAGGCTTCGACGGCAAGACCATTGACATGCTGGCTCCTAAGACACTCAAGGGCATGAAGTTCCGCATCGAGACTTCCGTTCTCGACTGCTTAGGCTGCGGTAACTGTGCTGATGTCTGCCCGGGCAAGAAGAACAAGGAAACCGGCGAGATCGAGAAGGCTCTGAAGATGGTTCCGTTCAACGTCGATGCTCCCGACATGAAGAAGGAAGCTGAGAACTGGACTTACCTGACCAACAACGTGAAGTCTAAGCAAGACCTCGTCGACATCAAGCAGAGCCCGAAGAACTCTCAGTTCGCTCAGCCTCTGTTCGAGTTCTCCGGTGCTTGCTCCGGCTGCGGTGAGACTCCTTACGTCAAGCTGATCTCTCAGCTCTTCGGTGACCGTGAGATGATCGCCAACGCTACGGGCTGCTCTTCTATCTACTCTGCTTCCATTCCTTCTACTCCATATTGCAAGAACGAGAAGGGTCAGGGTCCTGCCTTCGACAACTCTCTGTTCGAGGACTTCTGCGAGTTCGGTCTCGGTATGGCACTGGGCAACAAGAAGATGAAAGAGCGTATCACCGTACTGCTCAACCAGGCTATGGAAGGCGAGCACACACCTGATGACTTCAAGGCTGCCGCTCAGAAGTGGATCGAGCAGAAGAACGACGCCGACGGATCTAAGGCTGCTGCCGCTGAGCTGAAGCCGCTGATCGAGAAAGGCGCTGAGGCTGGCTGCCCGTTCTGCAAGGAACTGCAGCCGCTGGAGCACTATCTGGTGAAGCGTTCTCAGTGGATCATCGGTGGTGACGGTGCTTCTTACGACATCGGCTACGGCGGTCTCGACCACGTGCTCTCTACCGGTGAGGATGTCAACATCCTTGTTCTCGATACTGAGGTTTACTCCAACACAGGTGGACAGTCCTCTAAGGCTACTCCTCTGGGAGCCATCGCTCAGTTCGCCGCTCAGGGCAAGCGTGTCCGCAAGAAGGATCTGGGTCTGATGCAGACAACCTATGGTTATGTCTACGTCGCTCAGGTGGCTATGGGTGCCGACAATGCTCAGTGCCTGAAGGCTATCCGTGAGGCTGAGGCTTATCCAGGCCCGTCGCTCGTCATCGCTTATGCTCCGTGTATCAACCACGGTATCAAGGGCACCAAGAAGCTCAAGAGAAGCATGGGCAAGAGCCAGATGGAGGAGAAGCTCGCCGTTGACTGCGGTTACTGGCATCTGTGGCGCTTCAACCCAGAGCTCGCTGACCAGGGCAAGAACCCGTTCACACTCGACAGCAAGGAGCCTAATTGGGCTGACTTCCGTGAGTTCCTGCTCGGTGAGGTCCGCTACTCTTCTGTAGCTAAGGCTTATCCTGCTGAGGCTGACGAGCTCTTCTCTGAGTGCGAGAAGATGGCTAAGCTCCGCTACAAGTCTTATGTTCGCAAGAGCCAGGAAGACTGGAGCGAGGAGTAATGCCCCCCTCTAACTCCCCCCAAGGGGGGAGAAAAGCAATACCCCAAAGCTGCATTTGAGCGGCTTTGGGGTATTTTATTTATTAAAGCCTTTCGGCTTTCGCGGCAACTATAGACACTATAGTCACTATAGCTTCTATAGTTTCTATAGTTTCCATAGTCTCTATGATTCTATGGATTCTATGGATTCTATGGCTTCTATAGATTCTATAATCTCTATTGCCTCTATAGCTTCTATCATCTCTATATCATCTTCAGGAACGCTTCGTGCACACGGGTGTCGTCGGTGAGCTCGGGATGAAAAGCAGTGACGAGCTGATTGCCCTGACGGGCCGCGACGACATGCCCGTCGACGCTTGCCAGTGCATGCGCCTTGGGTCCCACCGTCTCGATGAACGGAGCACGGATGAACGTCATCGGCACCTTGCCCACACCTTCGACGTCGGCTTCTGTGGCAAAGCTGCCTAACTGACGACCGTAAGCATTGCGGCACGTCGTGATGTCCATGGTCGACAAAGCACCGGACATCGGCTCGGCCTCCTCGCCTTCGTGCTGGCGCACATGTTCCGAAAGGAGGATGAGACCCGCACAAGTGCCGAAGACAGGAAGACCGGCTACGATGTCGTTGCGAATCTCGTCGTGAAGGCCCAATTCCACAAGCAGTTTGGCCATCACAGTGCTCTCACCACCGGGGATGACAAGTCCGTCTTTAGGCTGTTGCCAATCGCCTTTCTCTCTGATCTCAAAGACATCAGCACCAAGCCCCTGCAACATCTTCTCATGCTCAATGAAGGCACCTTGCAGCGCCAACACAGCGATACGTTTTTTCATAGACGCTGTCTCCTCTCGCTTATTTACCTCTCTCTGCCATCAACAGCTGTATCTCTTCGGCATTGATGCCCACCATGGCCTCGCCGAGATCCTCGCTGATCTCTTCCAGCACCTTAGGATCGTTGTAGTTTGTGACAGCTTTGACGATAGCGGCGGCGCGCTTGCGGGGGTTGCCACTCTTGAAGATGCCACTGCCAACGAACACGCCTTCTGCGCCCAACTCCATCATCAGGGCAGCATCGGCTGGCGTTGCCACGCCACCGGCAGCGAAGTTCACCACTGGCAACTTGCCGTGGTCATGGACATATTTCACCAAGTCGTAAGGAGCTTGCAACTGCTTTGCAGCCTCGAAGAGCTCATCGGGACGCTTGGCGACGAGGTCGCGGATCTGACTCTGCATCAGTCTCATGTGGTGCACGGCCTGAACCACATCACCGGTACCCGGCTCACCTTTGGTACGGATCATCGTCGCACCCTCAGCAATACGGCGCAGGGCCTCGCTCAGGTTGCGGGCGCCACAGACAAAGGGCACACGGAACTGTGTCTTATCAATGTGATAGACATCGTCAGCGGGGGAAAGCACCTCACTCTCGTCGATGTAGTCGATGTCGATAGCCTGCAGGATTTGAGCCTCGGCAATGTGTCCGATACGACATTTAGCCATCACGGGGATGCTTACAGCAGCCTGAATGCCTTTGATCATCTTCGGATCGCTCATACGAGCCACACCGCCTGCGGCACGGATATCTGCCGGAATGCGCTCCAAAGCCATAACGGCACAGGCACCGGCCTCTTCGGCGATCTTTGCCTGCTCAGGGGTTGTTACGTCCATGATCACGCCGCCCTTGAGCATCTGTGCCAAGTTGCGGTTCAAAGTCTGTCTGTCGTTTTCCATTGTTTCTTTCTTTTAGTTGCGTTTCTTATCCTGGTTTTCTAACTGTTCTATATCTTGTTCCCTCACGCAAAGCCACGTTGAACGCTGAGATTCCAAGTCGCAGTATTGATGATGTAGTTCTCTGTGTCTCTGTGCTCTCTGTGTGAGATTGATTCGATGCTTAAACTCTGAGTTTTATCTCTCTTCCGCTTTCCGCTTGATCTCCGCCCGGTATTGGCTGGGCGTCAGTCCTGTTTGTTTCTTAAAGAACTTGGTGAAATGCTGCTGGGAAGAGAAGCCGTGGTCGTAAGCCAACTGCTGGAGTGGTTGTGTCGACGAGAGCAGTGCTGACTGGAGAATGCGTATCATCTCCTTGTCAACGATCTGCTTGGGCGTCAGTCCCACAGCACGGTGGGTGACCTGCGCCAGGTAGCGGGCACTGACGTTGAGGTGATCAGCATAGTAGTTGATGTCGTGATACTCGTCACCTCGCTCCTCGATGGCATCGAGAAAGAGCCGATAGAGCTCGCCACAGCGGCCCGTAGCATCTGAGGCCGTGGCCGACTGTGCATTGACATATGCCCGTGCCTTGCTCTCAGCGTCCGCTAATGAGAGTCCCTGGCTGACGAAACACGCCAGTGCCGAGGAAAAGCCATTGGCATAACCGTGCTGAGGATTGTCGTCGATCGCAATGGCATGTACAGCGTCGGGCAGCTTGTCGGTATGCTGATCTTTGCCGATGATCACTACCGTACACAGAGGCAGCAGTCGCCGGACGATCATGTTGTGGACATCATCGGGGATCAACTGCTCACCCTGCGCCGTGCGCACGACTGCATCATAGATGATGCAGGAAGGACGATACTTCTGCAACAAATCGACGATGACGTTGAGCGTGGCAAGCGTGCGAATCAGTCCCACCTTCACCACATTAGGTTCCACATCATTGATGACAGCCTCCACCTGTCCACGAACTGTCTCCGGGGGCAAGTCGTAATAGTTCTGAATACCCAACGTATTCTGAACAGTGATGGACGTAATAGCTGTGAGGGCATAGCCACCCAACTGACTGATCGCCTTGATGTCGGCTTGTATGCCTGCTCCGCCACAGCTGTCCGAACCTGTGATGGTGAGTACCGCTTTCATCTATGCTTTAACTCTGTGATTTAATTTCTTGTTGCAAAGTAACACAAAAATAATGAATAAGCAAAAAGATGTTCGGATTTTGACAAAGGAAACTGACAAAAGGACAAATACAAATGAAAGACAGAGTTTTAAAGACATAGTAACATAAGAAACAGATTTTGGGTTTAAAGACAGAGTAACATAAGAACATTTTGTGAGTTTAAGACAGAGTAACATAAGAACATATTTTGAGTTTAAGACATAATAACATAAGAACATATCTGACATATCTGATAGGTAGAGTAGCAAAAGGTCAGCGTCTTCACGTCATTAAGTAGGATCAATATGTTCTTTATGTCTTTATGTCTTAAAATATGTCCTTATGTTACTATGTCTTTAAAATATGTCCTTATGTTACTATGTCTTTAAAATATGTCCTTATGTTACTATG
>CAMCBZ010000069.1 GCA_945873145.1 uncultured Prevotella sp.
TTCAGCGTAAATACGTTGCCGTATATTTGGCCATGCAAGACAACCTTGCCGCTTACCAAAGCAAGGTGGACGAACTGAAAACCGTATGCGACGGATATATGGACAGGTTAAAGAAAACGGCTGCCATAGCGCAACTAAAAGAATACATAGAGCCATGTGACGAAAGAAATGTCAATGGAGAAATTGGCATTGATGCTGTGATGGGTATTTCCACAGAGAAAACTTTCATAGAAACAAAAGCAAATATGATTGGAGTTAAGCCAAATTCATATAAGGTAGTCCCAAAAGATACATTTGCTTATGTGCCTGACACTTCTCGTCGCGGAGATAAAATGGCTATTGCATTGAATAGAGAAGATAAATTATTATTGGTGTCATCCATCTATACAACATTTAGGAGTAAAGACACGCAGAAGCTTCTTCCCGAGTACCTTTTCATGTTCTTCAACCGACCCGAGTTCGACCGCTATGCACGCTTCCATTCCTGGGGCAGTGCGCGGGAAGTGTTTACGATGGATGACATGAACGAGGTAAAGATACCCATACCCGACATTTCGGTTCAGCGAGAGATTGTCAACATTCACAAGTGCTATTTGGAGCGCCAGCGTATCGCCGAGGAGCTGAAGGCGCAAATCAACCGAATGTGTCCCGTGCTCATCAAAGGGTCATTAGAAACCAGTAAAGAATAAGGAGACATGTACACACCACCATTTACAGTAAGTGCCGAAGCTATTAATCTGATAGCTGATATTGCCGGTCTGATAGAGCGTTATGCTATCCGCTTGGAACAAGAGGACGGGCTTCGGCTCCGCAAGATTAATCGCGTCAAGACAATACACTCTTCTCTCGCCATTGAAGGCAACAAACTGACTGAAGACGAGGTGCGCGACATCATCGATGGAAAGGTTGTTGTGGCGCCCATCAGGGAAATACAGGAGGTGAAAAACGCCATTGCCACCTATGAGCTTTATCCCCAGTTGGATGCTTTTAAAGAACAAGACCTGCTGAAGGCACATGGAATGATGATGCGCGCGTTAATAGATGACGCTGGACGCTATCGCCGCAGTGGTGTGGGGGTATTCGGTGAGAAAGGCTTAGTTCATCTGGCTCCACCTGCCGACCGAGTGCCCATGTTGATGGCAGACCTTTTTGACTGGCTGAAGCACTCAAAGGACCATCTGCTCATACGCTCATGTGTGTTTCATTATGAGTTTGAGTTTATCCATCCTTTTCTTGATGGCAACGGACGAACAGGTCGTCTATGGCAGTCGCTCATTCTTGGCAAACTTCATCCACTTTTCGAACACCTGCCTGTAGAAAACATGGTATATGCCAACCAGCAGGCTTACTACGATGCTATCTCTGCAAGTACTAAGGCAGGAGAGTCCGGTCCATTCATCGACTTTATGATGCAGGAAATCTACAAGACGCTGAAAGCCCACCAAGGAGAGCCACTGCCTGATAAACTGATGGGAAGTGTTCCTAATAAAGTTCCTAAAATAGTTCCTAATAAGTTGAGGATGCAACACCCGGAAATTTCCGATTCCTGTTGGGATGTCTATTTTCAAATCAAAGCAAATCCCCACGCAACGACAGGCGATGTGGGAAAGTTGCTGGGCATCAGCGACCGAATGGTCCGCAAGCATATCGCCACGCTTCGCAACGCAATGCTGATAGAGCGCATAGGAGGGAACAAGACGGGTTATTGGATGATAAACCGTTAATATCTGGTATGTAAATAAGCGTGTTATTATGGCCAAATCGAAATACATTACAGTAAACGGCCGCTTCTTTGAGAGCGACTATGAGAGCGCACTTATCTCGCTCTTGGAGGGTGAGGGCTGGCAATACATCTTCGGCGAAGAGATACCGAGAGACAGCCAGAGGGAAGTGGTCTATGCCGACGACCTGCTCACCTTTTTGAAAGATGCCTGCCCGACTCTTGACAACGACGACATCCTCAGCATCGCCGACAAGGTAAGGCTCGTGGGCGGCGAGTCGCACTTCGCCGCCTTGCATAAGATGTACGGCTGGATGGTCAACGGCATGCAGTTCACCTCCCGCCAAGGCATGCCGATGATGGTGCCGCTCATCGACTTCGAGCGGCCGGAAAGCAACATCTTCCGTGTGGTCAACCAGTTCTCGGTGGAATATGTCAACAACGGCGAGACCAAGACACGCCGTCCCGACGTGCTGCTCTATGTCAACGGTCTGCCCGTCTGCGTCTTTGAACTGAAAAATCCCGCTGATGCCAACGCTACGATAGAGGATGCCTGGCAACAAATCAACATCAGATACTGGCGCGACATCCCCGCCTTGCTCCATTACTGTCCACTGGCCTGCATCAGCGACGGCGTGAAGACACGGTTGGGCACGGTCCGTACACCCTATGAGCATTTCTACGCCTGGCGGCGCGTTGAGAATGGCGACAAGGTGTCAACGATGCCCTTTGACGAGCTCGACGCCATGGTGCGCGGCGTGTTCCGCCCAGAACGCTTCTTAGAGATATTCCGCGACTACGTCTATTTCCAGGACCGTGATTACGACCACGACGAGGTGGAGATTGTCTGCCGCTATCCCCAGTTCTTTGCTGCCCGATTGCTCCGTGAGAGCATCTTGCAGTCGGTACGCAAGCAGAATGGAAAAGGTGGCACCTACTTTGGTGCCACGGGTTGTGGCAAGACCTACACCATGGCATTTCTCGCCCGTCAGCTCGCCATGCGCTGTGGCGAGGAGCTGGGGTCGCCCACGATTCTCATGATTGTAGACCGCGATGACCTGCAGAAGCAGGGAGCCAAACTCTTCACCAAGAGTACCGAGTATCTTGGGTTGGGCGAGGTGACGACTGTGGCCGACCGCAATGCCCTCCGGCAGGAGCTGCGTGCAAGGCAGAGCGGCGGTTTCTATATCTGCACCATACAGAAATTTTGCGACCGTGCTAATGACCCTATCGGACTCATCAACAACCGCTCCAACATCATCTGCTTCAGCGACGAGGCGCACCGCACACAGATAGAAGGCTCGCGCCGCATACAGTTCAGCGGCAACGCCACCGACAACATGAAAGCCATGCTGTCGCGACCCTATGCCACGGTACTGCGCGAGGCCCTGCCCCATGCCACCTTCGTAGGCTTTACCGGCACGCCTATCGCCGAGACTTACCAGACGTTCGGCGAGGAGATAGACCGTTACACCATGGACCAGTCGGTGGCCGACGGCATCACCGTGCCCATTAAGTACTGTCCACGCATCGCCAAGGTACTGCTCAACGACGACAAGGTGAAGGAGATAGAGGCCTACTATGCCAAGTGTGCCGACGAAGGCTCCACCCCTGAAGACGTGGAGCGCAGCAAGAAGGCCATGAGTTCGCTGGAGGTGATACTCGGCGAGCCCGGGCGTCTGGACCGCCTCGCCATCGACATCCACGACCACTACACGGCATCCGTGGCCAACGACCCGGAGCGCGTGCAGAAGGCTATGATTGTATGTGCCAACAGGCAGATAGCCTACGACCTGCTCATGAAGTTCAAGGAGCACTATCCCGAATGGTTCGTCGAGAGGAAGGCTCCTGAGGATGCCGTCGTTTCCGCGGAAGAATTGAAAAAGCTAAGGCCCATGCCCACCATCGCCATGGTGGCCAGCGTGGGTAGCAACGACCCCAAGGAGATGTACGAATATCTTGGCGGCGTGAAAAATGACAAGCGCTCGGATGCCCTCGACGCAGCTTTCAAGCAGCCGCACTCCAACTTCCGCCTCGTCATCGTGGTGGATATGTGGATTACCGGCTTCGACGTGGAGAGCCTCACCTATCTGTACAATGACAAGCCGCTGCAGAAACACGGGCTCATACAGACTATCAGCCGGGTAAACCGCAAGTATCCGGGTAAGGAATATGGACTGATAGTGGACTACATCGGCATACACGACCAAATGATGGAAGCCATGAAGATATACAGCAGCGGAGACAGCAGTCTGGCACCCACCGAGGACGACGTGGAGCAGGCCACCGGCATCTTCCGCGAGCACCTGGCCATTCTGCGCAACCAGTTCAAGGGCTACGACCTCTCGCCGTTTCTTCGTACCGACACCCCACCCGCCAAGAGATACGAACTACTGGCCCGTGCGGCAGAGTTTGTGTTCGCAGCCTCACGGACGCTCAACACCGTGAGCAACGACGGCAAGAAGAACCGCAAGGTGAGCTTCAAAACCTATTTCCTCAAGGAGACAAAGCGCATGCGGAAGGCATACGACATTTGCCAACCGTCGGGTGAGTTGGGTGAGGAAGAGTCGGCACTGGCCCAATGCTTCATGGCCATTGCCGGTATGGTGTATAAGATGAATGGCACTGACGCTCCCGATACCGACACTATGAACCGCCGTGTGTCCAAGATGGTGGAAGAGGCTCTGCGCTACAATCATATCGAGAACGTGCTGGAAGATGGCGAGCAAATTGACATCTTCGGCCCGGAGTTTGTGGAGCGGCTGTCGGATGTGAAAATGCCGGCAACCAAGCTCGAACTGCTCGTCAAACTGCTGCGCAAGCAGATTACCGAATATGGCAGAACCAACGGGGTGGCCTCACACAAATACCAAGACTTGTTGGAGGCCACCATTCAGGAATATCATAGCCGTCGCCGGTTTCTCTCCGAGCAGGAGGCCGGTGCCACCCAGGAGGCAACAGCCGAAAGCATCATCAGCAGTGCCACCGAACAGGCCCTCTCTATACTCAAAGCGTTGCAGGCAGACAGAAACAGCTTCCGCAAACTCGACCTTACTTTTGAGGAGAAAGCTTTCTACGACATCCTTATCCATCTGAGGGATAAGTATAATTTTGTCTATGGTGAGGACAAGCAACAGAATGGTATCGTGGTCAATGCCAAGTGCAAGAGCCTTGCCGCGCAGATTCGTAAGATTATCGATACCAAATCGTCTTTCGCCGATTGGCTCAATAACCAGCGGGTGCGCGATCAGTTAAAGCTCGACATCAAAATCTGCCTTGTCAAGAATGGTTATCCACCACAATATACCCCGGAAGTGTTCAGAGAGGTGATGGGACAGGTGGAGAACTTCAAGGAGAACGAGATGTCCACCAACAATGCCCTTGAAGACCATACGACAGCATCGATGCCAGGCACTGATGAGGCGAGCAAGCTGTACGCAAATCTTGACATGGAGGAGGCTGGTGACCTTGCCGCTGAAGATTTTGTCTGCTATAATTGGAATGAGTTTGACCATCGGGTCTCAAACTTCTTCGAGGGAAAGACTGTGCTGGTGGGATGTCCGAAAGACAAGAAGCATCTCCAGTGGATACTCTCTCACAACCTTTATAACGTAAGAATGGGCAAGGCCAAAGGATCGGTAGCCGACAAGAAGGCTCTCTTTGACAAAACGGCTTACTTGCTTCTTTACGACCCTAAGAACACGGATGACATCAAGGCTTTCACTATCGAGGGGCACCAAGAATTGAGCAAAGAGGAAATGAGACAGGAAGGCTATCCCAATCCTTTGCGCAAAAGCTACATGGTGTTCAGTATAAGACCTGTAGAGAAAGACTTGAAACTGTTGTCTGAAAGTCACCTGATAAATAGCATCTTGCAGGTTAGGGGCGGGAGTATAAAAGGGATGCCGGTCTTTATTGAACTATAAGGCTCGTAAAGACCCTAAAGATAATATGGCAAAGAATGATTATATTAG
Source organism: uncultured Prevotella sp. (assembly GCA_945873145.1). Taxonomy (GTDB): domain Bacteria; phylum Bacteroidota; class Bacteroidia; order Bacteroidales; family Bacteroidaceae; genus Prevotella. The sequence continues at coordinate 5,695 of CAMCBZ010000069.1, forward strand.
AAAAGATCTGGCGGGCCGTTGGTTCAATGCCAAGTATCCTCCAGACTTCAAGACAAATGGGAGCAAGTATGATGGTTACAGAACAGGAAATGAGGAGGTACTCTTCTACGATTTCGCCGTCTTGGGCTATGATATGGCTTTCTCTTATAAGGGCAAGCGTTATTACTTCATGTCAGACCCAGAGTATGTTGCGCTCACAGACGAAAGTTTCACAAAAGAATACCAACGTTTTGATAATGGAAATGCTGCTTTGGAGCAGTTCTTAATAGAAGGCCAGCCAATTGTAAAGTTGGTTAGTCTGTTGGAAGATGTGGAGACTTACTAGACTCCATTGGAAAGTTTTACAAAAGTTATGGCAGGTAAATATTCTGAGAATTGTTCTTAGGATATTTGCCGCTTTGTCTAATTTGTTTGTAGTTATTCCTAATATGAGAGCGTGTTACCCATCTCTCAATCCTCTCCTGCTTGCCTCTTTCTCCCCAGAAGTGCATTGCTCTCGTCGGTCGTCGGCACCGGCTGTTGCTGCAGGGTACGTCCAAGCACCTGCACCAGTTGTCGGAGCTCTGAAATCAGCTGCTTGCGTATACGCTCGTTCACGGCATAGCCTTTGATGAGGTATTGCTTCAGCACGCTGTTTGCCCATTGGCGGAAGCGGACACCCCTTTGGCTATGCACGCGATACCCTACCGATATTATAACGTCAAGCGTGTAATAGGGCACAGGCTTCTTAACTCCATTAACGTGCAAAAAATGCACGTTATTCTCCCTGTCGAGTTCTCCTTCCTTAAACACATTGGTTATGTGTCGGCGAATATTGGACTCTTCTTTATCGAAAAGCACAGCCATCTGTTTTGTATTCAGCCACACGGTCTCTCCTTCCAGCTTGACATCAAGTTGGGTCTTGCCATCCTCGCTCTGGTAGATGACGATTTCGTTGTTCAGGTCGATCTGCTTCATCGCTTCATGGGTTTTCGTAAACCATTGTTTGCAAAGGTAATATATTTATCGCTAAGAATACAAGGCAATACAAGAAAATATGTTGTTAGCATCGCTATCAGCCTTGTAAAAACGATGTACCCCAATAGCAAAAATGTTGGATTTTGTTTTGCCATTTCCTTCATTTTTCCTACCTTTGCCAACGTTGAGTATATGTTTGCTTATGGATGCTTATTTCAGAATTTGCAACACATTAGCAACATGCAGACGCAGATGTATTTACTTATTTATCAAGGCATTTCGAGGAGGTGAAGTAATATAATCAATAAATACAAATAGAAATCCCACGCAACCGTTGTGGTTGCGTGGGATTTTTTTATCCATCGTGTTTGCTACACAGCTTCCTTCCAGTTTGACGTTCAATAGGGTCTTAAAGGTCATGGCATTTAATCTGATCACATTTTTCTGTGCACGAGACCAACTGCAAAAACGCGTGCAATTGCACCCAGAGTTGCAGTTATAAGATCCGAAACACTTGCTTATACAAGATATTTGTTTTATCTTTGTACTGCAAAAGCGCTTCAGTGTGCTTTTCCCGTTTCATTCTGCTCTTCCTTGTACCCGCTCTGTCCATCTTCTTCCAGTGGTTGAGTGGTTGCAAGTTGCAGTCCGTATTTGACGGGCTTACCGTCATCGGTGTCCATCATCTCCCAGTGGTTGAGTGGTTGCAAGAGCGACAGATGCCAAGAAAGCAGATGATACCAGAAGGAAGTCAGGAGGGATAACCAGGTGCGCTGATGACGGGAGCTAACTCATTTGTTGGGCAGTGCCCATATGTCTGTGGTCTTGTCCGCTTTGGGTTCCGCGGAGTCCGCATGGTTCCCCTTTTACTACTTGTAGGTCTTTCCCTAAGGACGGATAGGGGAAAGCCTACGGTCATTTCCCATACAGATAGTTATCTTTGTCGTAGAACAATATAAAAACAACAAATATGAAGTACAGATTAGCCAAACATTTCTTTCTTGTTTGCCTGATGCTGCTGATTGGCAGTTTAAGTATGATGGCAAAAAAGTCCCACGTGGAGCGCGACATGACCAAGCAACAGGTGACGAGCATCTTGGGTCAACCAGACAACATCAGTTTTGATGAGAGTGGTGAGACTTGGGAGTATTTTAAAAGTCCGCTCATGAGTAACTACACCTATCACATCGTAGTGTATTTCAACAGGGACAATCGGGTGAGGGCCTGCCAGTCCTCTACTATCGATTACCAGTCCAATACCCCCGTGGGTTATGGGCGTCGCCCTGGTGCCGGTCCGGCTGTGCCAGTGCCGGTTCCCGGCTATTACAGTCTCGACGACGAGTCGTTCACAATATTATATAATAAGGTGAGGGACGCAAGTTTTGACAACAATCGCTTTGACCTTATCCAAGTAGCATGCCTTGGCTGTTGGTTCAGTTGCAGTCAGGTGGCCGGTTTGCTCAAGCTGTTCTCATTCAGTGATGCCAAGTTCAAGGCACTGGGCATGATGGCCCACCGCATCATAGATCCGCAAAACGCAGTCGATATATACCAGGTATTTGATTTCTCTTCAGAGAGAGACAAAGCCGCTGAGATCATGAGAGGACGATAGAAGACAACTGCACCGTGGGCTGCACGCTCAGTTTCTTTCGGTTCTTCTTAGGGGTATCTGTTTGCTATATCCCAGTTGCGTCGCACCAAATAATATCGTGTGACGACCGGCACACAATCATAGAACGGTCGCCACGCGATACAAATAGCAATAGGCACATTCAATGATACATTGATAGTCGAGTGCTCTTTAAGGACGCTACAGTTTGTGAAGGTTGTTGCTTGCCAGCTTCTTCACCTGATTAATCTGTTCGATGAGTTGGTCGGACGTAGGAAGGTATAACTGGTACTTACTTGCAAGGATGGTCTTATTATGTTCAGGCAGCGCCAACCGCACAGCCGTGTCGTTCTTGTCCGTACACAAGAGTATCCCTATCGTAGGATTCTCGTCGGGTTGCTTCTCATATCGGTCGTAATAGTTGACGTAGAGTTGCAGTTGCCCTAAGTCCTGGTGGGTCAGCTTGTGCGTTTTCAACTCTATGACAACAAAGGAGCGCAACAGTCGATTGTAGAACACAAGGTCTGCAAAATATTCGTCGTCTTCTATCAGCAGTCGCTTCTGCCTTGCGACAAAGGAGAATCCCTTGCCCAGTTCAAGAAGAAAATCAGCAATGTGGGAGATGAGCGCGCTCTCCAAGTCCTTCTCATAATAGGCTGGTTTCCTCTCCAGTCCGAGAAACTCCAGGACCATTGGGTCTTTGATGATTTCCAATGGAGATTCGGGGGTGCGCTCTTTCCGTGCCACAGCCAGCACTTTCTCCTTGTCATTGCTCATCAGCAACCGTTCATATAGCATGGAGTTGATTTGACGCTCCAACTGGCGCTTAGACCAGCCCTCATTGGCTGCTTCAAGCTGATAATATTCCCGCTTGTCTTTATCCGGAATAGCAATAAGCAGTTTGTATTGCGACCAGTTCAATTGCGAACACAGTGTGTTCGCAATTGGATACGTACGATAAAACTTGCGGCAAATCTCCAGTTGCCTTACCGAGAATCCACTGCCATATACCGGTGCGAGATTCTTTGATAAGGTCTCTAAAAGGAAAGCCCCATAATCGGCACGTTCCTTTCCTTGCTGCTCCTTCTCGAATATCCGCTTGCCGATATTCCAATACATGAGCACGCGGGCCTGGTCTACGCTCCGGGCTGCATGATTACGAGCTTGGTCGATGATTCCCCGTATTTCATAAACAAACTCCTTTAGATTGCCATTTGATATGTTGCGATTGTCTTTCATCCTTACAATTAAGTTTGATTGAACTTACCCAATATTTCATCTAACAGCCCATTTGGTTTCCTGCATGAAGCTGGTGATGCTGGTTACGAAGAATTGGTTGCCATAATCTTACCTTTCCTCGTCAACTTTGCTTCAAAGATACAACTTTTCTATTAGAATATGAGCATCCATAACGACGAATATTGTTATTTTTCCGGACCAGCCACGGACTTTCTCAACAGACGCGTATTCATTTGCGAAATTCTTCGTTACGAAATTATTCGCAAAGATAGTATTCTGAGTTTTCAATTAATTTGTAGCGATAACCTTCTAAGACTCGCTTTTCTTA
>CAMCBZ010000070.1 GCA_945873145.1 uncultured Prevotella sp.
CTGACCAAGGCCAACGCGCCCCATGTGTCAATCATCGTACCCGCCTACAACGAGGAGGTCAACTGCGTGCGCACCGTGGAGACACTGCTCCATGAGGACTATCCTTCCTTCGACATCTATTTCGTTGATGATGGCAGTAAGGACCGGACGTTGGAGCGCATCCATCAGGCTTTCGACGGCAACGACAAGGTGTGCATCCTCGGCAAGCCCAATGGTGGCAAGGCTTCGGCTCTGAACTACGGTATTGCCCATACCGATTCGGAATATGTCGTGTGCATCGATGCCGATACCCAGTTGCGCCCTGATGCTGTTGGCAAGCTCATGCAGCACTTCCTGCTCGACAAGGACCACCGCATCGGTGCCGTGGCCGGAAACGTAAAGGTCGGCAACCAGCGCAACATGCTCACGCGCTGGCAGGCCATCGAATACACCACCAGTCAGAACTTCGACCGCATGGCCTACTCCTATATCAATGCCATCACCGTGGTGCCCGGCGCTATTGGTGCTTTCCGCAAGGAAGCCATCGAGCGCGCCGGCGGACTGACCACCGACACACTGGCTGAGGACTGCGACCTGACGATGCGCATCAACGAAGCCGGTTATATCATCGAGAACGAGAACTATGCCGTGGCCATGACAGAGGCACCGGAAAACGTGCGGCAGTTTGTCAAGCAGCGCGTGCGTTGGTGCTTCGGCGTGATGCAGACCTTCTGGAAACACCGTTCCTCGCTCTTCAATGCCAAGAAGAAGGGCTTCGGGCTGTGGGCCATGCCCAACATGCTCGTCTTCCAATATATCATCCCGACGTTCTCGCCGCTGGCCGACGTGCTGATGTTCATCGGACTGTTCTCGGGCAATGCCCTGCAGATCTTCCTCTACTATCTACTCTTCCTTGCCGTCGACGCGAGCGTGAGCATCATGGCTTATCTCTTCGAGCACGAGCGGTTGTGGGTACTGCTGTGGATCATCCCCCAGCGCTTCTTCTATCGTTGGATCATGTACTACGTGCTTTTCAAGAGCTATCTCAAGGCCATCAAGGGCGAGTTGCAGTCCTGGGGCGTGCTCAAACGTACGGGAAATGTGAAGATGTAGCTTGGCAGTATCAGTTTTTTTTCGTAAGTTTGCAGGTAATAACTAAAAGCACTTACGATGGAAAGCAAGGAGAAGACATGGACACCTGATCAAGACCAACAGGAAATCATCGGCCTGCAACATGGCCGCCACCTCGTTCTGGCACCGCCGGGATGCGGCAAGACACAGATTCTTGCCGAGCGCATCCGTAAGGCTCATGCCGGGGGAGTGGCCTACAGTGATATGCTCTGTCTGACGTTTACCAATAGGGCTGCCCGTGGTATGCGCGAGCGTATCAGCTCCTATCTCGGTGACCCTGGCACGACGCAGGTGTTTGTGGGCAATGTCCATCGCTTCTGTGCCCGTTTCCTCTTTGAGAATGCCGTGGTGCCCGGTGAGACTTCTGTCATCGACGACGACACGGCGGTGAGCATCCTCGCCACTTATCTCAATGAGGATGAGGATAAAGTCATGGGCAATTACCAGCGGCGCAGCGACTACAACCGTGTGGTGTTCATCTCCCATCTGATGTATGAGATTGAGCATGGACTGCCCAAAGCTCTCCGGCAGCATCCCGACTGCCTGACCAAGGAGGACATTACTGCTTTGCGGGCTATCTGCAAGATGCAGCACAGAGAGTTCACTCGCGAGGCGCTGCTCGACATCTATCATCATAATGAGTTCTACCGTGATGCTGTGCTCCAGCCCGATTTCGACGCTGTGCTGCGTCTCTCTGCCCAACGGACCTTACAATTTCTGCGCTATGCCCATGCCTATCAGGCCTATAAGCGACAGAACCTGCTCCTCGACTTCGAGGATCTCTTGCTTCTCACTTATCTTGCGCTCCACGACAATACAGACTATAAGCGCTATCCGTGGATACAAGTCGACGAGGTGCAGGATCTCAATCCTTTGCAGCTTGCTATCATCGACGAGCTTGCCATGGCTTCCCTTGCTGTGGCAAGCTCTGGGCCTGAATCGCGGTCTCAGTCCGGTGAGGGCTGCGTCATCTATCTTGGCGATGAGCAGCAGGCAATCTTCTCGTTTATGGGTGCCAAGCTCTCCACGTTGGGACTGCTCAAGGAGCGTTGCAAGGGCAACATCCATTATCTCGGGCAGAACCACCGTTCTCCGAAATATCTCCTCGACCTTCTCAACCGCTATGCTGTGGATGAACTGCATACCGATCCGGAGCTCTTGCCGCAGACAGCAGACGGTGACGATAAGGCCAACGGCCGTCTCGCCATCTTGGCCAGTGACGACGTAGACAGCGAGTTCAACGACATTGCCCATCTCGTTGAACAGTTGCGGCAAGCCCATCCCGACGAGACGGTTGCCGTGATTGTCAATGCCAACCGCGACGCCGACGCCATGAGCCGCGCACTTTCTGCTCAGGACATCCGCCATTTCAAGGTCTCGGGCAGTGACCTCTTTGCTTCTGATGAGGTGAAGCTGCTGTTGGCTCATCTCACCGTGCTGGACAATGACCAGCAGTTTTTGGCTTGGGCACGGTTGTTCAAGGGCTTGCAGGTCTGCGCCACTCATGCTTCAGCCCGTAGGCTGATGCACCAGCTCAAGGAGCGGGCCGTCTCACCGGCGGAGCTGCTCATGGGCGACAAGACAATGTTGCAACGCTTCGTGGAGACTTATCAGCAAGAAGACATCGTGGTCTTCGACACGGAGACTACTGGACTGAATGTCTTTGAGGATGATGTGGTGCAGATTGCAGCGGAACGCATTCGGCAGGGTAGAGTGGTGGATACCTTCTCGGTGTATGTTGAGACAGATCGCGAGATACCGTCCATGCTTGGCGACATCGTCAACCCGATCATCGAGGAGCGCAAGCATCAGCAGCTCCATAGTCATGCCGAGGCTTTAAGGATGTTTCTCGACTTTGCCCACGGCAGTGTGCTGTTGGGACATAATGCCGATTACGACTATCATATCATGCAGTGCAATGTGGAGCGCTATCTGTCTGAGGTCAACTGGGCGGAGCGGCAGCCCGTCTGCTTCGACTCTCTGCGGCTCATCCGTTTGTTGCGTCCCGATCTGAAAGCATTCAAGTTAAAACTGCTCTTGCAGGAACTTCATCTTGAGGGACAGAACTCCCACCTTGCCGACGATGACGTCTTTGCTACTGTGTCGTTGGTCAATTACTGTTATGAGAAAGCCCAGGAGGTGGTGCCCCAGCAGCAGGAATTTCTCTCGCGTAAGGGCGTTGCCGCACAGATAAAACTCTTGCGCGACCACTATGCGTCGTTCTATTCAGAAGCTCTGCAACGACTCTATCAGCGTCGGCAGCCCACAGAAGATCCTGCTTTGGTGGCAGAGCTTCAGCTTTTCAGTGATTATGCAGTGAAGAATGGATGGATGAAACAAGTGAAAAAACTGCCCGTCATCCTTCGTTTTCTTGCCTATGACATCATTGATGTGGAGCAGGAACGCTCGCTCAAAGAGCAGTTGGACCGACATGTCATGGAACTCAACACTTTCAAGGAAGCTGACCTCTGCGGCTCCTCCACGATCCAGGAGCATGTCTTTGTCTCTACCATCCACAAGGCCAAAGGTTTGGAGTTTGATAATGTTATCGTCTTCGACGCCGTTGATGGTCGCATTCCTAATTACTACAATGGCGACAACCAACAGCTCAACGACGAGGATGCCCGCAAGCTCTATGTTGCCATGTCGCGTGCCAAGCGCCGTCTGTTCATCTCTTACAGCAGCGCTAAGTTGACAGCTTATGGCATCAAGCCCCAGCGTCTTACCCGCTTCCTCGATAGCGTGAAGGGGATGATGGAGTAATCGTCAAGATGCTTACATCATCTTTCTTCTGATCCACTGCTCAAAGACGGGATCGGTGATGGTAATTCCCGTCTGTGGCGAAGAGTCGATGAGGTCGGCATTGATGAGGGCGGTCTTCAGTCGAGGAATGTTGGAGTAGCTGCCAAGATGGTATTGTTGACGAATGTCCTCCAAGGTAAAGTCCTTGTTGACACCTGAGGCAATGGCGCGCAGAAAGTTCATCTGATATTCTGTCAGTGGTTCCACAGCTTGGATAAACAGCACGTCGTTGATAGCCAACAGGTCGTTGAAGCCGCTGACAATCTGCTTGTCGGTGATGACACAGCCCTCTTTGGTTTGGGAGTAGATGATCCAAGCCAACTGTTGCACATAGGCCGAATAGCAGTCTACCAACGTGGCAATGCGTGCCGCCTGGTCTTTGCTGATCGTGCGGTGGCCGTCGGCAAAGTGCTGGCAGATATAGTTTGCCCAATCATCCACACTGATTTTCTTCAAGGCGATGAGGTCACCGAACTGATAGAAAGGCATGCTCTTGTTGAGAAAGATGCTGCCCATAAGATGATGCTTGCTGCCGAAGAGGCAGTACGACACCTGTTGCTGGTGCTGCCATACGCCACGCATTCTTGCCTGGATCTGTGTAGAGTCAGACAACTCGCCGACCTGCTGAAATTCGTCGATGCATACCAGCAAGCGCTTGCCCTTTCTCTCCGCTATCTTCTCAGGCAGACTTAGGATCTCTTCCGGCGTATGCGTCTTCGGCGTGATGCCCAATGAGACACTGTATTCAGAGTACGGGTCGGGAGAGATGGATATTTTCGGTGACAGCCGATAGATAAAGTCTTTGGCCTCTTCCAGCCATAGCTGACGTTGGCTGGCCGTCTGCTGAAGGATGGCGGAAGCCAGCTTGTTGTAGATCTCATATTCACTCTTGCAGCCAAAGATATCGACGTAGACCACCAGGATCTGTTCGCTGTCCACCTGCTGTAGGGTATGTTTCACCAACGAAGTCTTGCCCAAGCGACGGGGCGACATCAGTATGACGTTGATACCGCCTTGGAAGTCTGCCAACAGTCTGTGTGTCTCTTCCTCGCGTCCCGTGAAATTATATCCGCTGACGGGCACACCGTAAACAAAGCTTTTCTTTTCCATCTCTTTCCATTTTAGTGGGTTGACGATGCAAAGATACGAATAAAAAACGAGTCACACAAGTTTGTGTCACACAATGTTGTGTGACACAAGTCTGTGTGACTCCGATAATCAGTTAATGGCTTGCGTATGTAGAATATGTGCTATTGCGGTGATCCGTCATCCGGAAGCTCCTTTGCATCAGCGTCTTTAACGGGTGGCAGATAGTCGCTTGCCTTTGCGCTGGAGATGATTGTGTGGCCGAGTTGCGATTCCAGTTTCTCCCTCGCCACCTTCGCCACGCTTCCACCATCCTTCGCCACGCCTTTCTGTTGGCTGTAGCCTTGGGGATCGCGTTGTTTGGAGAGCTCGGTAGCTGAAGCCTCTGCAAGGATATTGAAGGCCATCTCAAGATTCGTCATATTGTCGCGGAGGTTCTCTTTCTTCAAGCCTTTGTGTTGCTTGTACTGCTTCGTGGTCATGCCACTCCACTCCTTGGTGATGATATCTGTGAGGGAAGCGTATTCCAGTCCTTCCTTTACTCCTGTTCGCTTCCATTCGTCGGTGAGCTCCTTGCGCACCTCTATCGACTTGATGCGCTGATTAATCCAATTATCGGAGTAGCCAAGACGCTTGTAATCTGCAATGGCCTGCTGGATGTCAAGTTCCGGGTCTTGCATCTGGTCGACACGCGTGCTGGCCACCTGCGCCATCCACTGCTTGAAAGGCTCAGCCTTGGGAGAAGGGATGGACTGGATGAGGCGGAACAGCTGCTCTTGATCGGCCACATCGGTCATGCGCATCTTGCCGTCGGCTGCTTTCAATTTCAACCCGTGACAATTTGTCACGGTTTCATTTCCTTCCTCTTTTAGGCGTTGTTTCAACTTCCGCCAATAAGCGGTGGGATCTTTACTGTCTGTCAATACACTGACCACGTCCACGATAGAGAAGTACCACTTCTCTTCCTTGTCGTCCCATACGGTGCGAATGTTCTTCTCACCGAACAATTTGATCATTTGTTTCCTTGTCATAGCTTAGCCATTTAATTGTTCTTTCTGTCCTGTGTGACTTCTTTCGTTATAAGGTCTTCTTACTTCGTCGCCTTGATGAAATAAGTGATCAGACAGATGTAGGCCACCAGTGAGCAGACTTCGGAGAGCGGATTGGTCCACCAAGTGTCGGCAATGGAGCACTCGATGCCACCGAACTTCATCAGTGCGCTGACCACGCCCATGAGTGCGCCACCGGCGATGAAACCACTGGCTATGAGCGTACCTTTCTCGCCACGAGCCTTGTTCACGGCTGCATCCTTCGAGCGAGTAGTGACAAACCAGTTGATGGCACCACCCACGACGAGCGGAACGTTGAGTTCCAATGGGATGAACATGCCCAGAGCCACGGCGAGAGCCGGGATATGAAGACGATCAAGGACGATGGCGATGACCGCTCCGATACCGTAGAGCACCCAAGGAGCACCGACTCCGTTCATCAGCGGGTCGATGACGGCAGCCATGGCGTTGGCCTGTGGAGCGGCGAGCTTGCCACTGGCAAAGCCATAAGTCTTGTTGAGCACGATCATCACGCCGACCACCGTAGCTGCGCTGACGAGGGTGCCAAGAAACTTCCAAGTCTCCTGCTTGCTCGGTGTGGTGCCCAGCCAGTAACCGATCTTCAAGTCGGTGATGAAGCTGCCGGCCATGCTCAGCGCCGTGCAGACCACACCACCCATGACGAGTGCGGCGAGCATGCCACCGGGACCACGCAGTCCCACGGCCACCATCACCACGCTGGCAAGGATCAGCGTCATCAGTGTCATACCGCTCACCGGGTTACTGCCCACAATGGCGATGGCGTTGGCTGCCACCGTGGTGAAGAGGAAAGCGATGATGGCGACGAGCAGGATGCCCACGACGGCAAAGAGCAGATTGCCGTGCATCACACCCAACCAGAAGAAGAGGAACGTGATGGCGATGACGGCGATGCTGCCAATGGCGATGATCTTGAACGAGATGTCGCGCTGCGTGCGCTTCACGGCCGCCGTGGTGTCGCCCTTGCCCTTCATCTCTTTGGCAGCGAGACCAACAGCACCTTTGATGATTCCCCAGCTCTTGACGATGCCGATGATGCCGGCCATGGCGATGCCACCGATGCCGATGCTGCGGGCGTAAGCCTTGAAGATGTCCTCTGGACTCATGCTGCCCACGGTAGCCGTAATGGTCGGATCCCACATGTTCAGCACTTGATCGTGGAAAGCGAGCGACATGCCCGGCACGATCAGCCACCACACGGCGAGAGAGCCCAGGCAGATGTAGAGCGCATATTTCAGTCCGACGATATATCCCAAGCCGAGCACGGCGGCACCTGTGTTCACCTTGAAGACGAGCTTTGCCTTGTCGGCGAGCACCTTTCCCCAGCCGATGAAGCGGCTCGTGAAGTTCTCGTTCCACCAGCCAAAGCTGGCCACGATGAAGTCGTAGAGTCCGCCCACGATGCCGGCGATGAGCAGTGGCTTGGCCTGACTGCCGCCCTTGGCACCGCTGACGAGTACTTGCGTCGTGGCAGTAGCCTCCGGGAAAGGATACTTGCCATGCATGTCGCTGACAAAGTATTTGCGGAAGGGGATGAGGAAAAGAATGCCCAACACACCGCCCAAAGCTGAGGCCAGGAACATGTGAAGGAACGACACCGTCATCTCAGGGTATTTAGCCTGAAGGATATAGATGGCGGGTAAGGTGAAGATAGCACCGGCCACCACAGCACCTGAGCAGGCGCCGATGCTCTGGATGATCACGTTCTCACCGAGTGCCTTGCTGCGATGCGTTGCTGTCGACACGCCCACGGCGATGATGGCAATCGGAATGGCGGCCTCGAAGACCTGTCCCACTTTCAAGCCTAAGTAAGCGGCGGCGGCCGAGAACACCACGGCCATGATCAGACCCCATGTCACTGACCACGCGTTGACCTCGGGATAGGTGTGGTCGGGACGCATGATGGGCGTGTACTCCTCGCCCTGTTTCAATTCTCGAAATGCATTGTCAGGCAGTTGCACTGCCTCTTTTTCTTTTTCGTCCATGCTGTATTGTTGATTGTTAGTTTTTATTTTGTCTTTGCTCTTGTGTATTTGATGTCCTTATAGAGTTCCTGCATACCCTGTTTGCTCTCGGGCAGCAGATGGAGCTTCACACCATGGATGTGTTGTGTGGAGCGGAAGGCCTGCGGACTGACAACTTTTTCGCTGTCGATTTCCAGTTTGGCCAGTCCCAGTCCCGGGATGCGCACGCGGTCGCCATCTTTGAGGTGTCGCACCAGTGTGTCGGTGAACTCAGCCATCACCAAGTCCACGTCGGACTTCTTTGCCGAGCAGTTTCGCTCGATTTCGTCGGCGATCTCCTCGGGTGTGATGGTCTTGTAGTGCATGGCTACGGCCTTGTATTTGCCGTAGTTCTTGAGCGTAGGATGTGTCTCTTTGACAATCTTGTATTCCATAGATTCAATATTCGGTAAATTTGTTTTACGTTTGCTTCTCTCCTTCGGGCTTTGCTGCTGTTGTGAGCGAATCCGTGTCTGAGTGAGCGGAAGCTTTTCTGATAGGTGAAGCGTAACTCACTGATCATCAGAGTGCTATTGTGGTCTAAAAAATTCTCTAGAAAATTTTTCGTCAAAACGGCATTTTTATCGGCTCATCTCGCCTTTCTGAGCAAAAATTCTCTAGAGAATTTTTCGTCATCTCTGCGGACTCATCTTTTCAAAGCGGTTTTCCACTCGTATCGCAAAAGTAATCATAAGGTTTGAGATATGCAAATATTCAGACAGATAATTGGCTGCTGACTATTCAGATTGCGTGGAAAAACAAAAAAAGCCGGCTCTTTCCTTTGCGGGAAAGAGCCGGCTTCATGTTATAGGATTGGAAAGCTGAGGTCTAGCCCCCAGCCTTCTGCCTTAGTTTCTAAACTGCATACCAGCACCGTTGGCATCGACGATGATCGGCTTGTCACGCTTCACTTCCTCAGCGAGAATCTTCTTCGAGAGGTCGTTGAGCACATAGTCTTGGATAGCACGCTTCACAGGACGGGCACCAAACTCCGGGTCGTAACCGACCTTGGCAAGGTAGTCGATGGCTGCGGACGTCCACTTCAACTCAAAGCCTTGCGGTTCGAGCATCTTCTTGACGCGGTTCATCTGCAACGTTACCACCTGTGCAATCTGAG
>CAMCBZ010000071.1 GCA_945873145.1 uncultured Prevotella sp.
TTGGCGGTGAGGCTTCTCTGTCTCTCTCCTCAACTCCATCAGCATTGCCACCGCGCCATACTCGTCATCGTGCACCGTGACCGTCTTACCATCTTCCGACACGGTGATATGGTCCTCGTAGTGGCGCAGCGCATGGCGCACCGACTTCACGATGTCCGTACTACAATAGTAATATACGTCGCGCACATAGTCCTGGCACGCCTTCATCGACGCACCGGCAGGCAGCACCTCGGGATAGCGGCGAGGGAAGAGCAGCGAGCGCCACGTCAGCGGACGACGGCGGCGCACACCATTCTTCATCGTCAGCCAACGGAAGAAGAAAGGAGGCAACAGCCACGCCATCACCACCACGGAGAACATGCCCACGATCGTCACCTCGCCCAACGAGTGCAGCGCAGGATGACGAGCGAGGATCAGCGAGCCCATGCCGATGAACATGATCAGCGCCGACAACAGAATGCTATGCTGATAGGAAGCTAACATGCGGCAACCCGTGGCGTACTCGTATTGGCAACCCTCGGTCATGAAGATCGTATAGTCGTCGCCCTGACCGAAGATGAATGTGGCAAGGATGACGTTGACGATGTTGAAGTTGATACCCAACAGTCCCATCAGTCCCAAGATCCATATCCAGCTGACCGCCATAGGCAGGAAGGAGAGCAGGGCCAACTCGATGCTGCCCATGGAGAACCATAGGAAGAAGAAGACGATGAGTCCGCAGGCCCATCCGATGTAGTTGAAGTTGTCGTTGAGCGTGTCGGCGATGACGCTGTTCAGACGGCCGATCTCGAAATGATAGTTTGCACTCGCCACGCCGGAAGCAGTCTTGGACGCCACTTGGGAAGCACTGTTGTGCGCCGCACCAGCCACTGCTGTTTCGGCTTGCCGCAAGCTATTTTCCACCCGGTCGAGTTGCGAGGCATGTACCGTCAGCGCGTCGACACAGTGCCATGTGCCGTTCTTCTCATCTCGGACAAGCGTACCCGCCAAGGCCTTGCGTGTCAACGGAGAGAAATAAGAAGCAGAACGCAGGGGATAATGGCCGCCCAGAATTGTGAGAAAGTCGTCAAAGGCATGAGCGTCGAAGCCCGCGGCACCGCCCTCGGCGGCAAGCGCCCGCATCAGCACCTCGCGATGGCGGCTGACAAACGACTGCCAGCGCGCCAGCCTCGCCCGCTGTTCAGCCACCGGGCAGAGGAAAGGCGCACAGCTGTTCACCGCCGCCACCCTACCTTCGCGGCGCAGTTGCTGCTCCACGGGTGCCATCCGCTGTTGCGCACGCAGCGCACCGTCGGCATTGCGACCCGACGACACGACATACACCGTCTTGGTATCGCCGCCGACAGCCACCATCGTCTGCAGTGTCTGCATATCTGCTTTCTGCTCGTCTGACATATAGTTGACATGGCTCAGATTGGTGTCGAAGCGCGTGCGGAAGCTGAAGAAGCCGAGCACCACGGTGATCACTGCCACGCCGATGACCAGCCACCGCTTGTCGTGGAGCGACACGTTGCTGATGCGGTCGAGAAGGGCAAAATGATGCTCAGACGGGCGCGGCGCCACCGGTTTCACCAGATGGGGAAGGAAGACAAAGACAAAGACGATCGTACCCAACAGCAGGAACGAGGCGAAGAGACCCAGGTCGCGCAGCGCCACGGAGCGCAGCGGGGTGAGGGCGAGGAAGGCACCGATCGTCGTGATGTTGCCCACGAGAAGCGGGGCGATAAGCTCATGCAGTGCCTTGCGCACGTCGGGCGTATGGCTGAGATGGGCTACGAGATGCAGGGGATAGTTGATGGCGATGCCGAGGATCACCGACGAGATGCCGATGACGATGACACTCACCTCGTGGTGGACGAGTGAAAGAGCACCCAAGGCGAAGAGCCAGCCCCACGCGATGCTGACGGCGATGAGCACGATGTTGCGCACACTGCGCAGCGAGAACCACAGCAGGAGCAGGATGAGCACCACGGCGAGTGTCACCGACACCATGCTGTCGGTCTTGATCTGCCGGGCATTGCCCACGGCGATGACGGGGCCGCCGGTGAGCCTTACCGACAGCGAGGGATGGGCCCGCGACGCCTGCTGTGCGGCGCGGCTGATGCGCTGGATCAGCAGGCTGTTGTGCTCTGTCTCACTGCTGCCATAGGGCGAGTCGATGGTCACCACGGCGTGGCGCTGGTCGGGCGTGAGGATGTATCCGTCGTAGAGCTCGTAGCGCAGTTGCTGCTGACGATGGGCCAGCCGCTCCACCACCGGCGTGAAGAGGTTGAGCGGGTCGCTGCCGATGTTACTGCTGAGCAGTCCGCCCGAGGGAAACAGCAGTTGCTGCTTGTCATAGGCCAGCTGCCGCGCTACATACTGCGGGTCAGCTAGGACGCTGTCCATGCAGGCATAGTCTTGCGCGGTGAGGAAATAGGGGATGTGACGATAGGCAAAGGCAGCCACGTCCTCCGCGGCCTGCATGTCTATTTGCGCGGTGACAAGGCTGTCGGCGATGCCGGCCTGTTGCAGACACGCCACGAGGTCGTCGACGCCGGCAGCTAACGAGTCGGGGGCAGGCCTGGTGCCGCGGCCCCGGCTTTTTGTGCCCTGCCCTTGCTGTTGCTCTTTGGCACCCACGAGCACGATGATGCGGTTGGCGCCGGCCACCTGCTGATAGATGCGCATGGACTGCTGGTCGCGCGGCCCGAAAGGCAGGAAGGCCGAGATGTCCTCCTGGTAATGGATATGCAGCAACAGCAGAGCCAGCACGGCGGTGGACAACACAAGCCACACCGTCAGCGCACGGCGGCGATGACGGAAATGGTCATAGAGACGAAGCAGAAGACTTGTCATGGATTGAAAACCTGATGGTTGATGGTATAGGGTTCAGCGGCGTCGTTGAGCAGTCCTTTATTGACGATCGGATTGGCGTAGATGCCGAGGAAGATGTCCTTGAGTTGATCGATGTCGCACGTGTCGTAGCGGTTGAGCATGTTGAGCCGGCCGAGGAAGGCCTGCCGCTGCGCGTCGGTGTACTGATCCTCGTATTTCTGTGTGCCGTAACGCAGGTCGTAGGCGATGTAGTTGTTGGGATAGAGGCGGTAGGCAGCGACGACACGTCGGTCGATGAGCCGCGCCACGGCCTTGTGATATTCGTTGCTCGTCAGGGGCTCAAGGGTGCGCAGTTCCACTTCCGAGAGGGGTTCGCAGATTTCAAAGTGCACGCGTCCCTTGGGCTGTACGATACCCGTGAGAATGCTGTTCAGGTCCTCGCCGGGCTTCTTGGTGTAGGGCGCATACTGTGAGGCATAGAGCTCTAAAGTCTTGAGGATGTCGCACGACTCCCACTCATACGACACGGCGACGGGTACGACATGCAGGTCGCTGATCGCCCGTATCTTATCCTCAGCCTCACTCATGCAGAACATCTTGATGATGCCCTGGTCGGTGCGGTCCATGCCGTCCTTGGTGCGTCCGTTGCGCTGTGCGATCCACACGCTCTGATGCTTGTCGCGGATGGCGTGGCGGATATAGTTGGAGAGATGCACGGAACGGTGGTAGAACTCACGGATGCTGCCGCCGGGGCGCTCCACGCGGAACATCTTGTTGCTCTTGCCGATGTCGATGACGAGCTGGCCCTGCATGAGGTTGGCGCCAAAGGTGATCTCGGTGGTGTCGAAGCCGTGGGTGAGCAGATGGTATTCCAGCAGGCTGGCATCGAGCATGATGTCGCGGTGGTTGGACACATAGAGGTATTGCCGTTCGGGCGAGAGGCGGTCAAGTCCCGAGCAGGTGAACGTGTCGATGGTGCATGCCACGATGCGCTCGTTGACACGTCGCATGGTCTCGGACTGAAACTCACGGATGTTACGGTAGCCGCGTACGCGCTCCCTCACGGCGTCTATCGCCTCACCGGGGTAGACATAGGCGGCCAGCAGCGGAAACGAATTGCTCTGTGCAATGCGCTGCATGGCGGCCGGTATCTCGTCGTCGGTATAGGGTCGGATGTCGTCAAACTCCGTCTTGTCTGTCATCATACTTAGGTTTTTCGTCGTTTTGAACAGCCAAAGTTAGTGCAAACAAGTGAGATAACAAAGAAAAATCAAAACTTTCTGCGGCTTTAGTGAGAAAGAGCCTCACCTCCTTAACAAAGCCTCACCCCCATGCCCCTCTCCAAAAAGCCTCACCCCCATGCCCCTCTCCAAAGGGAGAGGGGAGTAAAATGAGTGATAAACAATACCTTTGCAATGAATAGGAAATGAGGAGGGCTTAATACCTTTGCTATGAATAGAAGAGAGGTGAGCCTTAGCAATGCTTTTTGTGGCTGTGTACTAATGTAGTGGCGGGTGCCCTTACTCCCTTGACAGTAATTATTCCCCCTCTCCCTTTGGAGAGGAAGTGTAAGGCAGTTGAGGGAAGTTACTCCTCGTCCGCCCAAACATGATAATTCTCTATTTTGTCTTCTCCCTCGTCAGTGTTAAAGGCTCCCTTCTTAGCAAGGCCACCACCAGAGTTATCTCCAGAATCCGTCGTGCCGCTTGGTCCTATCGGTAAACCCTCCATCAAGTCACGATTCAAGAAGATCACTGAGCATGTTGGTCGCGTATATTTTTCTCTTTTCATGGTCATTCCTCTCTATGATTATTTACTGATAATGATCTTTTTACCATTATGAATATAGATACCGCGTTGTGAGGGCATCCCACCAAGCACACGGCCGTCGAGCGTGTACCACGGCGTTTTGATACGGTCCTCAGCTGTTTCAATCTGAGAAATGCTTGTGGTTGTAGAGTCATCCAAAGAAAGTACAAAGCCCTTGGCATTGGAGACTGTTCCTAAGTCGAGATATGCCCGCCAGTTGCCAATCTTGGTGTTAGAAGAGCGCCAGAAGCCTAACTTACCCCTTACATCAGGGGAAATAGCTGTGTTGTTGATACCTAATACGTAGTAGCTGTCTTTATTATCGATCGCAGCGTCCTGCGTTCCCTTCAACATATTCGTTGCCGCCGTCTTTGCCGTGCCTGTACTGTTGTTCAGGGCAAAGAGCTGCGTGGTACTTTCAGAGCGGCGTATCAGCATTGGCGTATTGGCCTTGACAATCTCACCCGCTTTAGCGATTTCCGTCAGCGTGGCTGTGTTGGTATTTCTGCCTTCTGTCACATTGGTGGCAGTGATGGCATAAGCCGTAGCGCCTTCAGGCAAAACGACATCGTAAGGCAGGTTGACACTGCCATACTCCTGCGACATAGGCAACATATAGCACTCCACGGTGTCGGTGACATCCATGGTCTTCAAACCGCTGAGTGTAGATTCCGTGTCATAATTATAGGTGATGGTGATGGGCGAAGCTTTGGAATTTGACCAGTTGAAAAGCCGCTTTCTGACAGCTCCGTTGCTGAATTTCAAAGGTACAAGGCCGTTGGCTTCTTGACCAACAGAGAAGTCGATAGATGTAGAAGTGTTACCGGTAGTAATTTTCGCGCCGCTTATCTTGCTTGCATCAATACCCCCCCCCGACGCGCATGTAGGCATCAGTGCCGTCGGTGTAGAGCATCATGCGGCGACACTGCTTGGCTGCGCTTGCTTTTGTAATCCCAGATTGAGCCTTCAATTTGGAAAAACCATTCAAATTTAGAGAAGCCAAAGCATTGTCATGCACGTTGAGGAAAGTCATATTTGGGGTATCTACAGATGGTAGCGTCAAGGAAGTCAACTTATTGTTGCTACAGTCTACGAAAGTGAGATCTTTATTTACACGGAGATCAAGACTTGTTAACTGGTTGCCATAACACGACACGTCCGTTAAAGCAGTATTCTTAGTCAGATCAAGTTCCTTCAATTTGTTATTGAAGCATAATAAAGATTTAAGACTTTGATTTTTACTTAAATCAAGTTGACTCAACTGATTAACGTAGCAACTCAGATATTCCAACTGCGAGTTATGTGTCACGTCAAGCTCCTTCAGCTTGTTACTAAAGCAAAGTAAGCTCTTAAGATTGGTCAACTTAGTAACATTTAACTTAGGCATATTATTGCTGTAAACTGAAAGATAAGTTAGATCTGTATTATTAGTCAAATCCAAACTTGTAAGTTTAGGATTATTATTGGCATAGAGAGTGTCCAGCTTGGTGTTTTTAGACAAGTCTATAGTTGTCAAATTGTTTTTGTAGAAAGACAACATTTTCAACTCAGGATTGTGCGTAACATCCAGTATGTCAATCTTATTGCCACGCAATGAAAGATGCGTCAACCCACTACATTTGCTTACATTAATGGATGCCAACTTCCCTGCATTTTTACTATTGCTACAATCAATATAAATCATATCAGGATTATTGGTGAAGTCCAACGACGTTACATTACAGTCCACGATAAGCAGTTTTTTGAGTTTCGGAACGACACTCAGGTCAATGCTTGTCAGATCAGAATTACCCTGGCATGATAACGTGGTTAATTCTGGAAAGAACTTTAAGCCTGTGAGGTCCTTGATGCCCAATTTGTCCAAACTCAGACTATTAACTACTGTGCTCGCGGGAATCACTCCATTTTTACCAAACTTTTCGGTGACATAATTTCTGAAAGCCGCATCAGGAAAGTTCGTCGCGTTAATCTCGATGTCCTTAGCAGCCTGAGCAAAGAGATGAGCAGGTGCCAAAAGCACGGTACACAAGAGTATGATGTGAGACAGAGCAAGAACACTCTTTCTTAAACATAACACACGATGAATTCGATTTAGATAAAAATATCCCATATACAATTATTTAATAACTATTGAAGTCTTATCAAGCCTATTGAACTTTAGTCTCTATAATTACTTATTGCAGCAATTCAAATCATGTGCAAAATTAGTTCATTTTTCTCAATCCACCAAGTAATCAGTATTGTATTTATGTCTTTTTTGTCTACTTTGGTATGTCAAATTTTGCCATTCCCTTCGTTTGTGCTAACTTTGCAATGATGATTCACGAAAAGATGAAGAAACAGATCAGAACATTGATTGGCATGGTGATGATGGCATGGACGCTGTCGCCACTGTCGATCCTCGCCGCCAACAACAATAATAACTACAAAGGTGTCATCGGACTCACCGACACTACTGCGCTCACACTCAAGCCAGCCCTCCAGCGTCTGGCCGGTCAGCTGCTGCAAGGCAAACAGGGTAGCATCGTCGCCATAGAACCGGCAACAGGCCGCATCCTCTGCCTCTATAGCCATGACAAAGTCGACGACGGGGTGAACCGCGCCGTCTCCAAGACTTACTCGCCCGGCTCCACTTTCAAGACGGCACAGGCCCTGGAGATGATCACCGAGGGTACGCTGTCGCCCGAGAAAACCTATCCCTGCCACCGCGGCTTCTACTACAACCACATACACATCGGCTGCCACGCCCATCGGGCACCACTGGCGTTGGTACAGGCCATCGGGCAGAGTTGCAACTCCTACTTTTGCAAAGCATTCCAGGAGATGATCGACAACCGTGAGGCTTATCTCACCAAATACCGAGCCATCAACCGCTGGGCACACTACATGCACAGCTTCGGACTCGGACATCCGCTCGGCGTGGACATCCCCGACGAAGCAGGCGGCTGCATCCCCGACTCAGCGTACCTGCGCCAAAGACATGGCAACTGGGACGGCACGACAATCATGTGGGTGGGCATGGGACAAGGGGAGGTCACCACCACCCCACTCCAGCTCTGCAACCTCGCCGCCATGATCGCCAACAGAGGTTGGTACATCACACCGCATATACACGCCACGGCAGAATCAGATAAACAATATTCCGAGCACCACCAAGGGATGGCTTCGCGCGAAGCCCTCCACACGGTGATCCTCGGCATGAGGGCGGCAGTGACTGGAGGCACGGCGGCAAGCATCAACACGCCACTCTATAAGATATGCGGCAAGACGGGAACCGCGGAGAACAAAGGCAAGGACCACTCGATCTTCATGGGATTCGCACCGATGGAGAATCCTAAGATTGCCGTCAGCGTATACGTGGAGAACGGTGGCTTCGGTGCCGACCTTGCTGCTCCTCTCACCGCGTTGATGATCGAACAAGCCATAAAGGGTCATCTCTCTCCCGCTTCACAACAAAAGGCAAAACAGTGGAAAGCGAAGAACGTAAAGATCACGCCAGTAAAGGTGGAAGTGAACTTCGATGATCTGTAGAAAGACTCACTAGCCTCACCCCCAGCCCCTCTCCGGCATTAATTATTTAGTATTCTTCTTGCTCCCTGGTATCTATTGTCGTAATAGTTCTCGTTGATATCAGAGATCGTGATGCCGTTGGAACAGGAGGCATGGATGAACTTGAAGTCACCATTGCCCTCAACCTCAGCGACAATACCTACATGGTTGATGCGGGCGGAAGAACCAAAGAATACCAAGTCGCCCACATGCACGTCGTCGCGGTCGTTGATGGCCAGTCCCTCACGCCATTGGTCGCGGCTGCTGCGGCCGAGACGGATGTTGAGCGACTGATAGACAAAACTGGTGAAGCCGGAACAGTCAAAGGCGTATGGTCCCATGCAACCACGACGATAAGGCCGACCGATATAATCCTTGGCCTTCTCGATGATCTGAGAACCCGTAACGTTGAACAAAGCCTCCAACTCTGAGTGCTCCATCTCGTCGGGCAGGATATAAG
>CAMCBZ010000072.1 GCA_945873145.1 uncultured Prevotella sp.
TGTCCATCCTGCCCTTTGCCGTGCGCACCTGGGTATAGACATAGACATTGAGGAAAGAGAACATCACGTAGAGCATGGCCGTGAAATGACCCTCTGAAGTGGGCGCATCCTGCAATGTTCCCTCCTGATAGGGGATACCGGCAAAGAAAGCGCGGGCAGCCGCGAGCGCCTCATCGATGTCGTCCTTCCTCAAGGCAAGGTACATCTTACCAGCGGCAGCGCGCGCCTCAACAGGATCTTTGACGACATAGAACGGCAGCAGCGCGTGCATCAGTCCCACCTTCACCTCCTCGTTGGGGTAGCCGAGAGTATAGTTGGACAATATGGGATCGTAGCCTTTGATCGTGAGATAACCGCTCTGATAGAACAGCGGCAGCACGGAGTGCATGTTCTCGGTAGGAGCGTCGAAGTCGTCGGCACCAGCCTCACTGCCGTCCAATTTTGTAAGGTCAGTATGGAACCGCTTCATCATCTTGACTAAGAACGTCGGCGTGCCGGTGGAGAACCAGTAGTTATTGAAGTCTCTGTTGTCCATTGCTGATAGCAGACTAAATGGATTGTAAACCCCTTCAGCAATGCGTGAGAAACGATAACCGTCGTATTTGAGTTTCAGTTTTGCTAGCACCTCGTCTTTGGTCATGTCGTTTGCCTTGCCAAGCTCATCGATGCCTTCCTGAAAGTTGTCCTTCAGTTCCTGCTCCGTGATACCGCAGATGCCGGCATACTGTGGCAACATAGAGATATTGTTGAGGTTGTTGAGCTGTGAGAAGATGCTGAGCTGTGAGAACTTTGAGATGCCCGTGATGAAGACGAAGCGAAGGTACTGGTCCAACTTCTTCAGCGGCGAATAGAACGACTGCAGCAAGGTGCGCATCGGCTCGAGCCGTTCGCTGTCGTGGAGCACGGTGAGCAGCGGCGCGTCATACTCGTCGATGAGGACGACAACCTGTGACTCCGTCTTCCGGGAGATGTTCTTCACCAGTTCGCGGAACCGTATCGTAAGGTCGTCGGAGGCTTTCTCGCAACCATACGTCCTCTCAAAATCCTCTAACTGCGAGTGGAGGTTGAGCTCGCATTCCTCGGTAGTACCTTTCTTGATGTCGCTGAGGTCGAAGTGCAGCACAGGATAGTGTTTCCACTCCGTCTCGAGTTTCTCTATCGCCAGCCCTTTGAACAGATCCTTCCTTCCGGAGAAATAAGCGTCAAAAGTGCTCGTCAGCAGAGATTTACCAAAGCGGCGGGGACGCGACAGAAAGACGAACTGCCCTGGGTGGCAGACGTCGTAGACATATTTCGTTTTGTCGACGTAGAGGAATCCGCCCTTGCGGATCTTCTCAAAAGTCTGTATTCCTATCGGATAGTATGCCATAGCGCATGAAAGTCTTTGTTTGCAAATTACCTTAAATCTTATATTACTTCTCCTCTATCTTCCACGCCGTGATCGTGCGTTCCTCGGAAGAGAAGCGGATACCGACCTTGACTACCTTGCGGCCGTCGGCCTCGTAGGGGATGGCATAGCCCTTGTCGTCGATCTGCTTGAGCGCTTCCTCCACGGTGCCGTCGAGCTTCAGCTCCATGACGTAGATGGTGGTGTCGGTCTTCATCAGGATGTCCATCCTGCCCTTTGCCGTGCGCACCTGGGTATAGACATAGACATTGAGGAAGGAGAACATCACGTAGAGCATGGCGGTGAAATGGCCCTCTGAAGTGGGCGCATCCTGCAGGGTACCCTCCTGATAGGGTATGCCGGCAAAGAAAGCGCGGGCAGCCTCGAGCGCCTCATCGATGTCGTCCTTCCTCAAGGCAAGGTACATCTTACCAGCGGCAGCGCGCGCCTCAACAGGATCTTTGACGACATAGAACGGCAGCAGCGCGTGCATCAGTCCCACCTTCACCTCCTCGTTGGGGTAGCCGAGGGTATAGTTGGACAATATGGGGTCGTAGCCTTTGATCGTGAGATAACCGCTCTGGTAGAACAACGGCAACACGGAGTGCATGTTCTCGGTAGGAGCATCGAAGTCGTCTGCACCAGCCTCGCTGCCATCCAATTTTGTAAGGTCGGTATGGAACCGCTTCAGCATCTTGACTAAGAACGTCGGCGTGCCGGTGGAGAACCAGTAGTTGCTAAAGTCTCTGTTGTCCATCGCTGATAGCAGACTGAAAGGATTGTAAACCCTTTCAGCATTGCGTGAGAAACGATAGCCGTCGTATTTGAGTTTCAGTTTTGCCAGCACCTCGCCCTCTGTCATGTTATTTGCCTTGCCAAGCTCGGTGATGCCCTCCTGAAAGTTATCCTTCAGTTCCTGCTCCGTGATACCGCAGATGCCGGCATACTGTGGCAACATAGAGATATTGTTGAGGTTGTTGAGCTGTGAGAAGATGCTGAGCTGCGAGAACTTGGAGATACCCGTGATGAAGACGAAGCGGAGGTAGGGGTCGAGATCCTTCAGCGGTGAATAGAACGACTGCAGTTCCGTGCGCATCGGCTCGAGCCGCTCGCTGTCGTGGAGCACGGTGAGCAACGGCGCATCGTATTCGTCGATGAGCACCACGACCTGCATGCCAGTCTTCCTATAGATATCCTCTACGAGTCGCCGAAAGCGTATCGTGATGTTAAGACTGTCACGGCTCTCAATGCCGTATTCTTCTTCCGCGGATCCCAACTGGTATTGTATCAGACTGTCGAGATCCTCCACGGTACCCCGCTTGGCAGAGGCCAAAGAGAAGTGGAGCACGGGATAGTGTTTCCACTCCGTCTCGAGTTTCTCTATCGCCAGCCCTTTGAACAATTCTTTCTTTCCGGAGAAATAAGCGTCAAAGGTGCTTGTCAGCAGAGATTTACCGAAGCGGCGTGGACGCGACAGAAAGACGAATTTGCCGGGGTGGCAAACATCGTACACGTATTGAGTCTTGTCAACATACAAGAACCCTTTGGTGCGGATCTCACTGAATGTCTGTATTCCTATCGGATAGTATACCATAGCACTTGAAAGTCTTTGCTTGCAAATTTAGGCAATTTATCCGAATAAAGAAAGAGAAGACGCTGGCAAATTTAAAATAAACGTGTAATTGGGATGGCTGGGAATTTACGACAAAAAGTTAGGGCGGGGATCAACCTCGCCCTAACTACAGAATTTTATTTATTGGCCTTCCACCACGTGATGTTGCTCTCATCCCATTTATCTTTGGGTTCCGGAGCCTCATCGGGATAGCCGACGAGGATGCAATTCAGCGGCACGAGATTGCCGGGCAGCCCCAGGGCTTTGCTCACGCCGTTAACCTTTCGCATCTCCGGGTAAACACTTGTCCAGACGGCACCGAGCCCCATGGCATGGGCTGCCAAGAGCATGTTCTCCGAAGCGCACGAGACATCTTCCACCCAGAAGTCGCGGGCCTGACCCTCCATCATACGGGTGGTATCCCCACAAGCGTAGATGACCACAGGCGACTGTGCGATCATCTCACCGTGATGCTTCATCGTGGATGCATAAGCGTGGATGTCGGCAGTGTCGCTGAGAACCACAAAGTGCCAGGGTCGCAGGTCGCGGGCTGTAGGAGCCGCCATACCCGCCTTGAGCAAGGCGAGCACCTTGGCTTTCTCCACCGGACGCTGTTGGAACTTACGAATACTGGTGCGTGTGAGGATGTTGTTCATCACTGCCGCACTGTCGTTGGAAAAGCCGTCCCCGGCAAAGGCAGCCTGAGCTGCCAGTGCCGTAAGGACGACTGCACATGATATTGAATGAATGAAATGATTCATAGCCGATTATTTTTTGACGATGCTGATGACCTTTACCGACTCGTTCTTGTCGAGCGTCATGAAGGCTGTAGCCACGCCCGTAGCAGCATTGATTCGGTAGATCGTGGGCACTGCTGACGATGTGGCGCGCGTGGCCTTAGCGTGATGCCAGCTGCCGCCACCACCAGTGGTAGATGCCTCAGCGGGGTTGATAGGCAGATAGAAGTAGCCGTCGTAGCCGTCACCGTAGCCGATGGAGTAGTTGGCCATGTCAGAAGCCGCGGGCACACCCGTCACCCATGTGAGGGTCTTGGTGTCCATGTCAGCGATGGCGAGTTTACCGGAGGTGCTCATATTGCTGTAAGCATCCTTATCGACATAGAATTCGAGCAGGAACTTGCTGCCGCTGATAGGATAAGCTTTGCGGAAGCGGTAGCCCTCACTGGCGGTGTAGATGTCGAACTTATAGTCGGGATCGAAGCTCGTGGCACCTTTTTTGATGCGCAGGGCACCGACCTTGGAACCGTCTGCGCTGGTGCCGCAGAACACATAAGCCGTGCCATCGTCGGCTACACCGCCCATAGCATAGCGGGCAGAACGCCAGGCGCCATAGATGCCACCAATGCGGCTGTCGAAGACAGGAGCGCTGACCGTAGAGAAGCTATAGTCGGAGAAGACCACAGCGGCAGAGTCGCGGTTGGAATAATAAAGTGTGATGGCCAGACGGTTGTTGCCAAGGTCGAGAATATCAGAGATGACGGGTGCTTTGTCGTCTACGGCAAACTTCGTCAGGTCGGGAGCCGTCCAGGAAGTCATGGCACCGGCAGCCGTGAAATAGTTGACACCCATATCGCTGTTCAGTGCGCCATAGGAGTAGTTGCCGAAGACACCCACATTGCCGAAGTTGGTAACGATGTTCTTACCCGTCTCGGTGAGTTTTCCGTTGACGAGCTGATAGATGCGTGTTCCCATCTTGCCGGCACCTATACCGCCCTGAGCCTCGTCGACTGAACCCTGACGATAGATGAAGCCCGTGAAGAAGCCGGCCTGAGAGTTGTATTTAGCCTGTGTGAAGCCATCGTGACTGTAGACCACGTCAGCATTGGTGCTGTCGCCATAGACCTTCTCGTCGGTCCAAGTCTTCTCTACATTGGTATAGACTTTCATACGCGTACCGCCCTTGAGACTCTTCGTAGCATCATTGGAAGCCACGATGAAACTTACTTCTGAAGGGTTGATCGTAGCCTCACCGTTTGAAGCGCTACTGTCATCATTGTCGCTGCACGCAGTGAATGTGGCTGACAATGCTGTCAGTGCAGCCATGAAGAATACGTTTTTTTTTTCATCTTTTATTAATTAGAATTTATGGTAATAAATAAAGTTCTTACTTCAAGTATCCTACGCTGCGGATGGTGGCTGCTCCGGTGACGGTGATGCCCTTGGTGGCCACTCCCGTGTTGGGATCGACATTGTAGAGCGCCGCGTAGCCTCCGCGCTGGGTAATGGGGATATAGATCTTACCGTCGTGCACCATCGGCACGTCGCCAGTGGTCTGTCCCGAGGTGATGTTGAGCTTGTCGGGGAGTCCGGTGACATCGACGTGGCTCTTCGTCTCCATATCGATGACAGCATAGTGGCGTGCGGCGCCCGTAGAGGTCGGTGTCTTGTCGTCGTAGAGCTCTAAGAGGAACTTACTGCCCGTGATGGGCCACACGCGGCGGAACTTATAACCGCCGAGCTCCGACTGGATGTTGAAATAGTAGTCTTTGTCGAAGCCGTCAGCGCCTTTCTTGATGCGCAGGGCACCGGCTGGCAGTGTTGAGGTCGACTCATAGCTGTTGCTGAAGACATAGACGTTGCCGTCGTCGGCTTTATAGATGGAGTTGAGGGTCTGCGAACGGAACTGGCCGCAGGCGTAGCTGATGCGGTCGTCGCCATAGACAGCCTTGATGTTGAGCGCCGTGTCCATCTTCACGACCCAGCAGCTGTCGGGATATTTCACGGTGCCGATGCTGCCGCCCTGTGCGTTGCTGCCGTCGTCTTTGTGATCCGACTTGATCATGGCGGTAAGGAAGGTGCCGTCGCCGTTGTCTACGATCCCCGAGAAGGTGGCCTGCTGGCCCTCACCGGCGATGTCGGTGGTGTAGCGTGACTTACTTCTGAGCAGTTTCACGCCACTGTCGTCGAGCGACCAGAAGTCGAAGATGGCGATGTCGGTGCGGTCGCCCCGGGTCTGACCGGATACCGAGGTGACAAACATATCGTCGATGAAGCCATAGGTCGTGAAGCGGTCGTTGACCTGGAACTGTCCAATCTGCTCAAAGGGCTTGGTCTCGTCGGTGAGCTTCACGCAGTAGCCCAGTCCGGCATACTGCTGCTGATACGACACGCCCACGGCATAGCTGTCCTTGAACACCCATGTATAGGGCGAGGTGGGCAGCTCCTTGATGTTGCTGCTGATGTTCAGATCGCCGTCGGTGACCGAGGTGTTCTGAAGGATATATTCGGTGCCGTCGTCGGCAGCAGCGTCGAGGAAGAAGTGGCCCGCTGTCTTGGCTCCGGTGGCGATGCCGCCGCTCTCTCCATTGGTGCTCTCAGCACTGTCGTCGCTGCTGCACGCTGTGAACAATGGCAGTGACAACGAGAGCAGCACGAACGCTCCTCCATACAATCCCTTTGATAAGAATGCTTTCATATCTTTTTCTATTTCAAGTCGTTAATAAAAAATATTTTCGTTGTTATTTATTTGCTCCACGAATAGCGGAACTTGATGGCGAAGTTACGGCCGGGCTTCTGCAGACTGTAGTTGTCGTAGAGCAGACTGTTGGTGAAGTTGTTGGCCTCTATCGAGATGTTGTACCGTCCGCCATAGATGGAATATGTGAGATTGGCGTCATGGCTGTACTGCTCGGGCACGTAGAGCTTGGCACCGTCACCGGACCACGACCGATAGAAACGGTGCACATAGCGCATGTCGTAGCCGATGGTGAGCTTGTTGTATTTTCCGAAGACATGCTTCAGCGTGTAGCTGGCATCCATATTGCCGAAGGCGTAGGGCAGGTTGGGCACGCGGTTGTTGAAGGTCACGCTGAGGGCACCGTTGGCGTTGTAGCGCTCACGGTTGCGCATGTTCTGCATGGAGTAGTTGCCGCCGATGGTGAAAATGTCCTTATAGAGATAATGTACAGCCGCGTCGAAACCCTCGCCGAGCACATGACCGTGGTTGGCGCTCACAGCCACTCCCTTGGCGTTGATGGTTCGGATGATGTAGTCCTGGATATTGCGGTAGTTGAGTCCGAGCTCCGCCACAATAGTGTGGGCATCGGCAAAGGTGTGCTCATAGTTGAAGTTGAGGTTCACGTTGTTGCTCTTCTCCGGCTTGAGCACGGCATCGCCCTCTTCATAGTCGCCGTCGCCGAAGAGCTCCCGCTCACTGGGCAACCGCAGTGCGCGCTCATAGCTCAACTTCACCTGCAGGTCGCGCCAGGGTGTCCATGTGCCGGCGGCACCGAAGCCGAGGGCCTGACTGTGGCGCTGCTGCTCCTCATACTGAGCGCGCGTGGTCTGGGAGACATTGACCGGACCCGTCACATGGGTGTCGTAGTATTTCACAAAGACGGTGGCGTTCCACTCGTTGTTGGGAATGAACTGATAGCTCAGTCCCGTGATGTCCTTGATGTTGATGCGGCGCATGAAGGTTGCCGCGGACGTCATGGCGCGGTTGGCGGAGTTGTCGGTGGTGTGCCGGTGGAAGTTGATATAAGTCTCGTTGAGTGTGAAGAAATGCTGGTCGCCGATGCGATAGGTGAGGTTGGCCACCGCCGTGAGCGTCTTTCCCGTGAACTCAGCGAGCGAAGTGGCACCCTCGCCCTGCGACGCTTTGGGGATCCACTGCCCCGTCCAGCTGTAGGTGCGGCTGAGCGTATCGACGTTGTTCGTCGTGGTATAGTCGTAACGGGCTGAGAGACGCAGGTTGAGCCCCCGTGTGAAGAGGTTGCGCTTCTCATAGAGCAGACTCGGCGTGAGTCCCCAGTTCTTGCGCAGCTTCCCGCCGAAGACGATCTTCATCAGATTAGCATTCTGTACCTGCGCATATTCATGGGTATACTGCAAGCCGAAGAGCAGTTTGTTCGCCCACGGCTTGTTCACCAGTCCGGCCTGGAGCACCGCGGCTTCGTTGTGGTAGCGGTCGTGGAAGCGGCGGAACCATCCTTCCTCATTGCTGATGGTGGAGTTGGAGAGGTCGGTCCACTGCGTCTTCACCTTATAGTCGTTGTCGGAATAGTTCTGATACGCATTGAATCGGACCACGAACCCACGCTTGCCGGTCCATCCGAGGGCGATATTGCTGCGATGGGTGTTGAACGAACCATAGCTGTAGCTGGCATCGACGTAGGTGCGTGGACTGTGGTCGGTGACGATGTTGATGACGCCGCCGATGGCATCGCCGCCGAAGTCGACGGGCACCACACCTTTATACACCTGCAACTGCGAGGCAAAACCCGCGGGAATATTGTTCAGTCCGAAGCTGGTGTTGGAGTTGTCCATCGGCATGCCGTCGAGGAACACCTTGACATGCTGTCCGGTGAAGCCGTTGAGGTTGAGCTGAACGGCTGACCCTACGCCGCCCTCTTCTC
>CAMCBZ010000073.1 GCA_945873145.1 uncultured Prevotella sp.
CATCCAACAGTGTGGCGGTCGTCATCCAACAGTGTGGCAGTTGCCACAACAACGTGTCAGTGGGCGCGAAAGTTACATCATCTCCCATAAACGGTACAAAACCGTCACAGACAAGCGGTCCTGTCCATGACGGTAAAGATGGTTGATCATCGTCTCTGGCTACCATAGCCCAGCCAAGCAGGGTGAGTTATGGCTCAGATTAAAATTACTTATCTACTATTATTCCACAACGCTCATTTTGCCTTGCATATTGTAGAACTTACCATCGGGTGCGGCGATGTTGGTCCACACGGTACCCGTGTTGTAGTTCTGCACATGCACCACGTTGCTCTTGGTGGAGTTAGGCTCCGACCAATAGACCATGAACACGTTTGGAGATACTTCCACCACGGTAGGCAGCACGTTGTCGGTAACGCCCTTGTAGACTCCGTTGAGACCGAGGAATGTCATGTGGTGGGCATCCTTGAAACTGTTACGGAAAGCAAAGGCTCCGAAGTCCACCTTGATGGCTCGGCCGATGGGTGGATAGGGGGTGAATATCTTCCACTCCTGCTCGCCCTTGAAAACTTTTGCGCTGAAGACGAGGTTGTCCTTCCCGGGCAACTGCGGCCAAGCTTTCTCCATAGCGGCGGTCAGTTCTGCAGCATTGTTGCTCTTGTCGGCAGCCTGACGGTAGTCGGCAAGATATTTTTCTACAAAGTCGAGAACAGCAGGCTTATAATCACTCGTAACATAGTGAGCCGGAACTACAGTAGCGGGCTCTAACTGCTTCATGGCGCTGATCACCTGCTGCCAACGCTCGATGCCCTTGTCACCCTGAGTGTCTGCCATCCAAATGTGAACGCCCTCTGTGACGCTGCCACCTCCAACAATAGCCTTCAGCGAAGGAATCCAGACAAAGGGATGGGCCGAGTCGTCCTTGCTGTATTTCACCTCCAAGGCATTGCCCTCGATAGCGGGCAGTGAGTCGACAACCTCAGGCACGATGAGCGTGTCGGGTGCATCGGTGCCCAACTGCTTTTTCCATACGTCGAGCTTCATGTCCTTGGAAGCCTCTATGAGATAAGCGGTCTGTGCCGTGGAGATGATCTTTGCCTCGGGAAAAGCCTTGTGGATGACGTTGAGACCGAAGTAGTAGTCGGGATCGTGATACGACACGAAGACATACTTCAGATTCTTCTTCATGTTCTTGATCTCCTTCACAACCTGTTCAGCATACTGTTTCTGAAACTGTGCGTCGATGAGCGCAGCGTCCTTCTTGCCATAGACGATGGTGGAGGTCACCGGGAAGATGGCGGAAGTGCCGGGGTTATAGACTTTCAGTGCCAGTCCCTTGGCCTCGCTGCTGAGAGCGATAACAGTCATGACAGCTGATAATACGATTTTCTTCAATTGCATATACTGTTTGTTTAGAATGAATAATCAATGGTCTTATTAAGAAATACAGTTCAATTTCTACTGATTTATTTTCGAGTGCAAAATTAATATATTATCTTTGTGCAGCATTAGCAAATTAGGCCAAAGAATTCTCAATTACCGCCAAACCGGAATTCCTTACCAAAGGTCTAACCTTGCGGATAACTGAATTATACATTATATAATAATATAGGTACGTAAATGAACGAAGAGCAAGAGAATTTTATTCGTCAGGTAGAACAAGTTGGGAAAGGAAAAGTCCTCATCAAGGTTACGGGGCGAGAGGCTGTTGACCTTGCACCGCACAGTCATCATTGCATACAGGTGGTGGAGACTATTGCCGGCTCTCTTCGTGTGACGGTCGGGGCTCGTGAATATTTTGTGCCTGAGGGCTACACTTGCTGGATTCCCAGCGGCATGATGCATGCCTTGGCAAGTAACAACCGGAAGATAAGCCTGCGTCTATTCTATTTTCAGTTGCCTGACGACAAAGGCAAGACCTTTGAGTCATTCAGTGTACTATATGTGTGTCCTTGGGCACGGGCTAATCTAAGTTTCATTGCCAAGCGCGGCCCTGTTGTGGATGAGGGTGATGCCACACTCCACAGTTTCTGTCTTTCTTTCTTTGAAACCTTCCACAGAGTGGAACGGCGACTGTCATTGCCATTGCGCGGCATAGACACAGAAAGCAGTCCTGTACTCCGTAAGGCGATGGCATATATTCACAAGCATCTTGCTGACAATGTCAGAGCCAGCGATGCAGCCCATGCCGTGGGTGTCTCCACACGCACCCTGAGCCGATTGTTCAGTGAGTCGGGCACCACCCTCAGCAATTATCTTTGTTATCAGCGAATAATCCGGTCCTTGGAGTTGATAGCTGATAACACTTTGTCTATTAAGCAGATTGCATATGATACAGGCTTCAGCTCACCAGCCAACTTCAACCGGGCCTTCAAGCTGGTGATGGGACTGCCGCCTAAGGAGATGCGACTGCGACACAGAGAGAATGAGTAAGAAGCAGAAATCCTTGTAACACAGCACGTAGACCGGTGTCGACTTGAATCTGTCGCGGTTGTAGCACGCTTTCTCCGTTCCATTCTTTATTGAGCAATGGAGCGAAAAGAGATTGGCAGGTCTTGGCAACATCTGTTTGTACAGATGCCTTGTCAGTGGTTTCCTTCTTCGTATCTTGCCACTGGTATAACGTGTGAGTCCTTAATCTCTCCGATAACGATAACGCTGTGCAAGCTCCCAACACAACTAATATTTCCAAGTGTATTGAGCATGAAATCTTGGTAGTCTTTCATGTCTCGTGCGTAAACTTTAATAAGGAAATCATAGTCGCCGGTGGTGTTATAGCATTCCGTGATCTGATCGATCGACTGCACTGCATCCATAAACTGCTGTATAAGATCGTGGGTATGCTGCTTAAGTCGGATATTGCATAGCACAATAACGTTTACCATTTCACCTGATCCTTCAGGATAACGCCATCGGTGGCATCGTCCTGCGTGAATGGAGTCTCACGGTACTGAACGCAGAGCACCACCATCGGCTCCGTGCCGTTGTTGTGAATGGTGCGTTTGCCTTCTGGTGATCAACTACCTCGGCTTAACAAGTGAAATTCGCATTTTCTGCCATACTATTCCCAATTTAAATTAATGGTTATAAAATAAAATAGTAACTTTGCAAGCAATCAGAAATAATATAAATATCAACATAGTATGGAATTGTCTACTGGAATATACGAAAGTCTTATCTATGAGGCGCTAAAGAAAAAGTTAGATGCCCTCAATAAGAGTCAATATGCTGTCAATACGCTGAGTATCGACAGTGCAGAGGTTCCACGCTTGTTGACAAATTATATTTCCAAAATCCTTTCCCGGTTACTGACTGACGACAAACTCTTTGAAAGTCTTGAAGAGCGAATTGCTTTTATCAACAAGATCCTCCACTTCATAGAAGACGAGTGGTCGTGTGATACTGCTGATGACTTGTTGGTCGTACAAAATTACTTGCTCAGTGGGATTATTTCCAGAGCGGGTAAGAATGAGCAACAGATTAAGGCTTATAACCTACTCCGTCCGAAATCAGGATTCACCGTCAGTAACCTTTTCACGGGCAGTAATCACGACCTGTCTTTGCAGAGTGAGATTAACCTCGACATTCAGTCGGCGGACGAGATCTATTGGATTGTTGCTTTCATCAAGTTTTCGGGCGTGAGGATCTTCAATGATGCCCTCAGTCATTTCTTGGAGCGCCCTGATGCCCGTATGCATATTATCACGACTTCCTACATGGCAGCGTCAGAGCCTAAAGCCTTGCAATTTCTAAAAGAGCTCAGTCCGGAGAAGGTAGACATTCGGGTGACATACGACACAACGCTCGACCGGCTCCATGCCAAGTCGTATATCTTTCTCCGCAATAGTGGTCTACATACCGCTTATATTGGTTCCTCCAATCTGACGATGTCGGCCATGACAGGACTGGAATGGAATATTCGTGTGACGTCACAGGAGAACCCGCAGATCATCAAAGCAGCCTTGGCAACCTTTGATACCTATTGGAACCGTCCCGACTTTGAACCCTATGACGAGGAGCGTTTCCAACGTGCCATCTATGCCGAACAGCATAAGAACGACAGTGAGCACCCCACCGTGTTGGCAAGATATATGATTCGTCCGGAACAGAAAGAGATCCTCGACAAGCTTTCTGTTGCCCGTGAGGTCCATCACAGCTTCCGTAACCTTGTCGTGGCTGCCACGGGAACAGGAAAGACGGTTGTCACAGCCTTCGACTACAAGCGGTTCCATGATGCTCATCCCGGTCACCATAACCTGCTGTTTATTGTCCATCGAAAAGAGATCCTCGAACAGAGTATCCGAACGTTCCGTTCCGTGCTCAATGATCCTACTTTCGGAGAATTATGGGTGGGAGAATACCAGCCGTCGATGACGGGCAACCTGAATCATCTCTTTATCTCTATCCAGACATTCAACAGCAACCGGGAGCTGTTCACGAGGATGAGGCATGATTTTTACGACTACATCATTGTCGATGAGGCTCATCACAGCACGGCGAACAGTTATCGCACTCTCTTTCAGCAATTCAATCCTTCTGTACTCCTCGGACTGACAGCTACGCCGGAGCGTGCCGACGGACAGAGCCTGCTACCTGATTTTGATAACCGGATAGCCGCAGAGATCCGTCTGCCGGAAGCCATCAACCGTATGTTGCTGTGTCCGTTCCAGTATTTCTGTATAGGCGACGAGACGGCCAATCTCTTGAATGTGAGATGGACGGCAGCAGGATACGACGAGTGTGAGCTTGCCGCAAAACTCAATACGCGCAACCGCCTCAATCTCATCACCGCCACGATTCCTAAATACCTCGCTGACGAGATGAACTGTCGGGCGCTCTGCTTCTGCATCAACATCGAGCATGCACGCACTACAGCTGAAGGACTTCGGGAGGCTGGCTATCGCGCCGATACCCTCACGGGACAGGATTCCGAAGAGCGGCGCCGCCGTGTGTTGGAGCGCTTTGAGACGGGGAAAATAAACTATCTCTGTGTGGTAGATATCCTCAATGAGGGTGTTGATATTCCTGAGATTGACACTGTCCTCTTTCTCCGACCGACCAAGAGCCTTACTATATTTCTTCAACAGCTCGGTCGTGGTCTTCGTTTGGCACCGGACAAGGATTGTCTTACGGTTCTCGACTTCGTGCTGCAAGCTCACCACAACTATAGCTTTGAGAGCAGGCTCCGTCCGCTGCTCAGTCCCTCCGACAAGTCCATAGCTTCTCAAATAAAAGAGGGATTTCCAATGCTTCCCCGCGGGTGCGCTATCACGATGGATAAGATCGCCCAGAGATATATCCTTGACAATATCCGTTCGGCCATTTTCAATCAGCGGCGTATCGTCAATGAGATGCAGTTGTTCCAGACGAACACAGGACGGGAATTGACGCTCAGCCATTTCCTGGAGCAGTTTGACCTTGACATCCGACAGATCTATAAGAACAATAAATGCTGGTCGCTCTATATGAAACTGGCTAATCAGGTTCGTTACGAGGAAGACAAGTATACAAGCGCATACGAGCGTAACCTCAGTAAACTGTTGCATATCAATTCTATAGGCTATATCAGCTTCATCCAGCGGCTCATAGCGAATAATTTCATGTATGAGCATGCTGGCAAGGAGGCAAAATGGGCGTTGATGTTCTACTATGCTTTGTACAATGCGCCCATAGGAAAAATGGGATTCTCAACGATCGACGAAGGATTCTGCACCTTCGCCGCCCATCCGCTGTTTGTAGAAGAGGTAAAGGAAATGATGTCCTGGCTCAAGGAGCATGTCGACTTAGCGACGCGGCTTATAGGCAGTCTGCCCAATGATGTTCCCCTCGAACTCTATGGCTGCTATTCCCGGGAGGAACAACTTATTCTCTTCGGACGGATCACAGCCGAGAAGAACTTCAGTGCACAGAGTGGTATCTATAAGGTGGATGAAAAAACAGAACTGTTATGGGTCACCCTCAATAAGAGTGATAGGGATTTCTCGCCGAGTACACAGTATGAAGATTATGCGATCAGTGAAACACTTTTCCAATGGCAGAGTCAGAATACTGCCAGTCACGACAATGCCGGCAGACGGTATGTGGAACAAACACAGACACATCAACAGTTTCTGCTTTTCGTCAGAGAACAAAAGAAGGATGCTTATGGCCTGACAGAGTCCTATTATTGTCTGGGTCCCGTCAGGTATGTCTCATCCCGTGGTGACCGTCCGATGACCATCACATGGCGTATGGAGAATGAGATTCCAGGAAAGATCCTTGAGAAGGCTGAAAAATTGAGGGTGGGGTAGTGTCGACTTTGGCAACTACTATGGCATCTGGTATCTCAAAAAATGGGTTCTGTTTTTACGTTTACCCAATTAAATTCTGGTACATTATGCCCACCGCCTGATGTTTCTACTGGAGTTAGGCAACGCATGCTACTTTCACAATGTGTCATCCTCCTCCGGACCGGATCATGTCAACGGCCACAGCCGCATGGAACTCGAAGCACAGGCGAAGTGACGATTCTGTCATACGCCTCTATCATTCATTCCTCCACGGTGTTCTCCCCCGTCTCATAGCTCCTCGCCATGTCCTTGAGAATGTCGATCATCTCCTGTCGAAGGCCGTCGGGACTGAGGACGACGATCTTACGGCCATGCCATAGCAACTCCTGCTCGAAGTCGCGCGTGGGACTGACATAGAGTTCGTAGTCGGTATAGGAACCGTCGGCGGCATCGCGGATCTTGGTCTGGCTCCTGTGGATCGGCACCTCTTTGATGTAGTTGTTCTCGGGATAGAAGGCACGGATGCGTATCTTTCGTGGTGGCAGATTCTGCTGGCGAATAATGCCAAAACACCCCTCGTAGAAGTCGTCAGGGCTCAATAGTTCCTTTGTCTTCTTTGACAGCAGCTGTTTCTCGCAGACAATCTCCAAATAGCTGATGCGGTCGAAAGGCAGCACACGGGGATGGAAGTCGGAGCCGTCGGCATTGGGCTTGGGCGTATGGTCATTTTGCTCTATCAGGTTGCCGATGACATACCACCGCTGACGGAACAGACGGAGGAAAGCAGGGACGAGCTCCATATCCTTCTCGTCGCCGTAGGGTGTGCGATAATGGAAACGGATAGCATAGTGCTTGTCAATGGCACTGATGATGTCGTCGAGGAATTGCGTATTCTCCGGTGCCTTCTCCAGCATCACCTTACTATGGTATTTCAGCATGTCGCCGAGCGATGCCATGCGCAGGGAACTGAGCAGCCACTCTGATATCTCCGTGTCGGCATAGCGGTCACGACGGATGAAATAGCGGTAGCCGTCGGCCTTGTCGCATTCGATCTCCATGCCGAAGAGATTGGCGATCTCCTCACGGTAGCGGTGGAACGTGCGCACACTGAGCTCCTTGCTGTCGATGTTGCTCGACGACTCATTCCAGTCATCACAGATCTCCTTTATCGTCATGTGGCGGCGCTCTAACTTGCCGATCAGCCAACAATAAAACTTAGCCCTGTTGTCCATAACCTTATTATATGATAAAACTGTTTGTAGTAGGAGGTGCGGCGTCTCGCCGCACAACCTTGCACAGCGAGGACGCTGTGCCTCCTATCTTCCCTCTTCCCGCCCTCGTTTTCTGTACCGTATAGTCGGCAAATGGTAGTGCGCTGTGAATTGTGCTGCCTCATATCGCGAAATATGATAAGGCATGCCCGTGTACCC
>CAMCBZ010000074.1 GCA_945873145.1 uncultured Prevotella sp.
GGGCCCAATATACCATCTATATGAATAGACTAACCACAACCATCGCTATCGCCGCCATCGCTGCAAGCCTTGCGGCCCAGGAAAGCCAGCCCACTCAACATGCCACGGAGCGTGAGCGCGCTGGGCAGATCGCCGTGGGCTACACCGACATCCTCGATACCTATCTCTCGCAAGAGAAGTTCACGGGCACCGAGTTTGGCTATCTCTCCCAGTCGCTCAGCCGCCGTGACAGCAGCCACATCGTCCGCGAGACCGTCCACCACGTGCTCGTCGGCGTGGCCGGCACACGCGGCAACGACAACTCGCTGCTCACCCTGCTCTACAACCTAAGGCTCGGATGGATGTATCGCTGGCACTGGGCTGCTCCACGGCTGACGCTGCTCGCCGGAGGTGCCATCGACGGCACACTCGGCGGTGCCTACGACACCCGCAACAGCAACAATCCGGCACAGGCACGCATCGCACTGAGCATCGACCCCACCGCACGCCTCTCCTGGCAGCTGCGCACCGGGCGCCACCCACTCGCCCTGCACTACGACGTGACCCTGCCCCTCATCGGCATGGCCTTCTCGCCCAACTATGGGCAGTCGTACTACGAGATCTTCTCCCGCGGCAACTACGACCACAACATCGTGTGCACCTCGCCCTTCAGCGCCCCACAGCTCTATCAACACCTCACCTTTGACTTCCGGCTGTGGCGCACCACCTTCCGCGTGGGCTACCTCGGCGAATACCGGCAGATGAAAGCCAACAACCTCAAATACCACCAATACACCCACAGCATCACCCTCGGATGGTGCTATTGATCCCCCCTGCCTATGAAAATCATCGTTCGCCATCTTCTTCTCTTCCT
This sequence comes from uncultured Prevotella sp., assembly GCA_945873145.1. Lineage (GTDB taxonomy): Bacteria > Bacteroidota > Bacteroidia > Bacteroidales > Bacteroidaceae > Prevotella. Next base: position 854 of record CAMCBZ010000074.1, read on the forward strand.
CTCCGCCCTGCTGCTCTGCACAGCCTGCGTCGACGAGGACCAGTTTGCCGACAACCCCAAGGGCAACTTCGAGGCACTGTGGAAAATCATGGACGAGCACTATTGCTTCTTCCAGGAAAAAGGCATCGACTGGGACTCCATCCACACGGTCTATGCACGGCAGATCAACAGTCAGATGACCGACGAGCAGCTCCTTGAGGTCCTCGGCAACATGCTCGCTACCCTCAAGGACGGACACGTCAACCTTTTTGCTTCCTTTGACTATACCCGCTACTGGGGTTTCCACGAGAACTACCCCAGCAACTACAGCGACACGCTCGTCAGCCGCTATCTCGGCACCGACTACCGCATCGCCAGCGGCATGAAATACCGCATCCTCGACGACCAGATCGGCTACCTGCGCTGTGCCACCTTCGAGAACAGCATCGGAAGCGGCAACCTCGACGACATCCTACTCTACCTCGCTCCATGCCGGGGACTGATCATCGACCTGCGCGACAACGGCGGCGGTATGATCACCAGTGCCGAGGAGCTCGCCGCCCGCTTCACCAACAAGAGCATCCTCGTGGGCTATATCCGCCACAAGACTGGTAAAGGCCACAACGACTTCTCGGCCATGCAGGAGCAGTGGCTCAAGCCCGGCAAGGGTCTGCGTTGGCAGAAGCCCGTGGTGGTGCTCACCAACCGCCAGGTATACTCTGCCGCCAACGAGTTTGTGAAGTACATGCGTTGCTGTCCCAACGTCAAGGTGGTGGGCGACCGCACAGGTGGCGGTGCCGGACTGCCCTTCTCCAGCGAGCTGCCCAACGGCTGGAGCGTGCGCTTCTCCTCCTGCCCGATGTACGACCGCAACGGCCAGAGCACCGAGAACGGCATGGATCCCGATGTCAGCGTCTCGCTCACCACAAAAGGCTTCCTGCTCGGACAGGACGACATCATAGAACGGGCGCGACGGTGGATAGCCACAGGGCTGTAGCCCCACCCCTTTCACTAGAGACAACTATACCTTATTATATATATACACCATGAACAGCTTTACACCCTTTATATCCGAACGGCTGCATATCCGTGCCAAGCAGGTGGACGCCACCCTCGACCTCCTCGACGCCGGATGCACCATCCCCTTCATCAGCCGGTACCGCAAGGAGGCCACGGGCAACCTCAACGAGGTGCAGGTGGCAGCCATCAGCGACCTGAACGACAAGCTCAAAGAGCTGCAGAAGCGCAAGGACACCATCCTGAAGACCATCGACGAGCAAGGTAAGCTGACCGACGAGCTGCGCCAGCGCATCGAGCAGAGCTGGAACGCCACCGAGCTGGAGGACATCTACATGCCCTTCAAGCCCAAACGGCGCATCAGGGCGCAGGTGGCCCGCGAGCGAGGCCTGGAGCCGCTGGCCAACACGCTGATGATGCAGTTCGAGCGCCATCCCGAGGAAGCCGCCAAACGCTTTGTCAAAGGCGAGGTGAAGAGCAGCGACGAGGCCATCAAGGGAGCCATGGACATCATCGCCGAGCGCGTCTGCGAGGACGAGGGCTCGCGCCAGAGCGTACGCAGCGTCTTCCGCCGCGAGGCCACCATCGCCTCGCGCGTGGTACCGAAGATGCGCGACGAGGACGAGGCACAGAAATACGCCGACTACTTCTTCTTCAGCGAGGAGCTGCGCCGTTGCTCGTCCCACCGCCTGCTGGCCATGCGTCGCGGCGAGGCCGAGGGCGTGCTACGCGTGACCATCTCCGTCGACGACGAGACATGCACCGACAAGCTCAAGCGCCACTACGTACACGGCACGGGACCCTGCCAGACCCTTGTCGGCGAGGCCATCGACGATGCCTACAAGCGACTTCTCGGCCCGCAGATAGAGACCGAGTTCGCCGCACTGAGCAAGGAGAAGGCCGACGACGAGGCCATCAAGGTGTTCCGCGAGAACCTGCGCCAGCAGCTGCTCGCCGCCCCGCTCGGCCAGAAGCGCGTCATGGCCGTCGACCCGGGCATCCGCACGGGCTGCAAGGTCGTCGTGCTCGATGCCCAGGGCAACCTGCTCGCCCACGACGTGGTGTTCGCCGTGGGCCATCTCGCCGACAGCAAGGGTGGCGCCGAGGCGGCCCGCAAGCGCTTCGCCGACATCGCCAAGCGCTTCCAGGTGGGGGCCATCGCCGTGGGCAATGGCACGGGGTCGCGCGAGACCAGCGACATTCTGCGGCAGATAGAGGGCATTTCCACCTACGTGGTCAGCGAGGACGGCGCGAGCATCTACTCGGCCTCGGCGACGGCACGCGAGGAGTTCCCCGACGAGGACGTCACCGTGCGCGGCGCCGTGAGCATCGGCCGACGCCTCATGGACCCACTGGCCGAGCTGGTCAAGATAGACCCGAAGAGCATCGGGGTGGGACAATATCAGCACGACGTGGACCAGACGAAGCTGAAGTACAGCCTCGACCAAACGGTGGAGCTCTGCGTCAACTCGGTGGGCGTCAACCTCAACACGGCGAGCAAGAACCTGCTCACCTACGTCAGCGGCCTGGGTCCCTCGCTGGCCCAGAACATCGTGGACTACCGCAAGGAGCACGGAGCCTTCACCTCGCGTGCCCAGCTGAAGAAGGTGCCGCGCCTCGGCCCGGCGGCTTTCCAGCAGTGCGCCGGCTTCCTGCGCATCCCCGGGGCCAAGAACCCACTCGACGGCAGTGCCGTACACCCCGAGAGCTACCCCATCGTCGAACAGATGGCCAAGGACTGCGAATGCCAGGTGGTCGACCTGATGAAGGACGCCGACGAGCGGAAGAAGATTGACATCAAGCGGTATGTGTCGCCGACGGTGGGCCTGCCCACGCTGCGCGACATCATGAAAGAGCTGGAGAAGCCCGGCCGCGACCCGCGCGAGAAGATAGAAACTTTCGAGTTCGACCCAAGGGTGAAGACCCCCGACGACCTCGTGGCGGGCATGGAGATGCCGGGCATCGTGACCAACATCACCAACTTCGGGGCCTTCGTCGACATCGGCGTACACCAGGACGGCCTCGTCCACATCTCGCAGCTCGCCGACCGCTATGTCAAGGACCCCAACGACGTGGTCAAGCTGCACCAGCACGTCAGGGTCAAAGTGCTGGAGGTGGACAAGCGCCGCCACCGCATCTCGCTGACCATGAAGCAGCTGGGCAGCAAGTGACCAATAGCGAATATCCTTCACACAGAGGCACTGAGACGCAGAGGTGAAGCCATCATGGCTCGCGTGTTCACAGCGAGTATGCCCATCCAGCAACGCTCTGTGTACTCCATCAGGCGAAGCCCTCTTCGTGCTCTCGGTGGCTCTGTGTGAACGACAATCGCTGAACAGATACCTACTTTTAAGCATCCGTCAATGAAAACTATGGCCTTATCCATCCTGTGCCTGCTCCTGTTGACTGCACTCATCGCAATCGTGTATACGGGCAAGCAGAAAGGAAAGAACAGCATCCTTCCTATACTCTGTGTCTTGGTATTTGCCGTATCAGGCCACATTCTTCATCGCCTATTAGGCCTTGGCTTCATCAGCATCATCATCCTGTCCTCTTTGTACTTGTGTCTCATCAGACTAGTCATTGAGATTGTCCTGCGTATAAAGAGGGAATGAAATCAGGCTCATCCTTCCCTAGTACATCTTTGTCTTTACTCTCTCTGTATGGTGATAAGAGTGCTAACAAAGGAAAAAATCGCTCTACACAATCGCCTTTAATTATTGTCCAACCCGTTCATGGCGACTTGCACACAGCCAGCCTCGTAGAGGCTGTAAGGCTTGTTGCTTAGCCAACTATGTCTTTCCACATCCAACCTCGATTCAACTTATGTGAGCTCGCAAGCAACCATGGCTTCAGCTTTGTGGCTCTGCGGCTCTGTGTGAGACGTACCCGTTGACTAGTTGCTTCTATCGGATGATGCCCGTGTCGGTGTCGGTCCTCTGCCGGTTCTTGCGGCTGACATTGCGGTAGCGCTGGCCGCCCGAGAGCTGACAGGAGACGGTGAGGCTGAGCAGCTGGCCGTCGTTGCGGCTGTGGAGCACGTCGGTCTTGTGGAGGTCGGCATTGATGAGCTCGGCCTTGCGGATGCGGGGGTTGTGGCTGAAGGGATTGAGGCAGGACAAGGAGAAGTTCCAGGCGCGGAGCTGATAGCCCACCTGGAAGGACAGGGTGGCGCTGTTGTTGCCCTTGGTCTCGCCCTCGAGCCAGCGGTAGCCGCCGTCGAAGTCGCCCACCAATGACCAGTTGCCAAGGAAGAGCTGGGCGGTGAGGCCACCCGTGTAGCTGGTGTAGTGGTGCTTGTAGTCGTCGCCATAGTTCAGGCAACGGTAGATGCCCACATTGCCGTTGACGATGAAGCGGTCGGGGACGACGGTCCACTGCGCCTCGTCGACGACATAGAACAGGTTGATGCCGCGCTGGTTGGTCTGGGTATAGAGAAACCGGTCGTCGGCCGTGCGGGTGTAGAGCGCCATGTTGCAATGAGGGTTGCGGCGGTAGTAGGCCGTGAGACTGTTGTAGAGCGAGGGCGCGGAGTAGGCCAGCCGCCAGGTGTGCTCCCTACGCTTGGGTTGCCGGAGGTCGGGATTGCCCACCGTCCACTCGCGTGCATTCTGCCGGATGCGGGTGTCGCTGAGCATGGCCACACGCGAGATCCACTGCGAGACCTCGTAGCTATAGCTGAAGGTGAAGTGCTTGTCGATGGCCCAGGCAAGGTTGACCTTCGGCCGGAGGAAGTGGAAGTCGTAGGTATGGGAGCCCTGACGATAGTGGAGATCGTTGTAGCCCAGTCCTGCCGTGTAGCGGAAGTGCCACAGCGAGCCACTGAGCTGGGAGAAGAGATAAACCTGCGAGGTGATGGTCTTGGTATGCGCACCGACATCACCCGTATAAGTGTTGTCGACATATTTCTGCTGGTAGTTGGCGCCTGCCGAGAAGGTAAATGGCTTGAGGCGGTTGGCATAGACGGCTTCCGACCACAGCGACCACGTGTGGCCGTCGACGGCGTAGGCATAGGGCGAGCCCTCGTTGTAGGCGTTGTGGGCAGTGGTATAGATATAGGTAGTGGTGGCGTTGGCCATGAGCGTCTGCCGGCTGCCGAGGCGCCGGTAGAGATAGAGGTCGAGCACGGGTGAGAAGTCGCGGCTGCGGTCGGTCTGCGTGGCGGTCTGACTACTGAGCACGGAGGCTGCGGGCAGGAGCGTCTGCGTGGTGATGAGCCTGACATCCTGCTGCGTGGGCGTATGGTCGAGCGATGTGGCGAGTGTGGCCTGGAAGACGTTGTCGGTGGTGTCGGCAAGGTTGTAGGTCAACTGAATGTTGTGGCTGAAGTTGCGGTCACGGCTTTCGAGGTCGTTGCGGGTGACGCGCTCCACGCTGCCGTCGGTGAGCGTGTAGTCGGCGGTCTCGTCGCGCCGGTTGCCCTTGAAATCCTTGTAGCCGAAGTCGTAGGACAGTGCCAGCTGGCTGTTGCCCGAGTTATATTTGCCGTAAACGGTGTTGCTGCCGCGCCAGTCAGTGAGCAGGTTGGTGGCATCCAAGCCGAGGTCGTAGCCCTGCGTGCTTCGCCGCGTGTGGATGTTGACGACAAACTTGATGCCGTCGCCGTAGCGCACGCCGGGGTTGTCGATATAGTCGATGCTGCTGATGCGCTTCGTGTCGAGGGCGGCCAAGTCGTTGGCGGTGGCTTTGGCGCCGTTGATACGTATTTGCACGCTGCCGTCGGGAACCACGGGCGTGATGGTGCGTGTGATGGCATTCACCTTGAGTCCCTGCATGGGCATCATGGCCAGCAACTGATAGACGTTGGCCGAGTGCTGCATTTGTGCGGCTGAGGGCAGGAAGAGCTTGCCGTCGGGGCGGTCGACGACGCGTGCCGCCTTCACCTCCACCTCCTGGAGGGTCTGCGGTGTCTTAGTTTCCTGTTGCTTGACTTGCTGCGCCTTTGCCTCCTGTGCCTGAAGGGGTGAGGCAATCATCAGGCAGAGCAAGCCTGTCAATGTTGTTGTTCTCATCTTTGTTCCTAAGTTTCTGTTTTCAGGTGCAAAGATAAGCAATGGACGTGATTAGAGAGAAAAAAGTCACTGACAGTTGTCTGACATTTGGCGGACAACGGCATAGATTGTTATTAATCAGTGAGTAATAGGTGCGCACGGTGCCTGGCATGATCTATTCCGTCGTTTTCCCCATCTTGTTAGTATTATGTTGCAGCACAAAGATGATACACTCACTTTGCAAGTGAAATGGAGTTGACTTTGAATGGACTCCACGGCAAACTTTTTTAGTTAAAGCAACCGAATGACAACTTTTTCAGGCTTGGTGGATAAGGAGCCACTCATGCGATTGCCCGGCATAGTGCGGTGAAACTGGATGGCGAAGATAAGAACACAGAGCCTTCCGATCGGGTAGCAAGGCTACACCACTTCAGAGACGAACAGCCAGATGTTGAGGGCAGTGACGAGACCAGCGAGGCTATAGAGGAACACAGTGTTCCACGGCTTGTTGACATATTTGCCCATGACACGCTTCGACGAGGTGAGGCTCACTTGCAAGAACACGGTGAAGGGCAACTGGATGCTCAGCACCATCTGCGAGATGAGGAGTCCTTGGAAGGGATTGCCGAT
>CAMCBZ010000075.1 GCA_945873145.1 uncultured Prevotella sp.
ACGTGGGCGTTGACGGATTCGAACCGCCGACCCTCTGCTTGTAAGGCAGATGCTCTAAACCAACTGAGCTAAACGCCCCTATCTCGGATTGCGGGTGCAAAGGTAACACAATTATTTCATCCCACCAAACTTTTGGCGAGAAAAAAGTGAAAGGGCACAAAAAAGCCTCTGCGCTGCTGACTGAAAAGACAGAAGCGCAGAGGCTGATATAGAGGGGATGGCAACCATAGACCCCATCGCTCAATTATCGTCATTCCCGAAGCATTCTCTCCGAAGTCTCCTCCACTAAGGTGTCAGTGGTGTGCAGGTCCCCTCCTCTCCCCTTGGGGAGAGGTCGGGGGCAGGGGGAGAAGAGAGGCTGTCCCTTACTTCTTGATCATCTCCACCGATCTCTTGAGGAACTCATCGAGGGCTTTGCCCTTGAGCATACCGTTCTGCAGGAGAGCCAGGTCGATGAGCTGATGCACGATCTTGTCGTCCTTGGCATAGTCGCAGAGGATCTTGTTCTTTTTGTCGCGCTGCTCGTTGACAGCCTTCTCGGTCTTCTCGAGATCATCCTTTTCCTCTTTGGTGATCTCCTCCGGTTTCTTCTTGCTCTGACTCTGATGGAGAGCGGCAAGACGAGCCTGCTGGCCTTTGAGCTCACTCTCGATCGGCTTCAAAGCCTCGTCGGTAGCCTTATGGGTCTCGTCGAGCACCTCCTTCACGAGAGCGTGGTCGGTGTTGAGTACCACTGTGTAGCTGTCCGGCATCTGACCATAGAAGCTCATACCCGGCTGGAAGTGGCTCATGTCCTTCATACGACGCATATACTCACTCTCCGTGATCAGCACCGGCTGAGCCTGCTCACCGAGAGCCTCCATATCGACGTTGAAGGTAGCCTTGCTGTCCATCGGCATCTGCGAGCGGAACACCTCTGACAGTTTGTCACGGTCATCGGCTTCCAAAGCACTCTTCTTTGCGTCTTCCTTCTGGATGAGCCGGTCGATGATGTCGGCGTCGACACGTGCGAAACGGCTCTTCTCCAGCTTCTGCTCAAGCATCGACACCATAGGCATGTCGAGCTGACCGTCCATCAGCAGCACGCTGTAGCCCTTGTCCTCAGCGGCCTTGATATAAGAGTATTGGTCATTCTTGTTGGTGGCATAGAGATAGACGAGGTCACCGTTCTTGTCGGTCTGGTTGTCCTTGATGAGCGTCTTGTACTCTTCCATGGTGAAGTACTTGCCGTTGATGTCCTTGAACAGTGCGAAATCCTTGGCACGGTCGTAGAAGTCATCCTGCGAGAGCATACCGTAGTTGATGAAGAGCTTCAGGTCGTCCCACTTAGCCTCGTAGTCCTTGCGGTCATCCTTGAAGGTCTGCTGCAGACGGTCGGCCACCTTCTTGGTGATATAGGTTGAGATCTTCTTCACGTTGGCGTCGCTCTGCAGATAGCTGCGGCTGACGTTCAACGGGATATCCGGCGAGTCGATGACACCATGGAGCAGCGTCAGGAAGTCCGGCACGATGCCCTCTACCTGGTCGGTGACGAAGACCTGGTTGCAATAGAGCTGGATCTTGTTGCGCTGCAGATCGATGTTGCTATGGATACGCGGGAAATAGAGGATACCCGTCAAGTGGAACGGGAAGTCGACGTTGAGGTGAATCCAGAACAGCGGCTCGTCCTGCATCGGATAGAGCGTACGGTAGAAGTTCTTATAGTCCTCGTCTTTCAGTGTCGACGGTGTCTTAGTCCACAGCGGCTCCACGCTGTTGATGATGTTATCCTCTTCAGTCTCCACTTCCTTGCCATCCTTCCATTCTGTCTTCTTGCCAAAGGCGATAGGCACTGCCATGAACTTGCAGTACTTATTCAGCAGAGCCGTGATGCGCGTCTTCTCCAGGAATTCCTTGCAGTCGTCGGAGATGTGCAGCACGATGTCGGTACCGCGGTCAGCCTTCTCAGTCTCCTCAAGCGTAAACTCAGGTGAGCCGTCGCAGGTCCAGTGCATGGCCTTAGCGCCCTCCTGGTAGCTCTTGGTGATGATCTCGACCTTGTCAGATACCATAAAGCTGGAGTAGAAGCCGAGTCCGAAATGTCCGATGATGGCATTGGCCTCATCCTTGTATTTCGTCAGGAAGTCGGTGACACCTGAGAAAGCGATCTGGTTGATGTATTTGTCGATCTCCTCAGCGGTCATACCGAGTCCGCGGTCACTGATGGTGAGCGTTTTGGCGTCTTTGTCGAGCTTGACGTGAATTGTCAGGTCGCCGAGCTCGCCCTTGAAGTCACCTTTTTGCGCCAGTGTCTTCAACTTCTGCGTAGCATCGACAGCGTTGGAGACCATTTCACGCAGGAAAATCTCGTGATCGGAATACAAGAACTTTTTGATAACGGGGAAAATGTTCTCTGTTGTAACCCCGATATTACCTTTTTTCATGGTATGCTTTCTAATTAGTATTTGCCAATAAAAACGCAAAAAGCGTGCCATGAAGATTTTTTTGAAATTTTACCGAAATATTGACAACACTTTAAAAGAAAAACGTTATATTTGCAACATAGATTCATTTCAATAGGTTAAGGTTAGTTTTTTTAAAAGGTTAAAGGCCCCAATCAGAGTAGTGATTACTGTGGATTGGGGATTTTTTAATTGGGACAATATCATTCAGATAACGCTACGGGAATGGGACTACCAGAGCAAGGTTTTAGTTCTCTGCCTCACCGATTCCCGTTTTTTGCCGTTTTAGCTAATCTTTCCGACCCTTGGCTGCTATTGCCAAAGGTTTCTCTTCCACTACACCTTATTATATATAAGGGCCGACACCTTCGGTGCGACAAGCTGTCATATCACGTTGTGACACTTTTGTCACCATTTGCTTTTCTAACCTATTGGCACGGTTTTGGCAAACGTAGAAGTGGTCGCGGAAACGCAACAACCAATATTGAAAGTTTAAACATAAAAATAATAGCAACTATGACAATTAAACCATTAGCAGACAGAGTGCTGGTACTTCCTGCACCAGCTGAGGAGAAAGTAGGTGGAATCATCATCCCTGACACAGCCAAGGAGAAACCACAGCGCGGCGAGATCGTCGCCGTCGGTCAAGGCACAAAGGACGATCCTATGGTTCTGAAGAAGGGCGATGTCGTGCTCTATGGCAAGTATGCCGGAACAGAGCTGGAGGATGGCGACAAGAAATATCTGATGATGCGTCAGAGCGACGTGCTCGCTGTCGTAGAGGACTAAAGCACTGCCGAGCGCAGACATCTGTTTTCACTCAATCAGTTTACTATTACATAACATTAAAAAAAATAGGAATTCACAACAATGGCAAAGATTATCAAATACAATACAGAAGCCCGCAACCTCATCAAGGCTGGTGTTGACCAGTTGGCCGACGCCGTAAAGGTTACACTCGGTCCTAAGGGCCGCAATGTCATCATCGAGAAGAAATTCGGTGCTCCCCAGATCACAAAGGACGGTGTCACCGTCGCCAAAGAGGTGGAGCTCGAGGACAAGTTCGAGAACACAGGTGCTCAACTCGTCAAGAGTGTAGCCAGCAAGACCGGTGACGACGCTGGTGACGGTACAACTACCGCTACCATCCTGACTCAAGCTATTGTCACAGAGGGCCTGAAGAACGTCACAGCAGGTGCCAACCCTATGGATCTGAAGCGCGGTATTGACAAGGCCGTTGCCAAGGTCATCGACTACATCAAGACACACGCTGAGCAAGTGGGCGACAACTACGACAAGATTGAGCAGGTCGCTACCGTCAGCGCCAACAACGATCCCGAGATCGGTAAGCTGATTGCTGACGCTATGCGCAAGGTTTCTAAGGACGGCGTGATCACCATCGAGGAGAGCAAGACCCGCGACACCAGCATCGGCGTGGTACAGGGTATGCAGTTCGACCGTGGCTATCTGTCTGGCTACTTCGTAACAGACACCGACAAGATGGAGTGCGAGATGGAGAATCCTTACATCCTCATCTACGACAAGAAGATCAGCAACCTCAAGGAGTTCTTGCCAATCCTGCAGCCTGCTGCCGAGAGTGGCCGTCCACTGCTCGTCATCGCTGAGGATGTAGACTCTGAGGCTCTGACGACATTGGTTGTCAACCGTCTGCGTGGCAGTCTGAAGATCTGCGCTGTCAAGGCTCCTGGCTTCGGCGACCGTCGCAAGGCTATGCTGGAGGATATCGCTGTTCTGACCGGTGGTGTTGTCATCAGCGAGGAGAAGGGCTTGAAGCTTGAGCAGGCTACACTCGACATGCTGGGCTCCGCCAAGAAGGTGACTATTACCAAGGACGACACGACTATCGTCGGCGGTGCTGGTGCTAAGGAGAACATTCAGGAGCGCGTCAACCAGATCAAGAACGAGATCGCCAACACCAAGAGTTCTTACGACAAGGAGAAGCTGCAGGAGCGCCTCGGCAAGCTCAGCGGTGGTGTTGCTGTGCTCTATGTCGGTGCTAACTCCGAGGTAGAGATGAAGGAAAAGAAGGATCGTTGCGACGACGCACTCTGCGCCACTCGTGCAGCCAGCGAGGAAGGTGTTGTTGTCGGTGGCGGTACCACATACATCCGTGCTCAGGAAGAGCTCAAGGATCTCAAGGGCGACAACGCTGATGAGCAGACTGGCATCAACATCGTACGCCGCGCTATCGAGGAGCCGTTGCGTCAGATCGTCTTCAACGCCGGTGGCGAGGGTGCTGTCGTGGTGAACAAGGTTCGCGAGGGCAAGGGCGACTTCGGTTACAATGCCCGTGAGGACAAGTACGAAGATCTGCGCGCAGCTGGTGTCATCGACCCGGCCAAGGTAGAGCGTGTGGCTTTGGAGAACGCTGCTTCCGTAGCAGGTATGTTCCTGACCACTGAGTGCCTCATCTGCGACAAGCCTGAGGAGAAGCCGGCTATGCCAGCCGCTCAGCCCGGAATGATGTAATTGAGACATCGAGATAAAGATACTCATAACCACGAAGAGGTGGCAAGCGATTCGCTTGCCACCTCTTTTTTTGCGTTCATACGCAACTGCGCAGATTCAATTCATTGGATTTTCCCCGACAAAAAGTCATCATGATGAGGTCACAATCTAGAGAAGCGGAACTCAGAAACAATGGCTCAAAATCTCAGAATTGTCGGAGGTAAGACTCAAAAAGCCTTTTTCTTCCGATCATCTTCCGTTTTTGATAGTATTAAAAAGCCTTTCTGAGCAGAAATTCTCTAGAGAATTTTGGGTCAGAAAGGCTTTTTCTTCGTATCAAAATACCTTTCTGATAGCTAAAAACGGCTGTTTTGGCGAAGTAATGGAGGGTAGATCTTTATCCAAAGAAAACAAGTTACTAATTACCAACAAGTTACAAAAACACGCCCAAAATGGCGAAAATCAGAGGCAAGTACGTCCTTGCTTCAGATTTTTCGATTCTCAGAGGCGGAAAATTATCAGTTTTCATAACAAATTCTAAAGTCAAAGAAATATATGTGTGTGTGAGGGCACGCTCACTCTTTCCATATCCACGACAGCAGCTTGTTGAGCCAGCCAATGGAGAAGCGGAACCAACGGTACTTTGCCACGGGCTTGCCACCGAAACGGAGGATGAACTCGCGGAAAGGATTGTTGGGATAAGGCAGTCCGGCATCGAGGAAGTAGATGTGGGCATAGTTATGCTTCCACGCCCAGGTGATGGCCTGCCACACGGTCATCATCGCGGGATGAAGCCACGCATAGCGCTTACGGAGGGAAGCGAGATACCACAGATAGGCGTTGCCCTCGGAATAGACACAGACGCAACCACCGATCAGACGCCCTTTGTAGAGCGTGGCGAAGAGGCGACCGTTGTCGCTGCGATAGATCTCAGCGATCTGCTTCTCCGGCGGCACGACACGATGCACTTTCCACCTGTAGAAGCCCCGCACCAGATGGACAAAGCGGTCGAGATCCTCCTCTGTGGTCACCTCACGCGTCTCTACTCCCTGCTGGTAGACATGCTCTATCTTTTTCAGCATCTTAGGTTGCAAACGGTCGTGGGGATCCATGGAGTGGAGCGAGTTGTGGATTTCCTGCCAGGGAATAGGGAAGAAGCCTTGGGAACGGAAATATTTGTAACCAAACATCTTACGTGACACATCACTGAACTCGATGAAGAAGCACAGCCGACGGCGCAACCGACGGACAAGGACTTCGAGCAGCAGCCCAAACACTTCCTCGCTGTCCACGTCGTCGGCATAGTCACCTTCGCCATAGGCGTGAGCCTGCCAGTAGAGCAGCGGCATCCACGAGGCACGCAACAGAAAGACGAGGATGTGGCCGACCACCCTACCCTGTCCGTCGGTAGCCACAGCCATACAAGGCCGCTGTCCCGGAGTGCGCTCAACGATATGGAAAAGCTCCGGGCTATGGAAGAAGTTGCCGTCGTCCATGGGCGGCAATGTGTCTCCACGTGTATAGATTGCGGTCTGATACTGCGACATTGCGAGAGAATGTTTGCTTACTGGCAAAATTAATATAATTCAAGGGAAACACAAAATAAAGTTCCACTTTTATTTTGTAACTTTGCGTCAAAAATCATACAAAGCCATGATCAACTACGATTTGCGGCGCATTCGCGCCATTGTCTTCGACGTCGACGGTGTGCTGTCGGCTTCTACGGTAGGTATGGATGCTGAGGGTATGCCGCTGCGCACGGTCAACATCAAGGATGGCTATGCCATTCAGCTGGCTGTCAAGCGTGGTCTGCACATTGCCATCATCACGGGCGGCAGCTCTGAGGCGATCCGCAAGCGCTATGCCTATTTAGGTGTGGAGGACATCTTCATGGGCAGCGCAATGAAAAAGGACGTCTATACACAGTTCCTCGAAGACAACTGTCTGACCCACGACGAGGTGCTCTATATGGGCGATGACATCCCAGACTATGAGGTGATGAGTCTCGTGGGCTGTCCCTGCTGTCCGGCTGACGCCTGCGTAGACATCAAGAAGATCGTGCTCTATGTCAGCAGCTACGACGGCGGGCATGGCTGTGCCCGCGATGTCATCGAGCAGGTGCTCAAGGCACAAGGCAAATGGATGGACAGCGCAAAGGC
>CAMCBZ010000076.1 GCA_945873145.1 uncultured Prevotella sp.
TCATCGGCAGCATCATCTTCTTCATCGGCTTTCTCTCGCTCTGCTGGCTCTTCGGTGAGAAGATCTATAACCTCTGCAATGGTGTCTACGGCGATCTGCTCAGCCAGCACGCCTCGTTCTTCGTGGCACTCACAGCTCTCATCCTCGGCTCGCAGTTCTTCCTCGCCGGATTCATCGGTGATCTGATCAGCAGACAGAACCCAAATAGGAATGACTATCAGATTGAGAAGGAAATATAAAACACAGGCATCGACATATATGCGAAATAACCACCATTCTTCCGACGGCTCTTTTCGACGGGCATTACTCTCACTCTTGGGAAAAAGAAGAGAAGGACTGCTACCAGTCTTTCTCATCTTCCTGATTGCCTCCTGTTCCTCCGTTGACTGCCCTCTCAACAACACGGTGTATGCCAACTATAAACTCATGGGACGGGTAACGACGCTGCCTGATCCGCTCACCATCTGGACCAGCCGCAACGATGGCAACGACACCATACTCATCAACCAGCAGGTCAACACCGACAGCTTCACACTGCCCGTGAGCTACGCCCGTGACCAGGATGTTCTCTATTTCCGAACCAACAACACCATTGACACGGTGACCATCGACAAGACCAACATCCCTCACTTCGAGTCCGTGGACTGTGGCATGAACTATTTCCATGAGATCAAAGGCATCCACTACACACGCAATGCCATCGACTCCATCACCATCCAAAACCGAGATATCACCTATGATGCATCCAAGAAGCATTTCTATATATATTTTAAGGAGTATCGTTATTAGTCTTCTGATGCTCCTCGCCCCCGCCGCCTACGCTCAGAAAAAGATGGCGGAGAAGCAACCGCAACAGCCCCGCCACCTCTCCAAAGAGGAGCAGGAAGCCCTGCGGCGCAAGGAGATAGACGACTCCATACCTTTCTTCCGGGGCGTACAGGTCAAAGTCGATGCCATCGGACTCGTGCAGAAGGCAGTCTCGGACTACGGACAGTATGAGGCCGGCGTGCGCGTAAACTTCAAGGATAAGTATTTCCCCGTCGTGGAGTTCGGTCTTGGTAAGGCTGACCATCGCGAGGTGACGACGGCAATCAGCTATCACACCTCCGCACCCTACGCCAAGATAGGTATGGACTTCAACATCATGAAGAACAAGCACGACATCTATCGTACGTACATTGGTGCACGCGTGGCCGGTACTTCCTTTAAATATGACGTCGACAATCCCGCCATCATCGACCCTGTCTACGGCGGAAACTATCCGGTGCACGAGCAGGGCGTGAAGGCTAAATACACATGGATGGAAGCACTGGCGGGCATCGACGCGAAGATCTACGGGCCGATACACTTGGGATGGAGCGTACGTTACTACCGCCGCCTCTCCCACGACGACGGACCGCTGGGCAACGTCTGGTATGTGCCGGGCTTCGGAAAGCAGGCCTCTACACGCATCGGAGGCACCTTCGACATCATTGTGGAACTTTGATCCTGTGACCTATGAAGAAAAAGAATGTCCTGAAAATCATCTTCCTTGCCGTCCTCATCGTGGGCACGGTGCTGATCATCATGCAGCAGCGCAACACGCCCTATCAGCACGATACGGGGTTTGTCTTCGGCACGGAATACCATATCACCTACCAGTCCTCAGACGACTTGCAGCCGGAGATCGACAAAGCCTTGGCGCAGGTCGACACAGCACTCTCGCCTTTCAACAAGAAGTCGGTCATCACGCAGGTCAACAACAACCGGCCGGTGAAGCTCAGCGAGATGTTCACCGAGGTGTTCAGCAAGGCAGAGTCCATCTCGCGCGAGACCGACGGCGCCTTCGACATCACCGTGGCACCACTCGTCAACGCATGGGGCTTCGGCTTTAAGTCGGGCGTGCATCCCTCGCGCCATGTCGTCGACTCGCTTCGGCAGTTTGTTGGATATAAGAAGGTGGCACTCGTCGACGGACGCATCGTCAAGAAGGACCCGCGGCTGATGCTCGACTGCTCAGGCATTGCCAAGGGCTATGGTGTCGACGTGGTGGCGAAGCTCCTGCGCGACAAGGGCATCGAGAACTTCATGGTGGAGATCGGCGGCGAGATCGTCACGAGTGGCATCAGCGAGAAACGACTGCCGTGGAAGATAGGTGTCACCAAGCCTACCGACGACGCTACTCAGACCAACCAGGAGTTGCAGACGGTGCTCAACGTCACGGACAAAGCTATGGCGACGAGCGGCAACTACCGCAACTTCTACTATAAAGGTGGCAAGAAATACGCTCATACCATCGACCCGAAGACGGGCTATCCCGTGCAGCACAATATTCTGTCGTCGACGGTGCTCTCCGGTGACTGCGCCACTGCCGACGCCTATGCCACCGCGTTTATGGTCACAGGACTGAAAGGCGCGCAGGCCATCCTCCGCAAGCATCCCGAGCTGATGGTCTACTTCATCTACGACGATGGCAAGGGCCACAACCAGGTGTGGTACTCGCCCTCGATGAAAAAAGCTATCGCGGAATAATACAGTTGTGACGCATGGCTGCCGATATCTTCAAGACGCTCGTCAGCTTTCCGCTCTTCATCGGCATGGGGCGGGAAGAGCTGGAGAACATCGTGGCGAAGACGAAACTCTCTTTCCACACAATGCGCGAGGGAGAGGTTATCGTCGACACGACGACACGCAGCGGTATGCTGGTCATGCTCACAGACGGCACGGCCGTGGCTACAACCTACTCCGACGACAAAGCCTATTGGGTGGAGGAAGAGATCAATGGTCCCACGCTCGTGCAACCGGAATATGTCTTCGGCCTGGCGCAGCGCTTTTCTCAGTTATGGAAAGCAAAGACCGTCTGCCATCTCATCACGCTCGACAAACAGGAGATCCTTAAGCTCAGCGATAACTCGCTCATCTTCCGTCTCAACCTCCTCAACCTGCTCTCCACGCAGGTGCAGAAGCGGCAAGCGCTCTTCTGGCGTGCCGCGCCAAACTCTGAGGAGGAGGCTCTCCGTCGCTTCTTCCTGGTGCATTCGATACGCCCGGCGGGTAGGAAGGTCTTCCACATCAAGCTCGTTAGATTAGAAAAGGAACTGAACATCGAACGCCGCCGCATCTCCATGGTACTCCGGCAATGGGAGGAACAGGGACTCGTAACGTGGACACGCGGATGTCTGGACATAAAAGCGATGGAGAAGGTTATCAATAACAGCCTCACCCCCTCACCCCTCTCCAACAGCCTCACCCCCTCACCCCTCTCCGAAGGAGAGGGGAGGAATATGCTGCAAGGGACGAAGAGACATACCCAAGAAGGAGATAAAAACAACAACATAAGGGAAAACAGATAATGGCGAGGGCTATGCTATGAGGAAAAAAGAAAAATAGAGATAAAGAAGTACAGAAGTTGGAGATGAATGTGAAGCAGAAAAGACCGTTCACAACAGGGCACAAAAAAAGCCCGAACTCCATCACTGGAAATCCGGGCAGAATGAAAGGAGGAGTGGTGCCTCTTGGAGTTGAACCAAGGACACATGGATTTTCAGTCCATTGCTCTACCACCTGAGCTAAGGCACCTTCTTTCTTTACTAACGGCAGAAACCGTCTGTACTTGGTTTTTGAAAGCGAGTGCAAAGTTACACTTTTTTCTTCTATCTCAAGAATATTCTTCCAATGTTTAATAACTATTAACGATATTCCTGTTTGCTTATTAGCTTTCCCAACGTACGCACACCTTATTATATATAGCACCCCTTGGGAATGACATCCTGGTGTCAGCCTTGTAGAATGCTGTCTATACGGCGATATGCAAACAATGAAGTTACGAAATAAGAATCATTATGTATCTATAATGATACGTATATGGTTAATATTGTTAAACCATCAAATTATCATTAACATTAAACTGTTAACCAATTAAGATTTTACCTAACTTTGCCGACATGAAGAAGAAATCCATTTGGACCATCGCCATCATCATGGGCGTGTCCTTTGTCATCTTGCTTGGCCTGCAGCTCACCTATATCCGTGAGATGGCCAACATGAAGAAGGAACAGTTCGACGAAAGCGTCAACCGCGCCCTCTATCAGGCTTCCCGCAATCTGGAGCTCAACGAGACGTTGCGTTATCTTGAGAAAGACGTCAACGAGACCGAGCGCCACGCTTACCGCAAGGACAGCGTAGGCACCAGAAGCGGAAAGCCCAACGATGGCAGCGTGCAGTATTCTCACCAATATTCCGTGGCGGGAAAGGACGGCACCGTCTACTCCTCGTTTGAGTTGAAGACCATGGCCGTGAAACCCACACAAATGCCCAAAGCAATGATCCTGCGCACCGACCGCAACTCCAACACAGAGGCCAGCAAGTCGCTGCAAGAGATCGTCAAAAACCGGTATGTCTATCAGAAGGCACTCCTCGACGAAGTGATCATGAACATGCTCTACTCTGCTTCGGACAAACCGCTGAAAGAGCGTGTCAACTTCAAGATCCTCGACCAGGACATCAAAGCTGAGCTGATGAACAACGGCATCAACATCCCTTACCACTTCACCGTCTCGACACAGGACGGACGTGAGGTCTACCGGTGTCCCGACTATAGCGACGAGGGCAGTGAGTACACCTATAGTCAGGTGCTCTTCCGCAATGACCCGGCATCGAACATGGGCGTGGTGCGTGTACACTTCCCTGACATCAACAGCTATATCTTCTCCAGCATCCGGTTTATGATCCCGAGCGTGGTGTTCACCATCATCCTGCTCATCACGTTCATCTTCACCATTGTGGTCATCTTCCGGCAGAAGCGCTACAGCGAGATCAAGAATGACTTCATCAACAACATGACGCATGAGCTGAAGACACCTATTGCCAGTATCTCGCTCGCTGCCCAGATGCTCAACGACGACAGCGTGCCCAAGAGCGACAAGATGATGAAACATCTCATCGGCGTGGTCACCGACGAGACCAAGCGACTGCGGTTCCTCGTGGAGAAAGTGCTGCAGATGTCGATGTTCGACCGCAAGCGCTCGTCGTTTAAGAAAAAGCATCTCGACCTCAACGAGATGGTGGAGACCATCGCCAACTCGTTTACCCTGCGCGTGGAACACACCGGCGGCAAGATCTATGTCGACGTGGAAGCTGTAGACTCGGGTATCTATGTCGACGAGGTACACTTCCAGAACGTGATCTTCAACCTGATGGACAACGCGGTGAAATATCGCAAGCCCGACCAGCCCATCGACATCTATCTGAAGACTTGGAACGATGACAACCACCTCTACCTCTCCGTGCGCGACACGGGCATCGGTATGAAGAAGGAGAACCTGAAGAAGATCTTCGAGAAGTTCTACCGCGTACACACCGGCAACGTCCACGACGTGAAGGGCTTCGGCCTCGGCCTGGCTTATGTCAAACGTGTCGTAGACCTCCATGACGGCGAGATCAAGGTGGACAGCGAGTACGGCAAGGGCACCTGCTTCACCATCAAGCTGCCGGTGATCAAAGATTAAGCCTTGGGGCGGATTCACGGGGGCCAATGATTAAACCTTGGAGCGGTTCAGACATCTATATATAATTATATATAATAAGGTATAGCCTATCGCTTCAGCCCAGATATAAGAACAATAATAAAACAATTAAAAATACAACGACTATGGAAGAAAAAGTTAAGATTCTGCTTTGCGAGGATGATGAGAACCTCGGCACACTGCTCTGTGAGTACCTCATTGCCAAAGGCTACGACGCTACACTTTGCCCCGACGGCGAGGCTGGCTTCAAGGAGTTTCAAAAGGAGAAGTTCGACATCTGCATCCTCGACGTGATGATGCCAAAAAAGGACGGCTTCACGCTGGCCCAGGACATCCGTCAGATGAACTCCCAGGTGCCTATCATCTTCCTCACCGCCCGTGTGCAGAAGGAAGACGTGCTCGAAGGTTTCGACAAGGGTGCCGACGACTACATCACCAAGCCGTTCTCTATGGAGGAGCTCGTGAAGCGTGTGGAGGCTATCCTGCGCCGTGTTCGTGGCAAGAAGAACCGCGAGAGCACGATGTACAAGATCGGCCGATTCACCTTCGACACCCAGAAGCAGCTGCTCACCATCGACGGCAAGTCGACAAAGCTCACCACCAAGGAGAACGAGCTCCTGGCGCTGCTCTGCTCTCATGCCAACGAGATCCTCAAGCGCAACGACGCATTGCGCACAATCTGGATCGACGACAACTACTTCAACGCCCGCTCCATGGACGTGTACATCACCAAGCTGCGTAAGCATCTGAAGGCCGACGATCAGATCGAGATCATCAACATCCACGGCCAGGGCTATAAGCTCATCGTGCCGGAGGATGATTAACCGACTCTCTTACCCCTACCCCCTCTCTCCCTGGAGGGAGAGAGGGGAAATGCGATACCACAGCAATACCAAGCGCGTACCGAAAGTTGTACATGAATAACCCCTGCAATAACTAATAATACCCCCACAATACCGAAGAATGAATAAAAATGGTATTGTGGGGGTATTGCTATTTCAAAGCAACACTGCCAATGATGCCGACAGTGATGAGCAGTAGGGGGAGGAAGAGAAGGAGGTTGTAGTTGGTAAGGTTGGTGAAATAAAAGATCACCATCAATACCACACCTATATATATAAGCGGAATGCCAACCACGGGACGCATACGAGGCCATAAGCGGCCGACAAAGCCCTTCGTCTTTGAGACGAATCGACGTGTTACTGATATATTCTCTTGCTGCGATTGAGACATGATCTTTGTATTGCTATGTTTTCTACTTGTTGCCTGCAAAATTACAAATTATTGTCGCAGCTTTATCGTATGAGCAAGGCAATTAATGTTAAAAAGAAGAAAAAGACTTTGAGTGAGCAACTTAATCACAAATAAAAGTAGTACCTTTGCAGTCGCATTTTGCAAAATAACATTTTAATTATCAACAAAGTAGTATGAATCAATACGAAACCGTTTTCATTTTGACTCCCGTTTTGTCTGA
>CAMCBZ010000077.1 GCA_945873145.1 uncultured Prevotella sp.
GGGGACGTAGGCTCCGCCGAACTGGCCAAAGAAGCCATCCTTTGTTGGATTAGTCGAATTATTCATTTTTTATTTCTTTAATGCGTCGAAAAGTTGGTTGAGGGCACGGTCCGGGTCTTTTGTCTCGTTGAGCAGCGTGACGAACTTCGAGCCGATGATGGCACCGGCGGCATTCTGCTGTGCGCTCTCTAAGGTCTGCTTGTTGCTGATGCCGAAGCCGATCATGCGCGGGTTGTGGAGGTGCATCGAGTTGATATGCCGGAAGTAAGCCTGCTTGGCCTCACCAAAACTCTTCTGCGCGCCCGTGATGCTGGCTGATGACACCATATATATAAAGCCGTCGGTGTGCTCGTCTATGAAACGGATGCGCTCCTCACTGGTCTCAGGCGTGATCATCATGATCACGCGGATGTCGTATTTGTCGGCGATAGGTTTCACCACATCCATATAGTCTTTGAAGGGCAGGTCGGGGATGATGCATCCACTGGCACCGCTCTCCACACAGCTGCGGAAGAAGTTCTCTAAGCCATAGTGCATGATGACATTGAGATAGCCCATCATCACCAAGGGGATTTTTACTTCGTCTTTGATAGCTTGGAGCTGGGAGAAGATCTTCTTCAGCGTGATCCCATTTTTCAGTGCGACCGTGCCAGCACTCTGAATCACCGGTCCGTCAGCCAAAGGGTCGCTAAAAGGGATACCCACCTCGACCATGTCGATGCCATGACGTTGCATGGCGAGTATCACGTCGGCCGTTCCCTCCAACGTAGGGCAACCGGCGCAGAAATATAGCGACAGCAGTTTACGGTCGCCGCGGTTTGCAAATAATTGGTTGATCTTATTCATATTTCTATTCTATTGTTTGTTCAATTGAAGAAGGAATTGTTGTAGCTTGGTCACGTCTTTCATTCCCGGTGCCGTCTCGAACTTGCTGTTGAGGTCTATGCCGACACACTGAGGATGGTGGAAGTCACGCAGTCGGGCAGCGTCGTCCGGTCCAATGCCGCCGCTAAGCAAGAATGGCGTCGGTCCCGTGTAAGCCTCAAGCACCGACCAGTCGTATTTCTGTCCACTGCCACCATAGCCTTTGCATTTCGTGTCGAAGAGAAAGAGGTCGATATGGCCCTCATATTGTTCGCAACGTTTCAAGTCCTCAGCACTGGAAACGCTGATGGCTTTGATGATCTTTATCTGGGGTACGATGTCGGGAACGAGCGTCCGTCGCAGGTTGTCAATCATCACGGGGCTCTCATCACCGTGAAGCTGTACGTAGCTCAGATGATAGTTGTACACTGCCGTGACAATATTCTGAGGCATGTCGTCGACGAAGACGCCGACGGTCTTATACTGTTTATCCAGCATTTTACTCCCCTCTCCTTGGGAGAGGGGCAAGGGGGTGTGGCTGTTGAGCCCGTTATAATCCGGAATGATCCCCGCATCCGACGAGATGCTCTGTACATATCGCGGACTCTTGGGGTAGAAGATCAGTCCGATGAGGTTCACGCCTAAAGCCGCTACCTCGCGGATGTTCTGCGCGTCGCGCATGCCACAAACCTTGATCAATTGATAGTTCATAACGCTATGGTCTTCATTCAACATTCATTACTCATCACTCAACATTCGTATCAGTCTTGCCAGCTCCTCGCCGGGATCGTCTGCTTTCATGAAGTGTTCACCCATAAGGAAGCCGTGGAAGCCCACCTTGCGCAGCTGTCGGATGGTATCGGGATCACCGATGCCGCTCTCGCTCACCGTGCACACACCTTTCGGCAGGCGCTCGGCGAGACGGAAGCTGTTGTTCACGTCGGTGACGAAGGTGCCGAGGTTGCGGTTGTTGATGCCGTACATGTCCGGTTCAATATCGGCGTATTCGAAGTCCTCATCGCCGTGCATCTCCAACAACACCTCCAGTCCGAGCTCGTGAGCCATGTGCAGCAGGTCGCGGCACTTGTCCTTTTCCAGGCAGGCAGCGATGAGCAGAACGGCCGAAGCACCACAGTAGCGGGCTTGGAAGAGCTGATATTCGTTGATGACAAAGTTCTTATATAATATAGGTATTGTCACGCCGACGGCTCTGGCCTGCTGGATATATTCGTCGTAGCCACCGAAGTATTTCGTGTCGGTGAGAATGCTCAGTGCGGCAGCACCGTGTTGCTGATAGCTCAACGGGATGACCGAAGCCTTGCCCTCTTGCTTGATCCATCCCTTGCTCGGCGATTTGCGTTTAAACTCAGCGATGATACCCGTCGGAGAGTCCATCAGAGCCTGGCGCATAGAAGCCGGTGCACTGGTCTCCTTCTTGATCTTTTCCTCCACAAGCGAGTAGAGGCGGCGGGGCGAAATGAAGTCCATCCGCTCCTGCAGTTCCTCCACTTTGTGTGCTACGATTTCTTCTAATATATCCATGTTATTCCGTTTTTCTACAAGTTTCTCCCCCTTTACGAGTTGAGTTCCACGAATTTCTTGAAGGTGTTGAGAGCCTTGCCGCTGTCGATGCTCTCGCGGGCGATCTCTATGCACTCCTCAATCGTTTTCTTACCTTTCTCATAGACCTGGATGCCGAAGGCAGCGTTGGCGAGTACGATATTCTTCTGTGCTGGCAGCGCCTTGTTAGCCAGTACGTTGTCGAAGATCTCCTTGGCTTCTTCCTCAGTGGCACCGGCTTGTATCTCCTCCGGCTTGGCAATGTCGAAGCCCAGCTCAGCCGGTTTGAACACGCGCTCATAGTCAGCCGTGGTCACCTTAAACGGACCAGTGAGTGAGATCTCGTCATATCCGTCGATGCTGTTGACGATGCCGTAGTCGATACCGATCTTTTGGTAAACCTGCTGATAGAGGCGCATCTGGTCGAGGTTAGCCACGCCGAGCAGCTGGCACTGCGGTTTTGACGGGTTGATGATCGGGCCGAGGAGGTTGAAGAACGTCGGGAAGGGCAGTGCCTTGCGGATGGCACCGACGAACTTCATGGCTTTGGCGAAGAGCTGTGCATGGAGATAGACGATGCCGCACTCGTTGATGGAGCGGTTGAGCTTGTCGAGATCAGCGGTGAAGTTCACGCCATGGTTCTTGATAACGTTCGACGCGCCGCTGACGCTTGTGGCGGCATAGTTGCCGTGCTTGGCCACTTTGTAACCGGCTCCGGCAATGACGAAGCAAGCTGTCGTGGAGATGTTGAACGTGTTCTTGCGGTCGCCGCCGGTACCCACCACGTCGATGTATCGGTCACAGTCCAAAGGTACGGGTACGCCCGTGGCGAGAATGCCATCGCGGAAACCGAGCAGTTCCTCTACGCTGATGCCGCGCATCTGAATGGCGGTCAGCAATGCTGCGATCTCTGCGTCGTTGAGTTCACCGCGAGTGATGGCGATGAGCAGTTCTTTTGTCTCTTCACGTTTCAGCTCCTCGTGGTTGAGGAGACGGTTGAAAATAGCCTTGATATCCATAAGCGTATATATTTTAATTGTTATATGTCTTGTTTATATTTGTTTCTTTTCTCCATTCAGCATTCAACACTGAACATTCAACATTCAACATTGAACATCATTCAGCATCCTTCATGGATTTCATTCATCCTTCATCCTTCAGCATTCAACATTAAAAAAGGCCTGTCGCAAGAACGACAGGCCTTTGTATGTTGTTGGATGTAGTACCCACACGGCTGCTCGACTCACGACTTTTTAGATCTTGAGCTACGCCACCACCAATATGCAGATACATGATTCATCATTTTCTTTGTTGTTTTAATGTTTCGAGTGCAAAGATACATGTTTTCCTTTAAACTGCAAACGTTTTGAGCAGAAAAATATCAATTCGTTGTGTTTTTAACATTTATACCAATCATCTTCACCTTCTCTTCGAAGTCCTCTTTGTCACCAATAGCCCCTTTCTTCACGCGTGCGCGGTAATTATATATGGTGTTGACGCTGTAGTGAAGGCACTTGCAGGCAATTCTCAGACAATATTACGTTGAAAAAGTCGTTTACATTGAAGTAACAAGCCTGTTTATTATACAATGAAAAAACTATTCGTCGCTTTCTTTCTGAGTGTCGTGGCGTTGGCCTGCCGTGCCGACAATGCCATGGACACCTATGTTTCCCAGCTCATGAGCCGCATGACGCTGGAAGAGAAAATCGGGCAGCTCAACCTTCTGCCGGGTGGAGACATCGTCACAGGCAAGGAGATGGACAGTCCTTTGGCGCAGTTGACACGCGAGGGCAAGCTCGGTGCCGTGCTAAGTCTGCGTGATCCGGTGAAGATCAAAGCCTTGCAGCAGATCGCGGTGAAGAAAAGCCGCTTGGGCATTCCCTTGCTTTTTGGCTATGACGTGATCCATGGTTTCCAGACGGTGTTGCCCATTCCTTTGGCACAGGCGTGCAGTTGGGACACGACAGCTATTCGCCTTGGTGCCGAGATGTCAGCTCGTGAGGCTACCTCGCAAGGCATCGACTGGGTCTATAGTCCGATGGTCGACATCGCTCTCGACCCACGTTGGGGACGCATTGCCGAGGGCTCCGGTGAGGACCCGTTTCTGGGCAGTTGCATCGCCAAGGTCATGGTTGAAGGGCTGCAAGGCCATTACGGACCGGAGAACGCCATGGCCTGTCTGAAGCACTACGCCCTTTATGGCGCTGTAGAGGCCGGTAGAGACTACAACACGGTGGACATGAGCCACGTGCGGATGTACAACCAATATTTTCCACCTTACGAGGCGGCTGTTCGTGCTGGTGTGGGCTCTGTGATGTCATCCTTCAATCTTGTCGATGGCATCCCCGCTACAGCCAATCCCTGGCTGATCCATGACGTGTTGCGACAGCAGTGGGGCTTTGATGGCTTCTTGGTGACAGACTATGGTTCGATCGGTGAGATGGTCATCCATGGTGTGGGCGATCTGGCCGCTTGTTCGGCTGCTGCGTTGAAGGCAGGCACCGACATGGACATGTGCGCCAATGGCTACAGCGCTCACCTCAAGCAACTCGTGGAGCAGGGCAAGGTAAGCGAGGCAGAGATCGACCAGGCCTGCCGTCGTGTGTTGGAGGCGAAATACAAGTTAGGTCTCTTCAAGGATCCTTACCGCTTCCTCAATGCCAAGCGTGCCAAGACCGCGCTTTACACGTCTGAGCACCGTGCCCTTGCCCGTGAGCTGGCAGCCAAGACCTTTGTGCTGTTGAAGAATGATGGCAACACACTGCCGCTGAAACGTCAGGGAACCATCGCCCTCATCGGTCCACTTGCCAATGATCGTTCCAACATGGTCGGCAGTTGGTCGACCGCTGACAAGCCGGAGCTCTACAGCACGCTCAAGGAAGCCATGGAGCGTGCCGTTGACGGCAAGGCGCGTGTGGTCTATGCCCAGGGCTGCAACATCTACGATGACTCGGCGACACAGGCCGACTGCTCCTTTGGCCGTCCCATCCCACGGGTAGACAGTAACAAGGCTGAGCAGGAAGCCTTGGCGGCAGCCCGTCAGGCCGACGTCATCGTATGCGCCATGGGCGAGATGACGGAGATGAGTGGTGAGAGTTCCTCACGTGCCGATCTCAGTCTGCCAGAAGCCCAGATGCGGTTGCTGCGTCAGCTCTGTACCATGGGCAAGCCCGTCGTGCTGCTCAACTTCTCCGGTCGTCCTACCATTCTCAAGTGGGAAAGCGAGCACTGTCAGTCGATCCTCAACGTGTGGTTCGGCGGTTCCGAGGCGGCCGATGCCATCTGTGATGTGCTTTTTGGTGATAAGGTCCCCACGGGCCGACTGGTCACCACTTTGCCGCAGTGCATGGGACAGATACCTATTTATTACAACCATCTCAACACGGGACGTCCCGTGGCTGAGGGTGCGAAGAAATACTATAAGTATCAGAGCAACTACATCGACGTTCGCAACGACCCTCTCTACCCGTTTGGCTATGGGCTGAGCTATACAACCTTTGCGTACAGCCAACCTCAGTTGAGTGCTGACCGCATCGCGCGCGATGGCAGTGTCACTGCTTCCGTGACGGTGACCAATACTGGCCAGCGCGACGGCGACGAGGTGGTGCAACTCTATGTCCATCATCCTGCCGCACAGATTGCGCGTCCGGTGAAAGAACTCAAAGGTTTCCGCCGCGTGCATCTCAAGGCCGGAGAGAGCCAGCGCATCGATTTCTTGATCACACCCGACATGCTGAAATATAAAGATGGTAATGGTCGTGATATCCTCGATGCCGGTACTTATAACATCATGATAGGACCGAACAGTAGTGACAAGGCACTGAAGCGTACAAGTCTTTCTCTTTACTAAAGGCCACACTCCTCCCTTCTCTTTCGAGAGAGGGGAGGGAAGGCCCTTATCTCGTTGCCGTCAGCAGGATCACGAGTCCGCTGATTCCGATGTAGGTATACACGACGTATTTGAAAATACCATTGGTCAGGTGGCGGAAGATATATCCGCCGAGTGTCGTGCCGATAGCCACCCCACCGATGCCATAAAGATTGTATGATACTAACGTTCCGCTACGCGGAATCAAGAATATATCCGAATATAACGAATATATATTC
>CAMCBZ010000078.1 GCA_945873145.1 uncultured Prevotella sp.
GCCTTTGGGTGTGCTTCAGTACTTTGCGTCCTTTGCGGCTTTGCGAGAGAAATACGTGTGAGTGGTACTGTATGATACTAACGCTCCGCTACGCGGAATCAAGAATATATCCGAATATAGGCGCACAGGACCTACCCTGTGTTTGGAGAAGAGAGCTCATGACAAAAAAAGCCCACCACTGACTTGCCAAGCGGCTGTCAGCGGTGGGCTTTAATCTGTCCTCACCTTGCTTGAGGTGATTCAATTATTCATCCCATGAGCTCCAGGGATCGAAGGACTTCTTGGAGAGGCCGGTAATGTCCTCCTCGTCCTGACCGACATTGATTCCATATTCCGTCTGTGTACTCTTATTCTCCACTACGGCACCTTTTATACGGTTGGAACCTGCGAGAAGATATCCTTGTGCGGTCATGGGGCAGCACACTGCCACGGGTGTCTTATATATCATTTTCATTTCACTATAATCTTTTTACCGTTCATGATATACACACCTTTGGGTAGGCCCTCGGTGCTGTTCTTCTCACTGACGAGTTGGCCGTTGAGGTTGTATACCCCCTTGGCGTAGCGGCTGAGGTCGACGTTCATGTCCTCGACAATCTCGTCGATGCCCGTGGCGGTGCCGTCGAACTCAAAGCCCTGGATGAGAGCCATCTTAGCCTGTTCGGGCGTGGTGATCTCGTTGCCATCCTCATCTTTACACGGCTTGAGGTAACTGCGGAAGCCCGCCATGGAGAGCGTCTTCGTGGCGTTCTTCGGCGCATAGCGCACCAAGCCACCCTCGGGATAGACGTTGCCGTCGGCATCCTTGGCGTTGGCACTCATTACGTAGCTGTAGGCAGGCACCTGCGTCGGGGCGTAGTTGCCGATGAACTGATACTGGAACACCTTCAGTTGGTCCTTTGTCAGGTTGTTTGGGTTGTAGACGCAGTCGAGCGTCATCGGTGAGACACCCTCCATGGACACATGGGTGAAGGTGACCTTGTCCTTAGATGTCGCGTCGGTCCATGCGGGCTTGATGAAGTAAGGTCGACCTGCCTCGATGAGCTGGTTGACATGCTGTGAGAAGTGGGCCCAGCCCTTCTTCTCGCCCTCGGGGATGAGACCGTCGAAGGAGATGACCATGGCGTTGTCGCCGAACACCTGCTTCACCTGCGTCTCGTTGACCGAGAAAGGCAGGCAGATGCCCGTCCACTTGCCACTCTGGAACGAGCGGTTGACGGTGACGTTGACGAACTCCACCTTGGCATTGTCGCCTGTCATCTCCGGGTTGGTCTGAGAGGCTGTCGGGTTGTCGTACAGCGTCATGGCGACATATCCCGGTGTGGTCTTCGACTCTGTGTTGTAGACTTTCTCGTCGCCTGGTTCGGGTAGCTTCTTGCGGTTGGCCTCATCGGCCTCATTGGTCTTGCCGGTGGCTGTCGTCGGCTTCTTGTCCTTAATCCACTCGGCGTAGTGCTTGGTGAAGCCCTCGGGCACGAAGGCATAGCCGCAGACACCGAGCTTCGAACCCGTCATGAAGAAGTAGTAAGTCTTGCCCGACTTGACATGCAGTGCATAGCGCACGTAGCCCTTCGTAGGCAGGGCGTAGGAGCCGTCAGAGAGCTTGATGACGCGCTGCACGGTGGTCGTGTTGAGCAGTCGGTTGTTCTTGCCGAGGTCGATGTGTGCGTTCTCCCAGGCGCTCTTGATGGCGGCGCGGTCGGCAGCCATTTGGTCATCGGAGAACGCTTTCCAGGTGCTGTGGCTGAACATCTTGTTTTCGTCGTTGCCGGCGGCCTTGAGCAGCTTGTCCCACGAGCAGCGGAAGACGCTCTCGGTGTAGAATCCATACTGGTTGGCGTAGTCATCGGTGGAAGAGCTCGTCGCCTTGCCTGCCAGCTCGGCGAACTCTGACCACTCACTGTCCTTGCTGAGGGCAACGTTCTTGCCCGTCTCGTCGAGGATGTACATGGCGCGGCGGCGCAGCTGATATTTGTCGCCGAGCTTCGTGTTGCTCTCTTGGGCATCGGTCATGCCGTTCTGGAGGAGGTAGACGATGAGTGTGCCGGACTCCTCGGGCTCGAACTTCAGGTAAGCTCCACGCACAGGCAGGGCGAAGGTGTTCTTGTCGTTCTGGTTCCAGGAGAAGACGTTCTCGGCCGTCGGGTTCTGCTCGCCGAAGGAGGCCACCTTGAATCCGTCGATGGTGCGGTTGTCGCTGCCCACGGAGTCCATCTTGGCGGGCTTCCATCCGTCGTACATCAGGTCGGGATAGGCGTCCTTGTCGTTGTTCTTGAAGTAGGGATAGTCCTCAGACTGGTGCTCCCATCCACCATAGGTCATCCACATGCGCGTGAGGATGTTGGTGGTGCTGACCCGCTGTCCGGGCTGCGGGATGACCTGCGGCTTGTCCTCGTCGTCGGTGAGCATGTAGATGGGGATGTCAGAGATGCGCAGCTTGTACTGCGGTGTCTTCACCACGCGCTTGCCGTCGCTCTTAGTCTCTCCATAGACCTTAGCGGAGACGATGACACGGTTGTCACGGGTCTTGCCCTCGCTGTCCTTGTCGGCAGTAGGTCCGATGGCCTTCACATAGCCCTTGTCGTCGATAGTGGCAATGTCGGAGATAGTACGGGCAGACTCGTATTCGTTAGCGAGAGGCTGCCACTCCAGTGTGGGATAGCTGGTTCTTCGCAGGTAGGGCAGCTTGCCGGTGTATCCGTTGACGAAGGCCTGTGCGGCGTCGTAGGGGTCGGTGTCCTCAGGCATGAGCACGAAGGCCGGCTCGAAGGACAGTCCATGCAGGCGCATCTGGTCGCCGTCGGCATAGAGGTAGTAGGTCTGTCCGGCCATGAGGGCATAGTGGAAGGGCTGTTCACCGATGAACTTCGAGTCGTAGTGGAAGCGCTCGGTGCGCTTGTCACTCTCGCGCACGAGGTACACGGTGTGGTCGGCCTCGAAGCGCGCGTCGATGGTGAGGAAGCCATTGGTGACCGTCTCAATCTTCACGAAGAAGCCATTCGTCGGGATGGGGTCGGCCTCGCCGCCCATGAGCTGTACTCCCTCCTTGTTGGTCGGGTGGCCGTTGCTCTCAAGCACGTCCTTGTAGTAAGTTGCCGACTCTCCGGTGCCGTCATGGTCTTCGTTGTCGTTGTCGAGGCCTTGATCGCCGCCTTCGGTTACCGTTGCCGAAGATCGCACCACCTCCATGTGGTGGTCATTGGGATTGCCGAAGGTGATGTTGATACCCGGCACCTTCTGATAAGCTACTTGTCCGGCGGCAAACTTGCCAGCCTTGATGAAGTGGAGCTTGCCCATGCGGTTGGTATGAGTAGAAGATGTGGCCACATCGTCGTAGATGACCTCATACTGAGCCTGCAAAGGATCGGCAGCCACCACCTTGACGGTGTAAGTACCAGGGGTAGCGTTCTGATAGTAGTCCTTCTGATCCCAGTCGTTCTTCTCCGTGGCAGTGACGGTGACGGTAGCGGTGCCTTGTGCCACGCCGGTGGCCTTGTGGTTATCGTCGAGAGTGGCGATGCTGGCGTCGTTCACGGTGTAGGCGAAGTCATAGTGCTCGGTGAGGTCAGCGCCAAACTGGTCGTAGACCTTCACGCTGGGAGCCTGAGCCGTCTCACCTATGTGGATGACAAAAGAGTTCGGGTCGACGACGAGTGTCACCGGCTCCTGCTTGACGATGGTATAGTAAGAGGCCTGCGCCGTGCTGATATCCCACTGCTGTACCGTCCAAGGGCGGATGGTATAATAAAGAGGTATATTGCCTGTGCCGTGGAAGATGATCTTCCAGTTGCCGTCGGTACCCCAACTCTTCTGCGACCAATAGCGTGTGCCGGTCACGGTATCGTAGGTGCCGTTAGGTTTCTCGATATATTCTTTGACGCCTACTTCTTTACGGTCGTCAGAAGTTTTGATGGATCCCTTCACTTGTATTTTGACAGGAGTCTCGGAAGTGAGCTGAGAGTCATCTTTGTTATCGTCCCAAGCCAATTCATTGGGAACAAAGTAGGTGTACCAGAATTGCCCCTTTTCGTAGAGACAGGAATCGGTAGGATTCTTGGTGCCGGGGAAATAACCCTTTACTTCGAAGCGGTTGCCGGAGGTCATCTCCATTCCTTCTGCCAATTTTACGGTCGAGGGATCCGGAGAGAATGAGATCTGAGGAGCGCGCTTCTTGACGTTGAGAACATACTGATTGCTCTGCAACTCATATTTGCGGCTAAGTGTTTCGGGCTGACCGGGGTACCGCTTCATGGGCACCTCAGTGATCTTGCCATTGACTACCGGTGCCTTGTAGATATTCTGATATGCAGTGGGTACCGTGGCCGTTACCGTGATGATATAGTCGTCGGGACGGTCGTAGGGTAGATTGCCGGCCCATAGGCGTGCAGTCCCGTCATCATTGAAAGTGATCTGGCCGGGATTGTCGGATGAGCTATAGTCGACAGTGCCCTGAGCCATCGTTATGGCGTGATCATAGGGATTCTCACTGCTCTTATAAATATTTTGGAATTCGTAGCTATAAGTAAGTGGGTTCGGCCACCCATAGATACTTTTGTCCGTGAACAATTGCGTGATGTCCGTACCGTTCTCGTCAGTGATGACTGGCTTGTAATAATTGAAGAATGCGGGATATTTATACACATCCTGCTCTTGCTGAGCAAAGCTGATGTAGGTCTTCAGCTTCTTGTCCGCAGTGATGTATGTCGACTTCACCGGGAAGGTGAAGCTATATGTCTTGTCGCCATACACGTTGGTATAGTCTGACTTTGGCATTGCCGTCAGCGTGAGCGTGGTCTCGGCGTCTGTATTTGCTTTAGATGTGATTTTCTTGTTTGTCGTGTCAAGAGAGAAGTTGCCCCCCCCATCTTGACTCAACGCATAGCTGATGTCGTAGTACTGGGTAATGTCGTTGACATCCTTGTTTTGCTCGTAGGTTAGTTTCAGCTCGGGCAGGGCCGTGAAGCCACTCAGAGCGTTGCCATAAGTGTCTTTGCCCGTGGAGATGTTGAGTGTAGTATTGTCTTCAATCGTGCTGCCGTTGTGTGTCAGCGTCTGTGTGACGTTTTGAGGCGCTTGGATGGTGATGGTGTAGCTTGCGGTTAGGCTGTTATACTTGTCGGTATAAGCACCAATTGGCGTAAAGGCAATCTTCACCGTTACGGTTCCCGTCTTGGAGCCGATATTCACACTGCCATAGCGCTCAAGCAGGGTAGTACCAGTCGTAGCATCCTGCCAGGTGACGGGTTTGGCGTCGACAGTCTGTCCCTGGTCGTTCGTCGTAGTCAGCTTGGAGCCGCCTTCAATAGAGTATGCGCGCGAGAAGCGGCTGGTGATGTTGTTACCTTTCTTGTTGGTAATGGTGATGGTGGGCACTTCGAAGTCCTTCTCGCCCACGGTGACCATATAGCTATTCTTCGATAGCGTGACGGTGGGCGTTTCCTTTCCCTTTTCTTGTGCCAATGTTGCCTGGCACAAGAGCAGCATCAATAGCACAGTGAGCCATCGACTGCATGCCTTCACTTTTTCTTTTGTGTACATGATGATAGTTTTATTAATAAACATTCTTAGTTCGGTTGGGGCAAAATGTCCCTGGGTTTGTTTTTCCGACCGGAGCCAATGACCCCCGGCAGGAGTTAGATTTTGTTCTTATGTTGTAGTATAATTTAGTTTATCTGAACTGCTAGTCTAATACAGCTTGTCAGAACCAAAGTTTCTGAACCTGCCGGACTGATTTGTAACAGTGTCTCGACAGACCTCCTAGTCGTTAGTTGGTTGCAAAATTAATAAAAATCAAAGTTATCACCAATGACGTCCATGTCGCTGGGCAGAGCGATGCTTTTTTGCTTCCCAGTAGGCACATGACAATGGCAAGTAGAGTTAATATGTACCGTTCCATTTGTGCTTTTTGTCTTTTGTTAATTATGTTTATATGCAGATTTTCACCGCAAAGTTAATATTTCTGTCTTTATGTAAGGTTGGATTATGTTTCAAAAAGGTGCACAAATGTTGCTTTGTTTTCGAAAACACACGGTGTGTGCATAAATGTTACATTTCTTGCGTTTGGGATGAAACATATATACACATTTGTTGGAATGACTACCGCGGTTATCAGATAGAGTACGGATGAAATTGTGCGCTTTGGCACGGTCGTAAACAAAAAAGAGGGAGTGTCAACGCTGTGTTGACACTCCCTCTTGTTGGGTTGCTTGGCCGGTTCCGTGTTGCGGACGGCCGTTACTTAGTTTCTATCTCTTCCTTCATGTCGAGAAACTCCCCCTTAGCATC
>CAMCBZ010000079.1 GCA_945873145.1 uncultured Prevotella sp.
CCGAGGGGAGGGAAACAAAGCCCTTCCCTAGCCCTCCCCGAGGGGAGGGAAACAAAGCTAAAAGCGTTAAACTACAGAGACACTAACAGTTTCTCGCTTAGAAACTAATAGTTTCTCGCTTTGAAACCAGTAGTCTCTCGCTTTGAGACTGTTAGTTTCAAAGCGAGAGACTGACTACACTCAGGTGATCCCACAACCCGGACAGAGAATGAGCACCACCAACATCCTGACGCGTATGTGGATGACCTATGGTGGTTGGGAGCACAGTTCAGATGACTATCCTTACTATAAGAACAATGACCCGGATGCTTATCCCGACTTGATGTACGACGGTTGGAAGCCTGCCAAGATGGACTCTGTGGGCAGCAACAACCGCACCATCAACGGCTTTAAGGTGGCCTCCTATGGTGAGCAGAACCCAACGGCAGAGAACGTCCGATCCTGGAGTTTGAACGACAAGAACACCTTTGCCCTGCCCGTACGTGGCGCATACGTGAAGTTCGAGCCCGAAGAGTCGGGCACGCTCATCGTCTATGTGCTTCAGAATGGTCTCACCGACGCCCAGGACCATTCATGGGGGATTGAAAGTTAACGCTCCGCTACGCGGAATATAGAATATAACCCCCACTTTCACCCCTTGACGGTAATCACTCCCCTCTCCCTTTGGAGAGGGGTTGGGGGGGTGAGGCTGTTCTTTCTCCGTTTAACATCTTTTTAGTCCCTAAAACAAAGAAGTTAAGGAAATATTATTTAATTTTGCAGTAAATTTAATGACAGTGCTCTAATCACTACAAACGAACAGATCGACAAAAAAACAGATCGATGACTCACTATTGCGACACAAACCGCCACAAGAGAGAACGATGGTAACTAAATGAGCAACTGACAAAGACAAGATAAAAAGACGAAATAAAAAAAAACAGGAACAAACAAAAACATATAACTATGGAACGATTCAAAAAGTGCCTCAGCAGCTGCAGGCGACTGCTGACGTTGGTCTTGCTGTTGACGACGGCAAGCTGTTTCATTCTACGAGCGCAGAGCACCACGAACTCCGTGGGGCCCAAGGCTTCCTTTGACAAAACTTCATTAGAGGTCACCGTGGGACAACTGAGCGTTACCAAGCCCGTGCTGACCGTCACCGACCCGACGACGGGCAAGCCAATCCGTGGCCGCTTCGTAGAGCGCTGGGGTATCGAGGATGCCAAAGGTAATCGTGTGACGAACGCTAAGAAGGTGGACCACCGTGTGAAGTTCACCGACCCTACCACAGGTTCCACCGTGAGCCTGCTCTACGGCTTGGACTCTATCGGCACAAAGCCCGGCACGTTCACCGTCACCGACACGCTGATTCCGCAGAAGCGCTACGAGGATCAATATTTTACAGTGATCGCTAAATACAAAGTCACGGTGAATTCGCCGACGGTCACTGCAGAATACTACAATGGCTCGACACTGCTCAATGGCAGTACGCCGGTAGCGCTGCAACTGTATACTTACGGAACTGGGGGGGGTACTTCTACAACTGTACCCGTGCCTACCGCCAAACTCTACTACACGATTGACAACTCTACCTACGATGTAACATCTGACTACGAATATACCTATTCGGTAACTAACGGCTTTGCCGTCAACAATAACACTTCTATTACGTCTTCTTTGAAAAGCACCGCAGGAACTGGTACTTTGACCATTACTGCCACACCGAAGGAGGCCTTTAAGGAGATGTTAGGAAGCAATCCCATCACAACCTCTGTGACGCTAAACTCTGCCTATAAGAAAGGTAAGATCAAGACTTACATCACTTTTGCGAGCTATGGACAGGATGCCTTAAAGTCCCGTAACATGAATGGCACCCTACAGCAGAGCACCTATTCTCCTAAAATATTCATCAAGGACGAGTTTGGCAACGACATCACAGCCACTGTACTCCAAAACCAACCCACCACGTCTAACCTGCAGGTGACCTACGAGTCTCTGAACGCTTTCAACCAATTTTCCAAAGATCCCAACGACTCCGTGGACATGCTGGGAGCCGGGTACAAACTCATTGACAAGCATACCGGAGGCTTTTCAAGTATTGGTATCTCTACTCAAGATGGTGCTTTAAGAGTATTGGCAGGCCCACATAATCACCCCGACGACTACAAAATCACAGTGACATTAAATCACCAAAGTTGGGATCCTGTCTTCGGCGACAATGGCATATATGCCGACCCTGTGGCCGACCCCGCACAAACTATCACCGTCAACGGGCAATTCTATGACGAGAATAGTGAAAACCAATACGCTATCCAATCCAACCAATACATTCTTCGCGTTCATAAACGAATCCCGCAAATAACGCTCACACCCGACCCGAGCACTATCAGCTTTGCACAAGGCTATACGATGACGGAGTTCAACCGGTTTGAGATTACCGGCACCTATCACGACCCTTACGAACCCAACGATCCCGACGAAGTGCACCATGCTTTGGATGATAACAACGGCTTCACCTATTGGTTCTTCGTACCCGACGATTATAAGTACGACGAGACGAAGACGGAAGCCGAGAATGTGGACATAGCAAAACAAAAAGGTCACGCACTCATCAAAGTCTATAGTGTTGCCATGAACAACCCACAGATGGTTCAAAAAGACCGTTACGAATACGTACCTCTCTATAATGCCGACGGCACACCACAGACCGATGCCAATAGCAAGCAGATGAAAAAGCTGATGAAGGGCACTTATTATGCCAGCATGTACAAATGGGGCAACGAAAAATTCACTGTGACTTTCTATGGTGATAACCTCCGCGCACCATTGGTATACCGCATTAACCCATGGAACGCATACAACAACAACATCGGCGTATCGGGCAGCTATTCCATCAAGGTAACCGCCAAGGAGCCCACCCACTTCGTCATCGACCCGAAGAGTCAGGTGACAGGAAAGGGCGGCACTGTGCCTTGCCCTCGCATCACCATCCAGGACCAGTTCGGTGCCGACATCACCAACTACTTCACGGTATCGCGCAAGAAGGCTGACGAGAATGGAGCCTACACGCTTAACGAAGACGGCTCAGTGACCTCATCGACCGCTGGTACCTACAACGTCACCGTCAGCGGCACACTCACCGACAATACGAGCACGACGTCGCTCGGTCGGTTCTTCAACAACCCAGCCGACGACAGTTACTCCGCCGTGTTTAAGACCTCCTCAAGCAGCATCGGCGCCTACGAGATCATCTACGACGACAAAGACGACAGCAAGATGGGTAAGCTCCACTTTATCAAAGCGGGCGACTTCTATCCCGGCACCATCAGCTACGGCGAGGTGCCCGGCATCAACATCACCTTTGGCAACGCCAGTGATGTAGATAACGTATGGAAAATCAATACCAGCACAGAAGGGTTCATCGTGGACAACAACAACGACAGGGACGATAAAGGCAAAATCTCAAAGGAATTCATCACCGGCGACGCTGTGACATTGGACGATAACACGCATCTGCCTAAAGACGGCTGCTTCCTCAAGATTGACGCCATCACCAACGGCTGGCTCACCATCGGCGGCAAGTTCCTCAGCCACAGCGACGATCCCAACGTTGGACCGGAGCACTACATCCTCGTAGATGCCTACACCCAGGAGATGCAGCGTAAAAGCTACGACAAGGACTATATCGGCGAGTATACCTTCCCCAAGCCGCTGTTGGCCGGTCACACCTATTATATATATACCGACGACGGCAACATGATGATCCACGGCATCAACTATGCCCCGGGATTCATTGACCCCGTCACCGATGCGCGTCCGTGGACGACGCCGGGAGCCGTCGACCTGGACTCGGTGAGGGTCTCTTCCACCTTCATGAACGGCTACACGGGCACCCTGCCCACGCTGGCCATGCACCGCCAGAACGAGCACGTGAGCTGGTACGTCCTCGACGTGCCCTCCAAAAGCACTTCTACTTCGGTGAGTGACATCAAGGAGCTGACCAACGACGACGCCAAGCACGTCTTCGTGGGCAAGAACGACGGCCGCATCTACGCCGAGGCCCTGACGACGGAGGCCCCGCTCACCGACGATACCCGTAAAAACACCGACGCTTATGGTCGTGTGCGAGTTTTCGCCAAGGTGTTAGGAAAGAAGTTGAGCGACGGCTCGCAGGTGAGAAAACTGCCGGGCTACTACCTCTTCGTCAGCGACATGCCCACCTACCTCGTACAGGAGGGCGAGAGCCACGACCAGGACGAACGCGTCACGACGACCAACATCCCAACGCGTATCTGGATGACCTTCGGCGGATGGCACTGGAGCCAGGCCAAGGAGTATCCCTATTACAAGAACAACATCAAGAAGGACGCAAACTGGATGGAGGATGGCTGGAAGACGGCGAAGATGGACTCCGTGGGCCGTAACAACCAGACCATCGACGGCTTTACCTTCGTGACATGGGGCGAGCAGAACCCCACCGATGAGTTCGTGCGCAGCTGGGACAAGGGCGACCACAACACCTTCAGCCTCCCCGTGCGTGGCACCTATCTGAAGTTCGAGCCGGAGGAGAGCGGACAGCTCTTCGTATACCTCGTACAGAACGGCATGACCGACAACGCCAAAGGCGACGACGACGCCAAGCTGAGGAAGAACGGGCCGTGGCTGCGCCGACGCGCCGTGTACATCGTCGACGAGACGGGACGCCCCGTGGCCATCGACGACCTCAGCGGATGGCAGGCCGCCGGTGACTGGAACCAGTACATCAACCCCGGCACGACGAACGCCGACCGCTTCCCAGGGTACCATAACTGGCACTTGAACTACTACTGCGACGGCGTGACACGATGCGCCTGGAAATATGATGGTACCAACGAACTGAAGATCTCCATCGCCGTCCCGGCAACGGCAACCGGCGACAAGAACGAGAAGAAATACAGCTGGTTCAACGCCTACGACCGCGACCACGACGGCAAGCTGACCGACAAGGAAAGAAAGGCGATGAAGGACGATGCCGACAAGATTAAGACTTGGTGGACGGCAGAGAATTACTCGTATCCGACCACTACCGTGAATGGCAAGAACCTAGGCTTCACCTACACCCACACCAAGCTCGACGGTCCTCTGGAGCTCCTCCAGCTCTCCGACACGAGCTACGTACTGCCGACGAAGGGCTACGTACGCTACACGTTCCACGTCCAGGCCGGCAAGGTCTACTACGTGTTTGCCACCGGCTCGAAGCTCGGCTTCTGCGGCTTTGGCTTCCTGCCCGCCGGCTACCGCAACAACCCGGCGACATGGATCAACGCCGGAAAGCCAAACGAGTACGGTGAGTTCGACAGCAGTGTCTACGACAACCTGCCAAAGCCCAGCAACGACATCTACAAGGCTGGCGGCACGGGCCAGAACCGACTCATGGGAGGTGAGGTGACTCTCGACGTGAAGAAGAAAGCCAAGGAGGACGGCAGCTACGGGGCCTTCAAGGAGGGTGGCTTCGTGCTCAGCACGGATGCCACGACGAGCGACAACACCACGGCGGGCACCGCGACAAAGCGCGACTTCGTCGACGTGACCCTGCAGCGGTCGTTCCGCAACCAGCGTTGGGCGGGTCTCTGCCTGCCCTTCACGGTGAGCGAGACACAGATGAAGCGCATCTTCGGCGACGACATGCAGCTGATCACCGTCGACAGCGTGATGGCATCGCCGGGCCATGAGCGCGCACTGCACTTCACACAGCATGTCAACCAGCTCTGCGAGGCAGGACGCCCGTACTTCATCCGACCGAACGTTAAAGATATCGACGCAGGAAAGTCCATCGGCGCGTCGGTGACATTCAAGGGCGTGACCTTCGAGGGTGTCGACACCATGCGGGTGATCATGTACAACGATTCGGTACGGGCATACAATGCAGCTCACACCGATGCTCCTATCGACATCTTCACCTATCAGGTGACGGGAACATACAACAAGTGCATCATCCCGTGGATGAGCTACTACATGAAGAATGCGGAGAATGAGGATCAGAACAAGCTCTATCGCATCACTCCGAAAGGCACGACCACGGCGAAGGGTGCGTACCTGCCCGGCTGCAACGTGTATCTCTTCCCCTACTCCTACGATCCGGCGGGCACGGAACTGGTGGAGACCA
>CAMCBZ010000080.1 GCA_945873145.1 uncultured Prevotella sp.
CTCCACTGCTGGTGAAGCCTTTTCCGGCCAGCACCTGTGCGATGGAGAGATAGGTTACACCGTAGTGTGCCAGCTTGTCGTTGTCGAGATAGATGGCTATTTGTGGCATTTGCATGCCCACTACGCTCATCTTTCCCACGCTGGTGATCATCCTCAGCGAGTCTTCAACTGTCTTCATATAGTCGTTGAGCTCACGATAGGTCTTGTCTTTGCTTTCCAGTGAAATCAGTTCAGAGCTGACATCACCGAAGTCGTCCTGTACCCTGAGAGCGATGACACCTGCCGGCAGGTGCGATGTCTTGAAAGTCTGAACACCGTGCTTGAACTTGGACCAAAACTCGTCATTGTCTTCCAAGTCCTCGTTGAGTTCCACCACGATGATGCTCATGCCATCACGCGAGTACGACACAGTCTTCTCCTTGAGCACTTCTTTGTAAGTGAAGATATAGTTTTCGAGCGGCTTGGTGACTTGCTGCTCTACTTCCTCTGATGTGGCGCCAGGATAGACAGCGGCTACGATGCCCTCGCGGACGGTGTAATCGGGAAACTCATTTTTATTGATATGCACAAGGCCGAAGATGCCCAAAGCTACGAGGCTCGTGACGAACAAAATCACGATCTGGCGGTAATAGAGGCATATCTCTTGAAAAGATCTCTTCTTCTTTCTCATCACTTGCTTCCTCTTACTTTATGATTTCGCAAGGAGTTCCCTCGCTCACCATCTGCTGTCCTTCGATAATCAGTTTGTCTCCCGGTGTCAGTCCGCTGCTGATACGTACACCCTGAGAGGTGTCAGCCACATAGTTGATATACCGTTTTGTGGCTTTGCCGTTTTTCACGATCCATACAAACATTCTGTTGTCGGGATTGAGTTGCACAACATTTGCGGGGACGAAGATACCCATTTGACCGCGAAGGAAACTGGTGAAGACGTTGCAGATCATTCCTGGCAGCAGCTTGTGATCGGGATTGTCGACAAGCAGATTGACGTCATAGGTGCGGCTCAGCGCATCGGCGGATACACCTTTTTCTATCACCTTACCGTAGAAATTGGCATTGCCGGTAGCCGCGCAGCTGATCATCATGGTCTCGCCCCTGTGTATTTTGTCTATTTCTTCCTCCGGCACACTGATCTTGACCTTCACTCTGTCGATGTGTACCAGTTTCACGATCATCATTCCCGGCACGACATTCTGTCCTATTTCAGCATTCTTCTCAGAGATATAACCGCTGAAGGGTGCCGTGAGCCGCGTGTCGCTGTTGCTTTTGTTGGAGATACCTTCGAGAGCGATGGCAGAATTGACGGCCTCGCGGGCTCCCTGCAGTGTGGTCAGTGCAGAGACATATTTTGAATCAGAGATGACACCGGCATCATGCAACGCCTTTGCACGTTTGTAGTCGTCTTGTGCCTTGCGCAGGGCAGCTCGGGCCTCACCGGTCACAGCGTGTGCGGAGGCGCGTGCGCCTGCCTGGTCTGCTCCGTCGACAGTGGCTATGA
This sequence comes from uncultured Prevotella sp., assembly GCA_945873145.1. Lineage (GTDB taxonomy): Bacteria > Bacteroidota > Bacteroidia > Bacteroidales > Bacteroidaceae > Prevotella. Next base: position 1,499 of record CAMCBZ010000080.1, read on the forward strand.
GCTGGCCGCGGCTTACCGTCTGCCCCTCGTCGACATTCATGGAACGGATGGTGCCTGTTACGGAGAAGCTGAGGCTCACACCGCTCTCTTCCGTCACTGTACCCGAGAAACCTTTCTCGCCGTTGACCTGAACAGAGCCTACATCCATCACCTTTACTTTCACGGGGGTATTGGTCTTGACGGGTTGTCGGTTGCCGCAAGAGCCAAGAATGCCAACAGACATGATAGATAAAAATAAGAATTTCGCAACTCGCATGGTCATATCTTACTGTTTTTCAATTGTTTTTTTCATTATCTCGTCCAAGCTTCTTTTCATGCTTATTCCGTCATGGCGGGTTAATGATACCAATAGCCTGCTTTGTATCTTAGACAAAGCAAAATTACACAATAATAATGAAAACAACAAAAAATAGTAGAAAAAATAACAATCAAATCCTTTGCGTCACCTTATGTAGGGACACATAAATCCCCTATCATTAACGCCTTTATGTCACGTGCGCCTATGATAGGGGAGTAGAACTGTTGGCATCAGTTGCCTTGATATGCTTGTTTATCTTACGATAATCTTTTTACCATTGATGACAACAATGCCTTTATAGTACTCATCAACACGCTGACCTTTAAGGTTGTAGCGGATGTCGCTGGACTGACGTTGATGAAGCGTTGCTGTTTGGATCGCTGTCGGTGTCTCAGTCTCGACGTAGAGCAGAGGCATCGTGCCTTGCTCGCTGGTATAGCAGCCAAACGAGTGGTAATTGCTCGAATACTGTATCCAGTGGTTGGTGGCAGAGACTATCTTCCATGTGTTGTCGCTGTTGTGCGTGAGTGTCCACAGAGCTGTAGCGGAGGGAGAGCGTGTGACGTTGAAGTTCGGGTATCGATTATCGTTATAGTAATATTGGTTGTTGCTGTCCACAATATAGTTCTTGCCGTCGCTTTGCTGTGTGATGATGAAAGCGTTGGCTTTGCTGCTTACAGTGATCTGCTTCTGGTCGTTGACGGTCACGTCTGTTGTAGATAGATATCCATACTTACTACTGATGGGCTTGGCGGCAGTATAATTGTTTCCGTTCTGTGCCACGATCAGATAGCTCTTGCCTGATTCAATCTTGTCGGCCAGCTCGAAAGTATACTTGTCCTCGCTTGGTGGCGTCACCGGCTGTGAAGGCTCTTTGAGATAGCGGTTGTCGTCGTCGGCTGTAGTGATGGAAGTCTCTGGGTTGAAAGCTATGTCGGTGCTGTCTCCCCAGACATATTCAGCCAAGTGCGGAAAGTCGATGAGCAGGTTGCGGTTGCCCTCGATGTTGGCCACGGCATTGTTGCGTGCACGCTCTAAGTCGTTGACCTTGTCAGCCTTGCTCCACTGGATGTAGAGCGTGGTTGCCCACGACTTCATACCGGGATAATCGTTGTTGGCCATGGTCTGCTTTCCTGTTTTCACATATTTCAAATTGCTGTATGCTATTGCCATGTACATGTAGCTGCGTGCAAAGTCACCTTTGTAGGTGTCGCCGGGTTCCCAGCACGGCACGCCGGCCTGCCCGTCGATCGTGCCAGATCCTACTTTGTCGTAACCTTTGTCTTCAGAAGTGATGTTAGTCACCACGCCCATTGCATAGTTGCTTTTGGATGAGTTGGCTTTGGAATCGGAGGGATAGAGGTTGTATAGGTCTTGATAAGCATTGTTTTCGCTTCCTCCCCACCAACTCTTTGGGAAAGAGTGCTCGATGTTCATGCCGCTGATGGCCATTCCAGTATGACCATTGAAATAGAATTTGTTGGAACTATATCGGTTGTAGCATTCGTTGGTCTCGGGATTCCGGTCGGTGTACCAGAATCCCCACCATGTGCCTTTGTCTTTGCTACCATAGGGGAGTACCGTTTTGGGAGCAAGAAGAGGGTTCATTGCTTTCTTGAGTTCAGCGCCTTTTTTGCCTTTCAGCGTCTGCGCGTACTTGATGAGCTCAGTGCGGTTGATGGCGTGGGTGGAAGACAAGCCACACAGAAGAAGTGCAGCCATGAGAAAGTAATGTCGTAATGTCATGTTGTTATGAATATATTCTTAGAGATAAGCTTGCCGGTGCGTGATATTACTGATGAAACAGTTATGGGAGCACATTGATGATAAATAGAATTTTTAGCTTTGCAAAGGTAGTGATATTTAATGGAATAACAAAGCAATATCTATGATAATGTTCTCAGCAATATTAATGATCTCAATGTGTCATCTATTATAAATGATGTTTGCTTAGTAGGAATCTCTTAGTATGATACTTGACTATTTAGAGTTTATTGCTTGTCTCTGCCGTGAGTAAATATGATGTTAAATGAACGACACAAATATTTCGAGCTTGTTGATACCTTCTGATATTAAAAAGATGCGATTCTTTTTGTCCTTTCGCTTATTTGCTGTAACTTTGCATTGCTTAAGATAGCACATATTCTAACTAATTTAAAAATACACAGTATGAAACCTACATTATTACTGCTTGCTGCCGGCATGGGCAGCCGTTACGGTGGTTTAAAACAATTAGACGGTCTGGGCCCAAACGGCGAGACGATCATGGACTACAGTATCTATGATGCCATTCAGGCTGGTTTCGGCAAGATTGTCTGGGTGATCCGTAAGGATTTTGAGCAGGACTTCCGCGAGAAGATCCTTTCCAAATATGAGGGTCATATCCCCTGCGAGCTCGTCTTCCAGAGCCTCGACAAGATTCCTGAGGGATATTCCGTTCCTGAGGGCCGCACGAAACCTTGGGGTACCAATCATGCTGTGATGATGGCAAAGGAGGTGATCCACGAGCCTTTCTGCGTGATCAACTGTGATGACTTCTACAACCGCGACTGCTTCAAAGTGATTGGCAAGTTCCTTTCTGAGCTGCCGGAGGATAGCAAGGGCAAGTATGCCATGGTCGGTTTCCGCGTTGGCAACACACTGAGCGACAACGGTTCTGTATCGCGTGGCGTTTGTTCCAAGAATGACCAAAACCTGCTGACAGGTTGCGTGGAGCGCACTGAGATTGAGCGTCAGGCCGACGGCAACGTGGCTTACAAGGACGAGAACGGCAAGTGGGTAGAGATTGCAGACACCACTCCGGTCAGTATGAACGTGTGGGGCTTGACACCGGACTACTTCGAGTACAGCGATAAGTTCTTCAAGGAGTTCCTCGACGCTCCCGAGACAAAGGCCAATCCTAAGGCAGAGTACTTGATTCCTTGGGTGGTGAACAAGCTGATCAACGAGGGTAAGGCTACCTGCGAGGTGCTCGACACCACGAGCAAGTGGTTCGGTGTGACCTATTCTGCCGACCGTCCTGGCACTGTTGCTCGCATCCAAAAGCTTGTTGACGAGGGCGTTTATCCTAACAAGCTCTTCTAAATAAGACTTCATTCTTTGCTGAAGAGCTGATGCCTTTCTGCTCTTCTGCAACAAGAAACAATAAGGCCCCGGATGACCATGATGTCATCCGGGGCTTTGCGTTATAGTGATATTTCTCTATTACTTCGAGATGATACCGACCTGCGTGGAGTTCAGGAATTCGATGATGTTGCGAACCTGCTCTCCGTCGGGAACCTGATCACGTATCTGCAAGGCAGCATCAAAGACGCTCACCTTGCCATTGAAGACAAGACGGTAGGCGTTGGCCACGTGTTTGCGGATGCGCTCGTCGATTTTCCAAGCCTCCATCATCGTGTTGTTGGGACCGGCATATTCAATTGGGTTGCCGCCTGCGATGACGTAGGGAGGTACATCCTTGGAGAAACGGGTACCAGCCTGCAACATAGCTAAGTTGCCCACACGTGTGCCGGCATTCTCGATGACCGACGATGAGAAGATGACGCCATCGCCGATCTGGCAGTTGCCGGCAATCTTTGTACCATAGCCAAAGACGTTGAAGTTGCCAATCTTAGTGTCGTGGCTGATGTGCACGCCCTCCATGAGCATGTTGTTGTTGCCGATGACCGTCTTGCAGCCTTCGTGCGTAGCACGGTTGATGATCACGTTCTCACGAATCACATTGTTGTCACCTACAACCACCTCGCTGCGCTCTCCCTTGAAGGCAAAGTCCTGGGGCAGGGCACCGAGGACAGAGCCCTGGTGCACTTTGTTGTCCTTGCCCAGTCTTGTGCCGTTGAGGATGCTCACAAAGGGGAAGATGACACAGTTGTCACCGATCTCCACGTAGTCCTCGATATACACAAAGGGGAATATCTTGATATTGTCACCGAGCTTCGCCTTCGGCGATACTACGGCTTTGTCACTGATGTTGTTCATAATTCAATATATTTAGGGAGGCCTCTCCCCCATTCCCCTCCCCCGAGGGGAGGGGAGTAGTTACAGGGATAAACCTTCAAAGAAACATGGAGTTCACGATTCGCATCACTCGTAATACGTCATTCCAAATTCCAAATTCGTAATTCG
>CAMCBZ010000081.1 GCA_945873145.1 uncultured Prevotella sp.
GTATTATCTTCACCATACAGGAGCTCAGTGCCGTGGAGCTTAACCATGAGCGCATTCATACCGCCCAACAACGGGAACTGTTCTTTGTCGGATTCTATCTTTGGTATGTCGTCGAGTGGCTCTTCCTCCTTGTCAAATTTCGCAATGGCATCAAGGCCTACTTCAACATCCGTTTCGAAAAAGAGGCCTACAACCATCAAAGCGATTTGAACTACCTGAAGCATCGGCATCGGTACCACTACCGATAAGAACAACTTCTCATCAATTAAGTATGAATACTTTTATGAACTGAAGACGATAGCACCTTATTGCAATATAGGAGAAAGATATTTGGCCATGAGATAACCGCCGACAATCAGCCAACCATAGAGGACTGCGGCTAAAACAAACGGTTTGAATCCGGCTTTCTTAAACTTGTCAATACTCGTTTCAGCACCGAGAGCCGTCATGGCCATGGTGAGCAGGAAAGTGTCGAAGGTGTTGATGAGCGACACAGCATTGGAGGGTAGCAGGGAGAGCGAGTTGAACCCTATGACAACAAGAAACAGCAGCGCAAACCATGGTATGGTGATAGTGCTCTTCTGCGCGCCACCACCACGGCTGCGCACGCCACGAGCCACGAAGAAGGCCACGACAAGCAGAACGGGCACGAGCATCATAACGCGGATCATCTTCACGATGATGGCCGTGTTGCTCACCGCCGCACCCATTGCATTGCCAGCACCCACCACGTGGGCTACCTCATGAATGGTGCTGCCGGTGAAGATGCCCATCTCATCGGGTGAGAGATTGAAGATGCCGCAACGGTACAATATAGGATAGAGAAACATCGAGAGCGTTCCGAAGATGACAACAGTGGCCACAGCAACAGCGGTCTTATACGGTTTCGGACGTATGGCGCCGTCGACACCCATCACCGCTGCAGCACCACAGATGGCACTGCCACACGATGTGAGCAGGGCGATGCTACGGTCCATCTTCAGCAGTTTGCCGATGATGATACCGAGGCCGATGGTCACCCCAACGACGATGGCATCAATGACGATGGCAGGGATTCCCACCTGCATGACATCCTGAAAGCTAAGCTTGAAACCGTAGAGGATGATACCTAATCGCAGTATACGCTTACTACAAAAGCTGATACCCGGTACCCACGTGTCAGGCAGGTTGTTTCGCAGACTGTTGGCATAGATCATGCCCAAGACAATACCCACGACCATTGGACTCAGCGACAGAGCCTTGACCCAGTTCATGTCGCCAACATAGAAAGCGGCACACGAGAAGAGTGCCATCAGCAACACGCCGTGAAGCATACTGCTACGTTGTTCTGATAATCTCATTTTTCTTCTTACTTTATGAATTTTCCGCCTGCAAAGGTAAGAAGAAAAAGCTGCTGACAATTATACAGAATAACTATGACTTATAACTTGAAGTTATGAAGTGCTTGAATTTTGACTGCAACTTTGGTGAGGCTCCCTGTTTCTCAACGAAGCAGAACTGGCGTTCAAATTTCAGATGTTCAATGTCCACAATCTTGAAAATGTTGGCATATATCTGGTCGCGCACCGCCTGTATGCTGACAATGCCCATCGCATCGGTATGCTCCACGTAGTGCTTGATGCCCTCGGTAGTACCAAGGTTCATTTCTATATTCAGATCGGTGAGTGCAATGTGCTTTGTCTCAAGTGCTTTCTGTAACACATCTAGGGTGCCCGAACCGAACTCGCGCAGTACGAGCGGTACTGTCCTAAGTCGCTCCTGTGTGATGGTGTCGTACTTAGCCAAACGTCCGCCAGTCCTGACAATGGGCACAAGCTCGTCGTCCATAAACGGATGGTATTTCAGCTCAGGCCGTCTGACGATACCCTCAACCATGCCTAAGTCGATGCGCCCCTCGCGTAGGGCAGTCTCCACCTCCCGACTGTTGCCGCTGAGCATTGTGATGCGAATATCGGGAAAACGCTTGTGGAAGTCGGCGATGATGCCCGGCAAGACATACTGCGATATCGTGGTGCTGGCCCCAACGCGCAGTTCGCCGGCTACCTTCTCTTGTAGGGAGTTCATATCGTAGTCCATCTGCTGATAGTCCTGCTGTATTTTTCTTGCGTGACCAAGGAGTAGCTGACCGGCATGGGTGAGCTGTATGCGGTTACCCAGTCGGTCGAAGAGCCGGCAGTTATACTCTCGCTCCAGCTCCTGGATATGCTTACTGATGGCGGGCTGACTGATGAAGAGCTCCTGTGAGGCCTTAGTGAAGCTAAGGTTCATCGCCGCGCTTAGGAATACTTTTAGACGTATATCTATCATGTCTCAACGGGTTTGGTTTCTGTGGCAAAGGTAAACATTATTCCAGTGATAGAGGTAAACTTCTCTGTTATTATCGTCTCCTACAGTAATTTTTTGTGGTAAAACACAGATTATTCCTGCGAATACGAAGATAAATAATAACTTTAGAACCAATAAGCTTATTTCCTAGGTTCTACATGTTCACTGGAAGACTGAACATACTTTTGCAAATGGATTTAGCAAAAAAAACTAAGCGCTGCCCTAATGCGAAAATTTCAACCAAAAGGGAACATCTCTTTTTGCACTCTGTAGCAAAAGTGTATCATCTTAAAGAAAAAGTATAGTAAGTATTTGCTCCTATCAAATTAAATGTTTAATTTTGTTATCAAACCATAGATAATGTATACTCAAACTACAATATGTTGTGGGATGAGACTAAACGATAGTTTCGCGGCGGCAAACTATTGCGAGCAAGGCGCATGACCACCGGATAAAACGTTGTGGGTGCAGCCGCCATTCCGTGGGCATCACATTGCGACATTTATGATACGTGAACTTAAAGGCTTTGCCCATGAGCGTGGATATAGGCGGACGGTGCTTATGACACGAGAAAGAATGGACTATGCGATAAAGATGTATGAAGGTTTAGGGTATAAACGCATTGAGAACTATCCGCCATACCAGCACATGGATGACGCGGTTTGCTTTGCTAAAGATTTATGATTAAGTTCTGATGGTACAGCAAGTAGAATTTAAGTTGAAGCTCCAATCCCGTGGCTTCCATCTGATAACCGATGAGGTACTTCAGCATCTGCCACAGTTGCCGAAGAAGGGACTGCTTAATCTCTTTGTGCAGCATACGAGCTGTGCACTAAGCATTTGTGAGAACTGGGATCCGGACGTGAGGGGTGACATGGAAACTATTTACGACAGGCTCGTACCTGAGAAAATGCCGGACTATCGACATGTTCTCGAAGGCTCTGACGATATGCCCGCACATGCCAAGTGCATCATTACCGGTGTGAGCATCAACATTCCCATCACCGACGGACGGCTCAACCTTGGAACTTGGCAGGGCATCTACCTCTGCGAGTTCCGCAACGACGGAGGCAGCAGACATATTGTAGCAACAATTTTAGAATAAGAAAAATAAGAAGAATATGAAGAACTTTGATCCAAAGGCATGGTTCATGCCACAAGCAGTAATCATTATCGGCACGTATGATGCAGATGGAACTCCTAACGCCATGAATGCCGCATGGGCCGGGCAGTGGGACGGTGACAAGATCATGATCTCGATGGGCAACCATCAGACAACCGTCAACCTCAATGCTAATCCAGACTTCACCATTGCTTTCGCCACTACTGAGACGATGGTTGCAGCTGACTTTGTCGGTGTGGTGAGCGGAAAGAAAGTGAAGGACAAGGTTGCTAAGACGGGCTGGAAAGTGGAAAAGGGCGAGCACGTGAACGCTCCTGTCTTCACCGACTTCCCCATGACCATGGAATGCCGCATCGAACGGAAGATTGATGAGTCGGCGACGGGCTACTATATCGTGGCAAAGATCGTAAACATCCGAGTGAAAGAGGAGTACCTTGCCGAGGATGGAAAACCGGATTTGGAGAAGATGCACCTGCTGACATTTGATCCTGTTCACTTAGGCTATCTCGAAATCGGCAAGCGAGTGGGCAATGCTTTCAAGGATGGAACGCAGTTGAAGTAATTTCATCAGCTAATGAATATCGAAGAAGTTCGTCTTTATGCTTTGTCCTTGCCCGGGACTACGGAAGACCAGGCTTATGGTGCGGATTGGGTGTTGTTTCGTATTGAGGGAAAGATCTTCCTGCATATATGGCTCAATGCCCCGAAACCGACTTGCGCCGTAAAACTTCCTCCCGAGCAAGGACAGACGCTGCGCGACCATTATGATGGCATCCGGCCGGCTTACCACTTAAATAAGCTGCATTGGAATGATGTTTTTCTCGATGAGATTGATGGTGATATGGTAAAAGACCTTATTAATCAGTCTTATAGGCTTGTACTCAGTAAACTGCCCAAGCGGTTGAGAGATAAATACAGTTTTGAGAAATGAACACAGCAGACATTGACACTACCAATATGTGCTCGCACTTGCGGCATAAGCTGATGGATGCTGACGGCATCTATCATCATGTATGGCAAACGATACAAGACGACCCGGAGTTGACAGCGGTAGTCCGTTCCCGCCAGCTGCATATCTACCGCAACGGCAAGAAAGTGCTGGTGCTGAAAGGAAAGGCTGAGCCGCAAATTGTCAGTGAGGATCCCGTCTGCGAACTTCTAAAGGGAAACGAGCAACGATGAGCTACAACGAGACGATAGACAACTACCTCTACGATGAGGAGAACGAATATACACAAGCCAACGATCTTTGGGAAGACTTCTTTATGGAGAAGCAGGACGAGATAGACGAACGGCCATGGATTCAGGCGGATGCCCTGGTCCATCGCAAAGATTTGAACAGACAAGTCGGCGATATGCTTGACAGAGTGCTGCCGGAAGAAGAGCGTGAACTACTGCGTCTTTATTTCGGCATTGGTCGCCGTCGGCATTCCATGGATGAACTCATCGCACTCTTTGGCAGCGAGCGCAAAGTAAAAACTCTCTTACAGTCTGCCTTGGAGAGGTTGCGCTATTCCGACGAGATTCTAGCTATCTACAAATATCTGCACAGGTGATTCGTTTTCCTTAGAAAGACACTTGCCTCTTGGTCATTCAGATAATATTTTGTACTTTTGTTTTTTTACCGTCTCCAAGTGGGTGGGATTGCTCCGATTTCACCATGAAACACCAATAATGTGGGAACTTTTGCTTGTATGCGGATTGAATTGCGAACTTGCATTCTAACTCTCCGCCGTCAGGTACTTATATGCCCTCAGGTATTTGTTGAGTCTTGCCAAATCTTTCTCTGTCACTTCGCTGAGTCGCCGGATGTCCATGTTGTCCTCTAGGTCATGTATCTTCACCTGCTTGGAGATGGGATTGAGACTGGCACGGCGGACGAACTCCTCATAGGTCTCGTCATCTCGGCGTGTAACACCTAAGACTGCATCGACAACAGTGCGCGGAAATCCCTGCTCCGACAGATTTGAGGGTTACCTTCATGATATTTTTGGGCGTCCGTCCAATGCCCTTATATATCTGGGAGAAATGGCTTATCGTGATTGAGTCAAGGATGTACAAACCCTTATGATGGGCCTTAAAAGCCTTGCTATCCAATAAAAGCTCTGAATATTGCTCGTACAGGGCCTTATAAACGTCACCAATGAATTGGCTTGCCCGCTTCTTGTTTGCATCAGACAAAATGCAGCGTCTTAACAAATAGTCGATATCAAGGTGATTCAGTTGGATTACGTTGGTCTCAAAGCCCTCTACAACTTGCCTGATAGACTTGTCACCGACCAATGCCTCATCTACCATAACTACAAAATGCGTAAAGGCATCGAAGCCCTTCACATATCTGTTAACTTTTGTTGTTGTGGCTAACTCATTCACTTTATCTCGGTTTTTCAACTTTATTATCTAATTATTACAACATGTCAGAAGGAACTAGAATCTTTGCTCATGGTTACC
>CAMCBZ010000082.1 GCA_945873145.1 uncultured Prevotella sp.
TAGCCCCAGTCACGACGGCTGGAGAGGTTGCCGAGATAGAGCTTGTCCTGCTTGCCCTGCTTGATGCGTGCGGCAGCCAATGTGATCTTGCGTGTGACGAAGGTCTCGCCGCGGCGCTCGCTCTCGTGGTTGAAGAGAATGCCGTTGCAGGCAAACATATTGTAGGCGTCGCGATACTCCTTCACGATCCAGAAGCCATACTGCTTGGCCACAGCATAGGGAGAGTAGGGATGGAAAGGCGTGTTCTCGTTCTGCGGTACCTCTTCCACCTTGCCATAGAGTTCGGAGGTGGAAGCCTGGTAGATGCGGCAGCTGTCCGTGAGACCCAACTGACGTACGGCCTCTAAGATGCGGAGCACACCGACGGCATCCACGTCGGCGGTATATTCCGGAGAGTCGAAGCTGACCTGCACGTGACTCTGTGCGGCGAGGTTATAGATCTCGGTAGGACGTACCTTGCCGATCACGCCGAGCACACTCATCGAGTCGCTCAGGTCGGCATAGTGAAGATGGAAATGCGGTGCGCCCTCTAAGTGTGCGATACGTGGACGGAAGTCTACGGAAGAGCGGCGGATGACGCCATGCACGTCATAACCTTTGTCCAACAGAAACTCAGCAAGGTAGGAACCGTCTTGTCCCGTGATGCCTGTGATCAATGCTACTTTTCTTTCCATATATTCTAAAGTATGATGCGATTGTATGATTGTTGATGCAATATATATAATAAGGTGTGGCTTATTTGCTGTTGAGCCTGTCGTCCTTGAACAGTCCGAAGAGTTCAGCGTCGATCATGTCTGTGACCTTTCGGAAGTCAGCGGGCGTGTCCTCAAAGCTGAGCTTGTCGCCGTCGATGATGATCAGCGGACCTTGATAAGAGGCCACCCAGTCCTCGTAGCGCTTCTGCAGTCCGGCGAGATAGTCGAGGCGAATGCTCTTCTCGAACGAGCGTCCCCGTTTCTCGATGTGCTTGACGAGTGTGGGGATACTTGAACGGATGTAGATCATCAGCTGCGGGAGCTTGACCAGTGACATCATCAGGTCGAAGAGATCACTGTAGTTTTGGAAGTCGCGGTCACTCATAAAGCCCTGATCGTGGAGGTTTGGCGCGAAGATGCGTGCATCCTCAAAGATTGTGCGGTCCTGGATGATGGTGTCGTTGCTGTTGGCGATCTCCACCACTTCCTTGAAGCGCTTGTTGAGGAAGTAGATCTGAAGGTTGAAAGACCAGCGCTTCATGTCGCCGTAGAAGTCATCGAGATAGGGATTGTTGTCTACGGGCTCGAAGCGTGGCGTCCAGTGATATTTCTTGGCAAGCATCTTGGTCAGCGTGGTCTTTCCGCTGCCGATGTTGCCGGCGATTGCGATATGCATGGTTGAGTGTTGAATGTTGAGTGATGAATGTTGAATGGAGATAGGCACATTGACAGACAGATGCCGATTAGAGCAGCGTGGGGTGGGGTGAGAGCTGCTCGTCGATGCGTCCGATGATATATTCAAAATCCTCGCGGCGGTTGACAAAGTCAAGGTCGTCGACGTCGATCGTGATGGCGCGTCCGTGATATTGCTCTGTCATGAAGCGGTCATAGCGGTCGTTGAGCTGTTTGAGATAGCTGAGCTGCATGTCCTGCTCATAGGCGCGTCCCCGTTTCTGAATGTTGCCCACGAGATGTGGGACGGAAGCACGGAGGTAGACCATCAGGTCGGGTTCACGCGCCACCATCATCATCGACTCGAAGAGTCCCATATAGGTCTCGAAGTCGCGGTCGCTCATATTTCCCAAGTCGTGGTTGTTGGCGGCGAAGATATAGACGCCCTCGTAGATCGAGCGGTCCTGTACGATGGTGCGCTTACTGCGGTTGATGGTGAGCAGATCGCGGAAGCGCTCCTTGAGGAAGAACACCTCTAAGTTGAGTGCCCACCGCCGCATGTCTTTGTAATAGTCTTCGAGATAGGGATTGTGTGTCACGCTCTCCATACGTGCGCGCCAACCGTAGTGCCTGGCAAGCAACTGCGTGAGTGTTGTCTTCCCGCTGCCGATGTTTCCTGCAATGACGATATGCATGAGTTAATGTCTGAGCGCAAGGTTATAGTTATAGTAATTGGCGTCGCCGGTGATGTCCTTTACCACTTTCAGGAAAGGCGGGAAGTTGACGCTCTCGGTGTCGGTGATGCCTTTTGTCTCAAGGATGATCAGTCCATCCAGCTGTCGTTTGTAGGTGTCCAGCTCGAAGTATTGTCCTTTCCAGATAAAGCTCTTGCGCTTCTTGTAGATGGTGTGGCGGTAAGGATCGGCCTGTGAGAGCAGCGACTCATAGAGGGCGTTGCTCACCTGCCGCTCCGTCTCTACCTGCTGGTTGTGTCCGACCGTTTTCTTCATGGTATGCACGTTGACGCGCTTACCGTTGGCCCAGATACGCTGGCGCAGTCTGACCTCACTGTCCGGGTCTGCCACGAGATAGGTCTGCACGATGTCGCTGTCGATCGTCTGTGGCATGTCGCCGACCACCTCCACGATATATTTCCGCTCTTCGGTGATCGGTTGCGGCAATCCGAGCGTGGAGGATATCTCTTTGAGCACGCGGTTGATCTTCGTGTCAAAGTCCATGTGGTTGTTGATCACGCGCAGATGGGGATGTCCGCTCCATGCTCTGATGACGCGCTTGTCGACGATGCGAGCTTTCTCCAGTCCTTCCGAGCGCTCCTTGTTGTTAGCGGTGGTGTAGAACTCCTCAGCACCGTCGGCGGCGGAGACCAGGTGCAACACGGCATCGTAGCGTCCCAGCAGTTCCGGCGTGGAAGTGCCTACGCGTCCGGTGATGTCGTTCCACATGTCAGCATCCATATATGCCGAGATGTCCATGGCGCCACGGTCACAGACGATGACCGTCGGCTCCTTCACCGTTTTGGCAATATCGGTGAACTTGTCTTCGAGTCCGAGTTGTTCCTGCAGTGTGGCGACTTCGCCCTGATAAAAGAATTCGTGATTGGATGTCAGATAGTCCATTCCTGCTTGGGCAAACATTGTGGGTACTTCCGGAATGGTGAAGACCTTAAAGCCCAAACTTGAGAAATGGTCGATGACTTTTACAAGAGCTGTCGTTTTGCCTGCACAAGGACCACCTGTGAGAACAATCTTTTTGAGTTGATAATCCATTGGAGTTGTATTTCGTGTCGACACTTGGATTCGAACCAAGGACCCCCACCATGTCAAGGTGATACTCTAACCAACTGAGCTATGCCGACAAACGAACATATTTATAATGCAAAACCGTCTGCTCTTGTTTTGCGGATGCAAAGGTACAATATTCTTTCGACACAGACAAGGAATTTGCGATTTTTTTTCAAATTAATTGCTGTGGCCGACCTTAAGCCGACCACAGCAATGGTTTATTCTTCTACTTTCTTGCAGAACTGCTCGCCGTAGTTGCGGCACTCGTCGATGGCCTTGTTGTCGGGCACCCACAAGCATTTGATACCGTCGTCAACGACGTCAAATCCTGCTTCCTGCAGATGTTTTGTGATGAGTTTCGGCGCGTCGCCGCTCCAGCCGTAAGAGCCGAAGGCAGCAGCTTTCTTGCCCTTGAACTTCAGTCCGCGGGCCATCTCCAGGATGCCGGCGATGGCAAACGAGTAGCCGTAGTTGATCGTCGGAGAACCCACGAGGACGGCCTTTGAGCGGAACATCTGAGTGAGCACGTCGTTCTTGTCTTCCTTGGCAACGTTGTAGAGTTTCACCTCCACCGACGGATCGGCGCGGCGAATGCCCTCGGCGATAGCCTCGCCCATGAGGCGTGTGCTCTGCCACATCGTATCGTAGACGATGGTGATCTGATTTTCCTGATAAGGTGTCGACCACTTCTGATAGTTCTCGATGATCTGCGGGATGTACTTTGTCCAGATGACACCGTGCGACGGTGCGATCATCTTGATGGGCAGGTTCATGCCGAGCACCTCCTTTACCTTGCGGGCCACCATCGGGCTGTAGAGGTTGAGGATGTTGGTGTAGTACTTCTCAGCCTCGTACATCACCTCGTGGACGTCAGCGGCTGTATCGAAGAGCGACTCGGTAGCGTAGTGCTGTCCGAAGGCATCGTTGGAGAACAGGATGTCGTCACCGGACATGTAGGTAAACATCGTGTCGGGCCAGTGGAGCATCGGTGCCTCGATGAAGGTCAGCGTGTGCTTGCCGATGTTGAGCGTGTCACCCGTCTTGACGTTGACATAGTTCCAGTCCTGATGATAGTGACCGCGCAGGATGGCCTCACCTTTCTTTGTGCAGTAGATGGGCGTGTCCGGAATCTCGCGGAGCAGTTCGGGCAGTGCGCCGCTATGGTCTATCTCGTTGTGGTTCATCACGATGTAGTCGATGTCCTTCAGGTCGATGACCTCTTTGAGCCGCTTGACAAATTCACGGTCGTAAGGGCGCCACACCGTGTCGATGAGCACATTCTTTTCGTCCTTAATCAAATAGGCATTGTAGCTGGAGCCATGAAAAGTGGACAGCTCGTCACCATGGAAATGGACCAAGTCCCAGTCCACCTTGCCAACCCATGTGACGTTGTCGGTAATCTTCTTTCCCATATCTTTAGTTATTCCTCTTTCATTCTGTCCTGACTGAAATAATGGTGACGGCTCCTTGTTGTCCAGGGGCCGTCATCATCTGCTTATCTTCGTAAATCGATTATTCCTCCACGGGGCTGAAATCTTCCTTGCCTACACCGCAGGTGGGGCATACCCAATCCTCGGGCAGATCCTCGAAAGCTGTTCCGGGCTGAATACCATTGTCAGGGTCTCCTTTAGCGGGGTCATAGACGTAGCCGCATACATTGCATTCGTACTTTTTCATGTTGTGTTATGTTTTAAATGAATACTCGGCATCATCGACCGGCGACGCTGCCATGAACGTTTTCTTTTCTATGCGCAAAGATACGAAAGATAAATCAGAATCCCATCATAATCTCGAAATATTTCTTTCGAGGGTGAATATCGTTAACACTTTAAGTGTAGCAACGCCACCATAGGTTAACAACTGTTGTTATCGCACACGGCAATCACAGAAAAGGTTAAAAGAGGGCCGTATTGTTTGGAGGTTACGGAAATTCCACGTACCTTTGCAGCAGTTAAGAAAATACAGATTCGAAAAGGTTTTTAGGTTTTAAGAAAAGGTTTTAGTTATTATTTAGGTAGATTACAAGGTTGTTTAATTCAACTGTTCAACAGGTTGTTAGTCAGGGATAGAAAGATTGATTTTTATTTTCAGAGTAACAATCATGCTGGAGTTTGTCTTACGCCGTGAGGCGTGAGCCAACTACCAAGCACGATTTTTTGTTTTTATACCTCATCTTTCTCTTTTCTAAAGCTTACATTCCTCTCCACCTTTTTCCAAAACACCATCACGCTTACAGCAAGCTCGATCATGTGTCTTGTCCCGTTCATGTGTTTTGTTTCATGTTTCATACTTGATCAGATGATCGTTTCGTGCTGGCAATATCGTGTCTGCCTGAGGACAACAACAGAATATGGGCTGGTACACAAAGGCGTGTAAATTTCAGGGGAATGGTCATTATGTTTGTTTTTTTTGACACTCCATTTCTGGTGGCATCAAGACTATATGGTTACCGCGATGTCTATTGCTTTAAGGGCTTCTCATCTGTGCAGATCTGTGTAAATCTGTGAGCGACAAAAACTCTGCGAGAAAGGTCACGCAGATCTTCACAGATTCACACAGATCTTTGCTGCCGCAATGCCTATTGCTTTTAGGGCTTTGTATCCGTGGAGATCAGTGTAAATCT
>CAMCBZ010000083.1 GCA_945873145.1 uncultured Prevotella sp.
TTTATTTTTATTTTTGCATCAGAAAGGAATAGTTATGGCTACATTGCAAGTTTCAAATACTCAGGTTTCAACCTTAGACGCTCTTTGGGCACTTTTCAAGAGTCAGCCCAAAGCCGTTCGCAAAGCTTTCGTGAAAAGACTAAAATCGGAAGAGACATCGGAAGAACTAAAGGAAGATGTTGTCAAGCATATCAAAGCAGTGAGGAGCGGAAAGGAAAAGACTTATTCCTTTGACTCCTTGGAGGACGCAAAAAAGTGGCTTGACGAATGAAATATAAAATCTATTTCTCCACGTCTTTCAAGAAATCATATAAGCTCTGCAAGAAACGGGGCTATGATATGTCGTTATTTGATGACGTGTATAACCTGCTTGCAAAAAACGGTTGTCTCCCAGAGAAGTATTTGCCACATCAATTACATGGCAAATTGAAAGGCATTTGGGAATGCCATATCACGCCAGACTGGATTCTATTGTGGGATCAGAATGACAAAGAGTTGACGCTTTATCTTATGGATACAGGTACACATGCTGACCTTTATAAGAAATAGCAAGAGTCATTTAAGAAAGAGAAAAGATGAAAATTATAGTTTCAAAAGAGATAGAGAACGTTTGTCCGAATTTCGTGGGGGCTTGCGTAGAAGCGCAGGTAAAGAACTCGCCCTATTGCGCTGAGTTATGGCAAGAGATCAATGCTTTGGGTGAGCACTATCGCGAGGTGCTGAGCACCGAGACGCTGAAGGCTATTTCCGGTATCGAGGCCACGCGGCGTGTCTACCGTGCTTGTGGCAAGGACCCCTCGCGCTACCGTCCGGCTGCTGAGGCACTGATACGCCGTCAGCTCAAGGGCAAGGATCTCTATCAGATCGACACCTTGGTGGATCTCGTCAACTTGGCGAGCATCCGCTATGGCTACAGCATTGGCGGCTTCGACGCTGATAAGTTCCAAGGCGACACGCTGACACTCGGCGTAGGTCGGGAAGGTGAACCTTACGAGGGTATAGGCCGTGGCATGATTAACATTGCGGGACTACCCGTCTACCGTGATGCCGAGGGTGGAGTAGGGACGCCTACTTCCGACAATGAGCGGACCAAGATAAGTCTGTCCACAACCCATCTCGTCGTGCTCATCAATGGCTATGACGGTGATGAGGCGCAGGTGACGGCTAATGCGCGCTACATCCAGGAGCTCGTCAGGAAATACGCTCAGTCAGATGGCGGAACGTTCTTCACCTATAGATAAGAAAACAGAAACTTTGCTTCGTTACGAATGAGTCTTTGACGCTAATAAGTGAGTAGGAAGTGCGTCAAAAGCAGTGATGATGTGGCGATAAATGCTATGTGGATATAGTTTTTAACGTAGCTCTCGGTAGTTTCTCTGCTTGAAACTGGTAGTTTCTCACCGAAAAACTGTTGGTTTCTCACCGAGAGACTGTTAGTTTTTAAGCACGAAACTGTTAGTTTCTCGGTGAGAAACTAACAAGACACGGGCAAAATGGTAGTACTGGTATTGCCATTCTCTCCCTAGGGAGAGTTAGAGAGGGTCTATAGGGTTAGAGAGGGTCCTACAACCCTCTTGCCTTCCATATGGTCTCTTTTGCGGCGTTGATCTCCTGGAACTTCTTCTCTGCTGCCTTTCTGACATCCTCGCCGAGTGTCGCCACGCGGTCGGGATGGTTTTTCAAAGCCAGTTGTCGGTAGGCGGCTTTCACCTCATCGTCGGTAGCCGTTGGTGCGACGCCCAAGACCTTATAGGCTGCGTCGAGACTCGTGCCCGCATCTTTCAGGTTGAGCATGGCGTCGACATCGGCTTCGCTCAGTCCCAGTCCTACAGCACACTCCTTCAGCGCGCTGACCTCTTGCGGAGTCACCACACCATCGGCCTGCGCGATCATCGCCAGGAAGTTGAGCAGTTGCAGTCGCTGCTCATAGAGCATGTTCTGCCGGAGCTGATGACAACTGCTGATGACAGCACTGCGGTACTCCTCAGCGCCGAGACGCTTCTGCTGCTCAAAGAGTTTCAGCAAGATGTCCTCGCCTTCCTCTACGGCCTCCTCACCAAAGTTCACCCTCAGCCAACTGCGCACCACGTTCATCTCGGAGTGCATCACCTTGCCGTCGGCCTTGATGATATAAGAAGCCAGGACGAGCAGTGAGAAGCGGAACGTATTGCGCTCGCCCTCGTAGATATGTTGTTGCGCGTAAGCCTCACCGCCATTGGCGTTGACAGCATCCACGCTGGAGTCGAAGATGGAACCTAAGACAAAGCCTGCCAGTGCGCCGAGTGGTCCGGCGGTGATCAGGCCCAGGAAGCCACCAATCCATTTACCCATTTTTGCCATGTTGATGTTTTTGTTCTTTATTGGTCTTCTGCTGTGACAAGATAGGGAACGTCATACCCTCGTCAGTCAGCTGTGTTTTGGGGAATATCTCCCTTGCCTCGTTGAGGATGCCCTCCTCGTTGTCATATCGTGCACTGAAATGTCCCAACAACAGTTGTCCGACGTGCGCGTCTTTGGCCACTTGTGCGGCTTGCGTTGACGTGGAGTGGTTGTAGAGCGCAGCCCGTTCTTCCATGCTCTTGTCGTAGGTGGAGTCGTGGTAGAGCACGTCGACGCCCTCGACCAACTCGTGGAGCGAGGGGATGAAACGGGTATCGCTGCAATAAGCATAGCTGCGAGGCTTGTCGGCCGGACTGACGAGACGCTCGTTGGGAATCACCTCACCGTCCTCTGTTGTCCAGTCGGCACCCAGCTTGATGTTGTTGATCTGTGACACCGGTATCTCGTAGCAGTCGATCATGTCACGGCGGATGTGGGGCAGGGTAGCCTTCTCGCGGAAGAGAAAGCCATTGCAGGGCACCCGGTGCTGCAGGGGCAGCGACTCCACAGTCAGACTGCGGTCGTCGTAGATGACCTGGTGTTTCGTGGTGTCAACAGCGTGGAAGACAACGTTGAACTCCAGTCCCGTGCAAAACATCTTCAGCTGCATGTCGAGCAAGGGACCCATTGCTGCCGGCGCGTAGATGTGCAGCGGCGCGGTACGTCCCAGCATGCCCATGGTGGAGATGAGGCCTATCAGTCCGAAGCAGTGGTCGCCATGGAGATGCGAGATAAACACCGTCTGAATCTTGGTGAAGCTGATATGGTATTTCCGCATTTGCAGTTGCGTGCCCTCGCCACAGTCGATCATGAAGAGCTTGCCCCGCAACTCAATGACTTGCGAGGAAGCACTGTGCCGGAGTGTAGGCAGGGCACTTCCACAGCCTAAGATATGTATGAGGAAAGGCTCCATTTATTTCTGTCGTGTGTAGACGAAGATACCCTGGCGGTTCTCAAGGTAGAGCGAGTCGCCGCCCAGTCGGTCAATGCTGAAAGTGTCGGCGTTGAGCACCAGCTGTCCGTTGAGGATCTTCCAGCTGGTCCATGGATTCTTCTCAGCCTGCACGTTAGACTTCACCGTACCGCCCTCAAGAATCTCGAAGTTCTTGTCGAGACTTGTCCATTTGCCTTGCAATGTGGTGAGGTTGATGACCTTCTTAGCCACCTTCATGCCGTCCATCGTTCCACCGGCAATGACAGCCAAACGGTCGCCGGCAAGCAATCCGCCGAGCACAGCGTCTGTGCCGTCGGTGGTCTGTGGCAGCTCAAATTCAATGCTGTCGCCGGCATCGGTGACCAGCTGTACGACGTTCATGGAAGTGCCATCACCGCAGACACCATAGATGGTGGAGTCTGAGGTGGCTTCCGTCTTCACAGAGTCTTTGTTTCCTGCTGTCGTCTTTGTGCTCTTTCCGTTGCAGCCCGTCATGGCAAACGCCGTGACCAGGGCAGCAAGGCATATCAATGTGATTTTCTTCATCTTGCTTTCGTTTTATAGGGTTCGATAATCAATATTCCGCGTCAACAGTTCAGAGTCTGCTTTTAGCTGGTATTACTCGTCTTTCAGCACGCTTTTGGCCTCGTTCCATAGCGCATCCATCTCTCCGAGTGTCATGTCCTTGAGACTCTTGCCTTGCTCTTTGGCTTTCTGCTCGATATAGCCGAAGCGCGCGATGAACTTGCGGTTGGTGTGCTCCAGCGCGTTGTCGGGGTTGAGATGATAGAGGCGTGCGGCATTGATGACGCTGAAAAGGAAGTCGCCCAACTCCTTGGTAGAGTTTTCCTTGTCCTCCTTCTTCAGTTCCGTCTCCAGTTCGCCCATTTCCTCTTTCACCTTGTCCCACACATCCTCTTTCTTCTGCCAGTCAAAGCCGACGTTGCGTGCTTTGTCCTGGATGCGGTAAGCCTTGATGAGCGAGGGCAGGGCAGCGGGCACACCACTGAGCACGCTGGTGTTGCCGTCGCGCTCGCGCTGCTTGATCTGTTCCCACGTCTGTTCCACGCTGGCAGCCGTCTTGGGTTTGTCGGCACTCTGATTGCCACTGGCCTCGCTGTCTTTGTAGACCACCTGTCCCTTGGCGTTGATGGTCATGTCTGTGGCCGACACCGAGAAGGGCTCGTTGTCGATCGTCCAGTCGCCTTGGGAGTTGTTCCAGTCGATGAACGGATGACGGAACATCAGCTTGTCGGCCTCGCGGTTGCAGACGTCCGCCATGTCGAACTCCCCGGCCTCGTCGCCGATGAGCGCATAGAAGACGACATGCTCCATGACATCGCCCAGCTCCTTCATCACCTCGTGATAATCGCGGCGCATCAGAGCGTCGGCGAGCTCAAAAACCTCTTCGATGGTGTTGGGTCGGAGGCTCTCCATGGTTTGCTTCTTGTCCCAGGGACATTCCTTGCGCAACCGGTGCTGTACATCGAGCAATCGCCCGAAAGCTCTCAATTTTTCTTCGCGTGTATGCACTTCGTTTATCTTTTTGATGCAAAGTTACTGATTTTCGGGGGATTTTTCGTACTTTTGCAGCATTAATTATAAAATAAGGTATAAAAGATAAGAATACATGGAATTAGCAAGTAAGTACGACCCGAAAGAAGTAGAGTCGAAGTGGTATGAGTACTGGCTGGACCACAAACTTTTCAGCTCCAAGCCTGACAATCGCGAACCCTATACCATCGTCATTCCCCCACCAAACGTGACGGGTGTGCTGCACATGGGTCACATGCTTAACAACACCATTCAGGATATCCTCGTGCGCCGTGCGCGCATGGAGGGAAAGAACGCCTGCTGGGTGCCCGGCACTGACCACGCCTCTATCGCCACAGAGGCCAAGGTCGTCGGCAAGCTCGCTGAGCAGGGCATCAAGAAGACCGACCTCACACGTGAGCAGTTCCTTGAGCATGCCTGGGACTGGACACGCGAGCACGGCGGCATCATCCTCAAGCAGCTCCGCAAGCTCGGCTGCTCCTGCGACTGGGACCGCACTGCCTTCACCATGGACGAGACACGCTCCAAGGGCGTCATCAAGGTCTTTGTCGACC
>CAMCBZ010000084.1 GCA_945873145.1 uncultured Prevotella sp.
ATAGAAAGGTGATGTGCAGGGCTGACAGCGTGTGGGTCCTGCACATCCGGTTTTTTATTACGCTATCTGTTAAAGTAACAAAAAAGAGGCTGCAAAACCTTTGCTGTCTCACGATAAAGTATTACTTTTGCACTCGCTTTCCAGCAATGGGTAGTTACCAGAGTGGCCAAATGGGGCAGACTGTAAATCTGCTGGCTCTTGCCTTCGGTGGTTCGAATCCATCACTACCCACAGAATTTAATACACTCATATAGGAAGTACTCAACAGCTTGTTGAGTACTTTTTTTTATTTACTTTTATCCCACCTTCTTATCCCACCTTCACCTGCTTGCGGGCAACGAGATGGCGGTAACGGTCATAGACCTCCTCAGCGATGTCGCCCCACGACCGCGTCAACGTACGGGATGCCCTGTCGGCAGCATCATACAGTACCACTCACACGTATTTCTCTCGCAAAGTCGCAAAGGGCGCAAAGTACTGAAGCACACCCAAAGGCAAGCGACCAACAATTATCGTTGTTTCCTTTTAACGCACCATCTTCGATGGTATCAAGAATATAAACGAATATCGAGAATATATATTCGTTATATTCGGATATATTCTTGATTCCGCGTAGCGGAACGTTAACTTAAAAACGTATCATAGTTAGGCCGCTGAGGGCAGCGGCCCTCCCGGCAACGGCCCTCCCGACAGCTGCCCTCAGCACTACTTTCCTATTAACTTCTGTAATCAATCAGCGAAGAAGCATCATATCCGACCCACGGAAAATATCCAGTGCGCCAAAGTAACCCGAATTTTGTTTCGTTGGCGTGTCAATGGCAAGTCAATCAAATGAAAAGAACTGTTATCTAATGTAAAGCTTATCTTATGGTCATGCAGATATACAAACGTACTTTCTTTTACATTCCGACGTTTTATAAGTGTTTTACTTTTTTTGCTTACAAATAGCAAAAACTATTCTTTGTATACGCAATAACTGTAAGTGCAAAACGTTATGATTGAAATTTGTAATCCCCTTTTGTAGGTATATTCTTACATTTAGAAGTCTTTTTAGTAATTTTGTAGTCAATTTGATAGAGAAATAACCAAATACGTTAGCAAATGCAAAGAAATGGATTGTACAACAGCGCCTATGAGCACGATGCGTGCGGCGTAGGTATGGTGGTGAATATCCACGGCGGAAAGTCGCACCAGCTCGTCGACAACGCCCTGAAAGTGCTCGAAAACCTGCGCCATCGTGGCGCTGAGGGCGCTGACGGAAAGACCGGCGACGGTGCAGGTATTCTGCTGCAGATTCCCCACGAGTTTATATTGCTTCAGGGTATTCCAGTTCCGGAGAAGGGCAAGTACGGTACAGGATTGATCTTCTTGCCTAAGGATGAGAAACGCCAACAATCCATACTTTCGATCATGATCGAGGAGATCGAGCGCGAGGGCCTGCAACTCATGCACCTGCGCTCGGTGCCGACAAATCCCGACTGCTTAGGCGAGGCCGCACTGGAGTCGGAGCCTGACGTCAAGCAGGTGTTCATCACTGGTGTCAGCGACGACAAGGTGCCTGTCTTCGAGCGCACCTTATATATAATAAGGAAGAAGATCGAGCGCCGCGTCCACGACAAGGACTTCTATATCTGCTCGCTCTCCAGCAAGACCATCGTCTACAAGGGTATGCTCTCCAGCCTGCAGCTGCGTCAGTACTATCCCGATCTGACCAACAACTATTTCACCAGCGGACTGGCACTCGTGCACTCCCGCTTCTCCACCAACACGTTCCCCACATGGGCCTTGGCACAGCCGTTCCGTCTGCTCTGCCATAATGGTGAGATCAACACCATCCGCGGCAATCGCTCCTGGATGAAAGCTCGTGAGAGCGTGCTCTCGTCAGAGGCACTCGGCGACATCCGCGACATCTCGCCGATCGTACAGCCCGACATGAGTGACTCGGCTTCACTGGACAACGTCTTTGAATTCTTCGTCATGAACGGCATGAGTCTGCCGCACGCCCTGTCGGTGATGATTCCGGAGAGCTTCAACGACAAGAACCCGATCAGCGAGGATCTGAAAGCCTTCTATGAGTATCACTCCATCCTCATGGAGCCGTGGGACGGTCCTGCCGCCCTGATGTTCAGCGACGGCCGCTACGCCGGAGGTATGCTCGACCGCAATGGTCTGCGCCCGGCCCGCTACACGATCACCAAGAACGGCACCATGGTGGTGGCCTCTGAGGTCGGCGTGATGGACTTCGACCCAACCGAGATCGCAGAGAAAGGACGCCTGCAACCGGGTAAGATCCTGCTCGTCGATACCGAAGAGGGCAAGATCTACTACGACGGAGAGATCAAGGAGCGTCTCGCTTCGCAGCATCCTTATCGCCAGTGGCTCAACACCAATCGCATCGACCTGGCCAACATCCGTTCAGGTCGCAAAGTCAGCAACAGCGTGGATCACCTCCATGCCAAAGAGGTGGAGTTTGGCTTTGGCGAGGAAGACATCAAGGACACGCTCATCCCCATGTCCACCAAGGGACAGGAGCCTACGGCTTCCATGGGCAACGACACGCCGCTGGCCGTGCTGTCTCCCAAACCGCAGATCTTCTTCAATTACTTCCGCCAGCAGTTCGCCCAGGTCACCAACCCGGCCATCGACTCCATTCGTGAGAACCTCGTGATGAGTCTCACGGAGTACATCGGACGCGTCGGCACCGGCATCCTCAACCCCGACGAGACCAACTGCAAGATGGTGCGTCTGCCTCACCCGATTCTGACCAACGCTCAACTCGACATTCTTTGCAACATCCGCTATAAAGGCTTCAACACACGCAAACTCAGCATGACCTTTGAGGCTCCCGCTGATCCTGCCATGGGCGGCGAGCGGCTCCACGAGGCCATCGACCGCCTGTGCCACGACGCCGAGCAGAGTGTTGACGACGGATACAACTATATCATCCTCTCGGACCGCGACATCGACGACAAGCACATCGCCATCCCGTCACTGCTCGCCGTCAGCGCCGTGCACCACTACTTGATCAATGTGGGTAAGCGCGTGCAGACAGCGCTGATCGTGGAGAGCGGTGAGATCCGCGAAGTGATGCACGCTGCCCTGCTCCTGGGCTACGGTGCTTCCGCCCTCTGTCCTTACATGACCTACGCCGTTCTCGACGACCTGGTAAAGAAAGGCAAGATTCAGGAGAACTATGCGACGGCCGAAGCCAACTATATCAAGGCTGTGAAGAAAGGACTGTTCAAGATCATGGCCAAGATGGGCATCTCCACGATCCGTTCTTACCGTGGTGCGCAGATCTTCGAGGCCGTCGGCCTGTCCCAGGGACTGCTGAAGGCTTACTTCGGAACAGACACGAGCAGCATCGGCGGCATCGGTCTCGACACCATCGCACGCGACGCGCTTCGCTTCCACAAGGCTGCCGTGGACACAGAGAAAGAAGAGGAGACCCTCCATATCGAACTGCCGCTGAAGAACCTCGGACAGTTCCACTGGCGCAAGGACGGCATCGACCACGCCTGGAACCCCGAGACGATCGCTACACTCCAACTCGCCACCCGCACAGGCAATTATGAACTCTTC
Source organism: uncultured Prevotella sp. (assembly GCA_945873145.1). GTDB lineage: Bacteria > Bacteroidota > Bacteroidia > Bacteroidales > Bacteroidaceae > Prevotella. The sequence continues at coordinate 3,583 of CAMCBZ010000084.1, forward strand.
AAGAAATTCTCCAATCTCGTCGACCACAAGAAGGAGCCGATCTTTGTCCGCGACTTCCTGGACTTCAAGCGCAACCCGATAGATATTAATAAGGTGGAGCCTGTCGAGAGCATCGTCAAGCACTTCGTCACCGGCGCCATGAGCTTCGGTGCACTGAGCAAAGAGGCTCACGAGGCGCTGGCCCTGGCCATGAACTCGCTCGGCGCACGCAGCAACACCGGTGAGGGCGGTGAGGACCGCGACCGCTATTCCGGTACGGTCGACGGCATCAGCCTGAGCAGTAAGACCAAGCAGGTGGCTTCCGGACGTTTCGGCGTCACCACAGAATACCTCGTCAACGCTGAGGAGATCCAGATCAAGGTGGCACAGGGTGCCAAGCCGGGTGAGGGCGGACAGCTGCCCGGCTACAAGGTCAACGATATCATCGCCAAGACGCGTCACTCCATCCCGGGCATCTCCCTCATCTCGCCGCCGCCTCATCACGATATCTACTCCATCGAGGACCTCAAACAGTTGATCTTCGATTTGAAGAATGTCAACCCCAAGGCTGCCATCTCCGTGAAGCTCGTCGCCGAGAGCGGCGTGGGTACCATCGCTGCCGGCGTGGTGAAGGCTAAGGCCGACCTCGTCGTCATCTCCGGTGCTGAGGGTGGTACGGGTGCAAGTCCTGCCAGCAGTATGCGCTTCGCGGGTATCTCGCCTGAGATCGGTATTGCCGAGACACAACAGACGCTCGTCCGCAACGGACTGCGCTCTCTGGCCCGTCTGCAAGTCGACGGACAGTTGAAGACAGGTCTCGACGTCATCCTCATGGCACTGCTCGGTGCTGAAGAGTTCGGCTTCGGTACTTCCGCACTGATCACCTTGGGCTGTGTGATGATGCGCAAGTGCTCGCAGAACACCTGTCCGATGGGTGTGGCTACGCAGGATCCGAAACTACGCGCTCACTTCCAGGGCAGCTACCACAACGTAGTCAACTATATGAAGTTCATCGCTCAGGAGGTACGTGAATACCTCGCCGAGATGGGCTATACCTCACTCAACGAGATTGTCGGTCACACCGAGCTCATCGTGCCGCGTGACATCAAGGCCGAGGAAGCCAATGTCAACAAGGAGACGGTGGCAAAGTGGAAGAGCCTCGACTTCTCCAACCTGCTCCATCGCGAAACCGGCGACACTTCGCTCTACTGCACCAAGCTGCAGGATCACGAGATCCATGATCTGCTGGACCAGCAGATCATCGCCAGCGCACAAAACGCCATCGAGAAGAAAGAGGAGATCAACCTCGACTACGCCATCCGCAACACCAACCGTGCTGTAGGCACCATGCTCAGCGGACTCATCGCTACGAAATACGGTGAGGAAGGACTGCCCGACGACACGATCAACATCAAGTTCAAGGGTTCTGCCGGTCAGAGCTTCGGCGCCTTCCTCGTTCACGGTGTGAGCTTTAAACTCGAGGGCGAGACCAATGACTACTTCGGTAAAGGTCTCTCCGGTGGCCGCATCTCCATCCTGCCCCCGATCCGCAGTAACTTCGACGCAGAGGACAACATCATCGCCGGCAACACCGGTCTGTATGGTGCCACCTCCGGCGAGCTGTATATCAACGGTCAGGTTGGTGAGCGCTTCGCAGTGCGCAACTCAGGTGCCATCGCCGTTGTTGAGGGTGCCGGTGACCACTGCTGTGAGTACATGACAGGCGGCCGCGTCGTCGTCCTCGGTCCTACCGGCCGTAACTTCGCCGCTGGTATGAGTGGTGGTGTGGCTTACGTCTGGGACAAGAACCACAACTTCGACTACTTCTGCAACATGGACATGGTGGA
>CAMCBZ010000085.1 GCA_945873145.1 uncultured Prevotella sp.
ACCTTGCGGTAGCCGCACTGCTTGTTATGGGCACAACGGCCTGGGCTCAGTCTAAGGTTTATCTGACACGCGAGATCTCTCCCGCCTCACTCGTCCGTATCTACAAGGCATTAGGCGTGAAAGCCAAGGGACGTGTGGCCGTGAAAATAAGTACCGGCGAGGGCAGCAATCCCAACTATCTCAAACCGGAGCTCATCAAGGACCTGGTCTATGATGTTGACGGTACTATAGTAGAGAACAACACCGCCTATGGCGGCGATCCTAACGACGTGCGCAACAACTCTGCCAATCACTGGAAGGTCATCGACCGCCACGGCTTTACCAAGTATTTCCCCGTCGACATCATGGACGAATACGATGAGATACGCATTCCCGTGCGCGACCATACCCATCTGAACTACGACATCGTGGGCGGACATCTTGCCAACTACGACTTCATGATCTGTCTCAACCATTTCAAGGGTCATCCCATGGGTGGCTTCGGTGGGGCAATTAAGAACCTCTCTATCGGCTGTGCTTCATCCAACGGAAAGGCCTACATCCATTCGGCTGGTAAGATGAACAAACTCAATATGGACTCGGTGTGGACACCGAAGTACATCGCCTCTCAAGACGCCTTTTTGGAGAGCATGGCTGCTGCCGCTCAGGCCGTGGTAAACTATTTTCAGAAAGAGAATGGTATCATCTATATCAGCGTGATGAACAATATGAGCATCGACTGCGACTGTGTCGACCATCCTGCTCCCGTGAAGTTGGAAGATTATGGCATCCTCGCCAGCACCGACCCCGTGGCTCTCGACCAGGCCTGTGTCGACATCATCAACAACCAGAAAGTGACGGCGAAGAACGATCCTACAGACCTGCTTAAGCGCATCGACAAGCAGCACGGCACGCACACCATCGACTGGGCGGAGAAGATAGGCCTCGGCTCGAAGAAATACACCATCGTCAATATCGACAAGAAATAATCCCCCCTCTAAATCTTCATGGATAACAAATTGCTATTGTTGGCCGCACTGCTTGGTGCGGCTAACCTTTCCTATGCCCAAACCGATTCGGTGCGTCTCAGCGACGTGGTGGTCACTGGTACGCGCTACCGTTCAGACATCCGCCATCTGCCTCTCGACGTGTCGGTTATCAACCGCTCCAAGCTCACAGCATCCTATCAGCCATCAGTGCTCCCTACGTTGAGCCAGCAAGTGCCGGGACTCTTCGTCACTACTCGTGGCATCCTCGGTTATGGACTGAGCACAGGTGCGGCAGGGACCATCAAGATGAGAGGTGTCGGAGGCTCGGCAGACCTGCTCGTGCTCATCGACGGACTGCCACAGTATGCCGGACTCTATGGGCATCCACTCGCCGATACCTATCAAACGATGATGGCCGACCGCGTGGAGGTCGTGGGTGGTCCGGCTTCTGCCATCTATGGCAGCAATGCCATGGGCGGAGTGGTGAACATCGTGACACGCAGGATAGAGTCCAACGGTGTGCAGACGAATATCAACCTGCAAGGCGGCAGCTACGGCACCTTCATCGGCACCGCCACCAACCGCCTGCGCCAAGGCCGCTTCTCGTCCATTGCCGCACTGAACTATGAGCGCACCGACGGTCATCGTCCTAACTCTGCTTTCAGTCAGACAAGTGGTTTTCTCAAACTCGGCTATGACATCTCGCGCTATTGGCAGATCAACGGCACCGCAAACATCGCTTATCAGGAGTCGTCCAACCCGGGAACCGTTTCGGCACCGCTCATCGACAACGACATGCTCATCACCCGTGGCATGACAGCGCTATCGCTCACCAACGACTACGGTCGTATGTCGGGTGCCGTGCGTGCGTTCTACAACTGGGGACATCATCATATCAACGACGGACATGTTGCTGCGCGTCCTGCACAGACCGCCTACTACATGCACAATGATCGCATGGGAGGTGTCTCTGCCTATGAGAGCTTTGCTCCTTTCTCCACTACTCGCGTCACGCTGGGCTTCGACTATCAGCACTTCGGCGGACATGCCTGGCAGAAGGCGATGGCAGACGGCAGTCGCACGGCTCTTGCCAACCGCACCGTCAATGAGGTAGCGGGCTATGCCGACATTCGCCAGGAACTGCTGTCGTGGCTTACCGCCGACGTGGCCCTGCGCCTTGACCACCACAGCGTGTCAGGGTCAGAGTGGATACCTCAGGGAGGACTCACTGCCCGTCTGCCTCACAACATGGAGCTGAAAGCCATTGTGGGCAAAGGCTTCCGCAACCCTACGCTGCGTGAACTCTACATGTTCCGCCCCGCCAATGCCGACCTTGCGCCGGAACGCCTGTGGAACTATGAGCTCTCACTGCGCCAACGTCTGTTGGATGGGCACTTAGGTTACGGACTCAACGTGTTCTATATCAACGCTGAGGACCTCATTACCACGCAGATGACTAACGGCCGCCCACTGAATGTCAACACGGGAAGCACGGAGAACGCTGGTTTTGAGCTCCTTGCCTTCTACGTACCCATGCGGCATCTGCGCTTAGATGCCAACTACAGTTTCCTTCATACCAGCCGCACGCTCACTGCCGCACCGAAGCATAAGCTTTTCATGGGAGCTGACTGGCAGACGGGCTGCTTCACGCTGCACAGCGGATTGCAATGGATCGATGGTCTGCATACAGCCGACAACAGCCCTAAGACCGAGAATTTCTGGCTGTGGGATCTCACGGCTTCGTTGCGTGTCAGCCGTGCCTTGAAATTCTTCGTCCATGGTGAGAATCTCCTTGCCCAGCACTATGAGGTCAACGCCGGCTTCCCCATGCCGCGTGCCACAGTCATGGCAGGTGTTGAAGTGCAACTGTAGGTGTCTACTCTTTTGGTGTCATTCCAGCGAGCTTTTTGAAGAAGCATTCTATTCTCGCAAGCGTGTAGACACAATTTCAGCAATAAGGGTTATAGCAGCCCTAATCGGGGTAACAGCCTATTGGCAGGAAACTCGTAACTTTGCAACCGAAAACAAAGATAAAGAATGAAAATCATTACCACCGTCATCGCACTGCTCTTGGCAGTGGCAACAGTAAATGCGCAAGAGAATATGAAAGAAAATGTTGATTTCAGTGTATGGCCGAAAGGAGAGTTGAACAGTGCCTATGCCCAGTATTTCACAGGCAATAGCTATCTGGCTCCCCTCGATGCCGAGAATGGAGGTCCAGTGAACGTCACCTTCGAGCCCCGTTGCCGCAACAACTGGCATATCCACCACAAGTCGGTGCAGGTGCTCATCTGCGTGGCTGGCTGCGGATGGTATGTCGAGGAAGGCAAGGAACCTGTCGTCCTGCGCCCGGGTGTGGTTGTGGCCATCCCTGCCGAAGCTAAGCACTGGCATGGGGCTGCTAAAGACTCGTGGATGCAACACATCACCTATATGACAAAGGTAGAAGAAGGCGCTTCCAACGAGTGGCTGGAGCCTGTCACGGATGCAGCGTACGACAAGCTGCCTGCAAGCTCTACGATGCTCGGCGTCGCCGACGCTGAATACCAACAGCGCTTCGAGGCCTTTGCTTTCGGCGAGGTGGCGGAACAGGTGAAGACTCGTCTCGACGACCGTACCCGCTACATCTGCTATCTGGCCACGCTCCTTGGCTGTCAGGGCATCAGCGAATACCGTGAACTGCTGCCCGAAGTACTCGCCAAAGGCGTGACACCTGTTGAGGTGAAGGAAATCGTCTATCAGGCTACGGCCTATTTAGGCATGGGACGCGTCCGCCCCTTCCTCTCGGCCACCAACGAGGTGCTGACCGCCCGTGGCATCACCCTGCCATTGGCTTCACAGCAGACCACCACGATGGAGACCCGTCGTGAGGCTGGCACAGAGGCACAGGTCGGTTGTTTCGGCGACTCGATGCGTGACTTTTGGAAGTCGGGACTGGAAGACAGCCGACACATAAACAAGTGGCTGGCTGAAAACTGTTTTGGCGATTACTACACCCGCACGGGACTTGACCTGAAGATGCGCGAGCTCATTACGTTCTGTTTCCTTGCTGCCCAAGGTGGTTGCGAGCCGCAGTTGAAAGGACATATTGCCGGCAACTACCACGTAGGCAACGACAAAGATCTGCTCATCGCTGTCATCTCCAGTAACCTCCCCTTCATCGGCTATCCGCGTACACTCAATGCCCTCAGTTGCATCCGCAGCGTGGAGTCGGACAAATAAACAAAGTGTACCACAAAGAAAAGAGTCATCTTTTTCCTCATACTGCTGACCGTTTATTGCGACAGAGGGACAAAAGGGTGTCCTCATCAAGGATGACAAGAAGATTTTGGTGAAGTAAGAGCAGAAATTTAAAGATGAACGAACAATATGGAATACGTAAAACTTGGACACTCTGACCTCAGTGTGTCGCGCATCTGCTTAGGCTGCATGGGCTTTGGCGACCCCACCATCGGACAACATTCGTGGACGATTGGCGAGGAGCCGACACGGGAGATTATACGCCGTTCACTGGAATTGGGCGTAAACTTCTTTGATACGGCCATAGCCTATCAGTTGGGCACATCCGAACAGTTCGTGGGCCGTGCCTTGCGTGATATGGCACGGCGTGGCGATGTGGTAGTAGCCACAAAGTTCTTGCCTCGCACGGATGAGGAAATCCAGCAAGGCATCAACGGACGGCAACATGTGCTCAATAACATCGACTGCAGCCTACAGCACCTTGGCATGGATTATGTGGATCTGTACATCTACCATATCTGGGACTACAAGACTCCTGCCGAGGAAATCATGGAGGGAATGAACGAGACTGTACGTACGGGAAAGGCTCGCTATATCGGCATCGCAAATGCCTATGCCTATCAGGTGGCGAAGATGAACGCGATGGCAGAGCAGCATGGATGGGCAAAATTTATCTCCGTCCAGAACCATTACAACTTAATCATGCGTGAGGAGGAACGTGAGATGTTCCCGTTCTGCCACGAAGAAAACATTGCCATGACTCCCTACAGTGCATTGGCCTCTGGCAAGTTAGCCAAGCGACCCGGCGAGACCTCTAAGCGACAGCAGGAAGACTCATTCATGCACTTCAAGTATGATGCTACTGCCGAGCAGGACAACCGCATCGTGGAGCGCGTGGTGGATCTGGCCGACCGCTACGGGGTGGAGATGACACAGATTTCGCTGGCTTGGCTGCTGACAAAGGTGGAATCGCCGATAGTAGGAGCCACCAAACTGCATCATATCGAGGGTGCCGTGAAGTCGCTTGATGTCCATCTCTCTGC
>CAMCBZ010000086.1 GCA_945873145.1 uncultured Prevotella sp.
GTAGAGGCGAGCATCATGATTCCCGTACGCAACCGCATCCGCACGATCCGCGACGCTCTGAAGAGTGCGCTCAGCCAGCAGACCACCTTTAAATATAATGTGTTTGTCGTGGAGAACGGACCGGAATGCCACTCCACCGACGGTACCACAGAGGCTATCGACGCCATCGACGACGACCGTCTCGTACACATCGTACCCGACCGCAACGACATCGGCGTGGGCGGAGCATGGAACATGGCACTGCACCATCCGCTCTGCGGCCGTTTCCTCGTACAGCTCGACTCCGATGATGTCTATTCCGGACCGGACAGCCTGCAAAAGCTCGTCGACGCGTTCCGCCCGCAACAGTGCGCGATGGTCATCGGCGCCTACCGCCTGACCGACATCCATCTCAACACGCTGCCACCCGGAACCATCGATCATCGCGAGTGGACATTGAAGAACGGACGCAACAACGCTCTGCGTATCAACGGACTCGGAGCGCCCCGTGCCTTCTTCACACCCGTGGCCCGTGCCATCAATCTGCCCAATGTGCTCTACGGCGAGGACTATGCCCTTGGCCTGGCCATCAGCCGCCGCTACCGCATCGGCCGCATCTACGACGTCGTCTACGACTGCCGCCGATGGGACGACAACTCCGACGGAGACCTGAGCATAGAGAAGGAGAACCGCAACAACACCTATAAGGACCGCATACGCACCTGGGAACTCCTGGCGCGCATCGCACAGAACAAGCAGGAGAAAGCCGAATGAAGCACCCACAATCACCTTGGTGGTGGGTGCCCACGCTCTATTTCGCCGAAGGCATTCCCTATTTCATCGTGAACAACATCAGCGTGACGATATTCACCAAGATGGGCGTGCCCAACGGCGAGATGGCACTGTTCACCAGTCTGCTCTATCTGCCGTGGACCATCAAGCCACTGTGGAGTCCGTTTGTCGACATCATCAAGACCAAGCGGTGGTGGATCCTTGCCATGCAGCTGCTGATGAGTGCCGCGTTCATCCTGCTGACGCTGACCATCCCGCATCCGTCTGCAGCGGTCATCGCCTCCGGCCACACACCCATCCATCTGTTCACACTTACCCTGCTGCTCTTCATCATCACCGCCTTCGCCTCCGCCACGCACGACATCGCGGCCGATGGCTTCTATATGCTGGCGCTGAGCGAAGACAAGCAGAGCTTCTTCGTGGGCATCCGCTCCACGTTCTATCGCCTGTCGTCGATCTTCGGTCAAGGAGTACTCGTATACATCGCCGGAAGCTTAGAGAAGAGCACGGGCAACATCCCGCTGTCGTGGCAGGTGACCATGGGCATCACCGCCGCACTGTTCACCGCCATCGCCCTCTACCACACCTTTGCGCTTCCCAAACCGGGGAGAGACGCACTGCGTACGACAGACGGCAAGCCACAGACATTCGGTGACGTGCTGCGTGAGTTCGACCATACCTTCTACACCTACTTCCACAAGCCCGGTGTATGGCTTGCCATCGTGTTCATGTTGCTCTACCGTCTGCCCGAGGCCTTCCTGCTGAAGATGGTCAATCCCTTCCTGCTCGGTACGACAGCAACGGGAGGCCTGGCCCTCGACACCGACACCGTAGGCATTGTCTACGGCACCATCGGCGTCATCGCGCTCACCGTGGGCGGCATCATCGGCGGCATCGCAGCCTCGCGGTGGGGGCTGAAGAAAGCGTTGTGGCCCATGGCGGCCAGCATGACGCTGCCCTGCGCCACGTTTGTCTATCTGAGCATCTGCCTGCCCCACGACCTCGTGGTCATCAGCACATGTGTCGCCGTAGAGCAGTTTGGCTATGGCTTCGGCTTCACCGCCTACATGCTCTATATGATGCATTTCTCTGAGGGCAAATATGTCACAGCCCATTATGCCATCTGCACAGCGTTCATGGCCCTGAGCATGATGCTTCCCGGCCTCGTTGCCGGCTACATCGAGGAAGCCATCGGCTATCGCAACTTCTTCTGGATGGTGATGGCCTGCTGTGTGGCTACCGTGGTGATGACCTTCCTGGTAAAAAGAAAGATAGAGCCCGAATACGGCAAGAAGCACTAAGGAATGACAGCCCTTCCCTAACCCTCCCCAAGGGGAGGGGATGGAGCCCCCCTAACCCTCGAGCCCTTCCCTAACCCTCCCCAAGGGGAGGGAATTGCAATACCCTCTTAATACCCTTGAAGGTAATTACTCCCCTCTCCTTTGGAGAGGGGGAAGGGGGTGAGGCTACCGGCAAGAGTCAAAGCGCAAGGAGCCATTGCAATTAAAGAGTGTTAAACGATTGAAAATGAAACACTTCAAGCGCATAAAAATGCCGTAAGAACAAAAAAACATCGCAATAAATTTCCGTATCACACGAAAAACTTGTAACTTTGCATACCCTTAGAAATAGGGCTAATACGTTGACATTCATATAATAAAAGAAAAGTATATCAACACCATGACAAAAGCAGATATCATCAGTGAGATTACTGAGCAGACAGGATTGCAAAAGAAAGAAGTGGCCGCAGTAGTGGAGAGCTTCATGGAGTGCGTAAAGCGTTGCATGCTCGACAAGAAGGAGAACGTATACCTCCGCGGTTTCGGCAGCTTCATCATCAAGCATCGCGCTGCCAAGACAGCACGCGACATCGGCAAGAACACCACCATCACCATTGCCGCCCACGACCTGCCGAGCTTCAAGCCGGCCAAGGCTTTTGTAGAGGAGATGAAAGGCGAGTAAGCCCATACCGCTACACCAAGAAAGACAAACAAAACTGTATTATACACAACTTTAAAACATTTTACCATGCCAAACGGAAAAAAGAAGAAAGGCCACAAGATGGCTACGCATAAGCGTAAAAAGAGATTACGTAAGAACCGCCACAAGAGCAAGTAAGCTCAGGCGACAGTTCTTGAGAGGGGGTACGCCTTTCGTGGTGTGCCCCTTGCTTTTTAACCCTACTTAAAACACCAAGAGATGACAAGTGAAGTTATCATTGACGTCAAGCCGAAGGAGATCTCCATCGCCCTGCTTGAGGACAAACGACTGGTTGAATACCAGAACGAGCCCCGCTCGGCCAACTTCTCTGTGGGCAACATCTACGTCGCAAAAGTGAAGAAACTCATGCCGGGCCTCAACGCCAGCTTCGTCGACGTCGGGTATGAGCGTGACGCTTTCTTGCATTATCTTGACTTAGGTAGTCAGTTCAATTCCTACGCAAAGTATCTCAAGCAGATACAGAGTGACCGCCGACGCCTCTTCCCCTTTGACAAAGCCACCCGCCTGCCCGACCTGCAAAAGGACGGCAGCGTGCAGCAGACACTCAAACAGGGACAGGAAGTGCTCGTGCAGATCGTCAAGGAGCCTATCTCCACCAAGGGACCGCGCCTGACCGGTGAGCTGAGCTTTGCCGGACGCTATCTCGTGTTGCTGCCCTTTGGCGACAAGGTCTCTGTATCGTCAAAGATCAAAAGCGGTGAAGAAAGAGCAAGACTCAAGCAACTCATCCACAGCATCAAACCCAAGAACTGCGGTGTCATCGTCAGAACCGTAGCTGAAGGCAAGCGCGTAGCTGAGCTCGACGGCGAGCTGAAGATCCTGTACAAACGATGGATGGATGCCATCACCAAGGTGCAGAAGACTCAGCAGCGTCCGCAACTCGTCTACGAAGAAACCAGCAGGGCCGTTGCCTTGCTGCGAGATTTGTTCAACCCCAGCTACGAGAATATTTTTGTCAACGACGACAGCGTGTTCCATGAAGTAAAGGATTATGTGGCACTCATCGCCCCTGAAAAGGCAGGTATCGTCAAGCGATATACCGGAAAAGTGCCCATCTTCGACAATTTCAACGTCACCAAACAAATTAAGGCCAGCTTCGGCAAGACAGTGAACTACGCCCACGGCGCCTACCTCATCATTGAGCACACCGAAGCTATGCACGTTGTGGATGTCAACAGTGGCAACAGATCAAAGAACGAAAAAGGACAGGAAGGCACGGCACTCGACACCAACCTCGGAGCTGCCGATGAGTTGGCACGCCAACTCCGACTGCGTGATATGGGAGGAATCATCGTGGTCGACTTCATCGACATGAACCTGGCCGAGGACCGACAACTGCTCTATGAGCGCATGTGCAAAAACATGCAGAAGGACCGCGCCCGCCACAACATTCTGCCACTGAGCAAATTCGGACTGATGCAGATCACCCGTCAGCGCGTGCGCCCTGCCATGGACGTCAACGTGGAAGAGACGTGTCCCACCTGCAACGGCACCGGAAAGATCAAGTCGAGCATCCTCTTCACCGACCAGCTCGAAGGAAAAATCGACCGCCTGGTCAACAAGATCGGCATCAAAAAGTTCTATCTCCACGTTCATCCCTATGTCGCTGCCTACATCAACCAGGGCTTCATGAGCCTCAAGCGCAAGTGGCAGATGAAATACGGATTGGGTGTACACATCATTCCTTCACAGAAGCTCGCCTTCCTGCAGTATGAGTTCTATGATGCTAAGGGGGAGTTTCTCGACATGAAGGAAGAGATAGAAACTAAGTAACGGC
>CAMCBZ010000087.1 GCA_945873145.1 uncultured Prevotella sp.
CAAGGAGTATCGTCGGCAGCGTCAGATGTGTATAAGAGACAGGTGGAAGACTGGGCCAACAACGGTGGCATCGTGGAGTGCATGTGGCACTGGAACGTTCCTTCATCAGAGGCTGACCAGACCAACTATGACTCCTGGACCTACGACACCGAAGGCTTCTCTGCTAAGAACGCCACACGCAGCAGCCGCTGGGAGCATAAGTTCGCCATGAAGCAGATCGACATCATCGCCGACTATCTCCTCGCTCTGCAGAAGAAGGGCATACCCGTCATCTGGCGCCCCTTCCACGAGGCACGCGGCAACTATGGCCGCTACAGCGGCACGGGCAAGGCTTGGTTCTGGTGGGGCAACTCCGGACCGGTGTTCTTCAAGAAACTCTGGAAGATGATGTACGAAGAGTTCAAAACCAAGGGTGTGAACAACCTCATCTGGGTATGGACCTCTGAGGGCTCCTACACCGAGGACGGCAAGACTTACGACGACGCTGACTGGTATCCCGGCGACGAATATGTCGACATCATCGCACGCGACTACTATTGCAAGAATCTTCAAACACCCTATCATGATGCACATAAGGATCAGTTCGAGGCGCTGCGCCAGATTACAGGTGGAAAGAAAATCATCGCTCTCGCCGAAGGTGATGCCATGCCTTCGGTGAAGAACATGCTCACCGACGGCGCTATGTGGAGCTGGATCATGCCATGGTATGGCCAGGACAGCGACGGCATGAGCTATATCAACAGCGACTACAACACTGCCGCCTTCCTCAAAGACCTCTTCAACTCGAAGTATGTCATCACACGCGATGAAATCAGCGGGCTGAAGTAATCCACAGGCTACAATAGTCCTATATATATAAAGAGGAGTAAGTTCCACACGGGAACTTACTCCTCTTTTTGTTTGCTGCCAAGCTGTAAAAGACAGAACGTCTCCTACAGTTCAATGCCATAGCCCAGAGTTAGCATGAATGTGCTGTTGCGCGATGAAAATCCTGTCACGCTATGCTTATAGACATGTGTCAAACCTATGTTATAGCGCACATCGAGGGCTACATGATGAAACTCGTAACTCAACCCGACCGGCAACGACAACGTCACACGGTTGAGCACGTAGTTGGCATCATCGGAGACACGCACCTCGGGCTGCAAGCCCAGTTTCATCGACAATCCCGTAGCACTGGTGTAGATGCCAAGCACCGGCATGGCGATATAATTGGCTTTGACGGTAGTGTTGACGTCCACACTCTCATCATGCTCGAATTTAGTGCCTTGTTCGCTGTAAAGGGCACCGATGCTGGCTGCCAGTCGATCACTGACCTGACGCTGCACCTCCAGGCCTGCCACAAAACCGGCCTTGTACTTAGTGCCCAGGCTGCGATCATCGGAAGGGGACAGCAGGCAGTCGCCGGTAAACTTAGAGAATGTCATGCCCAAACGAGGATAAAGCGTGGTCGTTCCCGGCTCTGTCTGCGCTTTTGCCGACAAAGCTGTTGCCAAGAGAATGATGGCATATAAGACTTTTTTCATGATTCTGTTTATTACTTTGAGTTGATAATAAAACGGCATATCCACTCAGAAATTGCCAAAGCAGGCACATATTCCTTTCCTATCAGAGTCTTACCTGTCTGACGTAGCAAGAAAATATCCGCCGCAACGCACCTTTATCTCTCTGTTTTTTCGTAACTTTGCACATATATTATTAGTTTGTCGACAAAATACCGGTATAAACGCATGAATATAGAAAAAGTAATCACTGAGGCCACCATTAAGGCCGTCAAAGAGCTCTACGGACAGGATGTGCCCGAGAAAATGGTGCAACTGCAAAAGACCAAGGACACTTTCGAGGGCAATCTCACCCTCGTCGTCTTCCCCTTCCTGAAGATTTCACATAAGAAACCCGAGGACACCGCACAGCAAATCGGTGAGGTGCTGCAGCGCGACTGCGAGGCTGTGGCACGCTTCAACGTGGTCAAGGGATTCCTCAACCTCGTGGTGGCACCTCAGGCGTGGGTAAGCCTGCTCAACGACATCAACGCCGATGACAAGTTCGGCGAGAAGCAAGCTACTGCCGACAGCCCCCTCGTGATGATTGAGTATTCATCGCCAAACACCAACAAGCCGCTCCACCTCGGACACGTGCGCAACAACCTGCTCGGATGGAGCCTCTCGAAGATCATGGAGGCCAACGGTAATAAGGTCATCAAGACAAATATCGTCAACGACCGAGGCATCCACATCATGAAGTCGATGCTCGCATGGATCAAATGGGGCAACGGCGTCACTCCTGAGACGGCACACAAGAAGGGCGACCACCTCATCGGTGACTTCTATGTGCTCTTCGACAAGCACTACAAAGAGCAGTGCAACGAACTGAAAGCCAAGTTCATCGCTGAGGGCATGGACGAGGAAAAGGCTGAGGAAAAAGCAAAAAACGAGGCTCCGCTCATCGTGGAAGCCCACGAGATGCTCGTGAAGTGGGAGGCTGGAGATCCGGAGATCCGTGCATTGTGGCAGAAGATGAACAGCTGGGTCTACGCTGGTTTCGACGAGACCTACAAGGCGCTCGGCGTGAGCTTTGACAAGATCTATTACGAGTCAAATACTTACCTCGAAGGCAAGCGCAAGGTCGAGGAAGGCCTCAAGAAGGGACTCTTCTTCCGTAAGCCCGACGGCAGCGTATGGGCTGACCTCACCAATGAGGGCCTCGACCAGAAACTGCTGCTCCGCGCCGACGGCACCAGCGTGTATATGACACAGGACATCGGCACAGCCGAGATGCGCTTCAACGACTACCCCATCGACAAGATGATCTACGTGGTGGGCAACGAGCAGAACTATCACTTCCAGGTGCTCTCCATCCTCCTCGACCGTCTCGGCTTCAAGTGGGGCAAGGACCTCGTGCACTTCTCCTATGGTATGGTGGAACTGCCCAACGGCAAGATGAAGAGCCGCGAGGGTACTGTCGTCGACGCTGATGACCTCATCGCTGAGATGATCGGTGACGCTCGCAAGACAAGCGATGAGCTCGGCAAGTTCAAGGATATGAGCGAGGAAGAGAAGAGCGAGATCGCACGCATCGTAGGTCTCGGCGCACTGAAATACTTCATCCTCAAGGTCGATGCCCGCAAGAACATGCTCTTCAACCCTGCCGAGAGCATCGACTTCAACGGCAACACGGGTCCCTTCATCCAGTATACCTATGCCCGCATCCGCTCCGTCATGCGCAAGGCTCAGGCCGACGGCATAGAGTTGCCCGCGCAGCTGCCCGCCGACGCTCCGCTCAACGACAAGGAGATACAGCTCATCCAGAAAATGGACGCCTTCAAGGTGGCCGTCAAGGACGCTGGTGAGAACTACAACCCTGCCGGCATCGCCAACTACTGCTACGAGCTCACCAAGGACTTCAACCAGTTCTACCACGACTATAGCATCCTCAGCGCAGATACCGACGCCGAGAAGGTGACACGTCTCGTCCTCGCCGACAACGTAGCCAAGGTCATCAAGAACGGCATGGAACTCCTCGGTATCGAAGTGCCGGAAAGAATGTAAGATAAATATGAGGCCTAACCACACTGTTCCGTCGGTTTCCGTTAGGATGATTAATGCCCAAGGCATCATGATATCAGTATTGGGCAATGACTACTTCCTCTCATACAACCGCGTGCCATGGATGAGAAATACTACGGTACGCGATGTGCTGAATGTGAAGATGGAGGGGAGCGACGCTATCGTGTGGCCAGACCTTGACGTAGATTTGGAAATAGACAGTCTGAAACATCCCGAGCGCTATCCTTTGGTGATGAAGCGCGGCCCCTTTGATTACATAGAACCGAATCATGAGTAACGAGCCAGTCTCTCCTCCCGACTATCGCCACGACACCGTGTTGCCCTTGCCTCCCGAGGTGAGAGCAGACGCGTGGGCTGTGGACGCAGCCTGTCCCGGCAACCCCGGACCGATGGAATATCAGTGCGTCGACCTGGCCACAGGGGCGCAGGTCTTCCATTTCGGCCCCGTTCGTGGCACCAACAACATCGGCGAGTTCCTCGCCATCGTACACGCCCTGGCCCTCATGGACCAGCAGGGCATACGCGACAAGGCCATCTACTCCGACTCGTACAACGCCATCCTCTGGGTGCGCAACAAGCATTGCAAGACCAAGCTCGTGCGCGACGACTCCACAGCCAAAGCCTACGAACTCGTAGCCCGCGCCGAGCGATGGCTCGCCACCCATCCCGCCGCCGTCCCCATCATCAAATGGGAAACCAAGAAATGGGGCGAGATTCCCGCCGACTTCGGCAACAAGAAGAAATAGCTTACCTTGTTAGAGTACCGGGAGGTACGCTAACCGGGAGGTCCGCTGCCCTCAGCGGACAGAACAAAACAAGCCTCCTATTGAATGTACTCAACATGTTTATTGTCCGCTGAGGGCAGCGGACCTCCCGGATAATGAACCTTCCGAATAGATCTTAATGATTATGATATTATGATATAGCGTCCTC
>CAMCBZ010000088.1 GCA_945873145.1 uncultured Prevotella sp.
GTACGACGGTTTTCAAGACCGTTGTAATCGACCACTCTACCATCTCTCCAATGGTTGTGATGTACCTGCATCATTTCTGAATGCGGGTGCAAAGGTACACAATTCATTTGAAAAAGAGATAGAATGATGAAAAAAATGCGAGTGGATTAAATATTATTAACAATAATAAGATTGATAGCTAAATGAAAAGAGGTAATTTTGCAATTAATGTCATACGGTAGAGTGGTTACTGATAGTAGACATTCTCTCTGAAAAGAGAAAATGCAGACAATGATATCAGGAATCCATGAGGCTATGTGGATTGATGTTAAAAGCTATTGACAGGATTAGGTTGACAAATATGGCTTGACATAAAGGCCTATATAAATCAGATCCGACAAAAGGTCAATATTAATCAGATTTTATATGAACAAGATCTGATATAAATATGATATGAGCAAGATCTGATAAATGGATCGGCAGAAACGGAGCAAGTAGTTCTGGATCTGGTAACAAGAGAGGGCCAGGAGAAAGATATAAATGATAAAAGAACAAATTAGATAAAACAGAAATGATATACCCAAAGAACTTCGAAAAGAAGATAGGATACGACGAGGTACGGTCGTGGCTAAAAGGCTATTGTTTGAGTACTCTCGGAAAAAGCATGGTGGAGGCGATGGGCTTCTCTGCTGATTCTCAACAGATTGCAACTTGGATGGAGGAGAACCGTGAGATGCGGAGAATTATCGAGGAAGAAGATGACTTCGACCTGTCGGGCTTCTATGATGTGCGTGACAGTCTGAAGCGAGTGCGGTTGGAGGGAACGTGGATGGAAGAGGGTGAGTTATTCGACCTCAGACGTTCCTTGGCAACGATAGACTCATTGGTTCGATTCCTTTATAGAGGTGAGCCACTTGAGGATGAGTCTGAGGCAGAAGGTGATTTTGAATTGAAAAAGTGGAGTTATCCCGCTCTTCACGATCTTGCGGATGGTATTGCAACTTTTCCGGTTATCATCCAGCAGATCGACCAAATCATAGATAAATATGGTCACATGCGCGATAGTGCATCACCAGAGCTGCATGCTATCCGTCAGGAATTGGCCAGGACGGAAGGTTCTATTTCAAAGATTCTTAATGGTATTCTTCACTCAGCTCAAAGTGAGGGCTTGGTGGAAAAAGACGTCACTCCTACATTGCGTGACGGACGATTGGTGATACCTATCGTTCCTTCGTTGAAACGACGTATTCCCGGCATTGTGCATGACGAGAGTGCTACGGGCCGCACAGTATTTGTTGAGCCGACCGAAGTGGTTGAGGCCAACAACAAGATCCGGGAGTTGGAGGCAGAAGAGCGCCAGGAGATCATCCGCATACTGACCAAGATGTCGTCCCGCATCCGTCCACATGTTCGTGAGATGCTCGACTCGTACCATTTTCTTGCCGAGATCGACTTGATTCAGGCGAAATGTCAGCTGGCAAAGGCGATGCATGCCGTAGAACCGGAGATGAAGCCGTATCCTTATCTCGACTTCATTTCAGCCCGCCATCCGCTGTTGGAGCGTCATCTTGCTCATGCAAAACGAGATAACGAGGATGGTGGTATGATGGAGAGTCAGAAGCCAACAGCAGTAGTGCCTTTGGACATTCAGCTCACCCCTGAAAAGCATATTCTTATCATCTCTGGTCCCAACGCCGGAGGTAAATCAGTGTGCTTAAAGACGACAGGACTATTGCAATATATGCTCCAGACAGGATTAAGCATCCCTGTAAGTGAACGAAGTAAATGTGGTGTGTTTAAGGATGTTATGATTGATATAGGTGATGAGCAAAGTCTTGAGAATGATTTGAGTACCTATTCGTCGCATCTATTAAACATGAAGATGATGATGCGCCAAGCCAGTTCTCAGACTTTGATTTTGATCGATGAGTTTGGAACGGGCACCGAGCCACAGATTGGTGGTGCTATTGCAGAGAGTGTCTTAGGTCAGTTCTGCAAAAAGGGAGCATGGGCAGTAATCACGACCCACTATCAGAATCTGAAGCATTTTGCCGACAGTCACGAAGGTGTAGTGAATGGTGCCATGCTCTACGACCGCCACGAGATGCGTCCTCTGTTTCAGTTGTCGATAGGCCGCCCGGGCAGTTCATTTGCTATCGAAATTGCGCGTAAGATAGGATTGCCAGAGGAGGTGATTCGTGAAGCATCTGACATCGTTGGCTCTGACTACATTCAAAGCGACAAATATCTTCAGGATATCGTGCGCGACAAACGTTACTGGGAACAGAAACGACAAGCCGTGCATGAGCAGGAAAAGCGTTTGCAACGCCAAATCGACGAATACGAAAAAGGAGTAACAGAAGTAGAAAAGCAACGTAAAGAGATTCTTGCCAATGCCCGTCAGGAGGCTAAAGAATTGCTTGCTCAGAGCAACAAGCAGATAGAGAATGCCATCCGTGAAATCCGTGAGGAGCAGGCAGAGAAGGAAGCCACGAAAAAAATCCGGGCTGAGCTTGAGCAGTTCAAGCAGGATGTTGATGAGGATACGTGGAAGAAGCCGGGCAAACGTTCTACTGGAATACTTTCAGACGAGGACTTTCAAAAGAAGGTGGCACAGATACAAGCCCGCAAGCAACGTCATGAGCAGCGCAAGAAGGACAAACAGACGAGTGAACAGCAGGCTGCCAAGGCGTTGAGAGAAGCTATGGGCAAAGGACAACAAAACGTAAATCGTCCCATTGTTGTTGGAGACTCAGTGAAGATGCGCGGTGTCCAATCGCAGGGTAGGGTAGAGGCCATCGACGGAAAGACTGTTACAGTAATCTTCGGTGACATGCGCACCAAGGTGCCCGTGAGTAGGTTGACATTAGCTGGCAGCTTAGCCTCTGCCGCGAGCAGTGATCGGCCTAAGACAAAGATGGACGAGTTGAAAGAGGGTTTGAAGCAGTATGGCATTTCTCGCATGACGCAAGAGACGATCGACGACCACCGAAAGAATTTCCATCAGGATCTCGACGTCCGAGGCATGCGTGGTGATGAGGCATTGCAGGCAGTTCGCTATTTCATCGACGATGCCATTCTCATGGGTATGCCCCGTGTGCGCATTCTCCATGGCAAGGGAAATGGTATCTTGCGTCAGCTGATCCGTCAATATCTGAGCGCAGAGCCCAATGTCAGCCATTTTGCAGATGAAAATGTACAGTTTGGCGGGGCTGGTATCACGGTGGTAGATTTCTAGTGTAATATTTCATCAGCCACAATACGCATAATTTTTCTTTTTATCAACAACTTTATGAACAACAAAATAATATCAATGCCCTATGGTTATGAGGCCTGCCTGCCTTGTGACTGTCCCCAGCGCAGTCACTGACCAACTTCCAAAAACATATGTACCCGGACCAGTACCGTGAATTCATGTTGGTCTGCGTGTCGCACTTTGGGCGTAATCCTTATTTCATGCAACGGCTTGGAGCAATGCCCATTCCACCCTCTGAGCAGGCGTTTATACGTAGTGTGCTCAAGCAAGTAGGCGCTCCCGATGACCTCGACTTCGACGGCTTCGAGGAGCGAGTCAACTGGAATGGTGACTAAATCTCAGCCTTTTGATGGCTGTACTACGGGCAGATTACTCCAGTACTGCGCCCAAATTACCGCAGTACAAAACTAAGATTACTCCAGTACTTCACCGCAGTACTCCGTCGGCTCCGCTGCAGTCTTTTGTTGAGAAATGGCTTGGGAGTCACTCACTCTCGTTGTGCAGGACTCCGGTCTCGTTGCGCTGGGCTTTCTGTCTCGTCGTGCTTGTTTCCTTGTCGTGTTGGGCTGGGTTCTGTAGGTTGTTGCTATGCAGCGACGCCTTTGTTGCTGTCTCACCACTTTCTCTGCATTCTCTGGTATTCTTGTTTCCCTCCCCTCGGGGAGGGCTAGGGAAGGGCTTT
>CAMCBZ010000089.1 GCA_945873145.1 uncultured Prevotella sp.
TATTTTCTTAATATTCGGTTATCTTCTTTATTCCGCGTAGCGGAGCGTTAACAAAGAAAACAAACCGCAAGCATGACTTGTCATGTCCACGAAGGGAACCTCAACCAAATCATGTAGATAGATCTGTGCGACGCTCTCGTGCAACAATTACCCACCACCAAGTAATTGCGATGCGGGACGCGTCGCCTCCTAACCCTGCTTAAAGGCAGGGTATCTGACTTTTTATTTATTGCTTTCGCCCTTTTTTATCGCTTTTTTATTACTTTTGCAGTTAGAATCTAAAGTTTACCTTCTGCCTTGAACGCATCTTATTATAGAACGACATCATATCTCCGTCTGCTTGCCATAGCCATGGTGTGGCTGTGGAGCGTGACGCTGCTCAGCGCTTTCGAACCGAAGCGCTACCATCTCGACGTGCTCGCCATGAACAATGGACTGCCGAGCAACTTCGTCGACGACATCTATCAGGACAGCTACGGCTTCGTCTGGGTGTGCACACGCGCCGGCGGCCTGGTACGCTACGACGGCTACACCTTCGACTATTTCGACAGCAAGCAATGGGGCGGGGCACTGCTGCGCAGCCACTCCTGCAAGAACGTCGTGGAGGACAACTACCACCGGCTGTGGATCGCCTTCGACGACTACACGGGCGTGCTCAGCCTCGACGACATGAAGGAACAGGTGCCGAAATGCGCCACGCCGGAACTGACAAAACGGCTGCAGCGCACGCTGCGCGAAAGCGGCGTCAGAACCTACAAGGACGGACGGGGCAACATCTGGGTGGCTACCATCGGCCATCTCTATCGAATCTCTTTCGACAAGGAGGGTACCGTGGTGTCGCTGGCCGCCCTACCCTACCGCCTCAATGCCCCCGACGTGGCACTGTATGACGTCGGCGGAAAGGGCAACGTTTGGCTGGGCTATAACACCAACATCGTGCAACTCACCGTGCAGGGCAACCGTATCATCGCCCATAACCGCAACGCGCTCTTCGCGCCTATCACCGGCAGCATCTTCTCGATCATTCCATATCAGGGCCATCTGTGGTTAGGTACCTTCACCGGCATCTATATCAATGACAAAGCCAAGACACATCTCACGCAGGGCACCACGCCCATGAGCCTGACCCACAACCTTGTGACAAGCTTTGCCCTAGGCGCTGACCAAGAACTGCTCATCGGCACGCTCGGCGGCATGGATGTCTACGACCCGCACGCACACCGGATCACTCCTTATAATATGTCTACCCCCGACCTGCCGCTCACCAGCAACTTCGTCAACTGCTTCCTTGTATCTCAGGGACAGATATGGATCGGCACAGAGTCGGGCGGCATCAACAAACTGTCGCCGCGTCTGCTCAACCTGGTCAACTATGTCAACTCTCCGCGCGACGCCGGCTCTATCTCGCCCAACTGTGTCAACGCGATGTTTGCCCAACACGACGGCACGCTGTGGGTGGGTACCGTCGAGGGCGGTCTCAACCGCAAGGTACCCGGCTCCAACACCTTTGTCCACTATACCACCGCCAACTCTGCGCTGACCCACAACAGCGTCTCGACGCTCACCGCCGACCACGCCGACCACACGCTGTGGATCGGCACATGGGGCGGTGGCGTCTGCTCGCTCGACATGCAGCACCCGACGGTGATACGTCCTCTGACGATCCAGCCACCCATGCAGCGAATGCTCGACTTCACCGGTGCCTTGGCTGTCGACGAGCGCAACCAGGGGCTGTGGGTAGGCAGCAACGTGGGACTGTTCTTCTATGACTTCCGTCGTGGCGTGCTCACCGATCCCTTCCCCGGCAACCGCATGGTCAGCGGATGCATCGGCAGCGTCATCACCCACGACCACCAGCTCTTCGTCGGCTGTCAGCAGGGGATGATACAGGTGGACCTCACCTCGCGCCGTGGCTCACTGTTCACCCGCTACCGCCACTACACCTATAAACTCGACGACCCGAAGAGCGGCATTCTGGAGAAGATACAGTCGTTTTGCGAGGGACGCGACGGCACGCTGTGGATTGGCAGCAACGGCTATGGCCTCTACCGTGCCGTGCGCCACGGCCGCGACTATCGCTTCCGCGTGTACACCACCGCCGACGGACTGCCGAGCAACGCAGTAAAGGGCATCGCCGAGGACCGCAAAGGACGGCTGTGGATCACCACCGATCACGGTCTGTCGATGATGAATGTCAAGGCCGAGAGCTTTGACAACTTCAATGAGGCCGACGGTCTGGTCAGCTCACAGTTCTATTTCAACTCCGCCATTCTCTCGCCTCAGGGCATCGTCTACCTCGGCACGTGCAATGGTCTGACAGCACTGATAGGACTGAACCGTCAGGACGCGGCGGCTACGCACCTCTGCTTCACCCGGCTCTTCGTAGACAACGAGGAGATCAGAGCGGGATCGTCAATACTGAAAGAGAACATCGCACGGGCGCACACCATCCGCCTCCACGAAAGCAACAAGTCGTTTGCCATCGAGTTCTCCACGCTCGACTACGGACGTGGGCACGACGAGGTCTACAGCTATCGCATGAAGGGCTATGAGGACGACTGGATACGTCTGCAACCGGGGCAGCACAGCGTGCGCTACTCTACCCTGCCGCCGGGCCACTACCAATTCGAGGTGGCGTATGGCAGTACCGTCGACGGCCATGCGCAGCGCAAGATAGCCATCGACGTGGTGGTCACTCCTTATTTCTATAAGAGCTGGTGGTTTATGCTCCTCATGGTCATCGCTGTCGTCCTGACCGCCATCTACTTCTATCGCCGCCGCCTGGCCGTGATGCGCGACCGTGAGGCGGAGCGCCTCTACCGCCCTATCGAGATGGCACTCAAGGAGAGCGAGAACCCAATAGAACTGCAGACGCGCGTACAGACAATACTCGGAAACCAGAAGCGCTACACGCAGAGTGTGACGAAGACGCAGCAGGCCGACAAACAGCAGGTAGAACGCACCTCGCACTCGTTCATGGATCGTGTGATGTCGATCATGGAGTTGAACTACAGCGACCCGGAGTTTGGCGTCGAGCAGCTCTGCCATCAGTTGGGCATGAGTCGCAGCACGGTGAGCCGGAAACTCAACGACGAGACGGGTGAGTCGACGACACAGTTCATCCGCAACTACCGCCTGGACCTGGCACGCCGTATCCTCATGGAGAACGTGGGCAACCGCAACATCTCCGAGATCGCCTTCCGCGTGGGCTTCAACGACCCGAAGTACTTCACCCGCTGCTTCTCAAAGAAATACGGACAGTCACCGAGTATGTACCAGGAACCAACGGCCTCACCTTCCTAAAAGCAGCCACACACAAACAGCCTCACCCCCGTGCCCCTCTCCAAAAGAGCCTCACCCCCGCGCCCCTCTCCAAGGGGAGAGGGGGGAGCCTCACCCCCAACCCCTCTCCAAGGGGAGAGGAGGGAGCCTCACCCCCAACCCCTCTCCAAAGGGAGAGGGGAGTAAAATGAGTGATAAACAATATTTTTGCGATGAAATGAAGGTCATTACAGATGCAATGTAATGTCCGTAGAGGGCCGCTTCCGCAGAGGGCCGCTTCCGGGAGGGCAGTTTCCGGGAGGGCCGCTGCCCTCAGCGGCCTAACTATGAAA
>CAMCBZ010000090.1 GCA_945873145.1 uncultured Prevotella sp.
CCATTGGGACATGAGACGATGCTTGCGGGTGTCGACGGAGAGGGCGTCTACGCTTTTGACCGTCGGAAATTACAGGGTAGACTGCTGTTCAATGTGTCGGACGATACGCGCAACGCACTGAGTGGTAACGGCATCTATGCCATCGCCGTGGACCGGCAACGCAACATCTGGGTGGGCAGCTACTCGGGAGGTGTGGACCTGGTCATGCCCCGCTGGTCAGGCTATCAGTTGTTCCGGCATGAGTACAAGGACGGCAACTCCCTGATCGACAACAGCGTGAACGCAGTCTGTGCCACATCCGACGGTACGCTGTGGTTTGGTACCAACCTTGGCCTGTCGGCTTATCATCCCGCTACCGGACGCTGGACCCACAGTCTGCAAGGGCGCGTGGTGGTGGCTCTGTGCCCATCGGGCAAGGGTGGCGTGTGGGCAGGCACCTACGGCAATGGCGTTTTTGCAGTCAGCACGACTGGAACAGCAACAGCCACCTATAGCCGGTCGTTAGGAAATCTGTCGTCAGAGTGTATTACCAGTCTGGCTTGTGATCACCTCGGACGGCTGTGGGTAGGGGCCATCGACGGCCCTCTGTCCTGCATTGTCAATGGCAAGGCTCACGACCTGCCCATTCGTGAGGCGGAATGTCTGACGGCGATTGGAGAAAAGATGGCAGTGGGCACAACGGCAGGTTTCTGTATCGTCAATACCCGCTCATGGCTCTATGAGCGCTACTTCAATCCCGGCGACTTCGGCGACAAAGACATCTGTTGCTTCATCAATTCCATCATTGCCGACGGCAGTCATGCCTTTTGGCTGGGAACCGACGGTGGTGGCATCTATCACTACGACACGCAAACCAAGAAATATTGGCAGATCTCTACAAGCCAGGGGGTGCCGTCAAACACCATTGCGGGCATCTGCCATGGTGCCCATGGGCTGTTGATGATCAGTACCGACCGTGGTCTCTGTACCTTCAACGTCCGTACACGGCGCGTGAGACAGCTCAGTATCTATGAGGGACTCGATCAGGAATACAACCGCATGGCCTGTTGGCAGCTGCCCGATGGCAGGCTGCTGTTCGGCGGTAACGACGGCGGCGTGCTGCTTTCGCCCGCTGCCGTGCTCCCCTCTCACTATACTGCCCACCTCAGAGTAACCTCGATTCTGCCACTCGACACCAAGCAGGCAGAAGACAGCGTCGTGCGCCGACGAATCTTCGACATGCTGCGTGAGGGAAAGGTCAGCCTGCCCTATGCGCAAAATTCCTTCACGGTCGACTTTGAATGCGTCAACTATCGCTTTCAGCACGACATCCGATACGAGTATTTCCTTGAAGGCTATGACAAGCAATGGATCTCGATGCAGCGTTTGCAAAGCCTCAGATACACCAACGTACCGTCAGGGAACTACACGCTGCACATCCGCGCGCTTAGCCGTACCGACGGTCGCGTCATCGACGCCAAGGATATTCCGCTCGTCATCCGGCGGCCCTGGTGGAACTCCTTCTTCGCTTGGACCGTCTATCTACTCATCGCTTTGGCACTCGTCTATCTGGCTTGGCGCTGGTACCGCGACCGGCTGGAGTCGAGATACTACAACGAGAAGATCTCGTTCTTTGTCAACACGGCGCACGACATCCGCACACCGCTCAGCCTCGTGCTGGCTCCTCTTGACGATATGGCCAAGGACAGCACGCTCAGCGAGCCGTCTGTCCGCTATCTCTCCATCGCCCGCCGCAATGGTGCCAAACTGTTGAAGATGATCACGGGTTTGCTCGATTTCCAAAAGATCGACCAGCAGAGTAGCGAGCCAAACGTCAGGAAAATGGCACTGAAACCGCTGCTTGAACAGCAGGTTGCGCGCTTTGCCTTGCTTGCCCAGGAAAAGAAGATCACGCTCGCGCTCGATGATTGTCCGGGCGAAGCCTTGGTCTGGCTCGACCCGATGATGGCCGACAAACTCTTCGACAACCTCATCTCCAATGCCATCAAATACACGGCGGAGGGCGGTCACATCCATCTCAAGGCATGGCAACAGCGTGGTGAGACCGTCATCAGCGTGGCCGACGATGGTATGGGCATTCCCGAAAGCGATCAAAGACATATCTTCCGCAGCTTCTACCGTGCTTCCAATGGTATCAACTCCAAGCAGATGGGAAGCGGACTGGGGCTGATGCTCTGTCGCAGACTGGTGGAGCTGCACCACGGTAAGCTGACGTTTACCAGTAAGGAGCAGGTGGGTACGACTTTCTTTGTACATCTCCCTGCTGACGGTAGCCGCTATTTCCCCGAGGCAACGGAGCAGGATGAGCAGCAGAGTCGGGAAGACGCTGTCGGAGCAACAGGTTTGTCGCTCAAAGATTCTGTCATAGATGCTCGTCCAGACTCTGCAAATGGAAACGCGCTGAAAGGCGATCTTACAGTGGACAAGCCAAAGATGGAAGCAGAAGTAAGCCTGCCGCAGGATGAGGAAAACGGCGAGAACGGCAAGGATACCATTCTCTTTGTCGACGACAACGCCGAGTTGCTGCGGTACTTGCGTATGTCTTTCTCAAGTGACTACCATATTATTACGAAGGAGAGTGCGGAAGCGGCTTTGGACTATCTGCGTGAGGGCACTTGCGACATCGTGGTTTCCGATGTGATGATGGGTGGCATGGATGGCAATGAGCTTTGCCGGCGGCTGAAGGAAAATGCCGATACGGCATGGTTGCCGGTCATTCTGCTTACGGCCAAGGTCGGTAAGGACTTTATGATCGAAGGCTTGGACAAGGGTGCCGACGACTACATCGCCAAGCCTTTCGACACGGATATCCTGGCAAAGAAGATCCGAAACGTCATCGACAACCGTCGTCGGTTGAGCAAATACTATCTGCGTCGTGCCCTGCAGTTGGTGCATGATGGTGAGGAGCCGGCCGTGCCGTCTTCAGTGGGAAAACCGGAAATAGCGTCTTCGACAGAGGCACCGGTTGCGGCTCAGCCCGACGATTTGCCTCATACTGTTCAGCGAGCCGATAACAACGAACAGCAAGCTGAGGACAAGTCCGTAGTGCTCAATGCTGACGACCAGGCTTTTGTTGACAAGGCCACACAGACTGTGCTTGACCATCTGGACGAGGAGGACTTCGATGTGAACCACCTCTGTCGCGAGATGGCCATGAGCCGCACATTGTTCTATGGTCGCCTGAAAACGCTCACCGGCAAGGCTCCGCAGGAGTTCATGCGACTCATCCGACTGGAGCAGGCTGCGGCATTGTTGCGCAAGGGTGTACCCGTCCTTGACGTTGCCACCCGCTGCGGCTTCCCGAACTCCAAATACTTCAGTACGGTGTTTAAGAAGTATTTCGGTATGCCGCCGAGCAAGTACAAGCGGGAATAGAGATTACTTCTCTAACCATTCATTAATCTCGCTTTCCGACAATCCCTGCTGCCGCAACTTTTCTCGTATGTGATTCAGTTGCTGGCTCTGCTGCGAGATTTGCTG
>CAMCBZ010000091.1 GCA_945873145.1 uncultured Prevotella sp.
TTGCGTAGACATGAACCGCTGTCAATGGAAACTTTGAGGCTGTCTGCTAAGCAATCGTTTACTTTGTTACTCTGTCTTATTTAAAAGCCTTACTTTGTTACTCTGTCTGTTCTATTTCCCAATCTGTTTACTTTGTTACTCTGTCTTATTAAAAGCCTTACTTTGTTACTCTGTCTTTAAAGCCCTTACTCTGTCTTTTCCAAGGACAGCAGGCGACGGTGATAGAAATGGTAGTAGAGTACCCCGGCAATGGTGAGGCCGAAGGGGAAGGAAAACCACACACCCACCAAGCCGCCATGCAGGCTGATGCCAAAGAGATAAGCCAGGGGCAACGACACCACAAAATAAGAGAGAAAGGCCACGAGCATCACCGGCTTGACATAAGCCAGACCACGCATCGCATTGCTGAAAGTGCACTGCAAGCCATCGCTGAACTGATAGATGATCAGCGGCACGATGGTACTGGCCACCTCAGCCGCTACCTTTGGCGAGCTGGTAAAGAGAAAGCCCATCTGCTCGCGGAAGATGATCACCGGCACAGAGACAAGGATAGCAATCATGAAGTAGAGATGACATCCTGCCCATGCCGTACGCCGGATAGCCGTGTAGTCGTGCTGCCCATGGAAATGGCTAACACGGATAGACACTGCCGAGGCAAGCGCATAGTAGAACTGGAAGAAAAGCTGGCTGATGGTGAGCATGATCTGATGCCCGGCCAGCGCATGAGTGCCGATCCATCCCACGATGATGCTGCACAGCGACCAGGCACCGCTCTCCATGCCCATCTGCAAGCTGATAGGCGTACCCAAGACGGCGAGCGCGCGCATCTCACCGCGACTCACCCGGCATTTTCGGAATGCTGCACGCTCGGCGCGATGACGTACAGAAAAAGCAAAGCACAGGGCGATAGCTATGAACATCGTCACGCGGGCTGCCAGTGTGGATAAGCCCGCACCGGTGATGCCCATCTCGGGCAAACCCCAGTGACCATAGATGAGCAGCCAGTTGCCCACGATGTTCAGCGCATTGCCACCGAGGAGTATCCACATCGGCGTCTTCGTGTCGGTGGTAGCATCGAAGAGTTGCTTCAACCCGTTGACCCAACAGACAAAGGGAATGGACACCAGGTTGATGAGATAGTAAGGACGCACATAGGGCAACAGCTCATCAGGCTGCCCAAGCTTATCAAGAAAGAAATAGAGTATTGAGTAGACAGCCATCAGCACAAGAGCAGCCAGCGTGTTCACCGCCAGTCCATTTTTCACCGTCGACCCGATGCTGTCCACGTCACCCTGTCCGTAGGCTTTGCCGATGAGCGGTGTCATGCAAAGGGCAAACCCCATGGCCATGAGCAGTCCCAGGATGAAGATGTTGCTCACCAGCGATGCCGCGGCAAGCTCCACAGTAGTGTGGTGACCGATCATCAGCGTGTCGGCAAAGTTCTGAAGCACCACGCCGATCTGTCCGATGATCAGCGGCGTGCCCAACATCACGAGAGCCCGGTAATGGCTAAAGTATTTCCTCATTGGTGTCTGTTTTTAGTGCAAAGTTACAAAGAATATTTTGCTTTCTTCTTCTTTTTTATTAACTTTGCAAGAAACATACGCCAATCACTTTTATGGACGACGACAAGACTATAGACAAAGATAAAGAGCTGAAAGATAGCAGCAACAACAAGCCCAACGAGGGCGAACAGCCATCAGACGACGACGAGCTCACCGAGGATACACACTCCGACTACAAGCCCGCCGACCGCTTTGATGCCTCTGCCGTGCATCATCTCAGCGGCATGTACAAGAACTGGTTTCTGGACTATGCCTCCTATGTCATCCTTGAGCGCGCTGTGCCGCAGATCGAGGATGGACTGAAACCTGTGCAGCGCCGTATCCTTCACTCGATGAAGCGCATGGACGACGGACGCTACAACAAGGTGGCCAACATCGTGGGACACACCATGCAGTTCCACCCTCACGGCGACGCCTCCATCGGCGACGCTCTCGTGCAGCTCGGACAAAAGAATCTGCTCATCGACACGCAGGGCAACTGGGGTAACATCCTCACCGGTGACCGTGCCGCCGCTCCCCGATATATCGAGGCACGACTCTCGAAGTTTGCCCTTGAGACGGTCTTCAACCCGAAGACCACTGATTGGCAGATGAGCTACGACGGACGCAACAAGGAGCCGGTGACCCTGCCCGTGAAATTCCCGCTGCTGCTGGCACAGGGTGCCGACGGCATCGCCGTGGGACTCTCCAGCAAGGTGCTGCCCCATAACTTCAACGAGCTCTGCGACGCCGCCATCCACTACCTCAAGGGCGAGGAGTTCCATCTCTATCCCGACTTCCCCACCGGCGGTGCCATCGACGTGAGCAAATACAACGACGGGCAGCGCGGCGGCGTGGTGCGTGTCCGTGCCAAGATCGACAAGCTCGACAACAAGACGCTTGTCATCCGCGAAGTGCCGTTCTCCAAAACAGCCGCCACTCTGCAGGACTCCATCACCAAAGCCATCGAGAAAGGCAAGATCAAGGCCCGCCGCGTCATCGACATGACAGCCCGTGACGTGGAGATTCAGGTACAGCTCACCCCGGGCACCTCGTCCGACAAGACCATCGACGCCCTCTATGCCTTCACGGACTGCGAGATCAATATCTCGCCCAACTGCTGCGTCATCGAGGACAACAAACCGTGCTTCCTCACCGTCAGCGACGTGCTGCGCCACAGCACCGACCGCACCATGGGCCTGCTGCGCAAGGAGCTGCTCATCCGCAAGGGTGAGCTGCAGGAACAGCTCTTCTTCGCCTCACTGGAGCGCATCTTCATCGAGGAGCGCATGTATAAGGAGCGCCGCTTCGAGCAGGCTGCCAACCAGGATGCCGTGGTGAAATTCCTCGACGAGAAGTTCACACCCTATAAAGAGCAGTTGCTGCGCGACATCACCCGCGACGACTACCTGCGTCTGCTCGAGATCAAGATGCAGCGCATCCTGAAATACAACAAGGACAAGGCCGACCAGCTCATGGCGAAGATAAAAGCTGAGATCAAAGGCATCGACCATGACCTGGCCCACATGACCGACGTCACCATCGCCTGGTTCCAACATCTCAAGGACACCTACGGCAAGGACCACCCACGCCGCACCGAGATACGCAGCTTCGAGAACATCGACTCCACAAAGGTGGTAGAGGCCAACGAGAAACTCTATATCAACCGTCAGGACGGCTTCGTGGGTACGGGACTGAAGAAGGACGAGTTTGTCTGCAACTGCTCCGACCTCGACGACATCATCATCTTCTACCGCGACGGCAAATACAAGGTCATCCGCGTGGCCGACAAGATCTTCGTGGGCAAGAACATTCTCTGGGTGCAGGTCTTCAAGCGCAACGACAAGCGCACGGTCTACAACGTCGTCTACCGCGACGGGCGGCAGGGCTACTACTATATCAAGCGCTTCAACATCACCA
>CAMCBZ010000092.1 GCA_945873145.1 uncultured Prevotella sp.
TTTTTTCTCTTGTAATTGCTTTTGTTCAATCTGTTACTCTGTCTTTTTTCTCTTGTAATTGTTACTGTTCAATCTGTTACTCTGTCTTTTTTTGTCTTGCTTGAAGAAAAAACTTATGTTTTATTACTCTGTTATCAAAATTAGTTGTAACTTTGCACCATCTTTCGAGAAAAGATAATAGATTGTTATAAAACAAAACGTCTTATGGTTAAATCGTTAGTATCGTTTTCAGGATGGCTGGCAAAGAATGCTACAGCCTTTGTGATTGGTATCGCTGTGTTTACTTTCTTTTTTCCCCACATCTTCGATTGGGTGCGTGGCAACACGCAGACAGTCATTCTGGGCATTATTATGCTGACCATGGGACTCACCCTGACCACTGACGACTTCCGCATTTTGGCCCGTCGTCCTCTCGACATTTTCATTGGTGCATGTGCCCAGTTCATCATCATGCCGGGCGTGGCTTGGACGCTTGTCCACGTTTTCCATCTTGAGCCAGCCTTGGCTTTGGGTATCCTGCTGGTGGGCTGCTGTCCCGGTGGCGTGTCGAGCAACGTGATGTCATATCTGTGTCATGGCGATGTCGCCTTCTCGGTAGGCATGTCGTGTGCCTCCACTTTGGTGGCACCAGTCATGACGCCTCTGCTCATGCAGTTCCTTGGTGGACAAATCATTGCCATTGACACCGTCGGTATGTTTGAGAATATTATCATTGTGACAATCATTCCTGTGGCCGTAGGTTGCGCGCTGAACTACTTCTTCAGTCATCGCAGTTTCTTCCCCACACTGCAAGGACTGATGCCCGGACTGAGTGTCACGTGTCTGGCCATCATCGTAGGTGGTGTGATCTCTGCCGTTCATGACGACTTGGTGGCACGCGGCTTTGTGCTGTTCATCTGGACTTTCGCCGTGGTATTCTGCCATAACTCCCTGGGCTATCTCCTGGGCTGGTTCGCCGGACGCCTGGCAGGCTTCAATGTAGCAAAGAAGCGCACCATCTCCATCGAGGTGGGTATGCAGAATGCAGGACTGGCCACGGTGCTGGCTTCCAACTTCTTTGCTTCTCAGCCCCTCACGCTCCTGCCTTGCGCCATCAGTTGCGCCTGGCACAGCATCTCCGGTACGATCCTGGCCGGACTCTATCTGCGTTGGGACCTGCGCCATCCGGTAGCTGTCAAGGCCGCAGAGGCCGAGCGTGCTGCACAGATCTCCGGGTCTGTGGGTACAGGGGCTGTTGAGGCTGAGGCCGTCACGACGAAGTAGAATGTGAAGGCATCGTTTGGCGCTTTACGAGGCAATATATCAGTGTCTTTTTCGTTACTTAGGTAATGAAGAAGACACTCTTTTTTTTTATGATATTATGGTTGGTAACCTCTTGTGGTGCTGACCGCAATCTCCACCGGGGAGAGAAGTTTCTTGCTCTCGGTGAGTACTATGACGCTGCCAATGAGTTTCGGCAAGCTTATCAAAAGACTCCGGCCAAGGAGCGGATGAAGCGTGGACAGATAGCGCGCAAGATGGCGATGTGCTACGACAAGAGTTTGCAGTCGGCGCGGGCGCTGGCCGCATGGCGCAATGCCGTACGCTATCAGCAGGCCGACACGGCGGACCGACTGGCTTTTGCCCGGACGCTGATGAAAAACGGCAACTACCGCGAGGCTGAGGAGCAGTTCCGTTTGGTGCTGGACTCACTGCCCAATGACAAGCTGGCCCGTGACGGACTCTTTGCAGCCCGCAAGGCTCCCGACATCAAACAGTTGGGCAGCCGCTACACGGTGAAGCGCATGGAGGTGTTCAACTCCCGCCGGGCCGACTACTGTCCCGTGCTGTTCGGTGACGAGTTTGACCAGCTCTACTTCACCTCTACCCGCAACGAGGCACAGGGCGACGAGCTCAGCGGCATCACCGGTACGAAGCCGGGCGACATCTTCTACTCCCAGAAGGACGACAAAGGCAAGTGGTCGAAACCTGAGGATGTCAGCGGCGGCGTGAACACAGCCTATGACGAGGGCGCCTGCTGCTTTTCCGTTGACGGTCGTGAGATGTATCTCACGCAGTGTGTCACCGATCCTTCCTATCCCCGCTACGCTCAGATTGTGAAGTCCAACCGCTCCGACGCTGCCTGGAGCAAGGCTACCGAGGTGAAGCTGACCGGCGACACGCTGTCGAGCTATGCCCATCCGGCGATCTCGCCCGACGGTGAATGGCTCTATTTCACGAGTGACATGCCGGGCGGAAAAGGAGGGCTTGACATCTGGCGCGTGCGCATCACGCCGGCTGGATACGGTGGCGTGGAAAACCTCGGAGAGCCTATTAACACGCCGGGCGACGAGGCTTTTCCGACATTCCGACCCAATGGCGACCTCTATTTCTCCAGTAATGGCCATCCCGGTCTTGGTGGTCTTGACATTTTCATCGCCAAGGTGGGCAAGGACGGACGCTATCATCTCTCTCATCCGGGCTATCCGCTCAACTCCCAGGGCGACGATTTCGGCATGACTTTCGAGGGACCTTACAACCGTGGCTTCTTCTCCAGTAACCGTGGCGACGCCCGCGGCTGGGATCATATCTACTCGTTTGTCAATCCCGAAATCATGCAGACGGTCAAGGGGTGGGTCTACGAGATGGACGGCTATGAGCTTCCTGCCGCCCAGGTCTATGTTGTCGGCGACGACGGTACCAATGAGAAGATGAGTGTGCACAGCGACGGCTCGTTCACGAAAGTGCTGGATCCTGGCGTCAGCTACCTCTTCCTGGCAACCTGCAAGGGTTATCTCAACCATCAGGAAGAGGTCAAGGCGCTGGTCAATCCCAAGGAAAGCCGCGACACAACCTTGCAGTTTGCCTTGGCAAATATCTCTGCGCCGACACTCATCGACAACATCTTCTACGACTTCGACAAGGCTACGCTACGTGACTCCTCAAAGACAGCACTCGACAAACTGGTGGCGCTGCTCAAGGAAAATCCCCATGTGACCATCGAGCTCAGTGCTCACTGCGACTATAAGGGCTCGGCGGAGTACAACAAACGGCTGTCGCAGCGGCGCGCCGAAGCCGTGGTGGCTTATCTCATCGCCCATGGTATCGCAGCCGACCGACTCACGCCGGTAGGCTATGGCAAGGAGCGTCCAAAGAAGATCAAGAAGAAGCTGACCGAGAAATATAAGTGGTTGAAGGAGGGCGATGTGCTTTCCGAAGACTTCATCAAGGCGTTGAAGGATAAGAAGAAAGAAGAGATCTGTAACCAGCTCAACCGCCGTACCGAGTTCTCCGTGCTGCGCACTACTTATGGACTCTTCGATAAGAATGGCAAACTCAAGGAAACGCCACAGCCTAAAAAGACTGAGAATAAGCAAGACGATGGTGGTGTGTACTTCGACTTGCAGTGATATAATGGAGTCTGAGTTTTCAATTAATTTGTAGCGATAACCTTCTAAGACTCGCTTTTCTTA
>CAMCBZ010000093.1 GCA_945873145.1 uncultured Prevotella sp.
TAGGGAAGGGCTCTAGAGGTCTTCCTTAAATTGTTATAAATCATTTGGTTATCTCGATTATTATTTGTAACTTTGTAAAGTTAATGTGAGGATAACCAGTTCTTTGAAATTACTTAGAGGCTTTCCTCTTATGTTGAACGGAGTTGAATGGAGCTTGTTTTTAACCCATTCCGGGCTTGTTTTTTGTAGGTCCAAACTCCACAAATAGTAAGTTATGCAAGGTATAAAGAGAAACGTTTTATTGATTTTGACGATGCTTTTTGTCGGTACTTTCACAGCTTTTGCTGGTAATCATCAGGATTCCGACGCAGTAGACTCTTCACAGAGCGTTTATTGGGAAAATGTGATGAACGCGATCATTCAGGTGGAGAGCAATGGAAATAGTAAGGCCAAGTCTGGCAGTTCGGTCGGCGCTATGCAGATCACGCCGCTGCTCGTGGCTGAGTGCAACAACATCCTCAGAAGCAGAAGAATTAAGAAACGTTACAAACTCTCTGACCGTCTGAGTGTTAAGAAATCAAAGGAGATGTTTCTTCTGATACAGTCGAAGTACAATCCGCTACGTAACATTGAACAGGCGATACGCTCGTGGAATGGCGGTATCCACTATAGCGTGCAGCGAACGCAGCGCTATCTGGAGCGCGTCCTTAAGGTCATGAAAGGTTAACACACCTTATATATAATAATGAGACGATACATCTTTTTCATTTTCTCCCTTTTTCTAATGCTTCCCGCTTGTGCGCAGTCGGAGCATTATCAGGAGCGTGTAGCACAGTTTGCTGCCATGCGTGATGTTGACAGCACTGACATCGTGATGCTTGGAAACGCGTTGACCGAATATGCCGGTGACTGGAATGTGCTGTTGTCCTGGCGTCATGTGCGCAACCGTGGCATTGCAGGAGATGATGCGGAAGGGATGTATCGTCGCATTGGTTCTATCTTGAAAGGCCGCCCGAAAGCTATCTTTGTGATGACGGGCGGACAGGACATCATCGAGGGAAAGACGGTCGACGAGGCTTTTAATGCCAGCGTTGCCTTGATCGCTCACATCCGTCGTACTTCTCCTCGTACGAAGCTGTTTGTCGAGAGCAACTTACCGATATGGGAAAACAACCAGGAACTGCTCAAGGGTAAGATGCAGATGATGGCACAACTCAATGTGCGTCTTCGCCATTATTGCGAAAAAAATCATATCGCATACATCAATCTCTTCCGTAACTTTGTCCGTCGTGGTACCAATGAGATGCGACGCGAACTGACACAAGACGGTTTCCTGCTCACCCCCTTTGGCTATAAGATGTGGGCGTTTGAGATTAAGAAGTACTTGTACGGGCTCAACCTCTAACCCGGCCTCACCTCCTCTCCAGCCTCACCCCCTTACCCCCTCTCCCAAGGAGAGGGGAGTGAAATGCTTCAAGAGTCGATATGAGCGCGACGTTTCAAGGGTATTTTGGGCTACTTATATTCTCAAATTCTTATACCTCCACAATGATGGGAAGGATATTCTCTCATTCTCAAATTCTTGATAAAAATAGCAAGTAGTAAGGCTTCAACTTCATTCCCTGAACTATTTTCTTTATATTCGTTTATTTTCTTGATGCCATCGAAGATGGGGCGTTAAAAGAAAAAACGTGGCACAGATGTGCTCGTTTGTGAAACAAGCAAGAAGATATTTTGCTTTTTCCTTTGCGATTTCATTCCTTTACCTTATCTTTGTCACCGAATAACCAATAACTAAAAATCGACTATGGAGAATAATACGCGTATCTTAATGAACATGAATCCGGTGGTGGCTTATCTGCAGAAAGCACCGAAGGATTTCACGATGGAGGACATCATCAAACTCATCAAGTTCAAGGCTATACAGATGGTGAACTTCATGTACCCCGGTGGAGACGGAAAGCTGAAAACGCTGAACTTCGTGATCACCAATGAGGCGTATCTGCGCACGATCCTCAGTTGTGGTGAGCGCGTCGACGGATCTTCGCTGTTCGACTTCATTCAGGCTTCGAGCAGTGACCTGTATGTGATGCCGCGCTTCTCTACCGCTTTCATTGATCCGTTTGCCGAGATTCCTACACTTTGCATGCTCTGCTCGTTCTTCGACAAGGACGGCAATCCGTTGGAGAGTGCACCGGAATATACATTGCGCAAGGCCATCACCACGCTGCGTGACCGCCAGGGACTGGACTTCTGGGCGATGGGCGAACTGGAATACTATGTCATCAAACCCTCGGTAGACTCCTTCCCTGCCCAAGAACAGCATGGCTACCACGAGAGTGCGCCCTATGCCAAGGGCGGAGATTTCCGTACACGGTGCATGATGCTCGTCGCACAGTCCGGCGGTATCATCAAGTACGGACACAGTGAGGTCGGCAACTTCACGAAGAACGGACTGACGTACGAGCAAAACGAGATAGAGTTCTTGCCCGTTCCTGCTGAGCAGGCTGCCGACGAGTTGCTGATCGCCAAGTGGATCATCCGCAATGTAGGCTACCGCGAGGGCTATGACGTGACCTTTGCGCCGAAGATCACGACGGGAGAGGCTGGCAGCGGTCTACACTTCCATATACAGTTGCGCAAGGAGGATAAGAACTTGCTCGTGGAGAACGGACGGCTGAGCGACACGGCACGCAAGGCGATCGCGGGACTGCTTGACGTGGCTCCGGCGTTGACTGCCTTTGGCAACAAGAATCCAACCTCGTATTTCCGTCTCGTTCCCCATCAGGAGGCACCGACGAATGTATGCTGGGGCGACCGCAACCGCTCGGTGCTCGTACGTGTGCCACTCGGTTGGACTTCCGGTGTGGATATGTGCCATAAGGCCAATCCCGAGGAGCCCGAGCGCAACTACGACACCAGCGGCAAGCAGACCTTTGAGATCCGGTCGGCCGACGGTTCTGCTGATCCTTACCAGATGCTTGCGGGTATCTGCGTAGGTTTGCTCCATGGCCTGGAGATGCCCGATGCCTTAGCTATGGCAGACCGCACCTATGTGGCTGTGAATATCCACGATAAAGCCAATGAGCAGAAACTGGCCGAACTGAAGTCGTTGCCTGACAGCTGTGCTGCCTCCGCCGACTGTCTGGAGCAGCAACGTGCAGTCTTTGAGCAATACGGCATCTTCTCCAAGGCTATGATCGATGGTGTCATTGCGCAACTCAGAAGTTTCAATGACCGCTCTCTCCGCCACGACGTAGCCCTCCATCCTGAGGAGATCGCTAAACTCGTCCGCCGGTACTTCCATTGCGGGTGATAAGTCAACTAATTGATGGATGATGATTGTCATTAGGACAGCTCTTGAAGCTGTCCTAATGGTGCCTGTAGTGGTGAAAGGAAATGATAGGCTTCACTCGGAAATGGCAAAGAAAAAATACATTTTTCTTTGCCATTTCGCTCGTTTGCACTA
>CAMCBZ010000094.1 GCA_945873145.1 uncultured Prevotella sp.
TTTGTTGCTCAGGTACTTATAAATAAAGTTAAATCAAAGTGTTGCGGAATTAAGGAAGATATGGAAAAAGATTGCAACCCGTGCGCTTATTGCTGATATTTTAGTAATTTTGTCGTCAATATGATTGTACTAACACAAAATTATAAAATGAGAAACAATAGAATTTTATACATAGCTTTACTTACAGGCTTGTTATCATCTTGCTCCGTCATACGCGGATTGCACAAGGATGGGAAGGACGGACCAACAACATTCAGCTTCCATCAACGGGAGCGGGATACCATCCGGACAGCGAAAGGAACATTCTCTTTCGTAGCGCTTCCTGATTCCAAAAGAGAACTCGACACCCTTCATATCTGTGAGCCTCTCAGAGGGAAGAAGATGCAAACATTGTCAGAGCGTATGGCCAATCTGAGTCCTAACCAGACCACCATCATCATCCGGAACGACACCATCATCTATGAGAAGAGCTCCGGTACATATACGCCAACAACGAACGCTACGATATTCTCCGTCTCAAAGTCCATCACATCGCTGCTCTGTGGCATCGCCGTCGATGAGGGTTACATCAAGAGCATCGACGACCCGGTGACTGACTATCTCCCTGAGCTGAAGTCTAAGCATCCTTATTGGCAGGAACTCACCATCCGCCATCTGCTCAACATGCAGTCGGGCCTGAAGATGGAGGACACCTACAGTCTGAACCGAAAGGGACTGGGCAACCTGCGAAAGATGGCTGACTTGCAGTATAGTCACAACGTGATGAAATTGGTGAAGCGCCTGAAGTTCAGATGTGAGCCGGGGACGACGCATAACTACCGTAGCATAGACACCCAGGTGCTGGGACTGGTCATCGAGCGAGCCACACATCAGAGCCTTGCCGGCTACCTTAGTGAGAAGGTATGGAAGCCTCTGGGTATGAGCCACGACGCGTATATCACCATCGACAGCCGTAAGCATCACCACTCTCATGCCTTCGGTGGCATCGCCACCAACGCCATGGACCTGGCGAGAATCGGTCGACTGTATCTGAATGGTGGCGTATGGAACGGCCGTCGCATCGTCAGCGAGAAGTGGATACGCGAGTCCATAGCATACGACACGACCAACGATGGCTATCATCTGTGCTGGTACAACAGTTATGACCTGGGAATCAAGGATCCCGCCTGCCCCGGAACGTATGCAGTAGGCATCCGTGGTCAGGTGCTCTACATTAATCCTGCCAAACACCTCATCATGGTGCGCCTGGGAGCCAACAACTTCGAGTATTGGGACGCTGCGTATATCTTTGAGAAAATGGCACAACTGTTATAATTCACCTATATGAACTACAAAGAGATTTTCAAGACTTTTATACTATCAGCCTGTACCGTTATGATGGCAGGATGTTCATCAACGGTCATTCTAGAGAGCGAAAGGTTCATGTCTGCCTTCCGCAAGGACGTCCCCTTTGCCCTCGACTCTCTGACACAGATAGGGGAGGGCAAATACGGCCCAAGGGGGATTGTCCGTGGCGGGCAGATGCCGCTGCCTAACCAAAGAACTTGATATGATAGCGTGCTAAAACTATTTTTTTTGCTTACCTTTGCGGTCATGGAACAAGAAAAGATAGACTTCTACAAAGGTTTAGCGATATATATCCTCCCCGAGGGCGTGACTAACTACTTTGACGTGGTGGACTTCAACGAGCAGCCAGCCAAAGATCACGGGAAGCTTTACAAGACCGAGCTTCACATATATCTTGATGAGAAGGACCTCAAATCCGCAACCACCCTCAAAAAATGAAATAGAACTGAAAGAAAAAGAGGCTACGCAGAAAAAGAGGCTCAAAGAGGTGAAAATCGCCACAAGGAGGCATAAAATCCCCTTACCCCACAATGCGACTTGAGGCAATACGCAGTATCATGACCATAAGTTGTCGGTGTTATCCGAAGTCGGTCTGGAAAACCTCAGCATAAGCGTTGTTACAGGTGTATATATTCAGCACATGCTGCCTTGATGTCTTAATCCACTTGGCTGGTACTGAAATAAACCTGAAGACAAACGCCTTGATGCGACTTGTTACCTTTAGCCCGAACTTCGTCACGTCAAGCCTCTCCATGATGAATCTGTAGAAGTTGCGGATAAGTGCTGTAAGAAGAAGGAACACCGTGTTCTCCGCCATAAATGATTTAGGGAGCCTGTCCCATCCGAAACCATTGTTCATATCGTCAAAGATGCGCTCCTTCCCTCCGCGAAGATTGTAGAACTCCACAATCTCTCGCATGGAAGACTCGTAGTCATTAGTCAGGATGCAGCGGTAGGTGTATTCGCCTTCCCAAAGGTCTAGCACACCGTCCATTCGCTTCTGTCTTTGAATCACAAGACGGTATGCCTTCCCTTTCCATTTCTCGACGAGAATGGAGGCCAACTCAAACTCAATGCTGTTAAATTCCTCCTTTTTCCACCCTCTGAGCGCAAAGATGTCGTCGTAGAGCGAACTGCTGCGGTTGGCACGGATATAGAAAGTTTTGCAATGCTTTCCGACCTCTTCCACAATTTCCTCTGAGCAAGACCCGCAATCTGCCCTGAAACGATTGACTATCAATCCTTTCTGTTCAAACCTCTCAAAGAATCTCCTCAACGTGTCCTTCTGGTGGAAACGAACGTTAGTGTTGCCGTCGCTGTTCTCTATGCCGACAATCATGTCGCCAATGACAGCCACACCTGGACGGTACCCGAGAAACTTCTTGTATGTGGGTTTCGCATCAAACTTCTCAGCCTCTATGAACTGGTGGTCGAAGTCAACGTCATACCCCTCGCCCTCTTTCAGCTGCCCTGTGGACAATAGGCAATTGAGGAGCAGTGTATTCAGCTTGTCTGCCGTGTTGAAGTCGTAGGTCTTGCCAGTGTCGGATGTGTAGGAAATGTTATCCTGGGTCAGTTCCTTTATGGCTCTGAGAATCGTGTCGGCACTGCATGTGCGAAGTGTCGGATGAAGCGAGAGGTGGTACATCAGATGAGAGGTGACATCCTCTATGCATGAGCCGCCGCAGAAATAAACGCTCATAAGCGAACGGATGATTTCGCTGTATTGATAACCATACAGCCTGCATCTCATACCGAGGGTTGAGTCGATTACAGATGACAATGTGGAGTCAAATTGTTCCATGATTGAGAATATTCCTCCAAAAGGAGAAAGTTTCTCAGATTTAATTTGTATTTTTGCCATGTCATATCAGAGTTTTGCTTGTTTATTTTTGCAACACTAAGATAAGTGAATTCTTCGACATGGCAAAATCCTGGGCAACTTTTTGTTGCTCAGGTACTTAAAAAGTTATATTTGTAATAGTGTTGCGGAATTAAGG
>CAMCBZ010000095.1 GCA_945873145.1 uncultured Prevotella sp.
TATATCGCCCTGCTGACAAACATACTCAATGATAGACTCCAGTACGTCCATTTGTTCCGAATTGAGCTCCTGGATATTGAGCAAGTCCTCAAACTTTCGTACGGCCGTCTTTCTATATTCCCACTTACTCTTGTCCATGCCTGATTCTTGTTATATCTGTTCTACGTTGCTTTTCCTTTGTCTGCCTAATGCGTTGTTTGTCTGCGTGTTCTTAGCCGAACAGGTCGTCCAAGACGACCTGGCTCTGCACAATGCCGCTATATTTCCCTTGTTTGATGCCGTATGTCGTCACCATGGTGAGGTGTACCGTCTGCTTCGGCGACAGTGTAGCTTTCAAGGCTTCGATTCGTTCCTTGAGCTTGATATTCTCCTCCTTGCTAATCTCATAGGGCATTCCGGTAAATTTCATCTCACAAAGGTTGACGACATTGTCGTTTCTGAAGATGAGCATGTCCACCTGCACCCCCGTATGCTCATCATTCCCTTTCAGGCACCATGCCGACAGCGATGTCTTCACGCCGCCTATTTCCAGTGCCCGCTTGATCTGCGTGACGTGCTGCCAGCATAGCTGTTCAAAGGCGACACCATGCCAGGACTTTAGGATGTCTGAGGCCTGGTTGTCTGACATGAAGGTGCTGTCTTTGCCGTGTTGCTCGACATATTTCAGCCAGAACAAGCAGAAGTTGTCAATCAGTTTGTATCTCTCCTGCCGGCCCGCCACACCATAAGGGGTATATTTCTGTATGAAGTCGCTCTCGGCTAACGACGCTAATGTGTTGGTGAGTCCGCCTCCCAATGGCAGCCCAGTAGCCTTGGCTATCTCTTCGCGCGAAAAACCACTGTTGCTCGTGGCGAGCAGGCGGATGACCTTTTTGCAGTCGTCGGCATTGCTGAAGATAGCGCTAAACAGTCTGTTGAATTCATCTCTCAGCCTTGGACCTCTGCCAAACAGGATTTTGTCTACGTTCCTTTCAAAGCTGAGACCTTTGCGGAAATAGCTCAAGTAATAGGGAATGCCGCCAAAGACCATATATGTCTGTGCGATGTCGTAGCGTGAAAGTTCTATCTGCTCATGGCGGAAGTATTCCTCACATTCTGTCAGGGTAAACGGCGAGAGCTTTATCTCGTCGGTGAGCCGTCCATACAGACCTCCTTTGCTGTGAGTGAGGTTGCCCAAAATCCACGATGTGGCACTGCCGCAAACGATCAGCATGATGTTGTCACGGCCACTGCACCACCCATTCCAGAAGCTCTCAAAGGCAGGTAGGAATCCCGAGCGTGGGGTGTCAAGCCAAGGCAGCTCATCAAGAAAGATAACTTGCCGGCTACCGTTGTCGAGTTGCGTAATCAGCTGTTCTAACAAGAAGAAAGCCTCCATCCACGTCTTGGGCATGCGCACGCCTTCCAATCCCTGATTAAGAAGAGAAAAGTAGAAACTCTCTAACTGTGTTTTCATTCTGTTTCGCTCTCCTTCCTGATCTACTGGAGATACGCCGGTGTGCTGGAAAGTGATGCGGTCTTTAAAAGCCTGCTTGATGAGGAATGTTTTGCCTACACGCCGTCTGCCATATACGGCGACAAACTCTGGCTTGTCGCTTCGGTAGAGTCTATCCAACTCTTTTAGCTCCGCTTTTCGACCTATAATCGTGCTCATAATCGTCTTTATTTTGCCCAAAGTTAGCAAAAATGTTTGAATCGGCAAAATATATTAAAGTATATCTTGCCGAAAGTGCCTAAAAAAAGATGTAAACGGCAAGATATTTTTTATCTCGCCATGAAACCTTGTAGTTCCATTTAGGGAGATCTTTATCAAAGGTAATATGCCGTTGACAGATATCATCATAATTGCTATCCACACAACGAGAAGTGTCGTACTTCTTTCTGTTGATGCTGGTGAAAACACAAAGGCCGGATTTCGTTCGGATCTCTGCGGCGAATTCGCGTGCCTGCTCAACGCTCTCAAAGGAAATACCGCTCCATACTCTGGTGATTTGAGAGTAAAAGCCTGTGTTCAATGGGGTTCCACTTCGACGTGTACGGGGGATAGTGCGTCACTATTATGTCAATATGGAGGTCTTCGGAAAGCTTGATAAGCTCTTGCTTGAAAAGCCTGCTGGAACTGCTGTTGGAGACTCTGTAGCCGACATCTTGAAATGCATCGGTGTGGGTGAGGACCAGGGAATGATCGACGCTGTCAATGCCGGAGCACTGAACATCGAGAAGCTCGAAGCCATGACCTGCGTCTGCTCGGTAGGACTCGACATGATCGCAATCCCCGGTGACACTCCTGCCACGACAATTTCCGGCATCATTGCTGACGAAGCTGCTATCGGTATGGTGAATCAAAA
Organism: uncultured Prevotella sp.; assembly: GCA_945873145.1. Classification (GTDB taxonomy): domain Bacteria; phylum Bacteroidota; class Bacteroidia; order Bacteroidales; family Bacteroidaceae; genus Prevotella. The sequence continues at coordinate 2,349 of CAMCBZ010000095.1, forward strand.
GGCCACAGCCGTACGCGTCATTCCGGTCATTGGGAAGCGTGTCGGCGACAGCATCTCATGGGGCGGTCTGCTTGGTCATGCTCCTATCATGCCGGTCAACACCTTCTCTTCCGAGCGACTTGTCAACCGTGGCGGCCGCATTCCCGCCCCCGTCCATTCGTTCAAGAACTAAAAGGGGTCCTACCCTATTCCACTAAATACAGCAATCCCGGGCAACGTCAGTGTTGTCTGGGATTACTGTTTTATAGACTATCTGAACATCTGTGAAGGACATGAATATTATTGTCTTCAAAAGTGCAAGTTGTTTTAGAGTTAACGCTCCGCTACGCGGAATAAAGAATATCATCGAATATCAAGAAAATATATTCTCAATTTTCGGTTATATTCTTGATACCATCGAAGATGGTGCGTTATAAGAAAAAACTAAGCTTCCATAGCAACAAGGCAAAGATAGAGAAGACGGTAGATGATTATCAAGAATTTGAGAATCATAGAATTTCCTATAGATCATCACGAATTGATCAGTGCCAATGACATTTCTTGGGTGTTACTTTGACGAAAGCATGTGTTTAACCTATCAGTATTACTTTTGAAACCTATTGACAAAAGCACTTCATCACGGGAGAACATTCTAGAGAAAAACTAATGAGAGAAAATGGGAAAAGACGCGATGGAAGTGACAAGAAATCGAGGGCTCGTTATCAAAAAGCCTTTCTGATGCTATGATCACGCTTTACTGACATGGTCACTAAAGCGTGATGATGAGGTCAGAAACGGAAGATGACAGTATCAGAAAGGCTTTCTGAGGGGTA
>CAMCBZ010000096.1 GCA_945873145.1 uncultured Prevotella sp.
ATTGCTTAGCAGACAGCCTCAAAGTTTCCATTGACAGCGGTTCATGTCTACGCAACCGTTGGACTTGAAGAGGACGCCATCCTGGACGAGTCGCTCCCGCTGTTCCGGAAAGACGGGAGAGAGGCGCCCAGCACTGTTGACAACACGGTGGCAGGGAAGATGCATGTCCTCAGGTACACGACTAAGCCAAAAGCCTACCTGACGGGCATGATGGGGACAGCCGGCCAGGGTAGCTACTTGACCGTAAGTGAGCACACGCCCGGTGGGTATCTGCCTGACAATATCGTAGACAGCTTCCACAAACTCCCTTCTCTTGTCTGCTTTTGCGTCCTTCATTATGCACTATTTATTATTTTTTATTTATACACTATACATTCTACACTATACATTATACATTCTACATTCTACATTATACATTATACATTGTACATTATACATTCTGTATGATTGCCTTGACGAGGTCGTCTTTCTTGTCCTGCACCTTTTGTATTTGTTCTTCCAGTGAGCCACGGGTGATGAAGCGGTAGACCATGACCGAGCGTCGTTGTCCCGAGCGGTGAGCACGGGCAATGGCCTGTTCCTCAGCAGCATGGTTCCACCATGGGTCAAGGAGAAAGACATAGTCGGCCTCTGTGAGGTTGAGGCCTTCACCACCCGCCTTGAGCGAGACGAGAAAGAACTGACAGGAGGGCGTCTGCTGGAAATGCTTCACAATGGCTTCGCGGTCACGGCTCTGTCCTGTGAGCATGTCGTAGCTCCAGCCGCGCTGCTTCATCTCTTCTGCAATCACGTCGAGGAAAGAGGTGAACTCGCTGAAGAGTAATACCTTGTGGTCGGTGCCTCGCAACTCCTCCAGTCGATCGAAGACTTCCAACACCTTTCCAGAGTCGCCTTCTTTATGTTCCAGCTTGGGACTGCAGGCCAGTCGGCGCAAGCGGGTGATGGCGGCCAACACCACGATCCGGTTGTTGGCTTGCTCCGCATCCATCAGCAGGTTGCGCATCTTGCTCTGTTCTTCTTCGTAGAGAGCCGCTTGTGCCTCGGTCATATCGCACCATACCTGCTCGTCTTGTCGCTCAGGCAGACTGTCGAGCACGTCGCTACGCAGTCGGCGAAGGAAATAGGGGGCGACAAGTTTGCGTAGAATCGCTGTATGCTCATCCTGCAAGTTGACGTTGATGGGATGGATGAAATTGTTTTGAAAGGTCTCGTAGTCGCCAAGGAGAGCAGGGTTGAGTACGCTCATCAGCGTCCACAGTTCATCGAGCGCGTTGACCATCGGCGTACCTGTGAGTGCAATGGGGAAGTCGGCATGAATCTTCAGCACAGCCTGGTAGAGTAGTGACGTGTTGTTGCGGAAGGCATGTGCCTCGTCATAAACGGCAATGGCGAAGGACAGACGGCTGAGCACACCAATGTCGTTGCGGAGCATAGGGTAGGAGGTAAGCACTACGTCGGCATTGGCGAGTTGGGACTGTTTGGCAGCCCGTTCGCGGGCATTGCCCGTATACTCCACCACACGCAGTGAGGGAGCAAAGCGCCGAAATTCGTCGTGCCAGTTGAAGACGACGGAGGAGGGAGCGGCAACAAGCACGGCACGGTGACCGGACTGCTGACGCAGATCGGGCTGGGAAGAGCTTGCCGAGGGCATAGCTTTAGCTGCGCGGCCACTCATCTCCTCTTCAGAGAACAAGCTCGTCTGAACGGGAGGGCTGGTCGGCTTACTCCTTATTATATGGTTACTCCTTATAACCCGATCACTCCTTATAACCTGATCACTCCTTATTATACTATAGTCAGCCTGATCTTCAGAATTCCCGGCATCCTTAATGAGTCCGTTGTCTGTCGTGTCTTCTCTACTACGATCATCAGTTGGAGCGGATGCCGAACTTTCGAAATAATGGAGGATGACGGCAATTGTCTGTACCGTCTTACCCAGACCCATGTCGTCGCCAAGCAGACAGCCTGTGCCTCCGTGCTGATGACTGAGCATCCACCGGTAGCCTAAAAGCTGATACGGACGCAGCGTGGCCTTTAACCCTTGTGGCGGCAAAGTCTTTTCCTCTTTGTCGCAGGCTGCTGGAGCTTTCTGTGTAGGCGGCAAGAGGTCTTCAGTGGGCAATACCGTCTGCTGGGACCGGTGAAAGGTGAGCGTGCCCCGGCTCTTCATCAGTCCGAAGAGCATGGCGGCACTGTACTGGGCATACCACTCGTCGGGAATGACAAACCAGTTGCCCGAGGGTAGTCTCACCTCACGGTCGCCATTGATGATTGCATCACGGAAGTCGGTGAGTGCCATCTGCGTGCCATCGGGAAAGACAAGGGTGACGTGCATCTGAAACCAGTCGCCCGTCCATCGGTCGTCGTGGATCCGCTTCACCTCGCCGATGACATAGTGGTGGGTGGTGCGCTGCTGCGTCTCAATGCCGTGCTGGTTGAGCACAGCCTCGTTGGCTGTCAGCCATGCTGTCACCTCTTGCAGCGAGGCTGTTTGCGGGCAGTGAAGCTCGTTGTCGAGCAGCTCGGTGACAGAGGACTCCCATTCTCTGTTGCGCCAGATGCAGACAAAGGTCACGCTCTGGCCGTCGTCGTGGAGGGTGACGCTCTTCTCACGGCGGTCGCTGGAGGAAAACGTCGCCGTGTCGTAGACAAACTGCGTATCGAGCGTATAGAGACCGTTGGTAGTGGCTTGCAGCGTCAGCACCGCCTTACCCTGAGGATGAAGGTTGTCGACGTCGAAACCATCGGAAGAGATATCGATCTTCTTGACGATCTTTAGGATGAACTGCCGGAAATACTTTGCCTGGATGGAAGCAGGAATATGGTAGATCTCTTTCTTCAGAAAGGGCGTGAGCAGTTTGCCGCCGAGTCCCTCGCCAAGTTGTCGGAGACTATGGTCGATGACGAAGAGCGAGGGATTGTTGCAGAGTATCTGTGTGTGGTGAGCCGAGGGGATGATGTCGTCGCCGAGCGTGAGCCGGTAGTCGATGCCGTCGTCGGTCTTGGTGAAGGCCGCGTGCAGTTTCAGTGGCTCGGCATTCAGGTGCAGCTCATCCTGCTGTCTGAGCCATTCGCCGGGCTTGGGGGCAAAGAATATGTGCACGCCGAGCCGTGAGGCGGTGGCTAC
>CAMCBZ010000097.1 GCA_945873145.1 uncultured Prevotella sp.
CCCCGACAGTTCCTACGACTGTGGCTGGCGTGGGATAGAGTGCCAGTTTCTGTCCAATGTTCTGTTTCATATTGATGCTATTTCGTGATTTTCTTTCCGTCCTTGATGACGATGCCTTTGTGGCCGGCAGAGGCAGGTGTACCGTTCAGCGTGTATGCACGCGAATCAGTACCTGCGGTGTTCCGGCTCTCGTTGCTTATATTGCGGATGCCTGTCGCATCTGACGTGAGCGAGAGGGTGACGGTGATGTTGCTCTCTCCTGCTTTCAGAAATGTGCGTAACTGGCTTTCCGACAAACCGTCTATCTTGCCCAGGCGGGTGTAACTCCATGAGTTTGAACCATAGAAAAGGCAGATGTTGCTGCCGTTATAGAGAACGACATCTCCCGGCTGTGCCGTCATCTGCTGGTTGCTCGTAGGGAGCGAGAAACCAAGCGGTCCCCATATCTCGAAGCCGCCACTGGAGTTGAGCGTAACTGTGACAGCACCGTTCTGTAGCCGTTCCACGAGTTCCTGCGTTGCCGCATTATTGGCAAGGGTTATGCTCTGAGTCTGTCCTGCGATGGTAATATACATAGTCATATCGTTTCCTGTCTGCAATGTCTCCGCCTGCATCCCGCCGTCGGACGAGCAACAGATGAAGAACATGGTCATAATTGTCAGCAGATATTTTCTCATACACGATTATTTTAGATTCTCACGGAAAAATCGTTCGATCTTGTCGTAGGGGATGACACCTGCCACATCGTCGTAAAGGTCAACGTGCGATGCTCCGGGGATGATGTAGAGTTCCTTGTTTCCTACCTTGGCACTCTGCCCCTCGACATGCTTGCCCGTCATCTTCTCGAAGGCATACTCGGAGAAATAGCGTGAGTGAGCCTTCTCGCCGTGGATGAGCAACACGGGATTCTCAATCTCTGCGGCAAAGGCCAGCAGCGGCTGATTGAGGAATGACTGACAGCCCGTGACGTTCCAGCCGTCGGTCGAGTTGCCTGAGCGCTCATGGTAGCCGCGCTTCGTCTTGTAATAGGCATGGTAGTCCTTCACAAACCAGGGTGCATCCTCTGGCAGCGGGTCGATGACGCCGCCTGCACGCTTGTATGTCCCCGTCTTGTAGTCTTCAGTGCGCTGCCGGGCCATGGCCTTGCGCTTCTCCATGCGTTGCTGCGGGGTATCTTCGCTCTGGAAGTAGCCCTCGATGTTCACCTTGCTCATGTCGTACATCGTGCTGGCGACGGTTGCCTTGATGCGCGGGTCGATGGCAGCGGCATTGACGGCCATACCTCCAAAGCCGCAAATTCCGATGATACCGATGCGCTCTGCATCTACATTATCCTGCACAGAGAGAAAATCGACGGCAGCGAGGAAGTCCTCGGTGTTGATGTCGGGCGAAGCCATGCGCCGCGGTTCGCCGCCACTCTCTCCTGTGAACGAGGGGTCGAAGGCAATGGTGAGGAATCCACGCTCTGCCAAATGTTGGGCATAGAGACCGCTCGACTGTTCTTTCACGGCTCCAAAAGGTCCACTAACGGCAATGGCTGCCAGTCGGCCCTCAGCGTTCTTGGGTGTGTACATGTCGGCAGCGAGTTCGATGCCGTAACGATTGTGGAAGGAGACCTTCTTATGATCGACCTTCTCACTCTTGGGGAAAACCTTGTCCCACTCTTGTGTCATCTTCAACTGTGTCATCTTTTTTGTGTTTTGCGCCCCAGCAGCGATAAATGTCATCAGAAATGCCAAGGCTGTGATTATTCTACTCATCTGTTGTTATCTTTGTTTCCGGTTGCAAAGTTACGAGTTTCCTGTCAACAGGCTGTTACCTCGATTAAGGCTGCTATAACCCTTTTTGCTGAAATTGCAGCTTCCTTCTTGCGTGAATAGATTTTTTCAACTAATTTTGTGCGAAGAAACATAAAGACAGATAGATATGAGCGACACAACGATTATCCCCATTGACAGTATCGATAACTATAATAAGATGTATGGCTTCGAGACCCTGCATCCCTTAGTGAGCGTGGTAGACTTGGCGGAAGCCACTAAGATTCCCAACCACGTCACCTTCCGTTATGGCGTCTATGCGCTGTGGCTGAAAGACGGCATACAGTGTGCGCTGCATTATGGGCGCCAGCAATACGACTATCAGGACGGTACCATCGTGAGCTTCGCGCCGGGGCAGGTGGTAAGCGTGGATATGACGGATGAACAGCTCCGCACGCCGTCACACACCTTAGGACTCCTCTTCCATTCCGACCTTCTCTTCGGCACGCCCTTGGGGAAGACGATCGGAAGCTACCACTTCTTCGACTACGACTCGGCTGAGTCGCTCCATCTCAGCGAGCGCGAGCGGCGGATGTATACCGACACGCTCAACACCATCCGCTTCGAGATGGAGCAGCCCGTGGACAAACATTCGCAGACCATTCTCACCGACCGCATCAAGCTCATCCTCGACTACTGCCAGCGTTTCTACGACCGACAGTTCGTCATCCGTCACAAGGAAAACTCCGATATTCTCTCTGCCTTTGAGCGCAACATCAAGGATTATTTCGAGCAGGGCTTAGCCGTGCGCGGTGGACTGCCCTCAGTGGCTTATTTCGCTGATAAAGCTTGTCTGTCATCGGGCTACTTTGGCGACCTCATCCGTAAGGAGACGGGAATGACGGCACAGTACTATATCCAACAGCATATCCTCGCGCTGAGCAAGCAGCTGCTCCTCGACCCCTCTCAGAGTATCTCGCAGATTGCTGACCGCCTCGGCTTCCAGTATCCGCAGCACTTCTCCCGCTTCTTCAAAAAGTTTGCGGGAATGACACCAAAAGAATACAGAGAGAAGTAAAATAAGATGGAAAGTATTCATTGAAAAGTATTTCAGCACAGCAAGTCAACAATGATTACTAAGACATCGACAATATGATAACTACATTGGATTTTCAGAGGTTGCGCCGCATGTCGATGCAGTCACCAGTGCCACTGTTGTCAGCAAAGTGTAAATATTTTAAGCATTGCTGACAATGATGG
>CAMCBZ010000098.1 GCA_945873145.1 uncultured Prevotella sp.
TAGACCATGCCGGCACCGGTGATGTCGGCGATCTGCACCATGCGCTCCAGGGCGAGATAGCCCATGCGTATGTAGCTGTTCTTCAGAAACACGAGCGTATAGCGTGTGCCGGCCTCGTCGGCGATGCGGTGAACGGTCTTGGAGTCACGGACGTCGCCGTCGACGACAGTCACCTCGCCTACGAGGTCGAGGTTGCCCAGTGCATCCACGTTGCGTTTAGTCTCTTCTTCAATGCCTTTTGGCACGAAGCAATTGATGAGGGTATTCATATTCGTACTGTTATTTCAGTGTGCTTTGGTACCAGTCGTAGAGCTTTTTGACACCGTCCTCGATCTCCACCTTATGGTGCCAGCCGAGGCTGTGGAGCTTGCTCACGTCGATGAGCTTGCGCGGTGTGCCGTTAGGTTTTGTCGTGTCCCAGACGATCTCGCCTTCGAAACCGACAGTGTCTTTCACGAGGTTGGCCAGCGCTTTGATGGTGAGCTCCTTGCCAGTACCCACATTGATGTGGCAGTTGCGGATCTCGCCAAGAGCGGGAATGGCACCGCCACGGCCCTCTGAGTTGTTGCGGTTCACCTCGCCGTCGGTCTTCACGCCATAGAATACACTGGAGTATTTCTCAATGCCGATGATGTCGCTGAAGTCTACGTTGAGCAGCACGTGCACACTGGCGTCGGCCATATCCTCGCTCCAGAGGAACTCGCGCAGCGGCGAGCCGTCGCCCCACAGCGTCACCTTGTTGTTGTCAATGCCATAGAAGTCGAGTGCTTTCAAGATACGTTCCTGGTCGTTGCTGCCGTCGACATTCTCCTTGCCGATGAGCTCCGCGAGTTTTGCCGGCGGGTTGATGGGCCGCTTGTTCATATCCGTGCGGATCGCATCCCAGTTGTCGTCGTGGATGAGCTTAGCCAGATAGATCTTGCGCATCATAGCCGGCATGACGTGAGAGTTCTCCAAGTGGAAGTTATCGTTGGGACCATAGAGGTTTGTCGGCATCACGGCGATATAGTTCGTGCCGTATTGCAGGTTATAGCTCTCGCACATCTTCAGTCCAGCGATCTTTGCGATGGCATATTCCTCATTGGTGTATTCCAGCGGTGAAGTCAGCAGAGCGTCCTCCTTCATCGGCTGCGGTGCGTTCTTCGGATAGATACACGTAGAACCGAGAAAGAGCAGCTTCTTCACATGGTGCTTATAGGCTTGCTCGATGACATTGCACTGCATCTTCATGTTCTGCATGATGAAGTCAGCACGATAGAGTGAGTTGGCCATGATGCCGCCCACGAAGGCAGCGGCGAGCACCACCGCGTCGGGCTGCTCCTGGTCAAAGAAGTTCTTTACGGCGAGCTGGTCGGTGAGATCCAGTTCCTTGTGTGTGCGGCCAACAAGGTTGTTGTATCCGCGTTGTTTCAAATTGTTCCAGATAGCTGAGCCCACCAGTCCATGGTGGCCTGCAACGTAAATCTTGTCTGTTTTCTGAAGTGTCATAAACACATGTACTTTTTTGCACGGAGAGCGACAATAGTCTTAGCTTTCCGTGCTACTATATCTTTATTTAAATGTTATTTTATTATCACCATACGCAAATGAAGGTTAGCGACATTTCGCAGAACGCTTATCTTGACCAATCTTCCACCAATAAGTTATCTATTCCCTTAAAATGCTTTAAGTTGTTAGTGACAACGATCATATCATTGTATAGAGCCTGACCTGCTATGACCATATCAAACTCATCAACAATCTGCCCGTGATTGCGCAATGTCGTTTTTATGCGGCCATAGTCATCCGGCGTATCGGGTAAAGAAAGAATCTCGAAACGAGAAAGTAGTAATTTTATCCGATCCATCTCTTGAAAGAAATATTTCTCGGTGGGAGCATGATATGCGCCAAAGTAGAGCTCGTGTACAGAGATGACAGAAACTGCACATGCTTTCGTCCCAACAGCAAGCACATGATTGATCACCGTGCGATTGCCATGGATGATTTCTATCAGGACGTTTGTGTCGAGAAGATAGCGTCTATTTTCCTTCATATAAATGATCTACAGCCCTGTCTGTACCATAATAATGGCTTGACCGGATCAGTCTTTCCTCTTCTTTGGCAGAGATCGGTTCGTCAAGGGGTAAAGACAAAAAGGTTTTAAAGAACATCTCATCGGATGAGTCTGAAAGCGTATCGCCTTTTTTTATGTGCATGTTTGCTAACCGACTTGCCACAAGCTGAGCATACATCGTCACCTGATGCTTTAGCTCCGATAAGTTTATTTTGTCAGATGGAACGTCTACATTTATGTTTAATGTCGTTATTGCCATAGTCATAATTTGCTGGTTCTATTATGCAAATATAATGTAAAAGGGTGAAATGACAAAGAAAAATAACGTTTTTCTTTGTCGCTTCTGAGTGAAGGCCGTGATTTGGTCCACTTGTGAACAAAAAAGGAAACGCAAATGTGGCCCTTGTCTATTATCGGTAGCCACTTTGCGTTTCCTGATATCTTATATTATAGAACCTTAGATTCTAATATGGTGCACTCTTTTCCCTACCTTTTAGAGAGGCGGGGTGGAACCTTCTATTTCACGATACCCTTCTCGAGATATTCTTCGAGATTGACGCGTACGCGGGCGGCGGCATCGTCGGCAGCTACCTTCTTCATGTCGCTGTCCACCATGAGCTTGACGAGATCTTC
>CAMCBZ010000099.1 GCA_945873145.1 uncultured Prevotella sp.
TCCGTGGCGATGCCCACGGGTTCTGCACCTTTCTTCGGCCGTGTGCCCATAGTGAGAGGTATGTGATAGCAGAGCACCACCTTTTTTTGCTTGTCGGCTAAGGCGAGGTCCTGCCTGAGCCAAGCCATCTGCCGGTCGGTGAGCTCTCCGGGCTGCCAATAGATGCTGCCGCGATAGAAGTGGCAGTCGTTGAAGCACACATAGTGCTCGTCGCCACGGTCAAAGGAGTAGTCGGTGGGTCCCCAGGCCTCTTCCCATTTGCGCTTGTAGAGGTCTTTTCCGTCCTGATCGTGGTTGCCGATGACCGAGAACAGCCTCATGCGCGAGGCACCGAGCGTCTTGCGGATCTTCGTCTCCAGCGTTGCGTTGAAGCCACCATAATACTGCACGTCGTCGCCCATGCTCAGTCCGTATACCGGCATATCGGCGGGCAGCGCCTTCAACGTCCGACGGACATCGGTCATCGTCTCCTTGGAGAAGCGGGCCACATCGGTGATCTTCACTGGATTGTCGTTCGGGCCGGTATAGTAAGGACTATAGGCGTTGGTCACCTGCGGGTCGCCGAAGACGAGCATGGCATAGCGGTTCTCCTTGCCCGTGGGCAGCGGCTTCAGCCGGAAGTCATATACAGAGTCAGCGGGCGTGATGCGCTGATAGATGCAGGCCGTGTGGTCCTTGTGGCTGTGCGTGGGCACCTCGGCCCAGTCGGGGACGGTGTAGTAGACGAAGTGTGCGGCGGCCCGGCGACGCAACGCGTAGTGGCCCGTCGAGTCGGTCTTCACGCACTCGATGCCGTTGCTGACTGTCACCGCGGCTACTGGCGTGCCGTCGGTGCGCCGCAGCGTGCCTTGTATCATCGTTGAGGGCTTGGGTGTGGGTTTCAGCAGCTGAGGCTTGAGGGCACGGCGCATGGTGTCGCGCACTGTGTCGGCATGGTGCTTGACAGCCGAGATCTGGTGTTTGGGCTGGTCAGCGGGGTCGTCGGACTGGTGCCAGGCGGTGACCACAGCGGCCACGACCACGAGGGTAGCGATGAGCGCTGCCAGGGTGAGCAATAGTGTATGTTGTTTCTCTTTCTTATCCATTGTGAAGCCTTTCAACCGACAAAGTTACATAATAATAACGACTTTTTGTGCTTTTATTCCGTCAATATTTCGTAACTTTGCGCTGACAATGACATTTTGAAAAACTTTATTGATTAAATAACAACTCTAAACGTTATGGAAAAGAAAGGATTATTGGAGGGTAAGACCGCGCTCATCACCGGTGCTGCCCGTGGTATCGGCAAGGCTATTGCCCTGCGTTTCGCTCAGGAAGGTGCTAACATCGCCTTCACCGACCTCGCTATCGACGAGGAGCACGGCGGTCTGGAGACCGAGCGTGAGCTCAACGCGCTGGGTGTGAAAGCCAAGGGCTACGCCAGCAACGCTGCTGACTTTGCGCAGACTGAGGCTACCGTGAAGCAGGTTGTCGCTGACTTCGGCTCTGTGGAGATCCTGGTCAACAACGCCGGTATCACCAAGGACGGACTGATGCTGCGCATGACTGAGGCACAGTGGGACGCTGTCATCGCCGTGAACCTCAAGAGCGCCTTCAACTTCATCCATGCTTGTATTCCTTATATGATGCGTCAGCGCGACGGCCGTATCATCAACATGAGCTCTGTCGTCGGTGTGCATGGCAATGCAGGTCAGTGCAACTACTCTGCTTCCAAGGCTGGTCTGATCGCTCTGGCAAAGAGCATCGCTCAGGAGATGGGCCCCAAGGGCATCCGTGCCAACGCCATCGCTCCGGGCTTCATCGACACTGCCATGACGCAGGCACTGCCTGAGCCCATTCGCAAGCAGTGGGTCAGCCATATCCCCGTACGTCGTGCAGGTACTGTCAATGACATCGCTGACACGGCTGTCTATCTGGCTTCCGACCTCTCCAGCTATGTCTCTGGTCAGGTCATCCAGGTCGATGGCGGCATGAACATGTAAGTTGTGTTGAATGCAAGTCGTTTACGAAGACAATCACATTATCATCGTATATAAGGAGAGCGGCGAGATCGTGCAGGGCGACAAGACCGGCGACGTGCCTCTCTCCGAAACGGTGAAGGAATATATCAAGGAGAAGTACCACAAGCCGGGCAACGTGTTCCTCGGCGTGGTGCATCGCCTCGACCGTCCTGTGGCTGGCCTCGTCGTCTTCGCTCGCACCAGTAAGGCGCTGTCGCGGCTCAACGAGATGTTCCGTAAAGGCGAGGTGCACAAGACTTACTGGGCGATCACGCAAAACGTACCTGCTGACGAGGCTGGTACGCTGACCAACTGGATGACACGCAACGAGAAGCAAAACAAGAGCTACGCCTACGACCGTGAGGTGCCGGGGGCGAAGAAAGCGGTGCTCAAATACCGTGTCATCGGCCATAGTGACCGCTATCATCTCCTGGAGATCACGCTGCTCACGGGGCGTCATCATCAGATCCGCTGTCAGCTGGCTCATATCGACTGCCCGATCAAGGGCGATCTGAAATACGGTGCACGCCGCAGCAATCCCGACGGCAGCATCTCGCTGCTTTCCCATCGTGTGCAGTTCATCCATCCCGTATCCGGCAAGGAGATCGATGTCGTCTCGCCGTTGCCGGAGGATAAG
>CAMCBZ010000100.1 GCA_945873145.1 uncultured Prevotella sp.
CACGGAAAATATCCACTGTGCCCCTATTTGTCTTTCGGCATGCTTCTGAGAATGAAATAGAACTCAGCGGGGGTGACATCCTGCGGACAGGCGGCCTTGCGCTCCTCTGTCGTGGCATTCTCGGGCAACTGTGCGATGGCGTGACGGATGGCTTTCACCTTCTCACCATCGATGATCTTGTCGGCACTGATCTGACCGGAACTCACGTAAGGAGCCAGATGGCTGAGGATGGTACTGAGGGCCAGGTGACGCTCATCGGCAATCTGCTGCGGTGTCTTGCCTTGGCGAAAGAGCGTGTAGGTCTGGACATAGGTGGACACACGGGGTGCCTTGGCAGACTTGGGTGTGGCGCTATCTGTTGAAGAAGCCGACGCATGCGAGGCCACGCTGCTCTTTCTCTTGCGCGGTCTGCTACCCGGCATCACCACATCCATGGCATCGAGCGTAGCCTCCTGCTTGGCCTGCATATAGGCCGAGACCGTGAAGGGCGTCTCTTCCATGGCCCGCAGCAAGCGGTCCTTGGACAGGTAGGCCAGCCAGAGATCTTTGTAGCGCTCGTCGAAGAGCTGCATACCGCGCTTGTTGTTGGTGCTGGCCATCTTGGTCTTCTCGATGGCGTCGGGGAGCATCTCCTCCAGTCCCGTGATGAAGTAAGCCGCGCTGCGCTTCACCCTGTCAAGGAAGGCAGGAGCGTGCAAGCCCTCGGCGGATGTCTGCTGGATGACCGTGCGCCAGCGCAAGGCCACGTCGATGACCTTCTGCTTCAACTGGTCGATGACCGTACCATGATAGTTGGTGAGTTTGGGAAACTGCCGGAAATACTCCAGCAGGAGGCGGTGGAGCTGCTGCTCAGCGGCAAAGAGCGGCATGAAGTTAAAGAGATCGTAGAGCTGCGTGCGGTAATATTCCTCCTTGAGGGCGGGCAGCGCCTCGATGCTCTTCTCGGCTTCAGTCTGCTGTCGGGCGATATAGTCGTTGACACGTGCGTCGCCGATGATGTTGCGGGGCTGGATCTGTGATGCGAGTACGAGTCCCTCCAAACTCTTGCAGCGGCTCAGTGCCACATAGACTTGCCCCGAGGCGAAGGAAGCACTCGCATCGATGATGGCGTGCTCAAAGGTCAGACCTTGACTCTTGTGGATGGTGATGGCCCAGGCAAGACGCAAAGGGTATTGGCGGAAGACGCCGAGCACCTGCGGTTCGATGACCTTTGTCTCCTCGTTGATGGCATAGCGTGTGTTCTCCCATTCGGCAGGCTCCACGCTGATGGTGTAGTCGTCGCCGGGACACTTCACAATGATCTTGCCCTCCTCAAAGCCGACGACGTGTCCGATGCGTCCATTATAATATAGGTGTGAGGGAGAAGGATCATTCTTGATGAACATCACCTGGGCACCCTGCTTCAACTCAAGGTTGACATCGGCAGGATAGCTGCTTTCGGGAAACTCCTTCTCTATCTCAGCCTTGAAGACATAGCGCTTGCCGGGCAGCTTATGCAGTTCGTTGTCGTTGTAGCTGTCGGCCATGCGGTTGTGAGTGGTCAGCCGGATGTAGCCATCCTCAGCCTTTGGTATGAACATCGGCTTACAGCGAGTGTTGAGACGGGCGAGATCCTCTGCCGTCGGCACGCCGTCGCGCACATGATTGAGGATGTCGATAAACACCTGGTCCTGCTGACGATAGACATGGGTGAGCTGTATGGTGACATAACTCGTCTGCTGAAGCGCATGGCTGCCAAAGAAATAAGGCGTATCGTAGTAAGGGCGCAACAGCTCCTCGTCGCGCGGTGTGACCACTGGCGTGAGCTGGTGCAAGTCACCGATCATCAGCAGCTGGACGCCACCAAAGGGCAGTGTCGGATCGCGATAGCGCCGCAGCACATTGTCAATGGCGTCGAGCAAATCGCTGCGCACCATGGAGATCTCGTCGATGACAAGCATGTCGAGCGTACGGATGATGCGTCGCTTCTCCTTGCCAAAGTCGTAGCGATCCTTGAACGTAGTGCCCGGCACATAGGGCGAGAGCGGCAATTGGAAAAAGCTGTGGATGGTCACGCCGCCTGCATTGATGGCTGCCACACCGGTAGGCGCCACGACGATGATGCGCTTGGAGGAATGCTCCTTCAGTGCCTTAAGGAAGGTGGTCTTGCCTGTTCCGGCCTTTCCGGTAAGAAAGATGCTGATGCCGGTGTGCTCGGCGAATTCCCATGCGTTGCGCAACTCTTTGTTTTCCATAATGTCTGCTGTAATCGGTTTGTTCTTACAAATTTAATGTAAATCAGCGAAACAGCCAAAGGATGTGGCGTTTTCTTTGCTTTTAATACTTGCAAATATGGAAAGAAAGACGTATATTTGCAGAAAAGATTCATAGCAGTCAACGATGAGCAACGATTTCAAACGCATTCCCTACGGCATCTCCGACTTTAAGCAGGTGCGGAAGGAAAACAAATATCTGGTGGATAAGACCATGTACTTCGAGCGGATGGAACGGGCAGGCAACTTTCTCTT